>DBQV01000071.1 GCA_002305755.1 Christensenella sp. UBA1385 | reverse complement strand
CTTGATATTACAAATCGGGAAATTATTGTAAGCTGTCAAGCAACAGAGTCTGCCCAAAGGCCATGGAGGGTATGGTGCAATGGAGCAGTTATGCCGGATATCAGGACAGGAATGCTTGCGCAAGCGGTTTCTTAAATAGGATTTTGCGGTTTCCTTCTTTCGAACCTTCCAGCCGTTCTGTAGAGAAACAAGTTTCCCGTCCGTTTCCGCATACAGAGCTGCCGGCTTCAAAAGCCTGTCACATCCCGGTGCCAAAGTCCTCTTTCTTATCGGGCTGCACAAAAGAACAAACTGAATCCAGGAAAAACGTCAAAGAATGTGTTATCATTCTCACAGGGAATGCTTTCTATCATTGCCAGTTACCCATCCGCAATGCAGCAAAGGATCGTTCCCCATTCACGTCTTTTTTTTGCGGCCGGGATTTGTCTCCCAGAACAAGACGCCCCTCGCCCACAGCAGCTTTACAGCAGCATGTGATATGATAGACCCACCCAAACAAGGAGGCCGCCATGCGCGAACTGAGCGAACGCTTTTTATTCACACTGAGCCTGAGCGACCGGTACGGCCGCCTGAGGCCCTCGCAGATCCTGCTGATGATGCAGGAGATGGGAGGCCGCCACGGGGAGCTGCTGGGTGTGGGCCGCGAGGCCATGCTGCGCAGGAACGCCGTCTGGATCCTTGCGCGCAACGAGTACAGGCTGCTGAGCTCGCCCCGCCCGGGCGAGACCATCGTGGCGCGCACCCACCCCGGCCCCGCGCGGCGCACGCTCTACGCCCGCTATCACCGCTTCGAGACGGAGGACGGCCGGCTGCTGGCCGAAGGCATCGGCGGCTGGACGCTGGCGGACGCTTCCACCCACCGCATGATCAGCCTGCCAGATGTGGCCGCGCTGATCCCCGACACCTCGGACCTGCCAAAGCCCTTCGGCAGCTTTCCCGCCGCGGTGGAAGACCTGGAGGGGGACAGCGTGAGTGCGGAGCGGGAGCTGCACTACTGCGATTTTGACGTAAATGGCCATGTGAACAACACCAGGGTGGGCGACTGGGTGTGCGACATGCTGGGGGCGGAGCGGCTGAGGGACGCCCCTGTCGGCCATCTGATCGTCAACTATGCGCGTGAGATACTGCCCGGCGGCCCCGTGCTGCTGACGCTGACAACGCGCGGCCCTCGCTTCTCGCTGCGCTGCGAGCGGGAGGGCGCGCTGCTGCTGTCCGCGGGCGGCGCGCTGGGCGAGGGCGCCTGACCGAGGGAAGACAATCTGCTGGCGCTGAGCGCCGGAGGGCTCGATGTATTATCTGTTTTCTCTGCTGGGCGGCGTGCTGATCTCGGTGATGGTGGTCTTCAACGGCGGGCTGAGCGCCCATCTGGGCCAGCCGCCCGCTTTGGTCATCATCCACCTGTGGGGCCTGCTGTTCACGCTGGTATTGATGCTGGTCAGGCGCGAAAAGCCCCGCTTTCACAGGCTGCCCTTCTGGATGTATCTGGCGGGCCTGCTGGGCCTGATCATCACGGTGTTCAACAACTACGCCTTCGGGCGCATCAGCGTGTCGGCCATGCTGGCGCTGAGCCTGCTGGGCGAGAGCTCCGCCAGCCTGGCGGCCGACCATTTCGGCGTGTTGGGCCTGCCCAGGCGCCCCTTCCGGAAGCAAAAGCTCTGGGGCAGCCTGCTTTCGCTGGCCGGCATCCTGTTCATGTGGGACGATTTTGCCTGGCTGCCCGTGCTGGTCAGCCTGCTGGGCGGCGCGCTGGTGCTGGTTTCACGGCTGATCAACGCGCGGCAGGCGCGGGTCAACGGCCTGTCTACGGGCACGATGATCAACTACGGCGCGGGCCTGCTGGGCAGCCTGCTGCTGCTCGCGTTGCGGGGCACGGAGCACAGCCTGGGCTACATGCTGAGCGCCCCGCCGCAGACCTATCTGGGCGGCCTGCTGGGCGGCGTGATCCTGGTGATCTCCAACATCTGCGTGGGCAGGATCCCCGCCTTCTACATGACGCTCACACTCTTTGTGGGCCAGGTGATGGCCGGGCTGCTGCTGGATATGGCGCTGACCGGGGCCTTCGCGCTCAATAACCTGGTCGGCGGCCTCTTCGTGCTGGCCGGTCTTTCGCTCAACCTGCTGCTGGACAGGCGCCGCGAAAGAAAGACGGCCGAGGGCTGAGGGCTCCATCAAGGCCGCCGGCTTCATCACAGTCAAAAAGCCGCCCCGCGGGACGGCTTTTTGATTTTGAAAATAAACAGTGCGAGTTACTCAGCCGGCGCGAAGGTCTTCATCACATCCTCCGCATTGATAATATCACCGGTTTTCTTGATGGTGACCTTGTAAGACTGGCCCGCCTTCAGCGAAGCAGCCAGCTCCTCGGCCTGAGCGCGGGTCATTCCTTCGGTGCGGATGATTTCAAACCACCCCTCGCCGTGGAAGGACTCGACCGGGCCGCTGGTGAACTCAATGCCCTCGTTCACGCCGGTATTGCTGTAGACGCTGCCATCGTAAGCATCCTCCACATGCGCACAGACCTGCACAAACCACGCATCGGGGTCATACACAAAGCCGTCTTTCGCAAACAGGAAGCCCTTGACAACGTTGAAATCAGACTTGGCGCTGCCGCCCGCGGAAGCCGAGTTGATGATGCCGGCATCTTCAGCGACCACGCCCTTGTTCAGGAATACATCGTAGCCGTGAAGTACGGAAATGACGCTGTCCTCCGCGATTCGGATGGTGACTTCCCCTCCTTCATGCTTGTAAGGACCGGTTTCCTCAACGGTGGTCAGCACGGTAGGATCGGCGTTGGTCGCATCGATCTTCACGGACAGATCCTCGATCTCAACATAGGGGCTTTGGCCCTGCTGGGCGACCAGTTCCTCGTACTTCTTGTCGTACGCTTCAAACATAATGGCGGAAGCGCGTTTCTCGGCAAAGTTAGCCACCTCGTCAACACCCTCACGCAGGAAATGAATGAATGGATAGTCGGTGCCGTGCTGCTGATTATAAAGCTTGGAAACAGTGTAAGTCTCCATATAAGGAAACTGGTTGGTATGCTGCGGCAAATTGTAAATGCCGTCCGCAAGATTGCCGGTACTGGTCTTCAGATAAGGCAGCACGGACTGCAGATAGCGCAGAGAGGCCGCAAACGCGGGACGGAGATAGCCCTTGGAGGTATCCTGCAGGCCGTTAATGCCGTAACCGCCCATGTAGATGAAATAAAGCTCATCCCCCTCCTTGTAATCGGTCACGGTGCGCTCGCCCGTCTGTGGGTCGAAGGTCATGTGTGCATCCTTCATGCCGCCCTTGCCGACGGTCACCTGGAAGACACTGGAAGCGACACCCGGAGTATGACCCGGCGTCAGGGTCGGATAACAGGCAAGGCCCTCGCCAAGCTCCAGCCACTGATCCATCTCATACCAGTTGGTGATGGTGGAGCGGAACGCATACTCCGTCTTGGGCAGCGCACCGTAAGTATCGGGAAAACCGTACTTATCGTAGCCGACGGTATCCTCATAGGTCTCATACACAGCGGGCTTGGCATCTTCTCTGCCGCGGACGATCATTTCCCACAGGTCGAAGGAAGTGCCATAGTGGTCGCCATGTCCATGGCTCAGCAGTATGCGGGTAATGTCGCGGCTGTCCATGCCATAGCCGGCCAGCGCGGCCTCATCGTTCTTCCAGTACTGATAGCCGGAAGACTCCCATCCGGTGTCAAAGCGGGTCAGCGTATAGTGTCCATCCTGCTCACCATAGAACAGATAGGTCAACGCCTCAATATCCCCGGTCGCCCACATCAGGCCGTCTACGACGACGAAGGCATTCGCCGATGTGAGGTGCGGCGCATTGCCGGGTTGGGGTTTCCCCTGCGTGGCGGCGGACAGGTCGGAGCCAACGCGGTTGGACTCCGGGATACAGCCTACAGTGCCGCTCACATCGGCAACAGGCTGAGCAAAATAGTATATCTCTTCCACCAGCGCGGCGCCCGTGTCGTAAGCTGTATAGTCGCTGTCCAGCACGACGACCGCAAAATGCCGATCCTCAGAAGCGGTAGCGTAGATATTGACCTGGCCGTTTGCGTCCGTGGTCTTCGGCGTTACCGGAACATCGGCAAAGCTCTTTTCGATAGAAGCATAGGCTTCACTGATCTCATAGACCTTAACGTCCTCCGCCACGGCATAGGTTTCGTTAAAGATATTTGTCACCTCGTTGCCGTCTCCCAGCGTAAGCGCCTTGTCGGTCTTATCCAGCACCCAGCCGGAGGCCACCATCTTGCCGGAAAGCCCGGTCATGATCCCGGTGCCCTCCACGCCGCGATGCTTTACGGTGCTGCCGGCCTTGGTCAGATCTCCACCATACTTGGCGGTGTCAAAGAACAGCCCAGGCTGCAGGACCCGGCGGATGTCGATGACGTCGCCGTTTTCATTCTTGCAGATTTCAACAAAGCTGCCCGGCGTGAATTTCAGGCTGCCGTCTCTTTGCACCTTCATGCCGATGCGGGTAAGCACCACATTCGCTTCATCGACAGCAGGCATGCCTTCCATATTTTCATTGGTTTTGCCGTAAACAGCGGCAGAGGTAAAGGTTTCCTTCTCCGTCTTTCCTGCGGGGATAATGGTAACAGTCACGCTGGACAAGTCTTCGGATGCAGTCGGTTCTTCTACGACCCAGCCGTAAACGCTCTCGCTGACGACCATGTCTGGGGCGCCCCCCGCCGACTCGGCCATAGCGGCAGTACAGATCACCATCATCATAGCGAGCAGGGTGCAAAGCGTTTTTTTCATGCAATACTCCTCCTTGTATAAATTCGGGAACACAAACAATTCCCCTCTGTCTGGTATTCATGCAAATCCCATGCCAAATCAGATGGATCATCAAGAATTTCTCATTGATCTGAAAAGGCTTGACAACTCGGGACAACTGATTGCCCTCATAGCCAAATACCCTCAGCAAACGCAACAGGAAAGCCAGTCCAAGGTTTCAACATGAAATCTCATTGAAACTTTGAAAGGTAGTATTTGGGACGTTTCAAGGCACATAAAACAAGGGCTATGCGATCGCATGCCCAAAGAAGATGCAGGTGAAACCAGTATGTCAAGCAGCGCTCAGCGCACTCCGTCCGCCAGCGTCAGGGCCAGCAGCTCCCGGATCAGATCCTCCGGGATCTTTTCGTCCCAGGGCAGGCTGATGCTGCCCTTTGTAACGCGGTAGCGGCCTTCGATGCTGTCTTTCACGCCCTCTACGGCCAGCGCGCCGGGGTAAAGGCCCAGATGGCCCTTGGCGGCGGCGAAATGAAACACATTTTTCCCCTTCACCCTGAAGGTGGGCATGCCCCAGGCGATGGCCTCCGTGGCCTCGGGCAGCAGCCGGCGCACAAGGGCCCGCAGCTCCTGCATACGCGCCTGCCTGTCCGCAGGGAACTGGGCGATGTAGCCGTCAACGCCCTCGTCGCCGATCTTCGGGCCGGCGTTTTCGCGCGGGCGCAGCGTCACGTGTACGCTGTCGCCCGGCTGCTTTGAGATGGCGGCGCGGATATCCTTGCGGATGCCCAGGATGTGGCAGGGCGTGCCCATTTTGACCAGGCTCCCCTCGTAGGGCTCGCCGTCAAAGGTGGCGCTCACGGGCACCCGCGCCTTGCCGTAGACCTCTTTCACGTCAAAGGGGATCTCGACATAGGCCCCGTCGATCCCCTCCACTTTTTGGATCACCGCGTCAAACTCGATCAATTCTTTATTCATTGTCTATCCTCACCTGGCAGGCCTTCATGGCCTCCAGCGCCGTTTTGTGGCTCTGCGGGCTGACGCCCGCACAGCAGGAAGCGTCCACGATGATCTCCGTCTCCGGCAGGAAGGCGCGCAGCAGCAGCGCGTTTGAGATCACGCAGATATCCGTGCACAGGCCCACCAGCTCGATGCTCCCGATGGGCTCGCGCGCGTTCTCTTCGGCCAGCGCCTGCCCCAGCGCGGCGGAGCCGAAGACGGGCTTGTCAAAGGGCTCCTCCCGTCGCTGTGCCTCGATGAGCGGGTGCAGCCGCCAGCCCTCCGTCCCCCTCAGGCAGTGCGGCACGGGCAGCTTTCGGCCCTCCTGGGTGCTCAGGTACTGCGCCTCATGGGTATCGCGCGTGGTGATGACGCGGCCCTGAAAGCCTCTCATCTTGTCGGCCACGCGCCCCACGATGGCCCGCGCCTCGGGGCTGCCCAGCGCGCCGTCGATAAAGTCGTTCTGCATGTCCACCACGATCAGCATCCTCTGCATGGCCCTGTCGCCCTCCCCTATCCGCGGAAATCGTCCAGAATCTGGCGAAGCTTGTTCAAAAAGGCTTCCTCGCCAAAGGTGTTCACCTTGAAAAACACAGCCTGGCTGCCGCCCGAGGTGATGGCCGACACGTACAGATCCCTGTCCTGCCCCACCACGGTCACCGACAGGCTGACCCGGTTGGAGCCCATCCAGGAATAGCGCTCAAACACGCGCACCGCCACCCGGACGCCGCCCGCGCTGTAATCGCTGGCGTCCTCCAGCGTCGCGGAGACGCTGCCGCGGCGGATACCCTCCTCGATGCCGAGGATCAGCGTCTGAAAATCCCCCTGCAGATGTTGTTCCAGTTTGGCCATCCGTCTGCCTCCTCTCACGCCATGATAAAAGTATACCCCATCCGCGCGCGCATGAGGAGCCTTTCTTGTCACGGCCCGCCAAAAAGGATATAATAAGGTGCAATGAAAGCAAACGGAGGAGTAAGTGCAATGACCATTATGGTAGAAACTTCGGCCCGCCACGTGCATGTGACCCGGCAGCATCTGGAAGCGCTGTTCGGCGCAGGCCATGAGCTGACCGTGAAAAAAGAGCTTTCCCAGCCCGGCCAGTACGCCAGCGAAGAAAAGGTCACCGTCGTGGGCCCCCGCGGCGAGATGAAGATGAGCATACTCGGCCCCGTGCGCAGCGCCACGCAGGTGGAGGTCTCCTTGACCGACGCGCGCGCCCTGGGCCTCAACCCGCCGGTGCGCGAGAGCGGCGATATCAAGGGCTCCGCCCCCTGCAAGCTGGTCGGGCCCGCGGGCGAGGTAGAGATCCCCGAGGGCGTGATCGTGGCCAAGCGCCACATCCACATGCGCCCCGATGATGCGGAGCGCTTCGGCGTGGAAGACAAGCAGGTGGTCAGCGTGAAGCTGAACACCGAGGGCCGCTCGCTGGTCTTCGGCGACACCGTGGTGCGCGTGCGCCCCGATTTCGCGCTGGCCATGCACATCGACACCGATGAAGCCAATGCCGCCGGCGCCAGAGGCAACGTGGACGGAGAGCTGATCAAGTAATCCGCGCTTCCGGCCGAAGCAAAGAGGGCGAGCCCGCGCTCCCCTCTTTTTATATTGTCTATGCTGGCGTTTGTATTGTTTATCTGATGAATTATGTTCGCGCGTCCGAACACGGTCAGGGAATCGATGCCAAGCAAGGGGGCGGCGCGGCGGGAAAGGCGCCCTAAGAGGGGAAAGTTTGGGATAGAAGAGGCCCTATTCCCTTTCCCCGTCCGGCTCCTCACCGGCGGCAGGGCACTCGCCATCGGCTGCCGGTATCTGCTTCTTTTTGGCGCAGCGCGGGCAAACGCCTTCAAACATCATGCGGTGGCCCTGGATCCTGAAGCCGGTCTCTTCCGTCACGGCCTGATCCAGCGCATGCTGGTAGGCGACCGGCGCATCGCACACCCTGTTGCAGACCGTGCAGCGCAGGTGATAGTGATCTTCCCTGCGCCAGTCGAAGCGCTCGGCGCCCGGCATATCCAGCCGGCGGACCTCCCCCATCTCGCTGAGCAGGTTGAGGTTGCGGTACACGGTGCCGCGGCTGATCCTGGGCGAGCGGCTGCGCACCTCCAGATAGATCTGCTCTGCGCTGGGATGCGCATGGCTTTTGCGCACGGCCTCCAGGATCATCGCCCTCTGCCTGGTGTTGCGTCTTTCCTTCATCGCTCGCTGCCCCGCTTTCCCGCGCCTGCTGTGATTGCCTGTCAGTGTAATGCATGGGGCCCGGGTTTTGCAAGCGGCAGCGGAAGGCAAGGGAAACGCGCATCATTTTTTGACATTATCCCGCTCCATGCTATAATATCTTGTCTGCGTATAGCCGCTGGACAAGGCGACGACATATAGGGAAGGCTTGGAGGTTCGCTCGATGGATGGTCTGCTGCTCATTCTTGCTGTGCTGCTGCCGGTGGCGGCGGGTTTTACGGTGCTTTGGACGCCTTATCTCAACAGGCGGCGGGAAAACCGCTGCGCCTTCGTGGGCGCGGTGCTGGTGCTGGAGTGCCTGCTGATGGCCCTGATCGCCGCGGGGGGAGAGCGCACGGCCATCCTGTTTTACATGACGCCGCAGCTGCCCATCGCCCTGAAGTCGGACGGCACCTCGCGCGTGTTCTCGCTGGTGATGGCGCTGATGTGGACCGTCTCCGGCTTTTTCTCCTTCAGCTACATGCAGCACGAGAAAAATGAGAAGACCTACTACGCCTTCTACCTGCTCACGCTGGGCTCGCTGATGGCGCTGACGCTCTCGGCCACCATGGTCACGATGTATCTCTTCTTTGAGGTGATGACCTTCATCTCCATGCCCATGGTGCTGCACACCCGCAGCAAGGAGGCCGTGGCCGCCGGCATCAAGTACCTGATCTACTCCATCGCCGGCGCCACGATGGGCCTGCTGGGCATCTTCATGCTGACGCCCAACCTCTCCTCTCCCTACTTCGTGGCGGGCGGCAGCCTGGTGAAGGAGGGCATGACGCTCTCCACCCAGGGCATGCTGACCGTGATCCTGGTCACCCTCATCGGCTTTGGCACCAAGGCCGGCATGTTCCCCATGCACGGCTGGCTGCCGACCGCCCATCCCGTGGCCCCGGCCCCGGCCTCGGCCGTGCTCTCCGGCGTGATCACCAAGGCCGGCGTGCTGACCATCTTCCGTATGATCTTCTACGTGATCGGGCCCGATTTCATCCGCGGCACCTGGGTGCAGCTGGCGCTGCTGGGCTGCGCCACGCTGACGGTGTTCATGGGCTCCATGCTGGCGCTGCGCGCCAGGCTGCTCAAAAAGCGGCTGGCCTATTCCAGCGTGTCGCAGGTCAGCTATGTGCTGTGCGGCCTCTTTTTGCTGAGCAGGACGGCCTTTGACGGCGCGCTGCTGCAGATCGTCTTCCACGCGCTCACCAAGGACGCGCTCTTTCTGTGCGCGGGCGCCATCATCTTCAAGACCGGCATCACGAAGGTGGAGGATATGCACGGCCTGGGCAAGCGGATGCCCATCACCATGTGGCTGTTCACCATCTGCGCGATCTCGCTGGTGGGCATCCCGCCGCTGGGCGGCTTCATCTCCAAGTGGTACATCGCGCAGGGCGCGATCACCATGGACAACCCCGTGCCGGTGTTCAGCTGGCTGGTGCCCACGGTGCTGCTGATCTCCGCCCTGCTCACGGCGGGCTATCTGCTGCCCCCCAGCGTGACGGCCTTCTTCGGCGCGGGCCCGGAGGGCGAGGCGGCCGTCAAGGCGGATCCGGGCCCGATGATGCTGGTGCCCATCATGATGCTCACCGCCGCCATCGTCTACTTCGGCGTGAACCCCGGCCCCATCCTTTCCGCCTTCAACTCGCTGGCCGAAAGCCTGCTCTGAGGGCCTCGCCCGACCGCCATGCGATACGATATGCTGCTCCCGCTGATGGCGGCCTTTCCGATGGCCGCCGCGGCGCCGGTGTACGCGCTGGGAAAAAACGCGCCCCGGCGCGGCCTTTACGCGCTGACCGCCGCCACGGCCGCGGAGGCGCTGTTTTGCGTGCTGCTGTACCTGAGCCCGCGGCAGCTCAGCCTGAGCCTGCCCTCCTTCATGGGCCTTGGCCTTTCCTTTCGCGGGGACGGCTTCCGCCTGCTCTACGCGGCGGTCTCCTGCCTGATGTGGCTGATGACCTCGCTGTTTTCGCCCCAGTACCTCAGCCACGGGCACAGGCAGGCGCGCTACGCCTTCTTCACCCTGCTCACCATGGGCGCCACGGTGGGCGTCTTTTTGTCGGACGACCTGATCTGCTGCTTCATGTTCTTTGAAATTCTCGGCTTCACCAGCTACTGCTGGGTGGTGCACGAGGAAACGCCCGCCGCCATGCGCGCGGGGCAGACCTATCTGGCCGTGGCCGTCTCGGGCGGCATGACCATGCTGATGGGCCTGTGGCTGCTGCAAAAACGGCTGGGCACGCTGAGCTTTGAGGGCCTGGCCGAGGCCGCGCGCGGCGCCTCCCCCGAGGGGCTTTATCTGCCCGGCCTGCTGATCCTGATCGGCTTTGGCGCGAAGGCCGGCATGTTCCCGCTGCACATCTGGCTGCCCAAGGCCCACCCGGTGGCCCCGGCGCCGGCCAGCGCGCTGCTCAGCGGCGTGCTGACCAAGGTGGGCATCTTCGGCATACTGGTGATCTCCACCCGCGTGTTCCATCAGGATGCGCTCTGGGGCAACCTGCTGCTGGGCATCGGCCTCATCAACATGTTCCTGGGCGCGCTGCTGGCCCTGATGTCGGTCGACCTGAAGCGCACGCTGGCCTGCTCGTCCATGAGCCAGATCGGCTTCATCCTGGTCGGCATCGGTATGCAGGCGCTGCTGGGCGAGCACAACTCGCTGGCGGCGGAGGGAACCATCCTGCACATGCTCAACCACAGCCTGATCAAGCTGCTGCTGTTCATGGCGGCGGGCGTGGTGTATGTGAACGCGCACTCGCTCAGCCTGAACGATATCCGCGGCTGGGGCCGCAGGCATCATGGGCTGAAACTGCTGTTTGCCATCGGGGCCTGCTCGCTGAGCGGCATCCCGCTGTTTTCGGGCTATGACAGCAAGACTCTGCTGCACGAGAGCATCGTGGAGTACATCATCCACCTGGAGGAGCACGGCCTCAGCGCGCACTGGTACCACGCGGCGGAGTGGGTCTTCCTGTTTTCCGGCGGCATGACCTTCTGCTACATGCTCAAGCTCTTCATCACCATTTTTGTAGAGAAGCACCCCACCCGGCAGATGGAATACGACGCCGCGAGCAGCAGCATGAGCCGCCTGTCGGCGCTGGCGCTCAGCATATCCGCGGCCGTGGTGCTGGTGCTGGGCCTCGCGCCCGAAAAGCTGATGATCCCCATCGCGGACAGCACCTTGGCCTTCATGCTGGCCCACCGGCCCGAGCACGCGGTGCGCTTCCTCAGCTGGATCAACATCGCCGGCGCGTTCAAATCGCTGGGCATCGGTCTTGCGCTCTACCTGACGGTCGTGCGCCATGTGCTGACCGGCAGGGACGCGCTGACCGGCGGGCCCGTCTCGCTGGATCTGTGGCCGAAACATCTTGATCTGGAGGAACTGTGCTACCGCCCCCTGATCGGCGGGCTGAAGAAGCTGGGCTTTCTCATCTGCTCGCCTCTGGACGCGCAGATGGACCGCCTGATCATCCCCCTGCTGGTCGAGGGCGGTTCCCGCGCCGCGCAGGCCCTGAGCGGCTCGCTGGAAAGCGCCGTGCACGGGGCCCGCCGCCTGCTGCTCGCGCGGCAGGAGGAGCCCTACGTCGAGATCGCGCCGCCGGGCGCGCAGGCCGTGCCGCGCGGCGCGCGCGGCGCCGCGCGTGCCCGGCTGCAAAAGTACGGCTGGCTGCTCAAGGCCGCGGCCGAAAGCTGCGCCGATTTTATCAGGCGGCACGCGTTCAGCCTTCTGTCCGCCCTGGCGGGCGTCGCTGCCGCCGCCATCGCGCTCCATGCCCTGCTGGGATAAAAAACGGACATCAAAAAGGCCCAGTAACAGAAGCTGTTCTGCGCCGCGAATTGATATGATAAACGAAAAACTACTCACATTTTGCCATCATACACGGCGAATGTGAGTAGCTTTTATTCATCGCATGCAGGAGTTGGAACTGTTGTTACAGCCCCCTTGCCCTGGCATCATCCCCGCGTGTCCCGCAGGCTCCTCCTGAGGAAGGCGGCGGTGCGCTCGTGCCTGGGGGCGGCGAAGATGTCGCCGGGCCTGCCGTCCTCCACGATCCTGCCCTCGTCCATGAAGATCACGCGGTCGGCCGCGTCGCGGGCGAAGGCCATTTCGTGGGTGACGATCAGCATGGTGAGGCCGCCCTTTTTCAGGTCCGCCATCACGCGCAGCACCTCGTCCACCATCTCGGGGTCAAGGGCGCTGGTGGGCTCGTCAAACAGCAGCACGTCCGGGTCCATGCACAGGGCCCTGGCGATGCCCACGCGCTGCTTCTGCCCGCCGGAGAGCTGGGCGGGCCGCGCGTCGCGGTAGGGCAGCATGCCCACCTGGCTCAGGTAGTAGACGGCCTTTTCCTCGCTCTCCTTCCGCCCGCGGCGCAGCGCGCGGCGCTGGCCGGCCAGGCAGTTTTCAAAGGCCGTCATGTTGCTGAACAGGTTGAACTGCTGGAACACCATGCCCACCTTGGCGTGCAGCGTGGCGGCGGGCAGCTTGGTGATCTCCCGGCCGCGCAGCAGCACGCGGCCCTCGTCCGGCCTCTCCAGAAGATTGATGCAGCGCAGCAGCGTGCTCTTGCCCGAACCCGAGGGGCCGATCAGGCACACAGCCTCGCCCTCCCGCACGCTCAGGTCGATGCCGCGCAGCACCTGCTGGCTGCCAAAGGCCTTCTTGATGCCCTCGGCTCTGATGATCTCATCCATGCTCAGCCCTCCTTCGGCACGTGGATCTCGGCCTTCGCATCGCTCTGCGAGCCGTAGACGGTGTAGCTGTCGCTGCCCTTCAGCTTCTTCTCCAGCAGGCGCAGCAGGCGCGTCACGCAGAAGGTGAGCGTAAAGTAGATCACCGAGGTGATGAAGAACACCTCGAAGTACTTAAAGTAGGTGCCCGCGGCGGACTTGGACATGAAGTACAGCTCCGTCACGGAGATCACGTTGAGCACGCTGGAATCCTTGATGTTGACCACGAACTCGTTGCCCACCGAGGGAAGCGTGTTGCGCACGGCCTGCGGCAGGACCACGCCCGTCATGGCCTGCCAGTGGCTCATGCCCACGGCCACGGCAGCCTCCTTCTGCCCGGCATCCACCGAGAGGATGCCGCCGCGCAGTATCTCCGCCATGTAGGCGCCGGTATTGACCGAGACCACCAGGAAGGCGGCGGTCATGGCGGGGATATCCAGCCCCAGGTACTCCAGCGCCCCGTAGTAGACCACCATGGCCTGCACGATCATGGGCGTGCCGCGGAAGATCTCGATGTAGGCGGCCAGAAGCCCTTTCACGGCCTTCAGCAGCGCGCGGGGCAGGGCCCCCGCCTCCTGCCGCAGCTCGGCCGTACGCACGATGGCCACGCCAAGGCCGATCGCAAAGCCCAGGCCCGTGCCCACCAGCGCGATCAGCAGCGTTACGCCCGCGCCCTGCAGGAAGAGCGCGCCGTACTGGTTCACCAGAAAACCGACCCATTCAAAAAACGTACTTGGCAAAAGATTTTCCTCTATTCAGCGCGTCGGTCAGTGCGGTACAGCCGTCGCGGCGGCTCCCTTAGTTGGCCGCCGGCTGGCGGGACAGGGCGCCCGTCATCAGTTCCACCCTCGCCTCTTCGCTCAGGCCGGCCAGCGCGGCGTTCAGCTGCTCAAGCAGCGGGCTGCCCTTGCGCACGGCGATCGAGATCATGGTCTCCTCGGGGTCGGCCTGAAAACCCATGCCTTCCTCAAACTCAAGGTAGCTGAGGGCGGGGTTGGAGGCGACGGCGGACTGTGCGCCCGGCAGCTCGCTGACGTAGCCGTCGATGCGGCCGCTGGAAAGGGCGGCGATCATGGAGGGGAAGTCGCTCATCGCCACCTGGCGCTGCACGCCCTCGATCTGCCCGATGATGTCGTAATGGAAGGTGTTGAGCTGGCCGGTGATCCTGGCGCCCGCGAGCTCTGAAAGGCTCTTCGCCCCGGCGAAGGGGCCGTCCGCGCGCACGACCACCACCAGCCGGCTCTCATAGTAGGGGTCGGTGAAGTCCACCACCATGGCGCGCTCCTGCGTGGGGCTCATGCCGGCGATGATGGCGTCGATCTTGCCCTGGCCGCTGGTCAGCGCGGGGATGAGCCCATCCCACTCGGTTTTGACGATCTCAAGCTCCATACCGAGCTGATCCGCCAGATAGCGGGCCACCTGTACGTCGTAGCCATCGGCATAGCCGCCGCCCGCCAGGGGCACGGCATATTCGCTTGCCTGCGTCTGCGTCCAGTTATAGGGGGCGTAGGCGCATTCCATGCCCACGCGCAGCACTGGGACGCTCTCCGCCTGCGCGGAGAGAGCGTATCCCGAGAGGGTCAGAACCAGTGCCAGAATCAGTGCCGAGATCCTTTTCATGTGACTTTACCTCCATCAAACATCATGGGCGGCGAAGTCGCTATGCTTCGCCGCCCATGTTTATGAAAGCAGCTTGACGATAGCGCTCCACAGCATCGTGCTGTGACAGACAAACGGATGTTTTCCGCTCATCCAAGGTTTCGCGCCGGCGCGCTCCGCCTTTCGGTGGTTCCCCTTTCCCCGGAGCCTCATCGCCGCCCGTCGGCTGCTCTCCGGGTACTGATGTACCCACGCCTCTATCCTTCCGAGGGTTTATGCACTTGTGCGCATTGTAGGGAAGAAAACCGGCAGCGTCAACCTATAAAACGGCGATATTTCCACCCGTTTTGTCCAAAAAGCGGGAAATTTTGAAATTTCCGCCATTCTTTCGTCATTTATGCCCGTCTGAACCGTTTATATCATCGAGGGGGTGGGACAATGGCCACACAGCGGGGAAGCCAGGGGGAGGCCCTGATCGAAGCCTGGTTTGAACGCTACGGCAGCGCCGTGCTGCGCAGCTGCTATGTGCTGCTGCGCGACAGTCAGCTTGCGCAGGACGCCATGCAGGAGACTTTTCTGAAGGCCTGGCAGAACCTTGACCGCTTTGAAAACCTCAGCGGCGCCAGCGAGAAGGGCTGGCTGATGCGCATCGCCGCCAACACCTGCCGTGATATGCAGCGCAGCGGCTGGTTCCGCCATGTGGACAGGAGCCTCGCCCCGGAAGACCTGCCGCCCGCCCTGCCGCGCTGTTTTTTCCCGCCGGGGCAGGGAAAGGGACCGCCGCGCCGTTATATCATCAGATACCAAGCCTTTGAAAGGAGCCCCCATGCGACGACTGATCCCTCTGCTGCTCGCCCTCTGCCTGATCCTCCCCGTCCGGGCCGCGGAGGCCCCCGCCTCCCTCTCCCAGGGCAGCAGCGGGCCGGAGGTCAAGGCCCTGCAGCAGCGGCTGATCGAGCTGAAGCTGCTGGACGGCAAGGCCGACGGCCTCTACGGCCCCAGGACCGCCGAGGCCGTGAAGCACTTTCAGCTGCATCTTTCGGAAAACGGCTACCCGGTCGCGGCGGACGGCACGGCGGGGCCGGAAACACTGCGCCTGGTCTATGACGACGAGGCTGCGGGCAGCCTGCTGGACCTCAAAATCGGCGACCGGGGCACGCGCGTGAGCGCTCTGCAGGCCGCGCTCTACGACCTGCGCCTGCTGGACGAGCTGCCAGACGGCGCCTTCGGCCCCGCCACGGCACGCGCCGTGCGCGCCTTTCAGGAGGTGCTTGTCAGCAGCGGCGTCGAGGGCGCGCGCCTGAGCGGCGAAGCGGACGCGCTGACGCGCAAGAAGCTTTTAGGCGATCTGCAGGGGCTCGGCCTGCGCGTGCCGCAGACCTTTGACGACACAAGGCCCGAAAGCCTCACGGCGGACGATCTCTACGCAAAGAGCGCGCTGCTGATCGACGCGGGCACGGGCAGGGCCCTGCTGTCCAAGGAGGCGGAGACGCGCCGCTATCCGGCCAGCACCACCAAGATCATGACGCTGCTGCTGGCGCTGGAGGACATGGACCTGAAGCAGACCGTTACGATCCCCGCGCAGGCGCGGGAAATACCGCCCGACAGCTCGCAGGTGCCCGTCTTTGAGGGGGAACAGATGCCTCTTGCCGACCTGCTCTACGGCCTGATGATCAGGAGCGGCAACGACGCGGCCAACGCCGTGGCGGTGCTGCACTCCGGCAGCCTGGAGGCCTTTGCCGGGCGCATGAACGAACGCGCGAAGCAGCTGGGCATGGCAGGCACGCACTTTGTCAACCCGCACGGCTATCAGGCCGCGGGGCACTACACCACGGCGGCCGACCTGGCCCGGCTGACGCTGGAGGCCCTCAAAAATGAGGATTTCCGCGCCATCACAGGCAGCCGCGAGTACACCATGCAAAGGACCGCCCTGCGCGCGGAGCTGCCCATCCGCCTGAGCACCGAGCTGCTTGACCCCGCCTCTCCCTTCTATTACCCCGGGGCCTTCGGCGTGAAGAGCGGCTACACGCGCGCCGCGGGCTTTTGCTACGTGGGCTGCGCCGAAAGGGACGGCCGCCTGCTGCTGGCCGTGATCATGAACGCCCGCACGCGCAACCAGGCCTGGACGGACATGCGAAGGCTGTTTGACTATGGGTTTTTGAAATAGGGGCAGAAAAGCGGGCGGAATATGATTCGGGGGATTTCTTGAAAGAAATCCCCCGAGCCCCAAAGAACCTTCGTTTTTATTGACTGCTAAGAGCGCTTCACATCCCGACCCGGGCGGTGCCGCCGGTAGCGGAGGCTGCGTAGGCCGCGTCCATCACGGCGCTCAGTCTCACGGCGGCGTCCAGGCTGATCTCCTCGGCCACGGCGCCGCCGCTCAGCACAGCCTCGGCCCACTGGCGCAGCGGCGAGGGGCGGTCCGAAGGCAGGCTGTCCACGCGCTGCCAGGCCATGCCCGTGCTCTTGTCGCAGACGCTCAGCTCGCTGCCGCGCACCAGCAGGCTGCCCTCGGTGCCCGAGATCTCCAGCGTGTAGGGGTTGCCGCGGGAGACGAAGCCCGTCTCGCTCACGCCGATCGCCCCGTCTTCAAAGCCCAGCAGACAGACGGCGTTATCCTCCACCGCCCTGCCCGTGACAAAGCCGAACTGCGACTGCACGCTCAGCGGCCTGCCCAGCAGCCAGGGCAGCGTATACATGGGGTGGGCCCCCAGGTCGATCATCGCGCCGCCCAGGCAGGCCTCCCTGTCGTAGAAGTGCTCGGGCAGCCAGCCCGCCACCGCGCCGTCATGCACGTTGCGCACACGGGCATAGGTCAGACGGCCCAGCCGGCCGGACTGAGCGATCTCCCTGGCCACGCGCAGCGCGCCGCGGCTGAGGTGCGGGAAGGAGATGGCGAAGGTGACCCCTGCCTGTTCGATGGCCTGCCTGGCCTCCAGCGCCTCCGCGAGGCTGCCGGTCAGCACCTTTTCCGTGAAGATGTGCTTGCCCATGCCGGCCATCAGCGCCAGCAGGCGCGGATGATCCCTGGTGGGCGAGGTGAGTATGCCGCCCTGCACACCGGGGGCCGACAGGGCGCCCTCCGCCGTGTCAAACAGCGGGCAGCCGAACTGATCCGCCAGCGCGCGTCCGCGCCGCGCGTCCTCATCGTATACGGCCGCCACCGCGCAGCCGGGGATGGCGGCAAGCTCGCGCGCGTAAGCCTCCGCGTGCACATGCCAGCCCGAGATCAAAGCCGCCTGAAACATAGAGTGCCTCCAAATCGCAAAATAGCGATACTGATCCCCTTCTTAGTTCAGAAGGGAATCAGTTAGATGATTGACAAACCCCTTGGGAGGTGAAGGAGGGCCTCGGCCCTCCTTCCTTAGTCCGCCGCAGCGACATGTGCGGTGCGGCGGAAGGCCTTGCGAAGCAAGGGTTTCCTTGCCCTCCGCCGCCCGGAGAGCGCAGCGAAAAGGCGGAGGGCCGGTTTCCCCTCCGTTGACAAACGCAGTTTGTCAACGGGCTGACTGATCCCCTTCTTATTCGGAAGGGAATCAGTATGAATAGCAGAAGCTGCAGGGAAACCTGATGCGGGAGGGCGAACTCCCTCTTATCCGAGCAACAGACCCCGGCTTGTCGCCGCGCTCATTGCTGCGCGCCGCAGGAGGGGCAGAAGCGCGCGCCCTCGGCGATCGGCTGGCCGCAGGCCCTGCACACGGGCTCGGCCTTCTTCTGGGCCGCGCCGCACTGCGGGCAGAAGCGGCTGCCGGGGGCAATGGGCTGGCCGCAGCTCACGCAGGGCACGGTGGCCTTCTGCGGCTGCTGCGGTTGCTGCTGCGGCTGCTGGAAAGCGTTCTGCATCATCTGGCCCATGGCCATGCCGGCCCCCAAGCCCGCGCCCAGGCCCGCGCCGCCGCCGGGATTGTTGGCGGCCTCGCGCACGGCCTCCGCGCTCTGGAACTGCGCATAGCGGTTCAGATCGCCCACCACGCCCATGCTGGTGCGGCGGTCCATGGCCTTCTCCACCTCTTCGGGCAGGCTGATATTTTCGATCACAAAACTGTCAAACTTCAGCCCCAGCGCGGCCGCCTTGGGGGCAAGCGCGCCAAGCATCAGCTGGCTCAGCTCATCGTAGTTGGCCGCCAGATCCAGCGCCGGTATCTTGGACTGCGCCAGCATGTCGCTCAGCGAGGAGACGATGCTGCGCTTCAGCTGGCCCTCCACCCCCTCGGTGGTGAACAGGGCGGCGGTGCCGAAGACCTCGCGCAGGAAGGCTACCGGATCCTGCACGCGGAAGCTGTAGATGCCGAAGGCGCGCAGGCGGATCATGCCAAAGTCCGCGTCGCGCATCATCACCGGGTTGCTGGTGCCCCATTTGAGGTCGAGGAACTGGCGGGTGTTCACGAAGTACACCTCGGCCTTGAAGGGGCTGTTGAAGCCGTATTTCCAGCTCTTCAGCGCGGTCATCACGGGCATGTTCTGCGTGCTCAGCTCATAGCGGCCGGGCTGGAACACGTCCGCGATCTTGCCCTCGTTGACAAAGACCGCCACCTGGCTCTCGCGCACGGTGAGCTGCGCCCCCATCATGATCTCTTTGCCGCCCGCATCATAGCGGTAGACCATGGTGCTTGCGGATGAATCCGTCCATTCGATGACGTCGATCAGTTGCCCTTTGATCATATTGAAGATGCCCATGCGCCTGTCCTCCTTAAATCGTTGTGAATCCGCTTTCCTTGATTATACCCGCGGCGGGATGGGTTCTGCGGGCCGGTTGTCGGCCAATTCGCTGATGCTGCCCAGCACGTTGTACTGCTCCAGCTCCAGCTCAAGATCCATATACTCTTTGACGGCGCGCACCTTGTCCTCCACATAGGCGCGCACGCGGGCCTCGCAGCTTTCGGTGCTCTCGCTGCCCGCCTTGGTCTGGCAGGCGATCAGGCGGATGTGGCGGGGCGAAAGCATGGCCACGCCATAGTACACGCCGTCCGCGTAGCGGCCGAAAAAGTTGTTGCGCAGCGCGCTTTCCAGCCGCTCACGGCCGTAGCGCCAGCGCCCGTCCATGTACAGGTCGCCCTGCGGCATATCATAGTCAAACAGGAAGGCAGGCTTCTCCAGGCTGATGTCCTGCACGCGCACCAGCTTCAGGCGGCTCTTCAGCTCCGCCGGGCTGGGAATCTCGCGCGCCAGAAGCTGGTGCATCAGCTCGTCGCGCAGGTAGAGCAGCACCTCGGTCTCGTCCAGGTCCTCCTCGGAATCGTCCATGCGCATGCGGTCCAGAAAGGCGCGCACGCGGATCAGCTCATCCCGCAGCGTATCGTCATGGTGATGGGTCTGAAAGATGGGAAGGCTGGGGCGCACGTCGGTCAGATAGCTGTGCAGAGGGGAGGGGTCGGCCTTTCGGAAGGAATACCCAACGGCGTCCACAGGGTTCGTCTCCAGATAGTCGATCGCCTGCCCGACATCCTGAATGATGGTGATGGGCGCCAGATGAAATTCTTCCAGGTGCTGCACCTTCATGAAGGTGTCGATCACCTCTTCGCGGTCGGTCACAAGCAATAGTCTGTACATCGCGTGCCCTCCTCTTGTTTACGAATGCATTATAGCATATCCCACAAATTGCACAAGTTTTTGGCCGCTTTTTTGTAGGGGTTCGCCGCTTTCGGCCCAGATCGCACATGAAAGGCCCTGACGCCGCATCAGGATTTCAGTATGAGCCTGCTGCTTTGCGGCCGCGCGGAGCCTTGCCGTCCCGCGCCGCATAAAACGGCCGCCGCAAAGCCAAGCCTGCGGCGGCCCCATTGCGCGGTCGACCGATCAGTCCCAGTAAGCCCTCACGTGCATACCCACCATCAGGTCGTCCGTTTTTTCAAAGCTCAGCTTCACGATGAATTTGGTGGTGTCCAGCACCACGCGGCCCAGAGGCTGTATCTCCTTCACCGTGCCGGTGCGCTCGCCCGAATAGGCGTCCACCGTCACGCGCACGCTGTCGCCCACGCGCACGCGGGCGATATCCAGCTCATCCACCTCCAGCGCCGCCTCAAGGCCGCCCTCCGGCATCAGGCTCATCAGAGCCTGTCCCTGCTGGACGTACATGCCGCCGCGCACCTGCACCTCGGCGATCACGCCGCTGAGGGGGAAGCGCAGCTCGGGGCTCACCCGGGCGTCCTGCGCATAGCGGGCGGAGGCGTCGTCCAGCATGAAGAGAGGCTGCCCGCGGCTTACGCGCTCCCCTTCCTGCACCAGCACGTCGGCCACCATGCCCTCGCCGGAGACGGGCAGCTGCGCCGGGCGGCGGATCTTGCCAGAGCCGATCTGATCGTCCCGCCCATAGTCCTTGCTGTCCTCAAGGTAGATGCGCACGTCGTCGTCCAGCTCAAAGCCGCCCGTCTCCAGCTCCACCGTGAAGCGGGTCTGATCCACGCCGATGATGGTGCCCACGCCCCTCACCTTGTTGTCGACGGTGCCGTGCTGCAGCTTGACCGTCTGGCCCACGGCAATAGCGCGCGTCTCCGCGTCCTCCTGGGAGGAGGAGATCTGGCCGTCGATGTGCCAGAGCCTGTCGCGGCTGATGTAGCACAGCGCGCCGTATTGCAGGGCCACGCTGCCGCACAGATCGCCGGGCCTTGCGCGCAGCGAGCTGACCACGCCGTCGGCCGGCGCATAGACCAGCTGGGGAAGCAGGCTGAGGGCCAGATCATCCTGCGCGGCCCTGTCGCCCGCCTGCCAGGCGAAGTCCTCGACCCGGCCGCTGATGGGGGCGTAAAGGGTCACCGGTCTGGGGCCCTCGATGACCCCCTTGGCGGAAAAGCCCGTTTTTTCCGCGCTCTCCGCCCGCGCGGGCAGGGCGGCCAGCGCCAGCAGCAGCGCGGCCAGGCAGCATAGGGCCCTTGCGGGCATTCCGTGTTTACGCATCGATCTGTCTCCTTTGTTGCAAGCGGTTTTCTGAAAAGTGTGCGTTATTCCACGCTCTTGAGCGCTTCCACCATGTCGATGGATTTGAACTTGGCGCCCAGCAGGTTGTTCACCGTCATGGCGAAGGCCAGCGTGATCAGCGGGGTGATCAGCCAGCTGCGCAGGCTGATCAGGCTGACGAACTGGATGGTGTTGGGCAGGCCGTAGTGCAGCACCACCTCCAGCAGCGGCGGCCCCAGCAGAAGGCCGATGGGCAGGCCCATCAGCGTCATGATGATATTCTCCAGCAGCACCAGTTTTTTCATCTCGCGCCTGGTAAAGCCCAGCACCTTGAGGGTGGCCAGCTCGCGGATGCGCTCGGAGAAGTTGAGCTGACCGAGGTTGTAAAACACCACCAGCTCCAGCGCCGCGGAAAAGAGGACCATCACCAGCACGATGACGTCGAGCATCTCCATGGTGGCAGTGCCGGAGGCCCTCTCCTCCTCGATGGTGCGCACGGTCTTCACGCCGTCCAGCGCCGCGATCTCCGCGCTGTCACGGAGACCCTCCCCCGAGAGCAGCACGTGGCTGGGGCTGTAGGACGCGAGATCCAGCTCCTCATAGGCGGAGCGGCTCATGTAAACGCCCTGGTTGAGCTGCAGGTCGAACACGCGCACCACGCGCGCGCCGATGGTCCTGCCGCCGGGGTTGCGCAGCAGCAGCTCGTCGCCCACGCCAAGCCCGAAATCCTCCGAGGCCGTCCTGGTCAGGGCCACTCCCTGCCGGGGCAGCGTGAGCGGCTGCCCCTTTTCATCCCGCAGGGCGATCAAATGGTGGTCGTCCGCCAGCACATAGATCTGCTTCATGCGCCAGCCTTCGGGCGTCAGGATCTCGGCGGAGGTGATCAGCTCCTCCTCATAGCTGTCCGCGCCGGCGCGCTGCGCCAGCGCGGCGGCGTAATCGTGCGGCGCGCTCTGGTCCAGCGTGACGCGCATATCATAGTGCATGGTCCGCGTATAGTGGCTCAGCAGCACGTCGTCCATCGAATCCTTCAGCCCGAAGCCCGACAGCATCAGCGCCGTGCAGCCCGCCGCCCCGGCCAGCCCCATCAGCAGGCGCACCGGGCTGCGGAACAGGTTGCGCAGGATCATCTTTTCGCTGAAGGGCATGCGCCGCCAGACCCATCCGACGCGTTCCAGCAGCACGCGCTTGCCCTTGCTGGGGGGCTTGGGCCGCAGCAGCGAGGCCGGGGCCTCGCCCAGCTCCGCGCGCGCGCTGAGCACGCTGGCCCCGCCCGTCATCAGCACCAGCGCCGCGCAGATGATCAGCGCCATCAGGGGCGAGGTATAGGGCCTGGCATCCGGCACGGCGTAGCTGCCCCCCAGGATGCGGATCAGGAAGTCGGCCAGGCCGTAGCGCGCGCCCAGCAGGCCCAGCAGGCTGCCCAGCACGGCGATCAGCATGCCGTAGGCCGCGTAGTGGCGCATCAGCTCGCCGCGCGTATAGCCGATGGCGAACAGCGAGCCGATCTGCAGCCGCTGGCTCTCCACCAGGCGGTTCATGGTGGTCCAGGTGATCAGCGCGGCGATCAGGAAGAAGATGAAGGGGAACACAGCCCCCATCGCTCGGATCTGCTGCGCCTCCTCCATAGCCATCTTGATGCCGAAAATGTCGTCGCGGCTGATGACCACGGTGGCGCTGTCCTCAAAGAGCCGCTGCAGCGCCAGGCGGGCCTCCTCCGGGTCCGCACCCTCGGCCAGGCGCACCGCCGCCTCTGTAAAGGGGAGAAAATCCAGTGTTTCACGCCGCACGAAGGCGAAGCCCATGCGCCTGGCGGAGGGCGAGAGCTCGTCCCCCTCGCTGGCGACCACGAATTCGGGCATCTGCCCCAGGCCCGTGATCTCAAGCCTGATCGTTCTGTCGCCCGTTTTCAGCGTCAGGCTGTCCCCGATGCCCAGGCCGTGGGCGGCGGCAAAGCGCTCGCTGAGCATGCACTCATCCCGCCTTTGGGGCAGGCTGCCGCTGCGCAGCAGGGGGATGCAGACCTCGGCCTCCCCCTCCGAGGCGACCAGGTTGATCTTGGGCTCCTCCTCAAGCGTCTCGCTCTCCAGCGAAACGGTGACGCGCCGCTGCGCCATCAGGACGCCCGGTGTGGCCTCGATGTCGCGCAGCGCGCGCTCGCTGATCTCGCCCCGCACCCACAGGTCGGCCATGACGCTGCGCGAAAACTGGCTCTTCAGATCGATGTCCAGCCCCCGCCAGGTGGCGTCCAGCCCCATGTAGAGCACGACCGCCAGCGAGCAGATGATCAGGATGGCCAGAAAGGATTTCCAGCCCGAGCGCAGATCGCGCAGCAGCTTGAGCCTGAGCGCGGGCGCGCTTTTTCTCTGCCTTACCACGCGATATCCTCCATGGGCGCGGGCGTGGGATTGACGGAAACATCCCGGATGCCGCCGTTGCGCATGCGGATCACGCGCTGGGCGGCGGGGATGATGGCGGCGTTGTGCGTGATGATGATGACCGTCTTGCCCATATCGCGTCCCACCTCGCGCAGCAGCGTCAGCACCATGCGCCCGGTATCCGAATCCAGCGCGCCGGTCGGCTCGTCGCACAGCAGCAGCGCCGGGTTCTTGCACAGGGCGCGGGCGATGGCCACGCGCTGCTGCTCGCCGCCTGAAAGCTGGGCGGGGAAGTTGTCCATGCGGTCCTTCAGGCCCACGCGCTCCAGCATCTCCTGCGGGTCCAGCGGGTCCCTGCACACCTGCCTGGCCAGCTCCACGTTTTCAAGCGCCGTCAGGTTGGGCATCAGGTTGTAAAACTGGAAGACGAAGCCCACGTTGTGCCGGCGGTAGAGCGTGAGCTGCCTGTCGTTCAGGGGCACGATGTTCTGCCCGTTCACCCAGATCTCGCCGCCGCTGGCGCGGTCCATGCCGCCCAGGAGGTTCAGCACCGTGGTCTTGCCCGCGCCGCTGGGGCCCACCACCACGGTAAACTCTCCCTTGTCCACGCTGAAGCTCACATGGTCCACCGCCTGGATGGCCATCTCGCCGATACGGTAGCTTTTGGATACGTCTCTGAGTTCGATGTCGCTCACGCTCTTCCTCCCGCGTCTTCTTCTCTGCCGTCCTCAGCGCCTGCGGACAGGCCCAGCAGCCTGCTGAGCGCGTAGACGATCAGGGCCATCATGTCATCGGCCCGCGGCGGGCGCCTGCTGTTTTGCACGCCGATCAGGCCCGAGATGATGAAGCGCGACAGCAGCTCCGGGTAGGGGGCCGACACCAGCCCCTCCGCCGCGCCCTCGCGCAGCACATCAGTCATCAGGGGCTCGATCACGCTGCTGACATGGCTGCTGGAGATGGCGGACACCTCCCCCGCCACGGCCCCACGGTCCTTAGGATACATCCCGTCCATCTCCCTCAAAAAGGCCGTCACCGTGTGCAGCACCTGCTGCACGCGGGCGGGCAGGGGGATGCTTCCGTCCCGCAGCGACAGCGCCAGCTCGTCCACCTTCTCCTGCGTGAGCCGGTCAATCACCGCCAGAAAGATCTCCTGCTTGCTGCGGAAGTAATAGTAAAACAGCCCCTGCGCCACGCCCACGCGGCGCACGATGTCGCCCACCATGGTGCCCTCGTAGCCCCGCTCCATGAACAGCTCCTGGGCCGCCCGGACCAGTTCCTGCCGCCGCTCCTCCGGCGGCTTGCTGATGCGCGCCATGGCCTTCCTCCTTCTATGCAACCGGCTTCCCGCTGATCCGCTTGCCTTCCTGTCCTTCTTCCCCTTGAATCGGCTTCCTGCCAGCGCGGCTTCCTGCCCGCCCTCTTTCCTGCCTGCNNTTCCTGCCTGCGCGCCTTCCTGCCTGCGCGGTTCCCGGCCAATCCTCCGGCCCGCCGATCGGGTGACTCGTTCTCCGGCCCGCGGCGGCCGCTTCCGCCCGCCGGGCAGACTCGCCGACTGAAGTCAATCAGTTACTGACTTGTTTCAATCAGTATACCCGCAGGGGGAGGCCCCGTCAAGCGGCTGAGATGGAGATCCGCCTCGGGCGGGCGGCATGAAAAGCAGGCGCAGGAGGCTTGTTTGACCCCGAACGGACGGGCGAAGCGCCTTTGCCCGTCTGCCCGGGCCCTTGGCGGGTTTTCACGGAGACAGGCGACGGCCCTGCGCGAGGGGACTTGAATTATTGACATTTTTTGATGGTGCTATATTGTGCTCACTGAGTAAGCCGCAAAATAACATGGAAAAGGAGATATTTACCGTGAAAAAGTCCGCCCTGTATTTTGCATTATTGGCAGCATTGGTTCTTGTTGCGGGCTTCTGCGCTTCCTCCGCAGCCGCTCAGAGCGGTGAGGCGGCAGATGTTCCGCCGGAAAGCGTCGTGTCTCAGATAAACCTTGAAGGCCATGAGACCAAAGGCGTCTCCCTGATTGCGCACGACGTCTATTATGATGGCACCCTGTTTCTGCTGACCGTGACCATGACGCCGAACGACGACAGCATTTTGGGCATGATAGCCGAAGAACGCGGCCGTTTCATCCGGTCATCCTCAGGATAAATCGCCCCCGAAAACTGAACCGCACCCCACTTGTCAGGCAGCAGGTACACTGCCGGCAAAGGGGGTGCGGTTCGCCGCGCGGGCGCAAAACGAAAGCGGGATCAGACGGCTTCCCAGATGCGGCGGGCGTTGTCCAGCGAGACGCGCGAGGCGTACTTGGGCTCTTCAAAGCCCTCGAACTCGATGGCGATGCAGCCGTCGTAGCCGCTGTGCTTGACGGCGGCCAGTATCTCCCACATGTCCAGATCGCCCTGGCCCATGATGGAGCCGCGCAGGTAGCGCCCCGCGTTGGAGCGGAACCAGTGGCCGCCGCAGTCAAACTCGGAGGTATCGCCGGGGTCGCGCTTGCGGATGTAGAAATCCTTCAGATGGATCATGTCGGCCATGGGCGCCAGCTTCATCGCCGCCACCGCCGGGTCCTCATCCACGCAGGCGATGTTGCCGGTATCCAGCAGCATCCGGTAGTTGTCGCTGTTCACCGCGCGCAGCAGCCTTTCGCAGCGGTCGCAGCCGTTGACGAAGAAGCCGTGGTTTTCAAGCAGCGTGACCACGCCCAGGCTCCTGCCGTAATCGCTGATGCGGCGGGCGGCGTCGGTCATCCTGTCAAACAGCTTTTCGAAATACTGCACACCGTTCTCGTCCCGCGGCCTTCTGAAGGCCGAAATATCGTGGCGCATGCGGGGCGCGCCCAGCTCCGCGGCCACGGCCACGTGGGTCTTCACCCGCTCCACCTCTGCCTCATAGGCCTCCTCATCCTCCACCAGCAGGTTGGCCAGCACCGAATAGTTGGCGATCTCGATGCCCGCGTCCCCGGCGGCGCGCACCGCGGTGCGGATCAGGTCATGATCGATGCTGCCCGCCTCATCCACGAATTTGTAGGAGAAGGGCACCAGCTCCACACATTCGCCGCCCTGCGCGGCCACCCAGTCGATCGCCGTGGGCAGCGTCATCCGCCCTTCCACTATCTCCCTGTTGATGGAATAGGTGCTCAGTCCGAGTTTCATAGTATCCTCCCTTGCGTAACATGATGGCTTTATGGCAAACGCCTCTGCCCGTCAGTATAATGCATTCCCGGCCTTTTGTCATATCTGTGACGCCCCGAAAGCGACCGGAAGCGCCCCACTTGTGCTTTTGTTCAATTCGGTGTATTATTTCGACATCATTTGCTGAGGAGTGTGGTTTTCTCCATGGAGGACCCCGGTCGATCCGGATTATGGATACCCGTCGCGACCATTTTTCTGCTTACCTTTCTCAACGCCTTTCTGGCGGGGGCCGAAATGGCCTTCGTCTCCCTGAACCCCGCGAAAATCAAAGAGCTGGCCGACGCGGGCGATAAAAAGGCCCGGCGCGTGCAAAAGCTGCTGAAGGATTCGGACAGCTTTATTTCCGCCATCCAGGTCGGCATCACCTTCGGCGGCTTCTTCAACTCCGCCTCGGCCTCGCAGGCCTTCGTGGGCATGGTGAAGCCGCTGATCGGCATGGGCCAGGGGGCGGAGACCGCGGCCACACTGCTGGTGACCCTGCTGATCAGCTACGTCACACTGGTGCTGGGCGAGCTCTACCCCAAGCAGCTGGCCCTGCAGGTGCCGGAGCAGTTCGCGCTGCACTCCGCCGGCGCCATCTCGGTGATGAAGGCCGCCTTCCGCCCCTTCATCTGGCTGCTGAACGCCTCCACCGGCATATTGAAAAGGCTGACGCCCATCGACTTTACAAAAAAAGAAGAAAAGCTGACCAGGCAGGAGATCAAGGCCCTGCTCAACTCCAGCCACAACGACGGCGCCATCGACATGGACGAGTTCAACATGATGCGCGGCGTGCTCTCGCTGGATACCCGCACGGTGCGCGAGATCATGATCCCCCGCGTGGACGCGGACATGATCGACGCCGAGAGCCCCCAGAGCGAAAACCTGGAATTCCTCCTGCGCCAGCGCCATTCCCGCGTGCCGCTCTACCGGGGCGAGAAGGACGAGATCATCGGCATCATCCACCTGAAGGACGTATTGATCCACCAGGAGGCGCTGAAGGAAGGGCGCGAATCGCTTGAATCCATCGCCCGCTCCGCCCTTTTCGTGCCCGACACGCTCTCGACCGACGACATGCTGATCCGCTTCCAGAAGTCCAAGCAGCACATGGCCGTGATCGTGGACGAGTTTGGCGGCGTGCTGGGCCTGGTCACGCTGAACGACCTCATCGCCGAGATCGTGGGCGACATCCAGGATGAGTACGACGAGGAGGACGACGCCGACTACCGCGTGATCAACGACGAGGAAGTGGTGCTGAAGGGCAGCATGCCTGTCAGCGACCTCAACCGCGTCTTCGGATTGGATATCGAAACGGAGGACGCCGATACCGTGGCGGGCTATATCATCGAGCAGCTGGGCTACATCCCTCAGCAGAGCGCGCAGGAGCTGGTCGTCACCGACCGTTTCAGCCTGACCGTGGTGGAAGCCACCGGCACCCGCGTGGAGACCGTGCTGATGAAGCTGAAGAAGGCGCAGGCGTCCGGCGAGGACGGAGAGCAGGAAGAATAGCGGAAGAAGCTCAGACAAACGGAAGGGCCTGCCCGATCGTCCGGCCGACAGCGATCTTCATATCTCTAAGGATTCACCGCATCATCATAAGATCCCTGGAGCCGGGCCTGCTTTCAGCAAGGCCCGGCTTTTATTCTCTTGTCTTTCACCGATCTAAAACTCCGGCAGGCCCTCACCCACCAGCGTGGCGAAATAATCCTGCTGCGTTTCGGCGCGGCGGATGAGGCGATACTCGCCCCGCTCGGTGTAGAGCACCTCGGCGGAGCGCAGCCTGCCGTTGTACTGGTTGCCCATGGCAAAGCCGTGAGCGCCCGCGTCATGGATCAGCACCAGGTCTCCCCGCTCGATACGGGGCAGCAGCCTGTCGATGGCGAACTTGTCGTTGTTTTCGCACAGCGCGCCGGTCACGTCGTAAAGCGTGTCGGCAGGGGCCTCCCGCTTGCCGACCACACTGATGTGGTGATAGGCGCCGTACATGGCGGGGCGCAGCAGGTTGACCGCGCAGGCGTCCAGCCCGATGTAGCGCTTGTGCGTATCCTTTTCGTGCACGGCCCGCGCCACCAGCCAGCCGTAGGGCCCGGTCATATACCGGCCCAGCTCGGTCTTGACGCCCACAGCGGAACCGGCGGAGGGCCCGAAGCTCTCCAGATAGTCCTCCTGCACGCGGCTGCCGATCAGGGCAATGTCGGCGGCCCTGTCCTCCGGGCGATAGGGGATGCCGATACCGCCCGACAGGTTGATGAAATCAAGCGGCAGGCCGCATTCCTCCGTCAGCTGCTTGCCGGTCTCATACAGCAGCTTGGCCAGCAGGGGGTAGTACACCTCCCCCAGCATATTGCTGGCCAGAAAGGCGTGCAGGCCAAAGCGCTTCACGCCCAGTGCCTTCATCCGGGCCAGCCCCTCGCTCAGCTGCGGGCGCGTCCAGCCGAATTTGCTGTCCTTGGGGCTGCCCATGATGGCATTGCCGTCGCCGAACAGGCCGCCGGGGTTGTAGCGCAGGCAGATGGTCTCGGGGATACCGCCGTGGCTGAGCAGCGTGTCGATATCGCTGATGTCATCCAGGTTGATGTTGGCGCCCATCTCCCGCGCCAGGCTGAACTCCTCCGGCGGCATGGCGTTGGCGCTGAACATCAGATCGTCCCCTCCGACGCCCAGCCGCCGCGCCATCTCCAGCTCCGTAGCCGAGGAGCAGTCCAGCCCGCAGCCTTCCTCGATCATGATGCGCAGGATACTGGGGTTGGGCAGCGCCTTCACGGCGAAATACTCGCGGTAGCGCGCGTTCCACGAAAAGGCCTTCCGCAGCCGCCGCACGGCCCGGCGGATGCCCCCCTCGTCATACAGATAAAAGGGGGTGGGAAACAGCTCTGCCGCCCGCAGAAAAACATCGTCGCCGAGAGAAAAGTTGGGCACGCGGATCACCTGCCTTGAGGCGCTGCCTCACATATTGGCCCCATTATACAGAAGCCATGGAGTAGGTGGCAAGAACAACCGGGCCACGGTTGCAGATTCTCTCCCGGAACCGCGCACAGGCTGAAAAGCGTTGTTTGTCTGATGCCGGGATCGGCTGTGGCGGCGCAAGTTTCGTCCCCCCTGGGGCGACCCGTCACGCCAGCGAGGGGGACGACAGAACTTGCCGCCGCGCTTGCCCGCGTTATCAGATTTCAATCCACGTTCCCCGCGAGGGGGGACGACCACTGCGACCGCGAAGTAACAAGGTCCACAGGCTATTTCAATCCACGTCCCCCGCGAGGGGGGACGACTCGGCCTGATGGTTCTTGTCCTTCAGCAGATCATCATTTCAATCCACGCCCCCAGCGAGGGGGGACGACTCCGGGATGGCCCATTCCGGCCCCGCCTCGCCATTTCAATCCACGCCCCCCGAGGGGGAACGATTAAAGGTTCAACCCGCCTTCGGCACCACCTGTAGAGCCGTTGAATCTGACGGTTCCTCATTTCCCCTGTATTGACTGTATTTTACGCCTTCAGTCTCCGGAGTTTATTCTTAAAAGAAGAAAAACACTTAATTCATTGGCGGATTCGGATTTCATCGACCGTCGATGTTTTCCGGCCTGTGCGACTGTAATTGTCTTAAGATAGCATCCACGTTCGATTTTGTAACGGTATTTGGATGCTGCTGTTGAAACTCAACGAGCACATCCCTTGCTCGTTTTTCCTGTTCCTGCAGTTGCCCAAACATCTCAATATAGTTCCCTGTTTTGAAGACGTTCCGAATGAAAGCTATCGTATCTTCTGTAACGCCATCCCAACCCTGATAAAGATGACGCATCGCCAAATCAACGCTGTCCCATGTGATGGGCTGACCTCTTTTCTCATGCTCTGCCAGGATACCTACGATATCGGACAGGTCATTTTTATACTTTCTGCCTGACTTCAGCTTCATTGCAATCAAGTATTCGGCAGATATGCTCCGCACTTGAAGAACACCGGAGAAGGTTTTGTAATGCTTTGAAAATTCATCGAGTTTACTGGTGTACGAAGTTGTGCGCGCAAAATCCGCATTCAGCCAACCATTTGGCAAATTGTACCGATCGCCGATTTGATTGATAGCGTCCTTCATGGACGTGGATGCGTGAATGACGGCATCGATATCTGTTGTCATATCGCGAAAACCGTAGTTGACAAGAATTGCCGCCCCACCTACCAGGACAATTTCAGCCGTTGCCCCTTTGCCGTTTTGCTTCCTGAATAGCTTGGCAAGTTCCTTCAAATAAGCATCCAGATTGTTCTTGTTAAATGTGTTCGTTATGTCAGATGACATTGCGTACCTCGTTTTCCACAATATTGTGCCGTATGAACTCTGGTATGGACTGAGCAAAAGCAGTATCCCGGGCGTTTGATGCTTTATCTGTCAGCTCCATGGCGATTATGCCGGAAGGATATAGTGTTTCCTGTAGCCTGACGGTGCGCAGCGGCTCATACTTTGTGCACAGCGGGACATTATTCTCCCGGCTGACGTAGTCAAGCATTGCTAACAGATAAAGGCTCTCAGGGTACCATTTGCGCTTGTAAAACCCATTGATATCGTCGTTTTTCAATGTTTCGACGATGAACTGGATATCGCCTAATTCTTTCAGCCGATGACAAACATTGCTTTTGTAAAGCTCAAAACTGATTCTCTTTTGAAGGTAAGGGGAAAGAAGTTCTTCCATGCTGAGATTCAGTTCTTTGGACAGCCTATACACAGTTTCCGCTGTACACTTATCCAAACTTGTTCTGCCATGGTAGATATCATTTACTGTGGTATAGGGAACGCCGCTATTTTTTGACAGCTGATACAGCGTTATGTTCCTGCGTTCAAGCAGTTCTGGAAACACCATTTCCCTCGCCTCCCAACACAGTAACTATATCGCTTTACCGATATAGTGTCAATGTATGAGTTCTGCTCAGGTGGTTTTCTGTTTCAATAAACTGCGCTTTATCCATTATTGGCCATAGCGGTTCAGCTTCCTGCTGGAAACGGACTGTTTCTGATGTAAACACTGCCGGTTGAAAGTCTCAACCCTGTTGCCAGTGCTTGCTTTTTCTAAAAAGTCCTATAAGAATGCTCGCCCCAAGACGGATTTCAACGCATGCTCCCCGCGTGGGGGGACGACGGAGG
>DBQV01000020.1:14874-16451 GCA_002305755.1 Christensenella sp. UBA1385 | reverse complement strand
TAACGGGCTGGACGCGGAAGGCAACGCCGATATCCACCGCCTGCTGCGGGAACTGCGGGATCAGGGCAAGTGCATCCTGCTGGCCAGCCACAGCCGCCACGACATCGGCCAGGCCTGCGACCGCCTGTGCGCGCTGGAAAAGGGCCGCGCCGTGTGGACAGATGGGGCGGAAGGCGCCTGATCCCGGCGGACCGTGGCGCGCAGCCGCGTCAAGCGTTTGATTGTTATATACATAAAGATATTGAATTTATGCGCTCGGCCTTCAACGTGTCTGCCGGAGGGTGTTGCCCCTTGTTCTGAGCCTTCTTCCGCTGCCCTGCACATATATTGCAGCCGAAAATGAAGCGGCGGGAAGATCCTTCGATCTGTACAGGCTGTCTGCTGCTGAACGGGGGAAAAGCCTTTGCGGAGATGGAGAAGGCGGAGTATATTTTTTAACCGGCAATTATTGAACAGGCTTGGGGCGCGATCAGCGGTGCTATCGCGCCCTTTGATAAAAGGGAGGAAGATATCAGGTGAAAAAACAGATCTTAAGTATTCTGACGATGAGCCTCCTCCTGATGGCCTTCTTTATTCCATCAGCGATGGCGGAGGAAGAGATCATCAACAGGCTGTATGCGATCATCCGGGAACAGAGGGGCTACACGCGGGAACAACTGAGCGTGAATCAAATGGAATACAGCGATGGCGTTTGGGGATTCAGCGTGACTGTCCTCGATCACCCTGAGGATGAGGATGGCCTGCTGGTCGGGGAAATGGACGCGGCAGGCAATCTGATGACGCTGGAGGGGCCTCAAAAAACATCGCTGGACAGACAATTGGAAAGCGATCTGAAGGCCTGCTTCAACCGGGATGAGGGCTATCTGCTGCTGCCCAAGGTGCGGGAGAAGTGGCTGCCCATCCTTGATGGCCTTCCCCCGGAGGAGCTAAGCCGCATCTTTGACAAATATGTGGCGGCCATCCGCGTGCCGCTCAGCCTGCCGCAGGAGGGGGCGATCCCCTTTGATCAGGCACGGGAGGCGGCGATCAGCCAGTTGGCCTCCGAGCCCGGATGGTCCAGGGCGCAGGCGGAGATGTTCAGGCTGGCGATCACCGCCTATTGCACCCCCAAGGACATTGGGCGGCCTGTTTACTTTTTCTTATTTGCGCAGCATTCTCCTATAGAGGATGCTTATGCCTCTGCCCGCGCCATGGAGCGATATGCTAAAGAACTGAAGAAGGCGTTTGGCGGTGAGGCGCCGATCCAGTTTGCCGTGCTGGTGGATGCCGCAAACGGAGAACTGGCGGAGCCCATCGTATTGGATTATGCGCCCATCAGGTTTCATTATCTTGATTTCTTCATCCGAACGCCCGAATTTGTTCAGGCGGTTGAGGCGGGAAGATCGTAAGGGGGGCGGCATGAAAGCAAAATGGATCGCGGCAATGCTCTGCCTGGCGCTGCTGCATCCCGCGCCCGGCAGGGCCGAGGCGGCGCAGCAGCCGATGGGAAACCGCAATCTGTTCTATACGCAAGAGGATACCTATGTCGCTGATATTGAAAGCTATCAGGGAAAGCTGTACATCCTGCGCCGCGATGG
>DBQV01000020.1:0-14792 GCA_002305755.1 Christensenella sp. UBA1385 | reverse complement strand
AGCTGATCCGGCTATTGGATGGGCGGGGGGAATACAAGGGAGAGGAGGTTTTGACCTGGGAAGGCGAAGAAGATTTTATCGGCAGGGCTTTCCTGCAGGAGGGGAGGCTCTACCTGCAGACCCATGACACATACGGTGAGGCGCTGCGCGGCATATCGCTTTCCGGCGAAACGGACAGCCGGACACCGCTGCGCGATATCCGCTGCCTTTCATCCTATCGGAATGGCAAGATGCTGGCCGTGGCCCGCTTGCGGGATGAAAATCGGCTGCGCTACGTGCTTTGCCTGATCGCGCTGGGTAATGGAGAAAGGGAGGAACTGCAGACGCTGGAGTTCCGGCCCGATGCCCTTACCTGGGACGTGCAGGAGGATCGGATACTGCTGGCCGGGGAGGAAAGGATCTACAGCCGTGATGCCGAGGGAATGACCGAACTGTCCGCCTATATCCTCAGCGGGGATGTGAACAAGCTGGTGCATATTGGCGGCAGGATGGCCGCCGTCCACGTGGATAATAACGTGGCCATCCGCGCGCAAGGATCGGCGGAGGCACAAACGCGGCTGGTGCTGAGCGGCGATTATGGACGCAGCGCCGATCACATCGGCTTTCTGCGGGACAGGCCGGATGTGGAGCTGATATTCCGGCAGGATTCTTTCATGCTGCCGGAAGAGCAGTTTATAAACGATATGATAATGCGCGACGGAGAAACAGATATCTATATTCTCAGTGACCCGAACCTGCTGCCTACTATTTATGAAAAAGGCTTTGGGGCGGATCTGTCCGAAAACTCTAAGCTGGCCGCCATTGCAAGCGACATGCACCGGCCTTTTCAAGAGCTTTTCCTCAGGGAAGGGGCGCTGCGCGCCATCCCACAGAAGATATACATTGATGTGCTGGGCTATAATCCCGATCTGTTTGAGCGCTTCGGGCTGCCTGTCCCCACCAGCTACGGGCAGCTGATGGACTTGCTTGACATCTGGCTGGCCGATTATGCCGATGAGTACCCTCAGATAAGCTTTGATCCCTTTGATCAGGGCCTTGATTTACAAAGGCTGTTGGAGCGCCGGGCGGATGAGCGGGTGGCGGCCGGGCAAGATGCGGCATATACCGCCCCGGATATGGAACGGCTGCTGAGCCGCTGGATGGAGTTGTCTGCCGCCTGTGCGGACAGGCGCGGGAAGGGGGAAACGAGCGAATGGGGCTTCTATGCCATCAGCCTGCTGTATAAGGGGGAGTACGAATATCTGCCCTTGTCCTTTGAGCCGGGACACAGCCCCGTGATCAGCGGCGCGGATGTTGAGATGAGTTATTATGTGGTCAATCCCTTCTCGCCGCAGCGGGAAGAGGCCCTGCAATTTATCGAATATGCGGTGGATGCCTGGCCGCAGGAAACAGGTTTTGCCCTGCTGCGCTCCATGGCCCGGCCCATCCAGCGGCAGGAATATCCGCTTGAGAAGCAGCGGCTGCAAGACGATCTGGATGCCTTTGAGGAGGCGAAGACGAAGGCCGAAGCTATTGATGTGCCTGCATGGGATCTCAAGATACAGCGCAAGCGAGAGGAGCTGGCGCTGAGCGAAATCAACCGCTGGGCAGTCACGCAGGAGCAGGCGGACCGCTACCTGGCCTTGGTGAAGTATATCGTGATCAGTGACCGCAATCCGCTCAGCATCCTGAGGCAGAAGCAGCCGGAGTTTTTTGAGCAGGCGGAGCTCCTGCCGCCAGACGAATTTCTGCGTATGCTGGATGAGCGCATCCGGCTGGTGAGACTGGAAATGTGATCCTTCCTGATTTGACGCAAACGGCACAGACGCCGTGCGCCAGAAAACAGGGAGTGGCGCAGCTTGCTGAGAAACCCATGGGAGGTGAAGGAGGTGCGCGCCATCTTCCGATATTTTTTTGCCGAGCGGAGAAATGATTGACGCTTTTCCGTTAATATTATACAATCTGTTCAAGAGCCGAGTGGCTCGGCAATTGAATACTCGGAGGTAAGCATATGAAAAGACTTGTATCCCTTTTCCTGGTTTTTGCGATGCTGCTGAGCGTCGCCTTGGTTGCCTCAGCCGAGGGCAAGACCATTGTCTACTGGTCGATGTGGGAATCCGCGGAGCCGCAGGGCAAGGTGCTGCAGGAAGCTGTCAACGCCTATATGGCCGAGACTGGCAACACGGTGGACGTGCAGTTTAAGGGCCGCACGGGCATCCGCGAGGGGCTGGAGCCCGCTCTGGAGGCCAACACCGTGATAGACCTGTTTGACGAGGACATTGACCGCGTCAACGTGACCTGGGGCAAGTACCTGACGGACCTGGAAGAGCTGGCCAAGGCCGCCGATTACGAAGCCACCGCCAACGCGGGCCTGATGAGCGCCGCCAGGGCGGCCGCGGGCGGTACGCTGAAATCCATCCCCTACCAGCCCAATGTGTTTAACTTCTTCTACAACAAGGAGATCTTCACCGAGGCTGGCGTGACTGAGGTGCCCAAGACCTGGGAAGAGCTGCTGGCCGCCTGCCAGAAGATCAAGGATGCCGGCTATATCCCGATCACCAGCGACGACGCCTACATCGACACCATGTTCGGCTATTATCTGGCCCGCCTGCTGGGCAACGAGGGCGTGAGCAAGGTGGTCAAGGAAGGCCTCTGGGCCGAGGAACCCGCCGTGCTGAAGGCCGCGCAGGCCTTTGAAGATCTGGCGGCGAAGGGCTTCCTCTCGCCCACCATCGGCTCCTCCGTATGGCCCAGCAACCAAAACGGCGAGCTGGCCCTGGGCGAAGCCGCGATGTACCTGAACGGCTCCTGGCTGCCCAACGAAGTGCGCGGCGTGACCGGCGATGACTTCCTGTGGGGCTGCTTTGCCTTTCCCACCGTGGAGGGCGGCGTGAACGGCCTTGAAGCGGCCAACTTCGGCGCCCAGGTGTTCGCTATCAACGCCAAGAGCGAAGTGGCCCAGGAGGCCTTTGATCTGATCCGCTTCTTCACCAAGGGCGAGTACGACCTGAAGCTGAGCCAGGAATCTCTGGGCATCCCCGCCGACAGCGCCAACACCGAGTGGCCCGCGCAGCTGGCTGAGGTGAAACCCGTGATGGACCAGCTGACTACCCGCTGGAACTGGGCTGCAGGTATCGAAGACAACCCTGACATCTTCCCCATTGTCAAGGAGAATATCCAGAAGCTGTACGCGGGCACCATTACGGCTCAGCAGTTTGTGGATACCCTGGAGGCGGCCGCGAAGTAAGCCGCGATTCCCGGGGGCAGGCCACGGCCTGCCCCCGCAGGATTCATTCCCCCCTGAGGAGATTGCAGTATGAAACAAAGCAAGGCGGCCATCGCCGTTTTTATTACGCCCGCGCTGCTGCTTTTTTTGGCCATCTTTGTGTACCCCATCGCGCGTACGCTGCTGATGAGCTTGTTCCGCGTGGAGAGCGTGACCACGCCCATCAGCGAGTGGAGCCTGGTGTGGTTTGACAACTATGTCAAGCTGTACAACACGGAGCTGTTCCGCACCTCCATGTGGAACCTGTTGCGCATCTGGGCCGTGGGTGGGCTGGTGGTGATGAGCCTTGCGCTGCTGTTTGCGGCCATCCTCAACAGCGGCATCAGATTCAAGAAGTTTTTCCGCGCTGTCATTTACATGCCCAACATCATCAGTGCCGTGGCGCTGGCCACGATGTGGCTGCAGTTCGTCTACAACACCCGCTACGGCCTGCTGACAGGCCTTTTCAAATGGCTGGGCTGGCAGAGCCTGGCCGCCGTGCAGTGGACCGCGCCTGAAAACATGTTCTGGGCGCTGCTGTTTGCCTACTGCTTCGGCATGGTGGGTTATCACATGTTGATCTTCTCCAGCGGCATCGAAAAAATACCGCAGGATATCTACGAGGCGTCCATTATTGATGGTGCCAACAAGCCTATGCAGTTCCGCTACATTACGCTGCCGCTGCTCAAGGGCGTGTTTAAGACCAACATCACCATGTGGTCCATCACCTCGGTCGGCTTCTTTGTGTGGAGCCAGCTGTTCTCCACCGTGACGGCCAGCAACCAGACCATCACGCCGATGGTGTATATGTACCTGCAGGTGTTCGGCGCGGGCAACGTGGTGACCGAGCGCAACGCGGGCCTGGGCGCGGCGATTGGCGTGCTGATGGCGGTGTGCGTGGTGGCGATCTTTTTGGCGACCAACGCCATGTTCGGCAAGGACGATCTGGAGTTTTAAGGAGGGGCGGCCATGAAAAGAAAGAGTGAAAACCATCTCCGGCGGCCCCTCAGCCCCACGCTGAAATTGCTGCCCGGCTACATCCCCCTGGTGCTCTGGGTGCTGTTCACCTTTGTGCTGATCGGCTGGATCTTTGCCGCCAGCTTTTCCACCACCAAGGAGATCTTTAAAGGGCAGGCGCTGAAATTCCCCAGCGGGCTGCACTTTGAGAACTACGCCAAGGCATGGACCAGCCAGAACGTATCGGTGTTCTTTTTCAACTCGCTGTTCTATGCCTCCATTTCCACGGTGCTGCTGATCCTGGTTTCCGCCCCGGCGGCCTATGCCATCTCGCGCTTTAAGTTTTTCCTGAACAGGCCGCTGCAGAGCGGCTTTGTGGCGGCGATGGGCGTGCCGGTGACCATGATCATACTGCCCCTGTTCGGCATCGTGTCGCAGCTGCAGCTGCTCCGCCAGGATGTGACGGTGCGCGCGCTGCTCATCTTCCTCTATGTGGGCATCAATGTACCCTACACCACCATCTTTTTGCTCACCTTCTTCACCAACCTCTCCCGCTCCTACGAGGAGGCGGCGGCCATCGACGGCTGCCCGCCCATCCGTACCTTCTGGACGGTGATGCTGCCCCTGGCTCAGCCCGGCATCGTGACGGTGAGCATCTTCAACTTTATCAACGTGTGGAACGAGTATTTCATCTCGCTCATCTTCGCCAGCGGCGACAGCACGCGCCCTGTGGCGGTGGGCCTGTACAGCATGATCAACTCCATGCGCTATACGGGCGACTGGGCGGGCATGTTCGCGGCCGTCATCATCGTTTTCCTGCCCACCTTCCTGCTGTTCATCTTCCTGTCGGAAAAGATCATCGAAGGCGTGACCGGCGGCGGCGTCAAGGGCTGATACGGCATTGGCTGATTCCTGAGTACAGGAAAACATCCCCGTCCGGGCTGACCGGACGGGGATGTTTTGCGGTGCGTCTCGCTTATTCCGCCGTGTAGGGCAGCAGAGCGATGGCGCGGGCGCGCTTGATGGCCTCCGACAGCTGACGCTGGTGCTTGGCACAGGTGCCCAGCATGCGGCGGGGGCTGATCTTGCCGCGCTCGCTGATGTAGCGGCGCAGACGGTTCACATCCTTATAGTCGATAAACTCGACCTTGTTGGCACAGAAATCGCAGACCTTGCGCCGGGGCCGACGGCCGCCGCGCGGGCGCATCTTTCTTTCGCCTCTATCTTCCGACATGGTATTCCTCCTTCTTTGGCGCTGCGCTTGTTAGAAGGGCAGCTCTTCGTCGTCTACCTTGACAAACCCGCCGCTCATCCCGCCGGAAACGGGGGGGACGCCTTGCTCGCCGGAGCGGCCTGAGCCGCCGTCACCCTCGCCGCGGGGCGAGAGGAACTCGACGTCGTCAGCCGTTACTTCCAGGCTGGCGCGGGTGCTGCCGTCCTGGGCCGTGTAGGTGTTCACCTGCACGGGGCCCACAACGGCGACCTTGCGGCCTTTGGACAAAAAGCGGTTGCAGTTCTCGCCAAGCTGCCTCCAGGCCGTCACGCGGAAGAAATCCGCTTCGGGCTGTCCCGCTTCAGCGGTGCTGGCGCGGCGGCGATTGACGGCGACCGTGAAGGTGCAGACAGGCACGCCGTTGGGGGTGCTGCGCAGCTCCGGGTCGCGGGTCAGGTTACCGATGATAAACAGCTTGTTCATGACCTGCCTCCTTATTCATCCGCAGAGGCGCTTTCCTCGGCCTGCTCTTCCGCTTCCGCGGGGGCGGCTTCGGTGGCCGCGGGCGCGATGCGCGCGGTGCGCGGCTTCACGCTGGTGGTCTTGTGCTCGATGCGCGTGGTCAGGTAGCGGAGGACGGTATCCGTGATGCCCATGTTACGCTCGATCTCTTTGGGAACAGAGGGCTCTGCCGTGTACTGTACCAGCACATAGTACCCTTCGGGCAGATCGTTGATGGGATAGGCCAGGCGGCGCTTGCCCCACTCATCAACCTTGTCCACCGTGCCGCCGTTTTGTTCGATCATGCCGTTGAAGCGAGCGATCAGCTCCTTGCGGCCCTCTTCCTCTACAGCGGGGTGGATGATGTAAACCAGTTCATAATTCATGCCTTTCACCTCCTCATGGACGTATGGCGCCATGTCTTGCATGGCGCAAGGATGTGCCAAAACAATATTATACAGATTTTTCGGGCTTTTGCAAGATAATGCGTGCGATTCGTTCCGCGCCGCTCCGCTCAGTCAGCGCTGCGCCGCTATCCCTTCGCCCGACAGCCTCGCGCGACTGCCTATTCCTTCCACAGACCGGCTCTTTGCAGGGCGGGGTGAAGCGCGGCGTAGAGCAGCGGGCCGACCACGGCGGCAAACAGGCCGTTGACGGCGGAGGAGCCCAATTTTCCGGCCAGCACCGTGGGGATGGTATCAGCCGGGATGGGGGCGACCCAGCGCGCCCAGATGTAGCTCTTGGTGAGATAGAGAGCGATGTAGAGCACCGCGCCCGTGACCGCGCCAAGCACCGTGCGCAGGTGAAGGTTCAGCTTGCTCTCCTTGTCGTTGACGATGATGCCGCAGCAAAGCGCCATCGCGCCTTTGTTGATGAAGGTGATCCAGAATTCCGGGGCGTAGGCGGGGAAGGTGAGGTCAAACAGCGCGGAGCCAAGGCCCGCGATGATGCCCCCGCGCACGCCGCCGAACAGCATGCCGGCCAGCAGGCAGACGGCGTTGGCCGCGTGCAGGCGCGAATAGCCGGTGGGGATGCTGATATAATTTGATACAAAGACAAGGGCCACCATCATGCCCATAAAGGCCAGCCCGGCCGCGCCGGTTTTCTTTTTCATGGCGATCGTTCCTCCTTAGCGATACCTGTTTCCTTTACAAGGATAGCGCGTTCTGGTATTGTGTAAAGTACCAGAATGTGATTTGTGAAGGATACCAGACGGAGGCGGAGATGGACCTGACTTTTGTGCCCGACGCATCGGGCGGCAAGCCCCTGTATGAGCAGCTGTACCAGAGCCTGGCCCGGCAGATCGCTTCCGGCAGCGTGCCGCCGGGCGGGGCCCTGCCCTCGCGCAGGGCGCTGAGCAGATACCTGGGCCTCAGTCAGTCCACGGTCGGCGCGGCCTACGAGCTGCTGCGGGCCGAGGGTTACGTCAGGGCGAGGGAGCGCAGCGGATACTACGCGGCCTCCATGGAGCCGCTGCCGGGGCAGAGGGGAAGGGCGGCTCCGGCGCCGGCAGCGAAGCGGGAGCAGCCCGAGCGTTTTGACTTTTCCACCTCCGCCACCGACGGCTCGATCTTTCCCTATCAGGTGTGGGCCAAACTCTTCCGCCAGACGCTCTACCTGCGGCCGGAGCTGCTGCAGCGCGGCGACCCGCAGGGAGACGCCGAGCTGCGCGAGGCGCTGAGCGCGTTTCTGGAGCAATACAGGGGCCTGCGCGCCGGGCCGGACAGCATCGTGATCGGGGCCGGGGCCGACTATCTGCTCTCACTTTTGCTGCAGCTGCTGCCTAAGAACAGCCTTGTGGCGGCGGAAGACCCGGGCTACAACGGCATTTACCGCAACTGTGAGCGGCTCTCGCTGCGCACACTGCCCATACCGCAGGATGAACAGGGGATGATGGTTCCCCTGCTTTCGCAGAGCGGCGCCAATGTCTGCCATATCACGCCCTCCCACCAGTTCCCACTGGGCCTCTCCATGCCCATCCAGCGAAGAGGGGAGCTGCTGCGCTGGGCAGCCGCGGGCCGGGGCAGGCTGATCATCGAGGATGATTACGACAGCGAGTTCCGCCACTTCAGCCGCCCGCTGCCCGCCCTGCAGGGGCTGGACGCGGGGGGCAGCGTGGCCTACGTCGGCACCTTCAGCCGCAGCCTTGCCCCCAGCATGCGCCTGGCCTACATGGTGCTGCCGCCCGCCCTGCTGGAAAGCTACCGTGAAAGCGGCCTCAAGAGCGGCGAGACCGTCTCCCGCTTTGAGCAGCAGACGCTGGCGCGCTTTATCGCGGAGGGCTACTACGCAAGGCACCTGCGCCGGGCGGGCGGCGTCTATGCCGCGCGGCTCAAAAAACTGCTGGGCCTGCTGGCGCAGATCCCGGGCGCCGGCTTCAGCGGCCAGCAGGCCGGGCTGCACTTTCTTTTGACCCTGCCCTCGCTTTCGGAAAGCGAGCTGACGGAGCGGGCGCTGCGGGCCGGCATCCGCCTGCACGGCCTTTCGGAATACTGCCGCGAAGCAAAAGCCCCGCCATCCACCCTTGTCATGGGCTTCGCGGGGCTGAAAGACGGGGAGCTGGAGGCGGCTGTCGCCGCGCTGCGCAGCGCCTGGGGTCTGTAAACCCCGATTTTTTATTTTAAAAAGCTCAGATAAAACTGACTCTCCCGCCGGCTGCGATCCGCCAGGCGCAGCCCAGCATCCGTGCACAGAGCGACGAGGGCTTCGTCATCCTGTCCGTCAATGTCTCCCCGCAGGCCATAGTCCGCATGGAGGGTCTGACCAGGCAGGCGGATATCCAGCTCCGCCAGAAACTCACTTTTGCCACTTTCGATGCGCGTATCCCAGATATGCAGGCCGCCTCCGCGCCTGAGCACGCGGACTGCTTCTTCGATCGCGCGCCTGCGCGTCTGCGCCGCCATGTACATCAGACTGTAAAAGAAGGTAACGTGGTCAAAGGACTCCTCCGGGAAGGCGAGCTTTTCGGCCTCCATCAGCAGCTTTTCAAAGCCCTCCGGCGCCTCCTCCAGTTCCTGCGGGCAGTTGTCGATCGCGGTCACCTGGGATTGGTACAGCCTGCCGATGACGCCCTCTCCGCCCCCGCCGATATCGAGGATGCGGCCCCTGAGCGTCTTTTTCAGATCGATCTGCGCCATCTCTTCCCTCCTTATACTAACTCTCTTCCAAAACAGTTCGAAAATTCGGTATGGATCTTTCGTCCAGGCTAATCCGGGCGAGGGAGGCATCGTAGACGCTGCGCTGAATGAGCAAGGCAGTTCCGTGTTGGAAAAGGCGCCCACAGATCGCAATGGTTTAAGAGATCCTCAGCATCAAACAACGCCCGCTCCGCTTTGCCGGATGCGCCCTTCGCGATAGGCGGCGGCCAGCTCGCCCAGATCATCGATCTTCCGGGCAATGGCCTCCCCCTCATCGGTATCGCGCACCAGCAGGCGCTCGGGCAGGTTTTCGATCAGCAGGCTGTGGCTGCGCACGTTCAGATTGCCGCCGATGGCCTCCGCGCGCGAGGTAAAGGGCTCGTGCGCGGCGATGCGGATGCCGTGGGAAGAAAAAAACATGGTGTAGCCTGCCGTACCGGTGGATTTCTGGTAGGCGCGGCAGAAGCCGCCGTCGATCACGATCAGCCGGCCGCCCGCCTTGCGCGGGTCCTCGCCCTTTTTAGCCCTGACGGGTACATGGCCGTTGATGATGCGGCTCCAGGGCTTATCGCAGCCGAAGATCTCCAGCACCTGCCTTGCGAAAGGCTCCTCGCCGTAGTGATCGTAGTAGGGATTGCGCGGCTCGGCCCAGGTGCTCTCATCATCAAGCAGCAGCCGTTCAAAGGTGGCCATGTGGCTGCGGCCATAGCTGGGCGCGTTGCGCCCGCACCAGAGAAACCACAGAAAATCACGGCCTTTTTTTCGTTCCGCGCTGTTCTCGGGCGCGAAGTAGCCGAGGCGGGCCATGCGGTCGCAGTAGTCGAACAGCTCGCGCCCGGCGTAGCGCGTGCCATCAAATTCCATTGCCAGAAACTGGCCATCCCGGTCCAGCGGCACGCAGCCGTGGTAGAGCAGGTTGCCGTTGAAACGCAGGTACATGCCGCCGGCGCGATAGAAAAAGCGTATGTGCTGCTGCAGCTTCTCGCTGCGGCGGAAGGCGTCCACCAGCTGGCCGATCAGGGCGTATTCCCCATCGGTCAGCTCCAGCGGGTCTTTCGGGTCGATCGTGGGGAAATACACGTCCTTCAGCGGCTTGCCGTCCAGCGTATGCTTCTCCCAGTCCACGCGGCTGAGCAGGTCCCTGTCCTCCATGCGGTATTCGGGACGGCGGCGCACCAGCTGACCCTCCAGTTTAAAGAGGATCACGGCGATGGCCTTGTGCATGCGGGCATAGAGCCGGGTATCCCTGGGCAGGTAGAGCGCGCCGGATACTTCACGCGGCGAAAAGGCCTCCGCCTCGTCGCCCGCGTAGGCTCTGTCCGCAAAGAGGGCCAGCGGCAGCAGATTGATGCCGTAGCCGTTCTCCAGCATGTCCAGATTGTCATACTGGATCACGTTGCGTACCGCGCAGGCCACGCAGGCCGGGCTGCCCGCCGCCGCGCCCATCCAGAGCAGGTCGTGGTTGCCCCACTGCAGGTCCACACTGTGGTGGCTCATCAGGGCATCCAATATGATGTCGGCGTGGGGGCCCCTGTCGAAGACATCGCCCACCAGGTGCAGCCGCGCCACCGCCAGGCGCTTGATGAGCGCGCAGAGGGAGCGCACCAGCTGAGGGGCCTCGCCCGTGCGGATGGCCGCACCGATGATGCCCCGCAAATAACCCGAGCGGTTTTCCCTGTCCTGGCAGGCGATCAGCTCTTCCAGCACGGCCCCGTGCCGGGCGGGCAGCGCGGCGCGCAGCTGGGCGGCGGAATATTTGGCCGCCGTCTCACGCGCCACGGCCACCAGACGGCGCAGCAGCCTGTCCCAGGCCGATTCGCCGGCGTCATCCTCAAGGCGCAGCAGCTGTTCGTGGGGATAGGCGATCAGGCTGGCCAGCTCCTGCCTCTCCTCCTGAGGAAGTTCGGGCAGGGCCTTCATGATCTTTTCGTCGATGATGCCCGACGCGTTGTTGATCAGATGGGTGAAGGCCTCGTCCTCCCCGTGTACATCGCTCAAAAACAGCTCCGTGCCCTTGGGCAGGTGCAGCGCGGCCGAGAGCCGCAGCAGCTCCGACTGCGCGGCGGACTCGCTTTCGTATTCCGCGGCCAGCAGCTTCAGGTAATCAAGATCTCTCATCCTGTGCCTCCCGTGGGCGGGCCAGCAGGCGCCTGGCCCTGTAATCGGGCATGTATCCTTCGATCAGCGCGTAAAAGGCCCTGCTGTGGTCATGGTGGACAAGGTGCGCCACCTCGTGCAGCACCACATAGTCGACAAAGGGCTCGGGGCAGCGCATCAGAAGGTAGGAAAAGCAAATGCTCCCCCTGGACGAGCAGCTGCCCCAGCGGGTTCGGGCCGAGGTGATCCTGACCGGCGCGGCGGGCAGACCGAGCCTTGCGCACCAGGCGGCCGTGCGGCCCGGCAGCTCCGCCCGGGCCAGCGCCCGCAGGCGGGCTTCTTCCCCGGCATCCGGCTTTTCGGGGGCGGGACGGGCACGCATCCGCTCCACCGCGCGGGCGAGGCGCTGCGCATTGCGCAGCACAAAATCACGGGCCTGCCCGTCGCTCACGCGCCGCGGCACGCGCACCACGATCTCGCCGCCCGCCCTTACCTCGATGGCAAGGCTGCGCCTGTCCGAGCGGACGACGGTGTAAGGCGGCAGCGTGCTGATATCAGGCATCGGTCGATTTCCTATCAAAGAAGCCCGCCCGAAAGCGGACTGTCGGTCAGCGGCGCTTGCGGCCGCCCGTAAGCAGGCTTTGAATCGAATCCTTCAGACGGATCGGGAGCTGCCTGTGGCGCTTCACCTGCACCGCGGCATCCAGCGCCAGACGGCGGAAATCCATGTTCTCAGGGTCCAGCCGCACGGCCTCGCGCAGGCTGGAATGGGCGGTATCGTATTGCTTGAAGGCCATCAGGATCTCGCCCTGCAGGGCGAACCACTCCGCGTCCTTCGTGTCGGCGCGGCCCAGCTGCAGCAGCGCGGATTCCAGCTGCCCCTGCTCCAGCAGGCGGCGGGCCGTGGCCTTGGCCTGCTTCAGCGGCGTCTTTCGAAAGCCCGGCGCGGGCGCCGCCAGCTGCGCGATGACTTTTTCATAGGCCAGGTTCAGGCGCACCGTGCGCTTCTGAGCCTCCTCCTGCTGGGCCGGATCCCTGAACAGGTCCGGGTGGCAGCCCTTCAGCAGCCGGTGATAGGCGGCCTTGGCCTCCTCCAGGCTTGCTCCCTCCCCGAGGCCGAGCTCCTGCAAGGCGCTCCTCACAGACGGATCCATCACTCGGCCTCTTCGCGGCGCACGTCCGCGCCCAGCGAGCAGAGCTTCTGCTCCAGGTGCTCATAGCCCCTGGCGATGAAGCTGGGGTTATAGATCTCCGTCACGCCTGTGGCCATCAGCCCGGCGATCACCAGCGCGGCCCCGCCGCGCAGGTCGGTGGCGGAAACGGGCGCTCCGCGCAGCTGCGGCACGCCCTCGATGTAGGCCGTTCTGCCCGAGATGGTCACCTTCGCGCCCATGCGCCGCATCTCGTCCAGGTGCTTGAAGCGGTTGTCATAGATGGTCTCGTTGACCTCGCTGCGGCCGCCGGCGCGGCACAGCAGCGCGCTCATGGGCTGCTGCAGATCGGTGGGAAAGCCGGGATAGACCTGCGTGGTCAGGCGGATGGCGCGGTGGCCGCGTTTGACGCGTACCCAGATCACATCGTCCGCGCTGGAGACGGAGACCCCCATTTCCAGCAGCTTGGCCGTCAGCGCGTCCATGTGGGTGGGGATGGTGCCGTGGATGGCGATATCTCCCCGCGTGGCCGCGGCGGCGATCATCAGCGTGCCCGTCTCGATCTGATCGGGGATCACGGTGTAGCTGCCGCCGTGCAGCCTGTCCACGCCGCGAATGCGGATGGTGTCTGTGCCCGCGCCCTTGATGTTGGCGCCCATGCTGTTGAGGAAGTTCGCCAGGTCGACCACGTGCGGCTCGCGCGCGGCGTTGTTCAGCACGGTATAGCCCCTGGCCTTGACCGCGGCCAGCATCACGTTGATGGTGCCGCCCACGGTGGACATGTCAAAGTTGATGACGGAGCCCGAGAGCTTGCCCTTGAAGCGCATCAGGCCGCCGCATTCCTCGATCTCAGCGCCCAGCATACTGAAGCCCTTGATGTGCTGATCGATGGGGCGCGAGCCGATGTCGCAGCCGCCGGGGTAGCCCACGTTGGCCTCCCCGCAGCGGCCCAGCAGCGCGCCCATCAGGTAATAGCTGGCGCGCATCTGCTGGGAGTATTGAAAGGGCACCTCGCAGGTGTTCACGCTGCGCGGGTCGATGGTCATGCGGCTCTGCTCCGCGTCGAAGCTGACCTTGGCCCCCAGATGTTCAAGGATCCTGCGCAGCACGCGCACATCTTCAATATCCGGCAGGTTCTCGATCACCACCACATCATCGCACAGCAAAACGGCCGGTATGACGGCCACGGAGGTATTCTTGCCGCCGGATACATAGGTTTCGCCGCTCAGAGGCCTTTCCCCCTGAATGACGAGCTTGTACTGATCCATCCCGGCCTCCTCAGCGTGTTTTGATTAATAAAGTATAACACGGGCGCAAAGAAAGTGTAAACTGCGGCTCAGACAGACTCGTTTGCGCCGCTCCTGCGGGCGCTCCAGGCCCTGAAAAAGCCCCAGAAATCGCTGCCCGCGGCGGAAGGCGCAGTCTTGCGAAGCCGCGTCAGCACAATGCTGCTGCCAATATCCTCCTCGACCGGGATCACACGGCTCCTGCCCTTGGATACATATCTGGCCGGAATCTCCATCATCAGCGAGATGCCCATGTTCTTGCCCACCATCTCGGCAATGCTGTCCATGTGGGTGCCGGTATAGCCGATCCGGGGGGTGAAGCCGCCATACTGCCTGCAGATGTCCACGCAGAATTCGTACAGGCCGGTGTGGCGTCCCAGCATCAGGAAGGTTTCATCTGACAGCTCACGCACGGATACCGACTGCCTGGCCGACAGAGGGTGATCTTCGGGCAGAAGCACGGCCAGCCGGTCGCGGATCAGCTCGATCTGCTGATATTGCGCGGGGTCCAGCCCTTTTCTGCGCATGAAGGCCATCTCATACTGTCCGTCTTCCAGACCGTGCATGATGTCTGAGGCCTCCCGCTCATCAACGATCAGGTTGATGTGGGGGAAGCGCTCTCTGAATTTGCTGATCATGTTGATGATGCCGTAGGGAGCCATCACGGGAATGGAGGCCACGATGGTCTGGCGGCTGCGGCTCTCCTCCAGCTCCCCCAGAGAGGCGTTCATCTCGTTGTACACATCGAGCATCCGCTTGGCATACTCAAGAAAGATCCTACCGGCGGCCGTCAGCTGCACCTTGCGCCGGCTCCTGTCGAACAGCTGCACGCCCAGCTCCTTTTCCAGCGCCATGACCTGCTTGGAAACGGAGGCCTGCGTTGTGTACATCATCTCCGCGGCTTCAGAGAAGGTTTCAGAAATGACCACTGCGAGGAAAAACTTGATCCGTGTTATCTGCATAAGAACACCCCGATATATTCCATTACGGAATACATTATAACAGGATTTGAATTGCTTTCACAGCTTCGCGTCCCTAAAATCAATCAATAACGGCGCGATGCGCTGACAAAGGAGAAAGCAAAATGAAAAAACTGATTAGCATGACCATGGTCTGCGCTCTGCTTCTGTCGATGCTGGCTGTCAGTTCCGCTCTGGCGGCTCCGGCGGTGGATATCGGGCTGTGCGCGACGGACACCACCAACCC
>DBQV01000028.1 GCA_002305755.1 Christensenella sp. UBA1385 | reverse complement strand
GGCAGCGGGCGCCGGGGCCGCCACTGGCGCGGGAGCCGCAACGGGAGCCCCGGCGACAGGCGCGGGCGCAAAGCCACCCGCCACTTCTTCCACTTCCACCTGATAGGGAACGCCGTTTACTTTCACCTGAAATGTACGCATTTTTATATCCTCCAGTTTTTGGCTCGATTCATACTCTGCGGATACGCCGCACGATAAAGCCGGCGTTTTCCTGAGGCAGTCCGTTTGCAGCCCTCTCCTGCGAAAGCAGGCAGGCAATGGCCCCGGTGATGGCTGCCACCACGGCGGCATCGCCCGCCGGGACGCTCTGCAGCGCTGCGGGCGCGGCCTGCATGGGCAGGGGCTGAGCAACGCTGCCTTTTCCTTTTGAGAGGGCTGCCAGCGCGATGATGAGGCTGAGGGCCGCGATGGCCATCAGCACGTAGATCAGGGTCGTCTGGCCGGAGAGGGCGGCCTGCAGGCCCTCGATGGCCTCGGTCAGCGCGCCTTCCGGCTGCAGGATGACGGTCGTCTGTTCCACTTTCCCCCTCCTTACAGCACGGTGCTCTTGGTCTGCAGCAGCTCCAGCGCGGCGATCAGGTGCTTGCGGGTCTCGGCCGGGTCGATCACATCATCCACCAGGCCGGCCTCTGCCGCGGCAAAGGCGTCCGCGCTGTCAAAGACGCGGGCCGCCAGGCTCTCGCGGCTCTGCTCGCGCAGCTCCTCCGCCATGAAGGTCTGCACAGCTGCATCCACGCTCAGGGGAGCCACATAGGCGGTGGGCCAGGCATAGGTCAGGTCAGACAGGGCTTTGCCGGCCAGGTTCACATAGGCGGCGCCTACCGCGTTGCCGCAGAGCACGGCCACCTTGGGCGATGTCGCCTGCGCATAGGCGCTCAGCAGCTCGCCGGAAGCCTTCATGAGCGCCGAAAGCCTGCCGGCTTCCGGCACGGCGAGCCCCTCCGAATCCACCAGCGTGACGATGGGCAGATCGTAGGCGTCGCAGAAGCGCACGAATCTAGCCATCTTGCCGCAGCCGTCCGCTTCCAGCCTGCCCCGCGCCAGCACCACGCCACAGGCATAGCCGCCGATGCGGCCCAGATAGACGGAAGACTCCGTCTGCTGCCCCGCGAAGAGCGGCAACACGCGGCCCTCATCACACAGCGCCTCCACCAGCTTTTCGCCCTCAGGCGGCGGTGTCTGCAGCAGGCGGTTAAGGCTGTCGCCGTCTTCAAAGGGCGCGTTTTCATAAGAGGAGGAGGGCAGCAGGTCCACCAGATCGCGGATCAGCGCCAGCGCCTCATCCTCGTCGGCGGCCTTCAGCGCCGCGCTGCCGCCGCGGCAGAGCGCTTCGGCGCCTGCCAGTTCGCTATCCTTGGCCGAAGTGCCGTTCACGGCATTGACCACCGAGGCCGCGAAGGGAGCGGCATAGGCCTTGCCTTCAACCGCCACCGTCAGATCAGACAGCGCCGCGAACTGCGCTGCGATGCCCGCCGCCTGGCCAGCCAGCAGCGTGATGACCGGGCAATACCCGCTCAGCCTGGAAAGCCTCGCGAAAACGCCCGCGAAGGCGGCCAGCACCTGCGGCCCTTCCGCCACCTTCGTGCCGAGACTGTCCGGCATCAGCACCAGGGGCGCGCCGGTGGACTCCGCCAGGTCCATCAGCTTGATCAGCTTCTGTGACTGCTCCACCGTCATGACGCCGCCCTGGTCGGCGGCATCCTGCGCCGCCACATAGACGGGGCGGGCATTGATCAGGCCATAGCCGGTGATGATATGGCCGCCCGTCCTGAACGCGTCCGTCTGGATGAACGAACCGGCGTCCAGCAGGCCCAGCACCCGCTTCAGCGCGGCGGAGCCTTCCCTGTCGCCTTGCGCCAGTGCATCGCGCCTTTCTTTTAGTTTGAGCATCCGCTCTGCAAAGTCCATGCGCAACCTCCTATAAGTTTTTCGCATGCCGGGCATGCGCGGGGAGTCTCCGATCCATCCCCATGATATACAGTGGACATTTTATCACAATTTGAGCGGCGGATAAAGGCCGGCGCTCCGTCCGTCACAATTTCAGCGTTTCTTCCCCTGAAAACAGCCTTTTGAGCCGGAGCGAAGCCGCGTAGACCGCGTTCTTGCGTTCTCCTCCGGCGATCAGCGCGGCGGAAGCGGCGCGCAGATCCTCCCCCCGCAGCAGACGGTGCAGCAGCCGCGCCTCGGGCGCGATCTCCTCTCCGTGCTCCTCCCTTTCCGGTTCAAGGCCGCCAAGGTCCATCACCAGCACATACTCTCCCTTTTCGGCCTTCTCGTTGTCCATCAGCCGCGCCAGCACCTGAGAGGCGCTGCCCCGCAGCGTCAGCTCATGCAGCTTGCTCAGATCGCAGCTGAGCGATACGGGAATATCGCCCAGAGCTTCCAGCACGGCGCTCATCAGCTTCCTGACGCGCAGGGGCGATTCATGCAGGATCGCCAGCTCGCTCCTCCCCTTCATCTCTTTCAGCTGCCGCAGCAGCTCGCTCTCCTTGCGTGCGGGAAAACCATAGAAGGTGAAGCTCTTTGCGTCAAAGCCGCTCACGCTCAGCGCGGCGACAGCGGCCGAGGGCCCGGGCACAGCCAGCACCTCGATGCCCGCCTGCGCCGCCAGGTGCACAAAAACGGCGCCGGGATCAGAAACCGCGGGCGTGCCCGCGTCCGTCACCAGCGCCACATGGATGCCTTCCGTCACCATTCTGCCGACAAGCGCCTGTCCCTTCAAGGGCTCGTTGTGCTCGTGCAGGCTGGTCATCGGGGTATGGATATCGAAATGATTCAGCAGTCTGACCGTATGGCGGGTGTCCTCCGCCGCGATCAGATCCACCCCCTTGAGCGTCTCGACCGCCCTCGGGCTCATGTCGCCGAGGTTGCCGATGGGCGTCGCAACAATATACAGCATGGTCCCTCCTACAGTTTTTCCGCCACGCGCAGCACCGCGCTTCTGGCGCGCGCATTACGCTGCGTTTCTTCGGCAGAGGGCTTCACCGCGCCTCCGTACAGCAGTTTTACCACAGGCTGCTTGTGACAGGTGCAGATGGGGGCCTGGGGCGGGCAGGTGCATGGATTGCGCAGAGTGTTGAAGGCGCGCTTGACGATGCGGTCCTCGATCGAATGAAAACTGATCACGCACAGCCTTCCGCCGCGCTCCAGCAGGTCCACCCAGTCATTCAGCGCCGCCGTCAGAGGCGCCAGCTCGTCGTTCACCGCGATGCGCACGGCCTGAAAGGTACGCCGCGCGGGATGGCCGCTGTCCTTCATGCGCACAGCCTTGGGGATGGCCCTGTCCACAGCGCGCACCAGATCGCCCGTGGTCTCAAAGGGCTTTTGCGAGCGCATTTCGGCGATCACCGCGGCGATGCGGGCAGCCCAGCGCTCGTCCGCGTACTCATAGAGCGCCCGCGCGATTTCCTTTTCGCCTGTCCTGTTCAGCCAATCCGCGGCCGTCTCCCCGGCGCCGGTATCCATGCGCATGTCAAGCGGCGCCTCCTCATGGTAGGAAAAGCCGCGCTCGGGCGTATCCAGCTGATGCGAGGATACCCCAAGATCGAGCAGGCCTCCATCCAGCCTGATATCTCCCAGCAGCTCCTTGACGTCATGGAAGTTGCCGTATATCGCCTGAAAGCCCGGATAAACGGACAGCCGCGTCCCAGCCGCCCTCAGGGCGGCGGGGTCGCGGTCTATGCCGTAGAGGCGGCCATCCGGTCCGATGCGCTTCAGTATCTCCTCGCTGTGTCCGCCGCCGCCCAGCGTACCGTCGGCGTAAACGCCGCCGGGGCGCGGCGAGAGGGCTTCCATCACCTCCCGCAGCATGACGGGGATATGGGAAAAGCCGGTCTCCATCTCAGCCCCTCAGATCGCTCAGCCGCTGGCTGAGCGTTTTCTGCATGGCCAGATTGTCACTCAGCTTTTGCCTTTCCTGATTGACAAGGGCTTCCGGCGCTTTGGAGAGGAAACCGGGGTTAGCGAGCTTGCCCTGCGCCCGCGCGATCTCTCCCGTCAGGTTGTCATACTCTTTTTGCAGGCGTTTGATCTCCTTATCAAGGTCCACCAGCTCGCCCAATGGGATGAAGAGCTCGGCCGCGCCGGTCACGGCGGAAACCAGCTTGCCCTCGGGCGCGTTTCCCTCGTTCAGATACTCCACCTCCGACGCGGAGGCCAGGCGCAGGAAGTGAGTCTCCGCGCCCCTGAGCGTCTCCTCCCAGCCCGGCTGAGCGCGCAGCAGCAGCCGCGCTCTGTGCCCCGGCTGCACCTTCAGGTCGGCCCTCAGGTTGCGCACTGCGCGGATGATATCCATCACGCCCTGCATCTGACGGTCCTCCTGCTCGAAGAACAGGCTCTCATCATACTCCGGCCAGGCGGAAAGCATGCAGCTCTCCTCCTCCCGCCCAGGGAGGAAGTGATACACTTCCTCGGTCAGGAAAGGCATAAAGGGATGCAGCAGCTTGAGCAGCGTCTCCAGCACATGCTGCAGCACAGCGCGCACGGCGCGCTTGCGCTCCGCGTCCTCGCCGAACAGATCCGCCTTGGCCAGCTCGATATACCAGTCGCAGAACTCGCCCCAGGCGAAATCGTAGATTTTGGCGGCGGCCAGGCCGTGCTCGCAGTTGTCAAAGTGCTCGCCGATCTCCCTGGCGGCGATCTGTGCGCGGCTGAGTATCCACTTGTCGGCCAGCCCCAGGCGCTTGCCCTCCAGTTTTTCCTCGCCCTCCAGGTTCATCAGCACGAAGCGCGCCGCGTTCCATACCTTGTTGGCAAAGTTTCTGGCGGCCTCCACCCTCTCGGTGGAATAGCGGGTATCCGCGCCGGGGCTGATGCCCTGGCACAGCGAAAAGCGCAGCGCATCCGCGCCGTAGCTGTCGATGATCTCCAGCGGGTCGATGCCGTTGCCGGCGGATTTTGACATCTTCCGCCCCTGCGCGTCCCGCACCAGGCCGTGGATGAGCACCGTGTCAAAGGGCGTCTGCCCCATGTGCTCAAGGCCGCTGAAGATCATGCGCGCCACCCAGAAGAAGATGATGTCGTAGCCTGTTACCAGCGTGCTGGTGGGATAGAAATACCTGAGGTCTTCCGTGTTCTCGGGCCAGCCCAGCGTGGCGAAGGGCCAGAGGGCGGATGAAAACCAGGTATCCAGCACATCTTCCTCCTGATGCAGGCGCTCGCTGCGGCAGGAGGGGCAGATATCCGGGGCCTCTCGGCTGACGATCATCTCGCCGCAGCTCTCGCAATACCAGGCCGGGATGCGGTGCCCCCACCAGAGCTGACGGCTGATGCACCAATCGCGGATGTTCTCCATCCAGTTGTAGTAGATTTTGGAGAAACGGTCCGGGATAAAGCGCGTGTCGCCCCCGCGGACGGCGTCCAGCGCCGGGCCCGCCAGCGGCTCCATCTTCACGAACCACTGCAGGCTCACCAGCGGATCCACCGTACTGTGGCAGCGGTAGCAGGTGCCCACGTTATGCGTGTAGGGCTCAATTTTAACGAGATAGCCCTGCTCCTCCAGGTCCTTCACCACCAGCCTGCGGCACTCCGCCTCGGTCAGGCCCTGGTAGCGCGCACCGGCCTTCTCGTTCATGGTGCCGTCCAGGTTGGTCACGCACAGCACCTCAAGGCCCGTGCGCTTGGCCACTTCAAAATCGTTAGGATCGTGCGCCGGGGTCATCTTCACAGCGCCTGTGCCAAAGGTCATATCCACATAGCTGTCGGCCACCACGGGGATCTCCCGGCCGGCCAGCGGCAGGATCACCTTCTTGCCCACCAGCCTGGTATAACGCTCATCCTCCGGATTCACGGCCACGCCGGTATCGCCCAGCATGGTCTCGGGCCTGGTGGTCGCCACCACCACGCCCTCGCCCCCGTCGGCGGCAGGGTAACGGATGTGCCAGAGCGAAGAGGCCTGCTCCTCATACTCCACCTCCGCGTCGGACAGCGCCGTGCGGCAGACAGGGCACCAGTTGATGATGCGATTGCCGCGGTAGATGAGGCCCTTCTCGTACATGCGCACGAACACCTCGCGCACGGCGGCGTAATATCTGTCATCCATCGTAAAGCGCTCGCGTGACCAATCGCAGCTCGCGCCCATGCGGCGAAGCTGCCTGGTGATGCGCCCGCCGTATTCCCGTTTCCATGCCCAGGCGTGCTTTAAAAACTCCTCGCGGCCGATGTCCTCTTTTTTCTTGCCCTCCGCGGCCAGCTTCTCCACCACCTTCACCTCGGTAGCGATCGAGGCATGGTCGGTGCCGGGCAGCCAGAGCGTCGGGTCGCCCTTCATACGATGGTAGCGCGTGAGCGAATCCTGCAGCACGCCGTCCATGGCGTGCCCCATGTGGAGCTGGCCGGTGATATTGGGGGGCGGCATCACAATGGTAAAAGGCTTTCTGCCCGGCACCCTCTTGGCCACAAAAGCCCCGCTGCTCTCCCATGCCTCATAGATCCTTTGTTCAATGTCCTGCGGTGCGTAGGTTTTTTCCATCGCCGCTGCGTTCTTCTCCATATGTCCTCCTGCCTGCCCTGCCGTGAGGCTATTCCTGCCTTTTCCTTATAGAATAAAAACCGCCCCGTCCGCTTCGATCGAAGGACGGGGCGAGCCGTGGTACCACCTTGCTTTGCAGCGTTTGCTGCCTCTGCTTCGCTTTAAGGGGCGAAACCCCGCGGCCTTCGCCGCGCCCTCCAAAGCGACCTTCGGCAATACCCGCTCAGCCTCCTTCCAGCCACGGGAGACCTCTCTGGGAGCTTCCTTGCCTACTCCTCTTTTTCTCAGGGCAGAGCGTGGGCAGAAATCAGGCCTTGGCCTCTTCTACCTTCAGCACTTGCGCGCCGTTGTAATAACCGCAGTTCTTGCACACGCGATGCGCAAGCTTCATCTGCTTGCACTGGGGGCAAGTGACAATTGCGGGAAGCGCGAGTTTCCAGTGCGTGCGGCGCTTGCGGCCGCGAGCGCGAGATACTTTTCCCTTTGGTAAAGCCATGATTACACCTCCTGATCCTTATTCAGCAATTGCTGCAGTGCCGAAAAAGGATGCTGCATCGTCAATTCTTCTTGGTCCGCATCCGCTTCCCGGTTCATTTGCGTGAAACCTTCGATGCCCTCGCAGTCTTCCCTGCACAGGAAGCGCATGGGCAGCTCCAGGATCACAAGCGTCAACGCCAGTTGATCGACCGCGAGCAGCGGGCCATCATAGGCGAGGCGATCAGTCTCTTCCAGCGGATCGTCCTCTTCCTGCGCATCTCCCTTGCGGGCAAATATCTCATGGAAGGAAAGATTCACCGGATAGTCGGCGGCCTCCAGGCACATGGCACAACTGCCGTGCGCCACGGTCGCCAGCCGGCCCTTCAGATGCAGCTTGCCATCGTTCAGCGAAAAGCTGCCCTCCATCAGAACCGGATCAAAGGTGACGGTGTCTCCCATTACATCCTGTGGCTCGATAAAGCCCTGAATGCGGAATGGGAAGGTTTCCCCGGGACGGCGCAAAGCCTCCGAAATGTCAAGCTCCACAGCCCCGCCCCCATTCGTCAACGCGCAATATTATAGCCATGCGCCGAGCTTCTGTCAATGCCCGTTTCAAGGAGACTCACTCCTCACCGGCCTCTTCTTCGTCCTGCCGGGGCTTGGCGCTGCGACTCACGGTGATGACCACGTGGCGGTTGGGCTCCTCCCCCTCGGAATGGGTGGAAATACCTTCATGTCCCTGCAGCGCGCTGTGAAGGATGCGCCGCTCGTAGGGGTTCATGGGCTCAAGGCTCACCTTGCGGCCCGTACGCTGCGCGCGGTTCGCCATACGGTTGGCCAGGCGCACCAGCGCGTCCTCGCGCTTGGCGCGATAGCCTTCGCTGTCCAGCGTGACGCGGCGGTACTCCTCGCGCCCACGGTTAAGGTTCAGGCTGGTCAGGTACTGCAGAGCGTCCAGTGTCTCGCCCCGGCGGCCGATCAGGATGCCCTGCGGGTCGCCCATCATGCTGACGCGGATATTGCCCTCCTCATCGGTGTTCACGTTCACGCTCACCTCGAGGCCCATCAGGCGGGTCAGCTCCTGCAGGAAGGCCTGCACCTTGCCCTCATCGCTGGCCGGATCGCGCGGCTCGGCAGGGGCCGGAGGTTCGGCGTTTCTCTGCGGGCGGGCGGGCTTCGGGGGGCGCTCGGCCTTGGGCTTGCGCTCAGGCTTGCCGTTCTCGCCGCCCTCGGGCTTTTCGGGCTTCTCAGCCTTGGGCTTGGGCGCGGGGCGGGGCTTTTCGGCCTTCGGGGCACGCTCGGCCTTTGGGGCTTTGCCCGGCCCCGGGTTGTTCTCGGCGGCTGCCCGGGCTTCCTTCGTCTCTTTCTTCGCCGCAGGCCTTTCGGCGGCCTTGGCCGCCGCGTCATAGCTGTCCAGCGAATCGGCAAAGAGGCTCTCGGCCCGCTCCTCCTCTTTCACCGTCAGGCGCACGCGGGCTTCCTTGCTGCCAAACAGTCCGAACAGGCCCTTGGAACCTTCCTCCAGGATGTCGACCTGCACCTCGCCGATGCTGAGGCCAAGCCTTTTCAGGCCCTCGGAGATCGCCTCTTCAACAGTTTTGCCGGTAGACTCATACGCATTCACTTGACTGTCACTTCTCCTTTCGCTTCGGCCTCCCGCCTGTCCATGCGGTCAAAGTGCTTGGAGATCACATAGCTGACGGCGGTCGCCATCAGGTTGCTGACCACCCAGTAAAGCGCGAAGCCCGCGTTGGAAGTCAGCGTGATGTACACGGAGAAGAGCGGGAAAAAGTATTTCATGAAGTTGCCCATGCCCGCATTCTGCTGGGCGCCGGCGCCCTGCTGGTCTCCGCTGGGGATGGGCGCCGCACCGGACGCGCCGGGGGTCAGCTTGGTCATCAGCACCTGAGACAGACCAGCCATCACGGGCAGTATCAGGTAGCCGTTGTAGTTGATGAACACGGTCACGTTGAACAGCAGGAAGTTCAGGTTGCCCCAGCCGGGCATGGGCTTCACCTGCTCGATGTACTGCGGCATCTGCTGCAGCGCCGTGCTGATATGGGGCAGCAGCACCTTCAGCGCCTCGTTGTCCGCGAAGCTGAACATCTCGGGGGTAAACTCGGGCACGGCGGCGGCGATGTGCTGCGTGATCACCTGCACCTGATCTGCGGTCAGCGTCTGCTGGATCTTCTGCCAGACATCCAGCGGGATCATGCGGATCGCGCTGAGATCCGGTGTGATGGGCACGAACAGGGAATCGGCCATCCAGATGTTTTTCACCCACAGCCAGCCCTCGTATACGGGCTGATCCCCGGAGAGGAAGGTGAACACCTGATGAACGATCTGCTCGTTGGCCAGCGCGCGCATCGCGCCGAACATGGCGATCAGGATGGGAAACTGCACCAGCATCGGCAGGCAGCCGGACATGGGGTTGTAGCGCTCCTTGCGCATCAGTTCCTGCTGCTTTTGCTGAAGCTTTTGCTTGTCGTTGGCGTACTTCTTCTGCAGCCGGTTCAGCTCCGGCTGGATCTGCGCCATCTTGCGCATGCCCTGGCGGTTCTTGATGTCCAGCGGCATCAAGACCAGCTTGATCAGCACCGTGAAGGCGACGATAGACCAGCCGTAATTGCCCAGTACGGTATAGATCCAGTCCAGCACCGCGCGAAGCGCGTTGGTAATCCCTGACACCTGTCTCAGTCCCTCCTTATTGCTCCGTCCGGCAGCTCCGGTACGGGGTCATAACCTCCCTTGAAGAGAGGGTTGCAGCGCATTATCCTCTTGAAACCCAACCAGCCGCCCTTCAGCGCGCCGTAGCGCTCGACCGCCACGCGCGCGTACTCCGAGCAGGTGGGGGTGTAACGGCAGGATGCGGGCGTGTGCGGACTGATCTGCCTCTGATAAAAAACGATCAGACGCAGCAGCAGACGCTTCATGCCTGCTCCCTGAAAAGCTGCATCTTTTTCAGCAGCCTCTCCATATCGCGGGCCAGCTCATGATAATCCGCCTCCGCCGCCGCGGGCCTGGCCGTCAGCACATAGTAGCCGGGCTTCAGCTTCGGTATCTGCAGGCGGAAGAACTCGCGCATCCGGCGCTTAACGCGGTTGCGCACCACGGCCCCGCCCACTTTCTTGGAAACGGAAAAACCGGCCTGCAGCCGCCCTGCCCGAACATAGCTGAGCGTCATGCAGGGCTGGCCCGAAGTTTTGCCCTTGCGGTAGACATAGTGAAATTGGCCGCGTCTGCGCAGGCGGTAGTTCTTTTGCATCGCTCAAGCCCTCCCCGCAGTAAACAAAACCCGCCCCCAACAATCAAACGCAACAGGGCGGGCAAAGCCTTGCGACCGGCAGGGGCAGCAGCTTTTCCTCAGACAGTCAGCGATTTGCGGCCACGCTGACGGCGGGCAGCCAAAACGCGGCGGCCGTTCTTGGTGGACATGCGGGCACGGAAGCCGTGCACCTTGCTGCGCTGACGCTTCTTGGGCTGGTAGGTACGAAACATCTTAAGACACTCCTTTAGCCGACTCTTTCGGCGTCCGCTTTGCATGTAGCCATGCCGAACACCTTGACGAACTCATTAATTATAACGAGGGCCCCCGCGCCTGTCAATACCCCGAAAGGGCGCAGACGCAGGGGCCGATGCAATTTCTGTCAGTTGGCGTAGTTGTGATCGTTTACCAGATTGATGCCGACAATGGGGTCCATCAGGGCCAGCATGGCCCCGCGCTCACTCACCCTGGCCTCAGAGTTTGGCGCGTTGCGATACAGGGTCGCCGTAGGAACAGGAAAGCGGTAGTAGCTCAGATTGTTGCGGATGAACATCAGCACATTCTTGTCGCCGCCCAGATCGTTTGCGATGCTGAAAGGCTTGTTGAAGGCAAAGGAGGAGACGGTGGTGTCGGGATCGTGCTGCAGCGCCTCGGAATAATCCTTGTAGAAGGTGATAAATTCCTTCACAGGCTCTATCTTATCGCTGTCCGCGTAGTAGTAGCTGTAGGTCACGTTCACCGTGTCGTCATAGACGTCCACGTGCACCTCGCCCACTTCCCACATATTGCTGCCGACCAGCGTAAAGGTCTGTCTGCCCTGGCGGCTCAGGTCGATCGGGGTAAACATGTACCATTTCTTGGTAAATTCGGGGCTGATGACCCTGAACTGAGGCCCGAAGGAGCTGACAGTGTTGCGCGGGTAATAACTGTTGTGCACCTGGGTGTAATAGGGCTCCTTGGTGGTCTTGTCAATATGCATGATCTGCACGAAGTACAGCGTCTTCTTAAAGCCGCCCGCCGTAGTCACGCGGTAGCGATAGGTGTTGATCTGGCCGTTCTTTTCAAGCGGCTTGTAAACAAAGCCATCCAGCACCAGCGGGCCGCCGGCCGCCGGCACCAGAAACTCCGCATCATAGACATAGCGCTTTTCGCGCTCATCGTAGACCTGCACGCGCGCGATCACATCCACGCCGGCGGTATTGGTCAGGGTCAGCACCGGCGCGGAGGGCGCGGCAATGGTATAAGTGAGCTCGTCCTTGGTCTGCTCAACGGTCAGCTCCGCGGCCGCGCCGGCCGCCATGGGCAGCAGGCTCAGCATCAGAGCGCCAAGCAGCAGGACAGAAACCAGTTTCTTCATCAGGGTACATCCTCCTCCGTTAGGGATTGTACCCATATAACGGAGCACGAGGGGCATTCCCTGCAAATCCGCCGCTTTTTATGAAAGAGTTTTTATCAGCAGCTCCACGGCCTCTTCATAGCCTCTGAAGTGCTTGCCCGTGATGGTGGCCAGGCAGGCCGCGCTGATGAAGCTGTGCTGCCGGAAGCTTTCGCGCGATAAGATGTCCGACAGATGCACCTCCACCGCGGGCAGGCCCACAGCCTTCAGCGCGTCCAGGATGGCGATGCTGGTATGGGTATAGGCGGCCGGATTGATGACGATGCCGTCCGCTATATCCGGAGCGCTCTGAATCTCGTCCACGATGGCCCCCTCGTGGTTGGACTGGAAGAACCGGAAACTGACCTCGGGGTACTTGTCCCTCAGCCCCCTTTCCAGCTCCTCCAGCGTGCCGCTGCCGTAGATGGCGGGCTCGCGCCTGCCCAGCAGATTCAGATTGGGGCCGTTGATCACCAGTATCCTCATGGCAGCATCTCCTCCGCGATTCTTCTCGCCGTTTCCTCCACCCCATCGTTGCGCACGCTCAGATCGCTCCATCTCTCGTACAGCGGCGCGCGCTCCCTGTACAGGGCCTCCACGCCTCTTTGCAGGCTCAGCGGGCGACCCATAATGGTGAGGCTGTCCAGATCCCTCTGCAGCCAGACGATCCGGCTGTTCTGCCGCAGCAGGGGCAGGTTACGCTCCTCGCACACGGCGCCTCCTCCCGTGGCGATGATGACGCCGGACTCGCGCCCGGCCTCCGCAAGCGCCTCCGTTTCCATGTGCCTGAAGGCTTGTATCCCCCGCTCCGCGATCAGCTCCGCCGCCGTCCTGCCGCAGGAGCGCTCGATCATCTCATCGGTATCAAATACCCTCCGCCCGCTCAGCCTGCCCAGCGCGCGAGCCACCTCGCTCTTTCCGCAGCCCGGCATGCCGATCAGCGCAAGGCTGCGCATGGAGGCGGCAAGCTTTTCCGCGATATCCGCGCTCCTGTCCCCGCCGGCGGGCACAAGCCCCCACAGCTCCGCCGCCCGCACGGCCTGCGCGGACAGCATCAACAGCCCGTTTCTGGCCTCCATCCCCAGCGCTTCGGCCTCCAGAAGCAGGGCTGTGCGCTGCGGGTTGTAAATGAGATCGATCACCAGGCGGCAGTGCTGAAATCCCCTGAGAGATAGCGCCTGCCCGCCGCAGTCCGGGTACATGCCAAGCGGCGTAGTGTTGACGATCAGCCGGGCATCCGCATGCCGCTCCAGATTGCCGTAATGATCCTCTCCGCTCCGCGAGATCACCGTGGGCTCGATGCCCGCCTCCTTCAGCACCGCCGTCACGGTTCTTGCGCTGCCGCCACTGCCCAGCACGAGTGCCTTGCGCCCGAGAAAGGGCGAAGCATCGCCCAGCAGGCGTCTGAAGCCCCATGCGTCCGTATTGTCGCCAAACAGGCTCCCGTCCGCCCGCCGCAGCACCGTATTCACGCTGCCGATAGCGCGGGCCGTGCCGGAGAGCTCCGACAGATAGGGCATCACCGCCCGCTTGTAGGGGATGGTCACGTTAAACCCATCAAGATCGTTCGTCTCAAGGAAGCCGGGCAGGGCTTCCTCCTCCAGCTCGATCAGGCGATAGGGATAGTCGCCCAGCATGGCGTGGATGCGGGGCGAAAAGCTGTGCCCCAGCTTTCGGCCCAGCAGGCCGTATCCCCCCATCAGCCCACCTCCGTATAGCTGCCCAGATACCTGAACTGCGCGCCCAGCCCCTCGATATCGCGGAACAGCTGTAAGAATTCTTCGCTATACACTGAGGTATCCAGATCGAAATAGAACATGAACTCAAAATCGCTGCCCGCGATAGGACGGCTCTCGATCTTGTTGAGGTTGATGCCCAGCGCGTAGAAGCGCCCCAGCGCGTGGTAGAGGGAGCCGGGCTTGTGCGCCAGCGCCATCATGATGCTGGTGCGGTTCGCCCCGGGATATATCTCAAGCGCCTTGGAGATGCAGATGAAGCGGGTATAGTTGGCCCCGCTGTCCTGTACGGAGCTTTGCAGGCAGTCCAGCGAGTAGAGCTCGGCGCAGCTCAGCGAGGAGAGGGCCGCCAGATCCTTCCGGCCGGATTCAAACACCGTCTGCGCGGCCAGGGCCGTGTTTTCACAGCGCGTCACCTTTACCTGTCCCAGCGATCGGATGAAGCCCTCACACTGGGCCAGCGCCTGCTCGTGAGAGATGATCTCACGGATGTCGGAAAGCTTCGCGCCGCGGTTGGCCAGCAGGCAGTGATCCACGCGCACGCGCACACTTCGCACGATGGAAAAGTTATACTTCATCATCAGGTCGTACACGCGGTTGACGGAGCCCGCCGTGCTGTTTTCAAGCGGCAGCACGCCGTAGCGGCACAGGCCCCGATCAATGGCCGCGAACACGCCCTCAAAAGAGCTGAAGAACATCAGATCCGGCGCGGGAAACAGCTTTTCCGCCGCGCGCTGCGAATTGGCTCCTTCCACGCCCTGTACCGCTACCGTGGCGTCGGTGGGAAACTGTGGCCGCGTGTCCGCGATGGCCTGCCCGATGCGGCTGACCAGCGTGCTGTCGCCGCCGCCCCGCGCCAGCTGTCGGGCTCGGCTCAGTTCAAACAATGTGGTATAGAGGCGCTGTGTATAACCCCGCAGCTCTTCCGGCACCATGTGGGACACCTGCTTCAGCTTCTCCCGCTCACGCGCCGGGTCGTAGACCGGCAGTTTTTTCTGCTTTTTCACCTCTGCGATCTCGGAGGATACCTCCATGCGCTCCTCAAACAGGCGCACCAGCTGCGCGTCGATGGCATCGATCTTCTCACGGTAATCACTCAGCTCCATATTTTTTTCTCCTTCAAATGTTCAAGATACAGATCATACACGGCCAAAGCGGTCACAGCCTCCACCACGGGCACGGCCCGCGGCACGATGCAGGGGTCATGCCTCCCCTTCAGGCTCAGGCTGCTGTCCGTCCCCTCCGAAAGGTCCACCGTCCGCTGCTCTAGAAAGATGGAAGCGGTGGGCTTCACCGCCACGCGGAAGATCAACGGCATGCCCGTGGTCAGCCCGCCCAGCACGCCGCCATGGTTGTTGCTCAGCGTCACCACGCGGCCATCCCTGAACGCAAAGGGATCGTTGTGGAGGCTGCCACGCATGGCTGCCGCGGCAAACCCGGCGCCGAATTCAATGCCACGGATGGCCGGAATGCCAAAGACCGCGGACGAGATCACGTTTTCCACACCCTCGAACATGGGCCCGCCCATGCCCACGGGCAAGCCCGTGACCGCGCACTCGACGATGCCGCCTACCGAATCCATATCCAGCCTTGCGCGGTCGATGGCCGCCTCCATTTCCTTCCCCGCCCGCTCATCGAGTACGCGCACATAGCCCTCGGAAAGCCTGTCCAGCTGCGGCGCGAGCGGGTCAAAGGGCTCATCCTCCACGCCCTCGATGCGGCGCACATGCGCGCCGATGCGGATCCCCTCCGCCTCCAGCAGCTGCAGGGCGATACCTCCCGCCAGGCACAGCGGCGCTGTCAGCCGCCCGGAAAAATGCCCGCCGCCTGCGGTATCCTGAAAGCCGCCGTATTTGACGCCGGCCGGGTAGTCCGCATGGCCGGGCCGCGGTTTTGTCTTCAGCTCCCGATAATCGCCGGGGCGAGTGTCGCCATTTCTGATCACCATGCAAAGCGGCGCACCGCACAGCCTGCCGTCGGCCAGGCCGGAGAGCACCTCAAAAAGGTCCGCCTCCGCGCGCTGTGTGGACAGCAGGTTCTGTCCCGGCCTGCGGCGCTTCATCAGCGCCCGCAGCTTGTCCATGTCGGGCGCGAAGCCCGCGGGCAGCCCGTCCACCACCACGCCCACGGCGGGCGCGTGCGACTGGCCGAACACGCTCACCCTGATGTTCCTGCCGAAAACCGATGCCATCAGTCTGCCTCCAATCGGGCCTCAAGGCCCATCGATCGCAAATCGTCAAAAAAGCGCGGATAGGATTTGCTCACCGCCTGAGCGCCGCGGATGATGACCGGCCCCTGCGACTGCGCCGCCGCGCAGGCCGCCATCATGGCGATGCGGTGATCTCCCCGCGCGTCGCACACCCCGCCGCGCAGCGGTCGGCCGCCCCGGATCAGGATGGCATCCTCTATGACTCGGATATCCGCCCCCAGCGCACTCAGCGCCGCGACGATCGCCTCGGCGCGGTCGCTCTCCTTGATCCTTAGCCGTGCGATATTTTCAAGGCGGGTCTCTCCCCGCGCGGCCGTGCCCAGCAGGGCCAGGCAGGGGGCCAGGTCCGGCGTCTGGTCGATGTCGATCCGCGCGCCGCGCAGGCTGCCGCCGCGCGCCAGCACGCGGCCATCCTTCCATTCGGCCTCTCCGCCGAACAGCCGCAGGAAATCCAGCACCCGCCTATCCCCCTGCGAAGAGACCGAGGACAGGCCGCTCATCCAAACCTCTCCCCCACCGGCGGGAGCGCCGCAAAGCCAGAAGCCCGCGCCGGACCAGTCGCCCTCAGCCGCCGTCTCTCCGGGCGAGCGATAGGCTCCTTCCCGCACGGTCAGAACATCGTTTTCAAGAGAGGCATCGATACCGAAGAGGCGCAGCGCCTCCAGCGTCATCTCCACATAGGCGGCCGATCTGAGCGGCGTGGTGATCACGATCTGCTTATCCCCCTCCAGCAGCGGCGATGCCAGCAGCAGCCCGCTGATGAACTGGGAGCTGGTGTCCCCCGACAGGCGAAAGCGCGCGCCCTGCAGTCTGCCTTCCATGCACACGCACTCACTGCCCCCGCCGTTGATCCGCAGGCCCGAGCCTTCCAAAGCCTCAAAGAGCGTCTGCATGGGCCGCTCCGGCAGCCTGCCCCGCAGTAGAAAGGTATAGCGTCCGCCCAGGGCGGCGCACACGGGCAGCATGAAGCGATAGGTGGAGCCGCTCTCGCCGCAGTCGAGCGCCGCTTCGCCAAGCAGATGCGCGGGCTTCACAAGGTAGGCCCCGCGCTCATGGCGGATGTCGGCTCCCAGTGCCTTCAGGCAGCCCGCGGTCCTCTCGATATCGTCCGACAGCTCAGGGCAGAGGATCCTCGTTTGCTCCCCACACAGCGCGGCCGCGATCAGCAGGCGGTGCGCCTGCGATTTGGAAGGTATGGCTTCGACCTTGCCCTGAAGCCGCCCGGGACAGACAATGGCCCTCATACGGGCAGTCCCAGCCGCAGCGCCTGCCGCAGCTCGTCCATGGAGCAGCAGGTCAGCCTGCAGTCGCCGATGCCGTGGAAGGTGATCAGCGTCATGCGTTCACCCTGGCGTTTCTTATCGGAAAGCACGCAGCCATAGACCTCTTCGGCCGTGTAAGGGGTTTCTGTCGGCAGGCCCAGCACGTGCACCATACCGATCAGGCTCGATGCGTCCTCCGCGCTGCAAAGGCCCAAGGCGTACGATGCCCTTGCCATCGCGCACATACCGGCCGCGACGGCCCGTCCATGCGAAAGGCTGTAGCCGCTCAGCTTCTCAAAGGCGTGGCCGAAGCTGTGGCCGAAGTTGAGGAGCTGTCTCTCTCCCCTGTCCCTCTCATCGCGGGAGACCAGCTCCCGCTTGATGTCCACGCAGCGGCGGATCACCTCCTCCTCCTCGCCGAGGTCGTAGGGCAGCAGGTCAAACAGCGCGCGATCCCTGATGGCGGCGTACTTGACGATCTCCGCCAAGCCGTCCCGATAGATCTCCGCGGGCAGGCTTCGCAGCAGATCCGGGTCGATCAGCGTCAGCGCCGGCTGCCAGAATGCCCCCGCCAGGTTCTTGCCCTGCTCAAGGTCGACGCCCGTTTTGCCGCCGACTGAAGAATCCACGCAGGCCAGCAGGCTTGTCGGCACCTGCACCAAGCGGATGCCGCGCAGATAGGTCGCTGCCGCGAAGCCCGCCAGATCGCCCACCACACCGCCGCCAAGAGCCACCACGGTATCGGAGCGGGTCAGCCCGCTCTCGGCCAGGAAGCCCAGCAGCTCACCGTATCTCGAAAGGCTTTTGCTGCTCTCGCCCGCGGGTACGGCATGGGTGAACACCTCGAAGCCTTCGCATCTGAGGGCCTCCTTCGCCCGGCTCATGAACAGGCCGGCCACGTTCACGTCGCTGATCAGGGCAGCCTTTCCCATGCATCCGATTCCGCGCATCAGGCCGCCCAGCTCGTTCAGCGCGCCACGCCTCAAAACGGTCTCGCTCATACGCCCTCCCCGTCGATCTGCTGTTTCAGCCTGCGCCCCTCGTCCAGCAGCGCTCGCAGCCTTTCCCTGTCTCCCTGCTCGATGGCCGCTTTGTACCTGCCAAGCTCGTCGATCAGGAGGCCGATCTCCTCGCTGAGATGATCCGCGTTCTGCAAAAACAGGTCTGCCCACATGTCCGGGTTCAGCCAGGCCACGCGCGTCAGATCGCGGTAGCTGCCCGCCGAGACCCCGCGGTGCCCCCGGGCCGTGGGGCTCTTGATAAAGGCGTTGGATACCACGTGCGGCATCTGGGAGGTAAAGGCGATCACACGGTCGTGCTCCTCCGCCGTGGTCACGCCCATGCGGCCGAAGCCTGCGGGTTCCAGCGCGCGCCGGATCCTCTCCAGCAGCGCCATATCGTCATAATGCCGCGGCACGATCACCATGGGCGCCTCGTCAAACAGGTCCGCCCGGCTATGGGCAAAGCCCGCGTGATGGGTGCCCGCCATGGGGTGCCCGCCGGCAAAGGTAAAGCCGTAGCGGTCAGCCAGTTCAAACCCCGCTTCGCACACAGCCCTCTTGGTGCCGCAGCAGTCGATCACCAGCTGGCTCTGCCTGAGGAGCGGCGCGTTGCCGCGCAGCCAGCGGATGGCCGCGTCCGGCGTCACCGCGATCAGGATCAGGTCACAGTCTCCTACATTGTCGGATCTCAATTCCGCCTGCACCACGCCCTCCGCCTTGGCCAGCGTGAGCACCGCGGGGTCAAGATCGCTCGCCAGCACCTCGTGCCCTCCGTGCCGGCTGTAGGCCCGCGCCAGAGAACCGCCGATCAGCCCCAGCCCGATGATGCCCACCTTCATGACAGCACCGCCTCACGCACCTTGCTCACCCTCGCCATCAGATCGTCAAACTGGTCCGGCGTGAGCGACTGCGCGCCGTCCGACAGCGCGTGCTCCGGATCTGGGTGCACCTCGATCATCAGCCCGTCCGCCCCGGCGGCCACGGCCGCCAGCGCCATGGGCAGCACCAGGCTGGCCTTGCCGGTGCCATGGCTGGGGTCGGCGATCACGGGCAGATGGGTCAGCTCGTGCAACACGGGGATGGCCGATAGATCCAGCGTGTTTCTTGTGTAGGTCTCAAAGGTGCGGATGCCGCGCTCGCAGAGGATCACATTTTCATTGCCTCCCGCCATCACGTATTCGGCGCTCATCAGCAGCTCCTTCAGGGTGTTGGCCAGGCCTCGTTTGATCAGCACGGGCTTGCGTGTGCGCCCCAGTTCCTTGAGCAGGTCGAAGTTCTGCATGTTCCTCGCGCCGACCTGGATCACATCCACATCCTCAAACAGCGGCAGATCGTTGATATTCATGATCTCGGTCACGATGGGCTGGCCCGTCATGGCCTTTGCACGGCTCAGGATGCCGAGGCCCTCGCCGTGAAGCCCCTGAAAATCGTAGGGCGAGGTACGGGGCTTGAAGGCGCCGCCGCGCAGCAGCCTGCCGCCCGCGGCGAGTATCCTCCGCCCAACGCCCACCATCTGCTCCTCGGATTCCACCGAGCAGGGGCCGGCGATCACTTCGAAGTGCCCGCCGCCGATCCTGAGGCCGCCTCCCACGTCGATCACACTGTCCTGGGCGTGGAACTTGCGGTTGGCGTTCTTGAAAGGCTCACTGATACGCTTGACGGATTCCACGATAGAAAGGCTTTCCAGCAGGGAGATATCCACCTTGGAGGTGTCGCCGATCAGGCCGATGATGCAGTGAAACTGCCCCTGCGATACATGCACCTCCAGGCCCATGCTGCGGAACCAGTCGCACAGGTTTTCGCGCTGTTTGTCCGTGACACCGGGTTTCAATATGGCGATCATAGCTTGCTCCTTTTGCGCTTCATTAAAAATGCCGCACAGCTGATTCTGTGCGGCATGTACTTGCCTGTCGGGGCCGGGCCACCTATGCAACACGAATCGCTCTTACCTTAGGGCTGCTAAAGTAAAAGTAATAGTTTGCATAAAACATAGCGGATGCTGCCACGGTTTCCCTTCCCTTCGCGTTTTGCGCACCGTCAATATATCACCGCGCCGCTTGGCCTGTCAAGGCAGCCAGGACGGTTTTGCAAGGCAACGCATGAAAAATTCATTTTTTCGGACGGCGCATCAGGGCGGAGCTTCCCTTCTTGTATTTTGCTATGCCTTTGTTATAATCAGCTTACTCCACGAAAGGAGAGGAAGAAGATGCAATATTACCTTGATTTCATGTGTCCCCTTGGGCCCATGACCGCCGCCGAGGAGGATGGCGCGCTGATAGCGCTGGATTTCGGCCTGAAGCCTCCCTTCGGCGCTCAGCGGAAAGAAACGCCGCTGCTGCTTGAAACAAAAAAGCAAATCGAAGAATACTTTGCGGGCAGCAGGCGCGCTTTCACCCTGACCCTCGCCCCCCGCGGCACAGATTTTCAAAAGCGGGTATGGCAGGCTCTCCAAACCATCCCGTACGGGGAAACGCGCAGCTACCGTCAAATAGCTGCCCAGGCCGGCAGCCCTCAGGCCATGCGCGCCGTGGGCGGGGCCAATCACGCAAACCCCATCAGCATCATCATCCCCTGCCACCGCGTCATCGGTGCGGACGGCAGCATGACCGGCTACGGCGGGGGGCTGGATAAGAAAGAGGCCCTGCTCAGGCTGGAGCGAGAAGGAGCGCCCGCGTGAAATACCGCTCCGTGTTTGATATCATCGGGCCTGTGATGCTGGGCCCTTCCAGCTCGCACACCGCGGGTGCGGTGCGCATCGGCCATCTCGCCCGCGCGCTTTTTGGGCGCGAGCCGAGAGCGGTTACGCTGCACTTCTTCGGCTCCTTTGCCAAGACCTTTCGCGGCCACGCCACCGATGTGGCCGCGCTGGCCGGCGTGCTCAACATCCCCATGGATGACCCCGACATCAGGAACGCAGCCGCCATAGCGTCCGAGCGCGGTATCAGCGTGGCTTATGTGCCGGAAGACGCGGTGCCGGCCCACCCCAACACGCTGAAGGTAGAACTTTCGGACGACGCGGGCAGCATGAGCGCCACCGGCATCTCCATCGGCGGCGGCATGGTGCAGATGACCGAGGTGGACGGCTTCAGCCTGCGTCTCAGCGGCGAATCGCCCGCCCTGCTCATCTTCCATAAGGATGCCTACGGCACCATCGCCTCCATTACCCGCCTGCTGGCAGAAGGCTGCATCAACATCAACCACATGGAGGTCTCACGCAGCGATCGCGGGCAGACGGCCCTGATGGTGATCGAGACGGACGAGCAGGTCGCCCCCGAGGTGATCGAAAACATGAACCGGCAGAAGAACATTTACAAAGTCATCACGCTCAATATATAAGGACGGGCTATGTTCAGAAATATCAGCGAACTGGTGGAACAGGCCGGGGACGGCAGCATCTCCGGCGTGATGCTGGAGGCCGAGGCCGAGAGCACAGGCAAGGCAAAAGAGGAGATCATCTCCCGCATGGCGGACCAGCTTCAGGTGATGAAGCGCTCCGCCAGGGAGGGGCTGCAAGGCCTGAGGGCCCGCAGCGGCCTGTGCGGCGGCGATGCCCTGCTGCTGGACCGGTACATTCAAAAGGGCAGCCGGCTGACCGGCGGAGCCTTCCCCCGGGCCGTCAACTATGCCGTGGCTGTCAACGAAGCCAACGCCCACATGGGCATCATCTGCGCCTCCCCGACGGCCGGGGCCTGCGGCGTGCTGCCCGGTGTGCTGCTGGCCGCGCAAGAGCACCTTGGCAAGAGCGATGAGGCGATCACCATGGCGCTGTTCTGCGCCGGCGCGGTCGGTCTGGTCATCGCCAACAATGCCTGCATCTCAGGCGCTCAGGGAGGCTGTCAGGCTGAGGTGGGCTCCGCCGCCGCCATGGCCGCCGCCGCCGTGACAGAGCTTGCCGGCGGCACGGCCGAGCAGGCAGCCAACGCCGCCGCCATCGCCCTCAAAAACATGCTGGGCCTGCCCTGCGATCCTCTGGCCGGCCTTGTGGAAGTGCCCTGCATCAAGCGCAACGCGGGCGGCGCTGCCAACGCCATGGCCGCGGCCGAAATGGCGCTGGCAGGCATCAAGAGCATGGTGCCCTGCGATGAAGTGATCGAGACCATGTACCGCATCGGCATCAACATGTCGCCATCGCTGCGCGAAACGGCGCAGGGCGGCCTGGCCGGCACGCCCACCGGCCGAAGGTGGAAGAGCCTGCTTTGGGAAAATGAATCACCGCAGCCCCAGCCCTGAATCAAAAACGCAAACCGCCCTTCTCCGCCCGAAAAAGCGGGAAGGGCGATTTTCGCTGTGCATCATGGACTGTATCTAATTCTGAGATTCTTCCGCGGCCGTCCCCTCAATGAAATCCCAAAATGCCCGGCGCGTCTTCTCCTCGTTGAAGATGATCACGCTGGCGGTGCCGTTCTGCTGCCCGTAGTGATAGGCCTTGTCCGGCGGCAGGCTCAGCATGTCCACGCCAGTCTTGTTGGCAAGCACCTGCTGCAGCAGGGACACGACCTCGCTGCCCGTCAGGTTGGTGGAGATCAGCTTCAGCGCTTCCGGTACCAGCTTGAGCAGCTCCTCGGGCTTCATCCGCAATGCCTTCTGCAGAAGGGCTTCCAGCAGCTTGCGCTGCCGCTCATTGCGGCCGAAGTTATTGTCCAGCTTGCGGATGCGCGCGTAGGTCAGCGCCTGGCCGCCGTTTAAACGCTGCGGCTCTTCCTGATACGGCACCCCTACGATCCTTGCCTCACCCTGGCTCAAAGTCATCTCCACGCCGCCCATCAGGTCGATCAATTCCGAAAAGCCCGTAAAATTGATGGAGCAGTAGCGGGTGATGTTCAGTTCCAGCAGCTCGTTCACCGTTTTGACCGCCAGATAGGGCCCGCCGAAGGCGTTAGCCGTGTTGATTCGCTGCTCCGATCTGGAATCCGGCAGCGTGATCAGCATGTCGCGCACCAGAGAGGTCAGTTTGATCTCCTTGGTGGTCTTGTTCAGCGAGGCCACCAGCATGGAATCTGACCTTCCGTCGTTGAGGCGGGTATACAGACCGTCCGTGCCCATCAGGAGGATATGCGTCCAGTTTTCATCCAGCCCTTCGCGGGCGGATAGGTTCTGCTCGTCCGCATCAATGCGGAATTCCGTCTCCACACCGTGCTTTTTAGCGTCGTCCGCCAGCGCCCTGTCAATGGCCGCCCTGTCCAGAGGGCCGGGCGCGAAGCCCGGGCGCAGCACCAGAAACCACATAACGGCCGCGATAAGGGCAGCCGGCAGGATCAGCAGCCAGGTTTTTCGTTTCAATTTTCATCCCTCGGTTTCTACGCCATCCGGCGCGAATTCGCGCATCATTGTATCAAACTTGTACTCTCACTTCCATCCCCCCAGCGAAGAAGCTTTGAGCGATTGACGGCGGTGCCCTGAACCACTATGCTTGTTGCCAATAAGCGCTTTCAGGGAGGACTCAGCATGCTGAAACACCGCGGCACCGACACGCTCAAGACCGAAAGGCTCGTCCTGCGGCCATATCTGGAGGGGGACGGCGACAGCATGTACCGCAACTGGGCCTCCGATCCGCTTGTCAGCCGTTACCTCACCTGGGCCCCGCACGAAAGCCCGGACGTCTCGCGCGCCCTGGTAAGCGAATGGGCCGCCTGCTATGGAAGCGACCGCTTCTATCACTGGGTGATCACGCTGGACGGCGAGCCCGTGGGCGATATCTCCGTGGTGCGCTGGAACGAGCAGAATGAGGAAGCAGAGCTGGGCTACTGTCTCAGCCGCAGCCTCTGGGGTCAGGGCCTGATGACGGAGGCCCTGCGCGCCGTCAGCCTTTATCTGTTCGATCAGATCGGCTTTCACAGGATCATGCTCAGGCACGACCGGCTGAATCCGGCCTCCGGCCGCGTGATGCAGAAGGCCGGCTTCCTGTACGAGGGCTGCCTGCGCGAGGCGCTGCTGACGAGGGAGGGCCGTTGGGCCGACCTGTGTGTCTACGGCGCTACGCGCGCCAGTCTGCTTGACTGTGCAAAGGAGAAGCAACTATGACCAACATACCTGCCGGCTATCGCTCGCCTCTTGACCTGTATGAAACCCAGGAAGGCATCGCCCTGATCAAGCAGACCTTTGCTGATTTTCTCTGCAAGGCGCTCAACCTGAAGCGCGTCTCCGCCCCCCTGTTCGTGGAGGGGGCCACAGGCCTCAACGACAACCTGAACGGCACCGAGCGCCCCGTCCGCTTCGACGTGAAGCAGACAGGCGCCAATGTGGAGGTGGTACACTCGCTGGCCAAATGGAAGCGCCAGGCGCTGAAGCGCTACGGCTTCCCCGTGGGCGAGGGTCTGTACACCGATATGAACGCCATCCGCCGGGACGAGGCGCTGGACAACCTGCACTCCATCTATGTGGATCAGTGGGATTGGGAGAAGGTCATCGCCAAAGAGCAGCGCACCATGGCCACGCTGAAGGACGCCATGCAGCGCATCGTGACCGCCATCTGCGCCACGCTGGACCTGCTCAGGTGGCGCTTCCCCGATCTGAGCCAGCAGCTGACGCGCGAAGTCACCTTCTTTACCACGCAGGAGCTGGAGGACCTCTACCCCAGCCTGACGCCCAAGCAGCGCGAAAACAGGGTGGCGGAGCTTTACGGCAGCGTGGGCCTGCTGCAGATTGGTTTGCCGCTGCGCTCAGGCAGGCCGCACGACGGCCGAGCGCCGGACTATGACGACTGGGCGCTCAACGGCGATATCCTCATGTGGAACAGGACCCTTGGCGAAGCCATTGAGCTGAGCTCCATGGGCATCCGCGTCTCCCCCGAGAGCCTCGCCGCCCAGCTGAAGGCCGCGGGCTGCGAGGAGCGCAGCGCCCTTCCCTTCCATCAGGCGCTGCTAAGGGGTGAGCTTCCCTTTACCATCGGCGGAGGCATCGGCCAGAGCCGCATGTGCATGCTGCTTTTGGAAAAAGCCCACATCGGCGAGGTGCAGTCCAGCTATTGGGATGAGGATACGCTCAGCCGCTGCGCGGAAGCCGGCATCGTGCTGCTGTAACCGCTGATCGAACATCAAAAACAGCCCTGCCCGCGTTTGCCGCGGACAGGGCTGAAACGTCTATCGATCAGATCACGGAAAAGGCGTAGACCGTGGAAGTATGGTAGCGCTCTCCCGCTTTCAAAAGGGCGCTGCCAAAGCCTGGGTGATTCGGCGTGTCGGGGTGCTGCTGCGTTTCAAGCGCCAGGCCGGAGAAGGCCCGATAGGGCATGCCCCCATGGCCCAGGCAGTCGAGCCCCTGGCCGGAATAACACTGCACGCCGGGCAGATCGGTCAGCACCTGCATGCGCCGGCCGCTCAGGGCGCAGCTGAGCTCGGCGACCTCCCTCATCTCTCTCCTCTCATCCAGCACATAGGCCACGTCAAAGCCTTTGGCGCCCTCAAACATGGGGTGCGCAGGCTTCTTCCATGCGTCGCCCACCAAAGACGGCTCCCGCAGATCAAAGGGGGTTCCCTCAACCGACAGCATCTTGCCGGTCGGGATCAATTCGCCGTTGACCTCCAGCACCCGATCCGCCCTGATCTGCAGGCTGTGCCCCAGCACATCCCGATCCCCCAGGTTGAAATAGGCGTGGTTGGTCAGGCTGATCTGCGTATCGCAGTCGCTGGCGGCGCTGTACTCGATCACAAGCCGCGCCTCATCATCAAAGCTGAAGCGAACCTCCGTCTTCAACTCGCCCGGAAAGCCCTCCTCCATATCGGGCGAGGTATAGCGCATCACTACGCTGTTTTCACCTGTCTCATAGGACCAAAGCTTCTGATCGAAGCCCTCCTTGCCGCCGTGCAGCGAGTTGGCTCCCTCGTTCGCCCCTACCCGGAAGCGCTTTCCGTCCATCACGAAGGACGCGCCGCCGATGCGGTTGGCATAGCGGCCGATAGTGCCGCCCATATAGCCGATGTCGCGGGCCGTATAGCTGTCGGCGCTGTCCTGCCCCAGGCAGACCTCGCCGATGGCCCCCTGTTTATCGAGCACCTTCACCGATACGATGTGCGCGCCAAAGTTGGTCAGGCTCACGCTCTCGCCCTTCTTGTTGGCCAGAGTGATCAGCTCCGCGCTCCTGCCCTGCCGATCATGGCCAAAGGGCCGGATCTCTACGCTCACGATCTGCCGCCTCCATTTCCCATCATTTTCTCCCACTGGTCATAACGGGCCACAAAATCCTCATTGTCCTTGGTCCTGTCCATCATGGACAGGATCGTGGAAATGACCTCCTGTTCGGCTGAACCGCTGAGCATTCTGCGCACCCTGAGGGCCACCATTTCCTCCTCTCGGGTGAGCAGCAGCTCCTCATGCCGGGTACCGCTCCTTGAAATGCTGACCGCGGGGAAGATCCGCTGCTCCTGCAGGCTGCGGTCCAGCGTCAGCTCCATGTTGCCGGTGCCCTTGAACTCCTCATAGATCATATCGTCCATGCGGCTGCCCGTTTCCACCAGTGCGGTCGCAATGATGGTGAGCGAGCCGCCCTCCTTCATGTTGCGGGCCGCACCGAAGAAACGCTTAGGCTTGTTGAGCGCGCCGGCCGCGAGCCCGCCCGACATGATGCGGGCGGTATTGGGCGCGATGGTATTGTGGGCACGGGAAAGCCTGGTCAGGCTGTCCATCAGGATCACCACGTCCCGCCCCTGCTCCACCAGGCGTTTGGCGCGCTCGATCACCAGATCGCTCACGCGGGCGTGGCTCTCGGCCGGCTCATCAAAGGTGGAGTAGTACACATCGCCGCGCACCGTTTCTTTCAGATCGGTCACTTCCTCCGGCCGCTCATCCACCAGCAGGGTCATCAGCTTCACCTCGGGGTGAAGCTCGCCGATCGCGAGGGCGATCTTCTTGATGATGGTGGTCTTGCCCGCCTTGGGCGGGGCCACGATCAGCGCGCGCTGACCGAAGCCGATCGGCACAAACAGGTCGATCAGTCGCAGCACGGGGTCGTTTTGCTCAGGCGAAGAAAGCTGCAGGCGACGGGTGGGGTAGGTGGGCGTCAGGTCGTCAAAATCACGCCGCTCCTTGGCGTTCTCCGGCTCCTTGCCGTTGACGCTGGTAATATAAAGCATGGCGGCGTAGCGGTCGTTCTCGCGCTGCGGTCGGGTTTTTCCCTCCACATAATCGCCGTCTCTCAGGCCAAAGCGCCGGATCTGAGCGTTTGAGATGTATACGTCGTCCTTGCCGGGCAGAAAGTTGCCCGCGCGCAGGAAGCCGTAACCATCGGGATGCGTTTCCAGCACGCCGGCCCCGTCGCCGCAATCGCCCGTCGCCAGCATCTCCGGCACGGCAGGATTGAGCCCCCCCTCGCGCGGGGAGGGAGCGGGGTCCCGCCGCAGCACCGGACCGGCATAGGGCGCGGGGTCCTGCGCTTCCACCGCGGGCGCCGCGTATTCGGCGGGCCTGCGGTAGCCCGCGGGCGTGTCTGCCGCCGGCTCGGGTGCCGCGGTCTGCACGGGCGGCTGATAGCGCGCCGCGCCGGGCTGGGCAAAGGCGGAGGGCCGGTATCCCTGCGGGAAGGCGGAGCCGCCTGCGGGAGCCGGTACCGCAGGCGCGACCGGCGTTTCGGCCGCGCGGGCTGCCTCCGGGCCAAAGCGCGGGGAGCGCCCAGGCACGGGCCGCGTATGCATGGAGGCGGTAAAGCTGTCTCCCCCTTCCATGGCTCCGCCAAAGCGCGAAGCAGGCGGCGCTGCGGGGGCCACATAGGGCTGCGGATTATGCCAGGCCCTGGCTCCCGTCAGGTTGAAGACGGGCTTAGCCTTGCCGGTCGAGGTCAGCCGCGGCTGGCGCGCGGCCGCGGCAGGCTTGGGCTGCGGGCCTGCGGCGGGCCGGGGGGCCGTGATAACAGGCGGCTCGTCCGAATCGTCGGCTATGATCATCGCCTTGCGCTCCGCCGGATGCGAGGTAACGGCAGGCTTTTCCGCGCTCTGTGCGGGCGTTTCCTCCTCCGTTTTTTTCACCTCCAACCCTGCCGCGCTGACCTGCCGCAGGATGGCCTGCTCGATCTGGGCGATGATCTCTGCCTTAGTGCGCGCGGAGCCTAGCGCGATGCCGCGCTCCTTGGCAAAGGCGCGCAGCTGCACAAGCGTCGAACTGGATAAATCCGATGGGTTCATGAATTCTCCTCCAGAAATGATCTATGAAATGAAGAGCAGATAGGGTCGCGACGGCGGATGAGCTGACTGTATCCCGCGCTTCACTCCATGGCGGGAATAGCCTGCACAAAGATGCCCAGCAGGCCGGGGCCTGTGTGCACGGCCAGCGCGGGGCCGACGTCCCCTTCCACAAAGGCGATGCTGTTGGGCACCAGCTTTTTCAGCTGCGCCATCACGCGCGCTGCTTCCTCCCGCGCGTTGCCGCTGACCACGGCGATGGAGCAGGTGATGTGCCGCTTTGCCTCGGCTACTGCCAGCTGCACAGTCTCGGAGATGGCCTGTGTTCTCCCCCGCACCTTGGCGGCCACCACATAGGCCCCCTCAGGGTTGCAGGTGATGATGGGCTTGATCTTGAGCAGCGAACCGAGCACAGCGGACACCTTGCCGATGCGGCCGCCGCGCGCCAGATAATCGAGCGTGGCCAGGCAGAAGTAGATGTGCGATTCTTTCAGGCTGCTCTCCACCGCCGCCACGATCTTCTCAAAGGAATAGCCTTTGCGGATCAATTCAGCCGCAAGCACGGCATGAGCCCCCGCTCCGTAGCCGACCGAGCGGGTATCGATCACGCGGATATCCAGACCCTCAAAGTCTTCCGCCATGATGCGGATGATGTTGAAGGTGCCCGAAAGCGCGCTGGACAGGCAGACCACCAGCAGCTTTTCATAGCCGTCGCGCCTGATCTGATGAAGCGTTTCCAGGATGACATCTCCGCCCGGCAGGCTGGTGCGCGGGATCTCGGTCTTCATCCGCTCGTAGATCTCCTCAAGGCTGATGTCCACCTTGTCCCTGTACTCACCGTCCGAAAAGATGATGTTGACCGGCACCAGATACATGCCGTATCCCTTCATCTGCTCGGGCGAAACATCCGTGCAGGAGTCAACCAAAATCGCTATTTTGTTGGGATTCATGTATTCCTCCTAAGCGCCGTGCTTTCAGTTTACGTTTTCCTGTTGTCTGTGTCAAGGGCGATGGAACAAACGTCTGTCTCTTCATCGTCATAGCTTTCAAGAAAGGAAGTGTAGGGCCCCTCGTCGCGCATCCTCCAGCCCAGCACCGCACCGAGGCTCACCTTCTGCGCCGATGAGAAGATGCTGCTCTCCACCAGCGGGATGGACTGCTTCAGCTCCTGAATCAGCTTTTTCACCTGCTTGCGTTTGCCGCCGTCCTCCTGCCTGGTCACGCGGCAGGCGCAGGTCATCACGGGTATCTCATAACGGGCGACAAAGCTTTTCACCTGCTCCTCGCGGATCAGGTACATGGGGCGGATCAGCTCCATCCCTTTGAAGTTGCGGCTGTGCAGCTTGGGCATCATGGTCTTGAATTCACCGCCGTACAGCAGGCTGAGCAGGGTGGTCTCGATCACGTCGTCATAATGATGCCCCAGCGCGATCTTGTTGCAGCCGAGCATTTGCGCCTGCTTGTACAGATGCCCGCGCCGCATGGAGGCGCAGACATGGCAGGGCGAGTTTTTGGCCTGTTCGATGCTTTCAAAAATATCGGTATTGAAAAAGTGCAGCGGAATTTCAAGCGCGCGCGCCGTTTCCTCCATCGTGCGGCGCTTCTCCCCGGAGAATCCGGGATCCATCGAAAGGAAGCTTACTTCAAAAGGCACGATGCTGTGCCTGTGCAGCAGCTGCATACACTTTGCCATCAGGAAGGAATCCTTGCCGCCGGACACGCATACCGCCACGCGGTCCCCCGGCTGGATCAGCTGATACTCCTTGACGGCGCAGACAAAATAGCGCCAGATCGTCTTGCGGTAAGTGGTCGTGATGCCGTGCTCCACGCGATCGCTCAAGCTATTCAAACCAATCCTCCTGACAAGCAGAGATATTATAGCATACCCGATGCGCCTATGCTATCATTCGGCAGCCATTTTTCTGTATTTCAAGAAGTTTTCGATGCCGGAAGATCTGCAAGGGCTGGTCCGAGAAGCAAATTTTGATTTTACTGCGCGAAAGAGAAAAACCCCAAGCCAAAAATGACTTGAGGCTGACTCATCCAATAACAACCGCTGAGCGCGATCAGAAGATGACCGCCGAAGCTTGAGCAAACGGAGATCGCCAGCGTGCTTTGATATCGCTGATTCTGTCTTCATGCAGGTTGATTCTGGTCTGAATCGCGCGCATCATTGTCCATGCCATAAAGCATAACAACAAATGAGCCTGGGCATGCACCGCATCAGCGGTTACCTCATCCCCCTTGAAAGAACAAGGCAATGACGGCTTACGATCTCCTATAATCCAAATGGAATGCTCGCGTGTTTCACAGCCGACTCACGTGCCGCTTCCATTAACTGCAGCACACGTCGAGTCTGAGGGATCTGGACAATGAAAGGCTCTTCACCGCGATATGCGCGCTTGTAATTTTCAAAGAAATCAGCATGACAAGTATTGATTTGTGGGAGCGGTTCGGTGATCAGCAAACCTTTCGGCGGAGGGCCAAAGGAACGAGTCGGGCCTGCGGCTGTCATGGTTCGTTTGCCGCTTACGTTCTCAAGCAGATGTGCGGTGCGGCAGATCTGTCCCTTCGGATCGAATCCATCCACGTACGCTGTTCCTGAATTGCCGGCAATAAACCAATGACGTTCAAACCAATGATCCTTGTCCGAAAGATAGTAGGTGCCCAATTCGACCTCCGCCGTAATTCCGTTATCGAATGACAGCAGGATCTGGAAATAGTCATCCACTTCTCGGTTGATAACATTCCGAACGCTCGCAAAAACAGACTCAACTTTCCCATCTATCATCCAAAGCATTTGATCCAGCAGATGAACGCCCCAGTCATAAAGCATTCCACCGCCCTCGTGAAGGTAAACGTGCCAGTCATGCATATTTCCGTTGAAGCCATAAAGCTGGCTTTTTACGGAGTAGACCTTGCCAAGTGTGCCCGCGTCATAAATCTCTTTTATTGTGCGGAAATCAGGATCATACCTGCGCTGTTGATGAACAGTAAACTTTACGCCATGTTTGCGGCATGCTTCATTCATCTCATCCAACTCTTTTACGGACAGGGCTACTGGTTTTTCACACAGCACGTTCTTACCTGCCTGTGCGGCTCTGAGGGTCAGGTTCCTATGTTGATTGTTGTTTGCGGCAATCAACACCGTATCGACGTCCGGATCAAGGATGAGCTCTTCCGCCGTGGAATAGCGCCGAATGCCCGGTTTTACGTCGCTTAGCTGCTCCGGATCTATATCCGCGATTGCCACTACATTGATTCCGTCCATTTTCGTAAGCATGGCCTCATGTTCGTGTCCCATGAACCCATGCCCCACAATGCCAATATTGATCGACATGATGCTCTCCTTGTTTCTGTTCGGAAAAGCCAGAAAGAACCTGGCTGTAACAATTCAAATCAGACAGACTGCGCTCTGTCTTTACGCAGGCAGTGTGATCCGCATCGCAGACTCTCTCTTGACGCCAATCTGCCTGTGGCAGGCCATCCAAACCCGCGATCCGGGTTGCAGATTCAAAGCCAAGTGATGCATCACTTGGCGCCGTAGTAGGGCCAGGGGACAAGCCGTCTATCGCCAGTCCGATCAGGAGGCGCAATAGTTACTGTGCCTGTAGCCGCCCATTCGCAGCCTCGCACAAACATGACAAGATAGTTCAGTCTGCGGAAGGTATCGATGTCATGACCAATGGTGATGACAAAGGCACGCCCCATACCGTACTCGTTTGTCCAAGCAACGGGTTGGTCTGTATTAATCTGAGGCAT
>DBQV01000016.1 GCA_002305755.1 Christensenella sp. UBA1385 | reverse complement strand
TTTGTGCATTATACCATATACCTCTCCCCCCCCGTAAATTAAATTTCTGTTATAAGTTGTTACAAAAATATTAACTTTACAGGAGGCGAACGAATATTACAAACTTTAACGAAGTCAGTTACCTCTGCCTTTCCTCATTGCATTAAGACCAAGCGCATTGTCCATCTTGCCGGACGTTGCGCCAACGAGTTCGCCAGAATCCAGTACGATCTGCATGTTGGTCACGGCTTCACTCAGATCAGCGAAACGCTCCGCCAGAGACTGCAATTCGGACACGACATCCTTATTGTTCAGACCACCGGCAATACGAGCGCCATCAAAGTTCAAAGAATTTATACCTCTGTTGAAGTTAATGCCCTGGAACAGACCGCTGTTCATGATCTGATCAGAATTCAACATTCCGCCGATCATACTGGCGCCAGCCTGCACGTTACTCAGATCCAACACAGGGCGAATCGTTGGGTTCGGATCAATGTAGTCGAACACGCTTCCATCTACACCGCGAAGCATAGTTTTAGCAGAATCCACTGCATTTTCGCCAACACCCTCAGCGCTCTGGCTGACGACTCTGGAATAACGGTCGAGACCATTGGCTATACCCAGATCAAAATTCATACCAAGCCCATAGGCAACCCTTGAAGGAGAATGGACGGACCAGGTAATCTGAATCGCTCTAGTTGCGCCAGATGCTGCATTGATGGCGGCTCTTTTCACAGTGCTCGCCATCGCGGCAATACCATTTGCCAAACCTTGTCCCAGATTTTTACCAGTGGAATACCAAACGGTATAGGTTTCTTTCGCAGCAGTCGTGCCATCAGAAGACGCGCTTGAAGCTGAGATTCCAACCCGTTCACCACCATCGGTAATAGCTGTAGCCATAGCGGTCACGAAAGTTGTTCCCATTGTCGTGGCTACAGATTCGATCTTCTTCATATCGACGTTGTCATTTTTCACACTGGTAGCCAACGAAGAGAATGCTGTTACAACGATTTGTACGAAGGAGAAGTCTTTAGCTGCCTGAGAAGCGTTTACAATACCATTTGAGAAGGTCTTGAAGTTGTTGGCAAAGGAGGCCAGCATCGCTCATACTCTTTACACTTTTCGAGTCATGAGCTTTCTTGTAATCCTCATAGGAGTTATCCTTTTTGGCAGCCTTATTGCTATGAGTTTTGTGACCAAACTGCTCCGGAGTATGCCGAACGCCCCATTTCTGGCCCTTAATACCGTGATGCCAAATCTCTTCGGCCATAGAAAGCACTCCTTTTTTTAAGCATATAAAAAGACCGATCCGCTTTTTACAGCAAATCGGTCTGAATCGGATTAGATGTGTATTACGGAGCCCATTCTTGCTTCTCAATCATTTTGATATGAACAGAGCCCTGATCGACTACCAGAACCATGCCATCTTCCAGTTTGAGAGACAAAGTATCGCCGATCTGAAGCAATGTCTCATGCTGTCCGCCGTCATGCGCTTCCTTATGAGCCATATCTTCATATAAATGGCACATAAAGTAGATTTTGCTGGCGGATGTAAGCAGATAGTCACCAGCTTTAATGTCTTCACCGACGACATAAACACCCTGGTATATGCATGATGTGTCAAGACTGCACTCAAACTGTTCCTGGATCGTGACATCGAGCTTTTCATGAAGTGAAAGCAGCTCACTCAAACTCAGTCCTTCAAAACTGATCTCCTCAGCCAAAGCTGAACCTGGAACGACCAGAATGGCCAACAATACAATGATGAATCTCTTCATCGAATCATCTCCTTCCAAAGTTCATAAAGGCAGCATAGCACAAAAATTGTACTATTTAAAGCCTGCAAAAGTTAATCAGAATCCAAACCCCACGACTCTCGTTCAGCTACGACATTGATTCTCCATTCACACTCTTTGGCCTGCCGGTCAAAAGATTCAAGAACAGCAGTTGTAGCGGGCGGATCAAATGCAAGGCGGACCTTGAGGTAGACGTAAGTCGGAACCAGCTTCAAAAGTTTATCGCTGCTGATGAAATCGGTCCATGCCTCAGTATCATCGCTGATGGTAAAACCATCTTCCGGTCCAACACCGAGTTCCGTCAAAGTTGCAAACACGCCATTGATGTGAGTAATGATGTCTGGATCGAAGTAAGTATTCAGCGTCAGTTCACCCTTGAGAATAAATATCCGGTTCGCCTCATTGGTAAGGATGAGGTCCCCGGTTCGAATCCGGGCATCAGCTCCATTGAAAAGTCTCACTTTTTGAGGCTTTTCTTTTTTGTTCAGCGGCTTATATTTTGCATGATGTAATACTAAAATCCATGTCGCCCCTGTCGACATGGGCTTTAGTATAAAGATTGATTCATCTTCGATTCCGCAGGTATAATCATCATAGGCAAAATAAGGTCACGTAAGGAGGATGTCTGTGCAAGCAATAGTAAACGGTGTGATTCTGACCCCAAATGGAGAAATCAGGGACAAGGCACTTTTGTTTGACAGCAAATTCAGAGAGATTGTCAGTGAGAGTGAAGCCCGGCAGCTGGCAGCCGATCTGACAGATGCGCAGGGGCTCTACGTAGCGCCCGGCCTGATCGACGTACATGTGCACGGATACCTTGGGGAGGATACCTCGGACGGCAGCGAGCAGGGCATTCGCACCATCGCAGAGGGTATTCTGGCAAACGGTGTCACCTGCTTTCTGCCCACCACCATGACGGTCAGCTGGGAAGAGATAGAAGCTTCACTGGATACGGTACGCCGACTGATGCCTGAAAGCAGGCGGGCAGACTTCAAAGGGGCCGAGATCGCCGGCTGCCATGCCGAAGGTCCCTTCATCAACCCGGAGCGCAAGGGCGCTCAGGCCGCGGAGCACATCCTGCCCCCCCGCGCTGAGCTGGTCTTTCCGCACCGGGACGTGATCCGGCTGATCACAGTAGCGCCCGAAATGCCCGGCGGCATCGAGTTTATTCGAGAGTTGACTGAAAAGAGCGGCATTGTGGTCTCCATCGGCCACAGCAATGCGGACTTTGATCTGGCTCTTCAGGCCATTGAAGCCGGCGCTTCCCATATCACCCACCTGTTCAATGCCCAATCCGCTCTCAATCACCGTAACCCCGGCATCGTCGGAGCCGCGCTGACGCGGGATGTGTATACTGAACTCATCGCCGACACCTTCCACGTGCACACCGGGCTGTACAGCCTGCTTTTTAACGTCAAGCGCGGCCATTTGGTGCTGGTCACAGACTGTACGCGCGCGGGCGGGCTGCCCGACGGCGTCTATTCTCTTGGCGGCCAGCCGATCTATGTGAAGGGCATCGAGTGCAGGCTGGCGGATGGCACCATTGCCGGCAGTGTGCTCAAGCTCAACGAAGCGGTGCGCAATCTGCATCACTTTGGGGCGATCCCGCTTTGTGCCGCCGTGCACGCCGCCTCTCTGAGCCCCGCGCAAAGCATCGGCATTGCCGATCATAAGGGTTCGATTGAGCCCGGCAAGGATGCCGACCTCGTTCTCATGGACGGTGAGTGCGGCATACACGCCACCTATGTAGGAGGCATCAGGAAGTTTGACGGGCGAGAGGCGGTGTGATCCGCGCTGTTTGGCCATTGTCGCGCGATAAGACTCGAAAAAAGTTCATTCAGGGTATTGACCTTCTTTGACCTTTGTGCTATGATACGAATGTCATCAGAGAAGATGACTTTTCGACCGGTTCAAAGGAGGAAATTGATATGTTGTCTATGATCCCTTATCGCATGATGAATAGTCTTTCGGGCGCAAGGTCCGGCTGGATGAACGACCCCTTTTTCCGCTCTTTTATGGATATGACCGGCAGCGGTCTGAACTCCTTCCGCGTGGATGTGCGCGAGCGTGATAACGCCTACCTGCTGGATGCGGAGCTGCCCGGCATTCCCAAAGACAAGATAGAGCTTTCCGTGGATCAGGATGTTCTCACCATCAGCGCCAACATCGAAAGCGAAAAGAAAGAGCAGAACGAAAACTATTGCTACAGCGAACGTCGCGTGGGGCACGTGCAGCGCAGCTTCAATCTGGAAGGCATCGATCAGGATGGTATCACCGCCAGCTATCAGAACGGCATACTCTCCGTCACCCTGCCAAAGGCAAAGCCCACCCCGGAAAAGAGCAGCAGAAGGATCGCCATCGGCGAAGCCGCTGCGGCGGAAGAACCCCAGAAGACGGAGTAAAACCATAGAGTGAATCAGTGAAAGCCAAAGGCTTTCTGACAGGCAAAGAGGAGGCGCATGTGCGTCTCCTCTTTACTTGCTTCCCTGGCATCGCTATGGCAGCCTTTCAACAAAGCTTTCCATCACATAGCCCGAAATGCCATCCGCTTCCACCTTCAGCCAGCCATCCTCGCTGCGCGCGAGCACCAGAAGCCTTTGCCCATAAAACAGCTGATAGAGTATGTCCGAGGAAGTGCTTGGCAGCATGCGCAGGTTAAGCGACGAATTCTTCTGGATGTTCTTGACCGTCACCTCCCACTGCCCTTCCGCCGGGACCTTGTTTTGTGGTACCAGTGTTGGGCGCGGTGTTGGGGTGGGGATGGGGCCGGGCGTGGTCAGAAAGCTGGCTTCAAGATGCGGCCTCGTTTCGGGCACCGTGCGATAGCGGCTGAGCGCAGTGCCCGGATAATAAAAGGAAAGTATCTCCTGATATGTTTTACCGTATTTGCCCGCCATCTGTTCAGCGCCGCGCTGGCTCATGCCGACCCCGTGTCCGTAGCGGCCGGAAACGATGAGATATTCGTTTTTCCCCTCTTTTACCTCGACGATCTCATTGTCCCTGATATTGATGGAGAGGCCCATCAATTGCTCCATATCGGGGAAGATCGGCAGCTCCGCTTCCACAAGCTGCTGCGCAGCTTGCCCCGCGGCATCCTCGTCCCGTCCGTCCTCCTCGACGCTGAACAGCGAGATCTCTTCCTCCTCAGCGGCCCGAGCGCCGGAAAAGTGAACTTTCAGGCGAAATCTCAGCATTGTCATCACGCGGGAATCTTCATCGAACTTAGGGTTTTCGGCTGTCACAGCCAGAACTTCGCCAATGCGCAGTTCGTCCGGCTCAACCTGAAATCCCCTCTTTTCAAGCTGATTCTTCGCCTCCCCCAGCAGCCTTTCCTCAAGCTTGCGCAGTACCTCGGTATCCGCCTGCCAGGTTTTCGGGATTGCAAAAGACTTGGTCAGGCTTTCCGGATTCTCCGCATCATAGGGATCGTCATGTACGTTCAAATAAGGCTGCTCATCCATCCCCCAGGCATGACGCGCGGATTCGGTCTGTCCCCCGTTGCTCGCGGTATAGTAGGCGTTGATGAGTTGTTCTTTCCATGTCAGCACAAGCCCGCGGGTGTCGTCAACAGCCCTGTGAGCCTGCCGATGCTCAGCGTTGAAGCCTTTGTACACCTGGTCGTTGCTGTCATCCGTCAGGTCATAATCCCTGTCTTGTCTGAGACCGCTGAGCGCATAACTTCTGGCGGCAACAGCCTGTGCCTTCAGCGCTTCCAGGGGAAAACTATCGCTCATCTCATAGGGGACAAGTCCCTTGAGATAATCCTCAACGCCTATGTGGAGCACAGCCCGAAGGTTTTCTCCTGAAGCGGTAATGATCAAGTCCCCTTCCAGAAGATTCAGTGAGTCATTCAGCCGCAGGCCGTTCTCCTGCCCTTCGTCCGAAGACATCCTCTTTAGGTAAATCCTGTCGCCGGCATTGACCGCCGCGCCTTCATAGTAAAGCCAAAGCCCGCCCGGTCTTGCCTCGACCTTCAACTTGCTCCCTTGCTGAAAGGAAAGAGTATCGTTGATCAGATAGCGGCCGTATACGCCTACATCCATCCGGCCCTGAACAGCCGCCCAGCTCAGCAGGATGCGCACCGTACCCGGTTCGGCTCTCTCCGATGATGCGGGCACATGAAAAAAGAGCGCCGCAACGACAAACGCCGTCATGGCCACCCTTAACTTTCTCAAATACTGCCTCATTGCGGTTTGCGCGCCAGCAGGCATCGGCTGCCAAGGCGCGATTGGTGGCAGGCCGCGTCCGCAAAGCCCACCCCTTCCAATTGTTTCAGGTAGCCCAGTGACAGCCCGGCCTGCCTTCGAAGCAGGTCAAATCCGGCTTCCGCGTTCAGCGCTCCGAGGGCCGCCACAAACCTGCCGCCCGGCTTGAGCACCCGGTGGATCTCTGCAAGCCATGCCGCGAGGCCAACATATCCGGGCAGAGGCGCGGCCAGCAGCACCCTGTCAAAGCTGTTCTCCTGCCAAGGGATATCGGGCCCCATGGCATACATGATCTCGGCATCCTCAATATCTGCCCGCAGCCTTCGGGCGTCTGCGGGGTCAAAGCACAGCCCGCAGCCCCTCATCTGATACGCGGAAAGATAATGAGAGAGCAGATGCCCTCTCGCGCAGGAGAGATCCAGTATCGCCTGATAGTCATCCACCATCGCCCAGTCTGCCACAGCCCGCTCCTGCCTGTTCAGGCTGACCCTGAACCCGGTCAGAAGCTGCCCCATGCCGCTTTGCGCTTCCATTCTGCTCTGCATCGTTCCGCTCCGTTTGCTACATGATTGCCACATCATTATAACACAAAAGATATAAAATGGAACTATATTTGTAATTATTTTTTAACATTTAACTATTTTTGCGCATTTGACAAGACAACCGACCGACTCTATAATATTTTTGCATGGACGGAGACAAGTAACGCGCGGTGAAAGCCTCAAGAGAGCCTTTGGCTGGTGAAAAAAGGCGGCTGGCCTCGCGTGAATACGCTCCCGAGCACGGGGCTGAACAGGCGGTTCGCTGCAGTAGGCCTTCGCCGGTACGCCGGTTACAGCGTTTGAGGGCGGCTTGGTCCGCCGAACGGAAGTGGTACCGTGGGTAACGCCGCCTTCCCAATTTGATTGGGAAGGCGGCTTTTTATCAGGAGGTGAGACATTTTGCCAGCAAACGAGTTTTTCTTCGCGGAGCGTATGCGGAATCTGAGCGGCAGCGCCATCCGGGATATTTTCAAGTACATGGGCAGACCGGGGCTGATTTCTTTTGCCGGCGGAAACCCCGCCGCCTTTGCGCTGCCCGAGGATCAGGTTGCCGACCTGTCATATCGGCTGCTACGGGAAATGGGCAAGCAGCTGCTGCAGTACGGGCCGACAGAGGGTTACCTTCCCCTTCGCGAGGCCCTGCCTGCCTACATTGAAAAGACATTCGGGGCAAAGGCTGATGCGGACGGCATCCTGATCACCACCGGCTCCATGCAGGGGCTGGATCTGCTTCTGCGGGCGCTGGTGAATCCCGGGGATGCCGTGCTGACCGAAAGCCCGGCCTTTCTGGGGGCACTTCAGGCCATGACGGCGGCAGAGGCCAGGATCATCCCCGTGCGCAGCGATGACACGGGTATCGACACCGATCATCTGGAAGAGATGATGCGCCTGCATAGCCCCAAACTGCTCTACCTGATCCCCACCTTTCAAAACCCGACTGGCCGCACGCTGAGTCTTGAGCGAAGAAAAAAAGTGGCGGAGCTTGCGGCGCGCTACGGCGTGGTAGTGGCGGAGGACGATCCTTATCACGAACTGCGCTATGAGGGCAGCCATCTCCCTTCCGTCATGTCGTATGATGAGCAGGGCCGCGTGGTGCTGCTTGGCAGCTTCTCCAAGGTCATTTCGCCCGGTCTGAGGGTCGGCTTCATGGCAGGCGATGCGAGCCTAATCAGAAAATGCGCCATCCTCAAGCAGTGTACGGACGTGCATACGCCCAACCTGAACCAGGCGATCATCCATCAGTACCTGACCGGCGCTCTGCTGGACGAGCATATCCGTGCCATCCTCCCCCCGTATGCCGCCATGATGCGGCTCATGCTCAGGGAGCTGGAGAATATCCCCGAGATCAAAGGCTTTACGCGCCCGGAGGGAGGCCTGTTCATCTTCGCCCGGCTCGCAGATGGGCTGGAGGCCGTCCCGCTGTTCAAACGGGCCGTCGATCGGGGCCTTGCCTTCGTGCCGGGCGAATACTTTTATGCCGAGGGAGGGCATAAGAACACTCTTCGTCTCAATTTCTCCGGGACGGACCCTGACGGGATCGCCCGGGGAATGGAAATACTCAGAGGCTGCCTGAAAGACAGCCATTAAGGAGAAAAAGCATGCACATACTGGATCTGCTCAAAGAGCGCGGCTTCATTGCCCAGGTCACCTATGAGGAGGATCTGTACAAACAGCTCGAAAAGGAACCGACCAAGTTCTACATCGGGTTCGACCCGACAGCCCCCAGCCTGCATTTCGGTCACTTTATCCCGATACTGGCTATGATGCACATGCAGCGCGCCGGACACGTCCCGATCGCGCTGGTGGGCGGCGGCACGGTGATGGTCGGCGACCCAAGCGGCAAGAGCGACATGCGGAAGATGCTTGGCCGCGAGGACATCGACCGCAACGTGGCCAGGATCCATAGCCAGCTCTCTCACTTTCTGCAGTTTGAGGACGGAAAGGCGCTTATGGCCAACAACGCGGACTGGCTGCTGAACCTGAATTACATCGAGTTCCTGCGGGATATCGGCGTGCACTTCTCGGTAAACCGCATGCTGACTGCCGAGTGCTACAAGCAGCGTCTGGAACGCGGTCTCACCTTCCTTGAGTTTAATTACATGCTGATGCAGGGCTATGATTTCCTGCAGCTGTTCAAGAGGCATGGCTGCCGCCTTCAGATGGGAGGCGATGACCAGTGGAGCAACATGCTGGCCGGCGCCGATCTGATCCGCCGCAAAGAGCGCGAGGACGCCTTTGCCTGCACCTTCAGGCTGCTGATGACCCATGAAGGCAAGAAAATGGGCAAAACCGAGCGCGGCGCGCTTTGGCTCGATCCGGAGCTTTGCAGCCCCTACGAGTTCTACCAGTACTGGCGCAATGTGAGCGATCAGGACGTGGCGCAGTCGCTCTCCATGCTCACCTTCCTGCCCATGGAGGAGGTGCGCCGCCTTAGCCGCCTTGAGGGAGCCGAGATCAATGAAGCCAAGAAGGCCCTCGCTTTTGAATGCACCAAGATCGTGCATGGCGAGGAGGAGGCTCAGAAGGCGCAGGAAGCGTCCGCGGCGCTGTTCAGCGGCGGAAGCGCTTCCGAAGAAGTGCCCACCTATGCTGTCTCCAGAGAGGAACTGGAAGCGGACAGCCGTCTGACGACCATCCTCAACAGCTGCGGGCTGTGCGCCAGCCGGAGCGAAGCGCGCAAGATGGTGATGCAGGGAGCCGTGCTGGTGGACGATGAGAAAATCACCGATGTGGACTACACCCTCAGCTTTGACAGCATCGGCCCAGACGGCCTGCTGCTGCGCCGCGGCAAAAAGAACTACATGCGGCTGGTCGCCAGGGTCTGATGAGCGCTTCCAGCTACAAAACACTTTCCAGACCCGCACAGGATGAATTTACGGTGCAGAGGAGCCGCTTCATTGGCTGCGCTTCCCCTGTGGGATCTCAGGAAGAGGCCTTTGGATTCATCCGGTTGGTCAGAGAAGAACACAAGGACGCGAGCCATGTCTGCTATGCCTTTATAGTCGGTCAAAATGCCGGCATCATGCGATATCAGGACGACGGGGAACCTTCCGGTACGGCGGGGCAGCCCATCATGGAGGTGCTCAGGCAGCAGGGGCTGGTCAACTGCTGCTGCGCCGTGGTGCGCTACTTCGGGGGAATCCTGCTGGGTACGGGCGGGCTTGCGCGCGCCTACGGCAAGGCGGCGTCCCTTGCAGTGTCCGCCTCAGGCATCGCTCTGATAGAAGAAAGCCTATGGCTGACGGTTTCCCTTCCCTACGCCCTGTGGGCCAGGCTGGAGCCTCGGCTTGCCTCACTTCGGCTGCAGATCGGGCAAATACAATATGCCGAGCAGGTAAGCGTACGGCTGCTGGTACGCCTTGAGGATCTGGAGCAAACAAAAAAAGCCGTCATCGAGTGCAGTGACGGCCGCGCGGTGATAGTTCCCGATGATGAAACCGCTTACTGCGGCTGGGAGAGCGCATAACGCCGGATCGCGTGGGCGACGCCGTCTTCGGCGTTGCTCAGCGTCACCAGACGCGCCTGACGCTTGACCTCGTCCGTCGCGTTGCCCATGGCAACACCCCAGCCGACCCGCCGTATCATGGGCAGATCGTTGTCCTGGTCTCCGATGGCCATGACCTCTTCCAATCCGATGCCAAGGTAGTCGGCCAGCTGGGCGACACCGCTGCCCTTATCGATGCCCGCCGGCATGATTTCAATGTTGCTGACGCCCGACTGGGTCAGCACAGACCGGGTGATGCCGTACTCCAGCGCGAAGCGTATGGCCGCAAGCTTCTCCCGATCATGGTAGGCATGCACATAAAACTTATAGATGCCCTGTTCGATCAGGCTGAGGCAGGCATCCGCGCCGTAGAAGTAGCGGGTGCCTGTTTCATTCAGCATACGATCCTCACCGAATTCCAGCTGTGAATGATGCCGGTCGTCGAAGCCGCGGATGCCCACCTGGCCATCCGCGAACACATAGTAGTCTGCTTTCTGCGCCTCCAGAATGCGGAAAGCCTCCATGGCGCTTTCCAGGCTCATTTTATTCTCAGCCACCACCCTGCCGAATGGCGACAGGCTGATCTTCCCGCCGTTCAGGCTGATGAGAGGGCAGTCGAGACCCTTATCCTTCATGCCGATGGCGGCATTTTCATAAAAGCGGCCCGTAGCCACCGAAAAAATGATGCCGGCCTGCTGTGCCGCTTTCACCGCATCCAGATTGTTCTTTGAGATCTTGCCATGTTCGTTCAGAAAGGTACCGTCCAGGTCAACGCTGATCAGACGAATTTGTCGGGGTTCCATGCTGTTCCTCACTATTGCAGTCTGCGAGGCTGAAAGGAGGCGCGATGTCAAAGCATCTTCCGCTCAGGTATGCAAGCCGGCCCTCCGTGTGAAAGCATAGGCCCGTAGCGCACAGCATCAGGCGCCGTGCTCGGTACCGCCTGTTGTGCTCCCGTGAGCCGTACTTGTCGTCCCCCAGCAGCGGACAGCCGATGAACGCCATGTGCGCACGTATCTGGTGCGTTCTGCCCGTATGAAGGGTAACGCGGAGAAGGGACAAGCCGCCTCCTGCCTCCGCCACATCATACTCCGTCACGATCTCTTTGGCAAATGGGCCCGGCACATCGGAGACGGTGACGAGCGCTCGCTTTGCGTCCTTTACCAGATAGGCCCGCAGCAGATCGTGCCGCTTCTCGGGCGCGCCTATCACGATACAATGGTAGGTTTTCGTCAGCTGCCTGCGGCGTACAGCCTCGTCCAGCGCTTCGCGCGCGCCCTCTCCCCGGGCGAGCGCCAGCAGGCCCGATGTCTGCTGATCCAGTCGGTGCACGAGAGATGCCCCCCGCTCCCGGCCCCACTCCTCCACGCTGAAGGCCCCATCTTCCTGCATGTCCGTACTGATGCCCGCGGGCTTGTTGATGATGATGATCTGTTCATCCTCATAAACAATGGGAAGCTCGGGCGCGGACCATGCCGTATACCAGACGACCAGGTCATCTGAGTGCAGCGGAACATTCTCGCTGACCCTGAGACCATTAACCCGGATATCCCTTCTTTTCAGTGAAGATCGCAGTTCGCTTTCAGCCGCCATCGGAAAGCGGGTGCGCAAAAAAGAGAGCAATCTTTTGCCCTCATCGCGCGTACCCGCCCTGACTTCGAAACGATTCAAAGCCGCGTCCATCCCCTGCAAGTCGATCGGTCAATCCTGCAAGAAAATAGCACGGCGGAAAGTTTCGTGTCAAGCGTTACCATATTTCACATGTCGATCACGACGTGGAATTGCAATACATAGCAGGTACAATCTCACTATTGCATATTCATGCCTGCTTATGTATGATACCGTCAACCGTGGAAAAACTACGGAACAAAGGAGGAAGATGTCATGAAGAAAGGTACCTGGTTATCCTTAGTCTTGGTTCTCGTTTTGGGTATCGGTTTGATCGCGCCGGCAGCGATCGCGGAAGATACCATTAAGATCGGTGGCATCTCCACCCTTTCCGGCCCCTATGCGCTCTACGGTCAGGCAGTCAAGAAGGGTGTCGATCTTTACGTCAGCCAGCTCAATGAAAAGGGCGGCGTGAACGGCAAGAAGGTCGAAGTCATCTGGGAGGATGACCGCGGCGAAGCCAACGACGGCGTGCTGGCTTTTGAAAAGCTGGTGCAGAATGACGGCGTTGACGCCATTCTGGGCGCGGTGCTGACCGGCGTGACCAAGGCCGTGGCAGAGTACGCGGCGGACCTGGGCATCCCGATGATTACGGCCTCCTCGACAGCCTACGAGATCACCACCGACCGTCCCAGCGTGTTCCGCACCTGCTTTCTCGATCCCTTCCAGGCCGTGCAGCTCGCGCGTTATACCAAGGATGAAGGCCTGACCAAAGTCGCCGTGCTCTACGATAACGGCAACGAGTATTCCAAGGGTCTTTATGAGGCCTTTGTGAGTGAAGCCGCAGCTCTCGGGCTGGAGGTAGTCGCCACCGAGTCCGCCGCCTACGGCGATGTGGACTTCAAGACCCAACTGACCAATGTGAAGAACGCCTCCCCCGAAGCGGTTTTCCTGCCCTATTACGGCGCGGAAGCCGCGCTGATCCTCACGCAGGCCGCTGAGATCGGTCTGGAGGTGCGTTTCCTGGGTGCCGATGGCATCTCCGATATTGTGGACGCGATCGCCAACAAGGCTTTGCTGAAGAACATGACCTATTCCGATCACTTCTCCACGCAGGCTGACAGCGAGATGGCCAAGAGCTTCGTAGAAGCCTTCAAGGCCGCGTATAACGAGGAGCCGTCGGTTTCCTTCTCCGCGACCGGCTACGACGCCGCGCTGGTGCTGACCGAGGCCTTCAAGCAGGGCTCCACCGAATACGCCGACGTGGCCGCCGCCATCCGGGCCACCAACCTGGAAGCCGTCAGCGGCCAGATCACCTTCGATGATCACAACGATCCCATCAAGAGCGCCTTCATGATCACCTTTGATGAAGAAGGCAACAAGGTCTTCCTGAAGATGCAAAACCCCTGATTCACGGAAATCATGACAAGGGGGAGGATTCGTTCCTCCCCCTATGACTATATCTGAGGGACGGAGGTTTACAAGCCAGTGTTACTGTTTTTGAACCAGCTGATCAACGGCCTTCATGTCGGCGCCATCTATGCGTTGATCGCGCTTGGCTACACCATGGTGTATGGCATCGTGCGCCTGATCAATTTCGCGCACGGCGATATCCTGATGGTTGGCGCCTATACCGCCGTTGTGCTTATCACGATGCTCCATCTGCCCGTCCTGCTTGTGATTATTCTGGTATTGCTCGTCTGCGTCCTTTTTGGCGTGCTCATTGAACGCGTCGCATACAAGCCGCTGCGCAACTCTCCCAGAATTTCCTCGCTGATCACGGCTATCGGCGTAAGCATGCTGCTTCAAAACATCGCGCTGCTTGTGTTCACTCCTACGCCTAAGCCCTATCCTATCAGCCTGAGCCTCCCGGCCCTGCAGATCGGCACGCTGAGCATCGGTTCTATCACCGTGCTCACAATCCTTGTTTCAGCCGCTCTGATGATCGTTCTGCAGCTCTTTGTCTCCACCACCCGCGCGGGCAAGGCCATGCGCGCGGTTTCGGAGGATTTTGACGCTGCGCAGCTGATGGGCATCAATGTGAACAACACCATATCTCTCACCTTCGCCATCGGCTGTGCTCTGGCCGGCATAGGTTCTCTGCTCTACGGCCTGGCCTATCCCAGCGTCTCCCCCACGCTTGGCGCGCTGCCAGGCCTGAAGGCCTTCATCGCGGCCGTACTCGGAGGCATTGGCATCATACCTGGGGCCATGCTGGGCGGGCTGATCATGGGGCTGGCCGAGAGCCTGACCAAGGCCTATATTTCTTCTCAGCTGAGCGATGCCGTGGTGTACGGCATACTGATCGTCGTGCTGCTGTTCAAACCTTCCGGCCTGCTGGGCCGAGGCACGAGAGAGAAGGTGTGATGAATGAATAAGAAAGTGAAGAGCTACACGCTGAACATCGCCGCGCTCGTTCTGATCTATGCTACTCTCTCGCTGCTGATTTCCACAGGCGCTATCAACAGCTATATCTCCGGCATCCTCATCACCATCGGCATCGCCATCATCATGGCCGTCAGCCTGAACCTGACCACGGGCCTTCTGGGCCAGCTGGCGCTCGGCCACGCGGGCTTCATGTCCATCGGTGCCTATACGGCGGCGCTGATCACCAAATCCATGAGCGATACCAGCTTTGCGCTCAGCCTGCCCATCGGTTTGCTGGCGGGCGGTCTGATGGCAGCTCTCTTCGGCTTCATCATCGGTATGCCGGCGCTGCGCCTCAAGGGCGACTACCTGGCCATCATCACGCTGGGCTTTGGCGAGATCATCCGCGTGGTGATTGAAAACCTTAGCTTTACGGGCGGCCCGGGCGGTCTTTCCCGCATCACGCGCATGTCCCGCGCCTTCTCAAGCGATACCAAGGTATCGGGCGCGATACAGTTTTCCATCGTATTCTGGGTGATGGTGGTCATTATCACCAGCATCTACACACTGGGCCGCTCGCGCCACGGTCGCGCCATCATCTCCATCCGGGAAAACGAAGTGGCCGCTGAGGCCACCGGCATTCCCACCACCTACTATAAGCTTTTCGCTTTCACCGTTGCCGCCTTTTTCGCCGGTATTGCCGGCGGGCTCTACGCTCACCAGATCGGCATGCTGAGTGCAAAGACCTTCGGCTTCAACAAATCCATCGAATACCTGGTCATGGTGGTGCTTGGCGGTATGGGCTCCATCACGGGCTCCATTATTTCCACGTCCGTGCTGGTCGCTCTGCCGGAGTTCCTGCGCGGCTTCTCCGAATGGCGCCTGGTCATTTACTCCACGCTGCTCATCCTGATGATGCTGTTCCGTCCCTCCGGTCTGATGGGCACGAAGGAGTTTTCTCTGGTTCGCGTCTGGGAAGACACGGGACGCTTTATCAAAAAGACGCTTGGCATCAAGAAGCGTCAGGCCAAGATGCCCTATACCCCGCACTACGACGTGTGGGAGGATTCCGTGGTGCTGGAAACCAGGAACCTTGGTATACGCTTCGGCGGTCTGGTCGCGGCAGAAGGTATCAATCTGCACCTGAACATCAATGAGATCGTAGGCCTGATCGGCCCCAACGGCGCCGGCAAAACCACCGTGTTCAACATGCTGACGGGCGTCTACGCCCCAACGGACGGCGAAGTGGTGCTGCTTGGCAAGACGATCAACGGCATGTCCACCCACGACATCACCAAGAACGGCATCGCCCGCACCTTCCAGAACATCCGCCTGTTCAAGTCCATGACGGTGCTTGAAAACATCAAGGTGGCCTTCCATACGAGAATGCAGTACTCCCCTGTCTCCGGCATCGTGCGCGCTTCCTCCTATCAGACCGAGGAAATGGGCATCGACATCCGTGCCAGGGAGCTGCTGCGCGTATTTGACATGGAGGATGTGGCGAATGCGCAAGCGGACAGCCTGCCCTACGGCAAGCAGCGCAAGCTGGAAATCTGCAGAGCCCTGGCCTGCAACCCCAAGGTACTGCTGCTGGATGAGCCTGCTGCCGGGATGAACCCCATCGAAACGGCCGAGCTGATGGACACCATCAAAATCATCCGCACCCAGTTTTCTGTGGCCATCCTGCTGATCGAACACGATATGAAGCTGGTCATGGGTATCTGCGAGCGCATCTACGTGCTCAACTATGGCCGCGTGATCGCACAGGGCACCCCTGCCCAGATCGGCCGAAATCCTGAAGTGATCGCGGCTTATCTGGGTTCCGCAGACAACAACGATAACGGAGGCGCGCAGCATGCTGAAGGTTGAGCATCTGGATCTGTATTACGGCGCGATTCACGCGCTGCATGATATCTGTTTTGAAGTAGAGCAGGGAGAGATCGTCACGCTGATCGGCGCGAACGGCGCCGGAAAGACCTCCATCCTGCACGCCATCTCCGGCCTGCTGCCTTACAGGAACGGTCTGGTCACCTTTGCCGGCTGCCCCATCACCAAGATGCCGCCGCACAAGCTGGTCGGCATGGGGCTTGTGCATGTGCCGGAAGGTCGTCGCGTGTTCGCGCGCATGAGCGTGATGGAGAATCTGGACATGGGCGCATTTACCAGCCGCAGCAAGGAGGACCAGGCCCGCACACTGGAAAAGGTGTTTGAACACTTCCCCCGGCTCAAGGAGCGGCGCAGGCAGGCCGCAGGCACGCTGTCAGGCGGCGAGCAGCAGATGCTGGCCATGGGCCGCGCTCTGATGTCAAAGCCCAAGCTGCTCATGATGGACGAACCTTCCATGGGTCTTTCCCCGCTGCTGGTGCAGGAGATCTTTGCTATCACCCGCGAGATCAACAGGGAGGGCGTCACCGTGCTTCTGGTGGAGCAGAACGCGCATATGGCCCTTTCCATTGCCAACCGCGGCTATGTGCTGGAAACCGGCCGCATCATCAAAGAGGGCGCGGCAGGCGATCTGCTTCGGGATGAAGACGTAAAAAAGGCATATCTGGGCACCTGAGTGCTTGAGAAACAGTGAAGGCGGCGAACCAAACAGATTCGCCGCCTTCATGGTTTGTATGCGGTTATGCCAAAGCCCAGGCCGCTTTCAGCGATATGTACCTTGGTATTATTTGGCCAGCAGCTTTCCGAGCGGTTCCGCCAGGTCGGTCTGTTCCCAGGGCAGATCCAGGTCAAGCCGGCCAAAGTGGCCGTAGCTGGCGGTCTTACGGTAGATCGGCCTGCGAAGGTTGAACCGGGCGATGATGCTGTCGGGCGTCATGCTCACCAGGCTTTTCAGAGCGCTTTCAATTTCGGCATCGCTCACCCTGCCTGTGCCGAAGGTATCAACGGCAAAGCTGACGGGATGGGCCACGCCGATGGCATAGGCGAGCGTGGTCTGGCACCTGTCGGCAAGGCCGGAGGCCACGACGTTCTTGGCCAGGTAGCGCGCCATATAGCTGGCGGACCTGTCCACCTTCGTCGGATCCTTGCCGCTGAAGCAGCCGCCGCCGTGAGGCGCGTATCCGCCGTAGGTATCCACGATGATCTTACGCCCCGTCAGCCCGCTGTCGCCTGCCGGACCGCCCACCACAAAACGCCCGCTGGGGTTGATCAGGTAGCGGGTATCCTCTGTCAAAAGCCGCTCCGGGATCACCGCCTTGATGACCTCGTCGATCATGGCGCGGCGAATCTCCTGCTGCCCCACCCGCTCGTCATGCTGGGTAGAAATCACCACAGTATCAATGGCGACCGGCCTGCCATCCTCGTAAACGACGGTCACCTGCGCCTTGCCGTCCGGCCTCATCCAGGGGCAAAGACCGGACTTGCGTACCTCAGTCATCCTTCTGGTCAGCCTGTGCGCCAGCGCGATGGCCATGGGCATCAGCTCATCCGTTTCCGTGCAGGCATAACCGAACATCATGCCCTGATCCCCCGCGCCCGTTTCCTGCTTGGCGCTCTGGTCCTCACGGGTCTCCACCGCCTTGCTCACGCCCTCGGAGATATCGGGCGACTGCTCGTGCACCGCCGTCAGCACCGCGCAGGTATTGCCATCAAAGCCCGCCTTGGAGCTATTGTATCCGATATCCAGCAGCACGCTGCGCGCCACATCGGGGATCGAGACATAGGTATCCGTGGTGATCTCACCCATCACAAACACCATGCCGGTGGTCGCCGTAGTCTCGCAGGCCACGCGAGCCTTGGGGTCCTTTTCCAAAATAGCGTCCAGGATAGCGTCGGATATCTGATCGCACACCTTGTCGGGATGTCCTTCGGTGACGGATTCTGAAGTAAACAGCTTTCTCATGCACAATTCCCTCCTCAAAAAAATACGCCTGTCATTCACAGACAAGCGTTCCATCCATCCTTATCTGCCGGCGCCGCGCGCCGCTGGATTTAGCACCAAGCTTTCGCCGGTTGCCGGGCTTCACAGGGCCAGTCCCTCCGCCGCTCTTGATAAGGTATTCAGTTCTTGAGCATCATATCAGCATACGCTGTGAAAGTCAATCGGCATGATGACATTGCCGCCCTGCCGAGGGGTCAAAGGGAGCATCGCCGGGCGTATAGTCTGCTATTGCTGTTGCTGACTTTCCAAACATGCTGCTGACCACAGAATCAAGGACCACATTGCAGACTGCCAAGGCATCCTGATGCCTGTTCTTTTCACCTGCTTTCATCGCTGCCAGCTTACACCGGTATCGAACGTATTCCCTGAGCAGACGAATCTGCCTGTCCGGAATAAAGCTTCCCGGTACCGGGCCCGGACGGAACAATTCTCCAATCCATTTCGAATCCTTTACATCCGATTGATTCCCCTTCATAACAGACCCCCACTTGCGATTAGTATAAAGAGGATGGCGAGAAATCATGCGATAATCCATATGCAAGGCGACAGAAAAAAGCTTCCCGCAAAGCACGCTTCACGGAAAGCCGTATCTCCGGAGAATTGGCTCAGCGCCTTTCCCCTGTTTTCGATTCGATATAGTCTTTGATCCGTTCGGCGACCGCCAGTTTTTCCTTAAGCTCTTCCTCGGATTTGGGAGAAAACTGGTGCACGCCCTCATCGATATACTGATGGCTGCGGAAGGCAGAATCGCGGAACATGTCGTCCACCGTTCGCGCGCTTGCGTCCGTCACAAAGTGGATGCAGTTGGGATGGTGTACCAGCAGCTTGACGCCGCCCACCGAGATGGCCACCCTTCGGATCTCACCGATGGGGATCACGCGGCTCTTGACATCGTACACAGGGAAGAAGCCCTCTCCAACTGTCTCAAGCACCACCCTGTCCTCATAGACCTCGCAGCGCGCCCTGTTTTTGCGGTTGATGGCCGATGTCAGTACAAACAGAGGCTCCTGCGTCATGCCTGCCTCATTTCTTGGTCATGTACTTGCGCATGTCCAGAATGCAGGCGATCAGGATGACCGCGCCTTTGATGATGTAGGCCACGCCACCTGAAATACCAAGGAAGGTCATGGCCGTCATGATGAGCTGCATCATGAATACACCCAGGATCACGCCGCTGATCTTGCCGGTGCCACCGACAAAGGAGACGCCGCCGATGACCACGGCAGAAATGGCGTCGTTTTCATAGCTGAGGCCCAGCGTGGGGCCGGAATTGCCGATGCGGCAGGCCTCGATGAAGCCGGTGTAGCCGTAGAGCGCGCCGGCCATGATGAACACGCAGACGATCGTCAGCAGTACATTGACGCCGGAAACGCGCGCCGCCTCCTCATTGGAGCCGACCGCAAAAATATTCTTGCCGAAGGTGGTCTTGTTCCAGATCACCCAGATGATGCCGGTAATGACCGCAGCCATCAGCACATAGTAGGGAACGGGCTGGCCGGACACCTCAAACATCGGGTTGGTTACAAAGCTGTTGACGGCGATCTGCTTGGAGTTGGACACCGTCAGATAAGAGCCATAGACCATCAGCTGGGTGGCCAGCGTGACGATGAAGGGGTGCAGCTTGAACTTGCCCATGCAAAAACCGTTGATCACGCCCACGCAGGCGCCCGCCGCCATCACGGCCAGTATCACCAGCGCCACAGGCCAGGGCTGCCCGCCCGCGATCACGCGCGCGGCGTCTCCCGAAGCCTGCAGGAAGACGGCGGCCAGAAAGCCGGCAAAGCCGGCCACACGGCCGCCTGACAGGTCCGTACCGGCCAGAATAATGCAGCCCGCCACGCCAAGCGCCATCGGCAGACGGGCCGCGGACAGCTTGACCAGGTTGATGATATTGGGTATCTTCGCGAAGGCCGGCACACGCACCGTCACATAGACGGCCAGCAGCAGGATGATCAGAATCATCGCGTGATCCAGCAGGAAATTGGCGATATTCACCCGCTTGCGGGCGCTGTTGATTGTCGTCATCGGTCTTGTCCCCCTTATGCGTACTCGGACGCAAGTGTCATGATCTCTTCCTGCGTCGTCTGATCTGCGTCCACTTCTCCGGCCAGCCGGCCATCGCTCATCACCAGGATCCGGTCACAAACGCCCAACAGCTCGGGCATCTCGGAGGAAACCATGATGACGGATTTTCCCTCTTTGCTGAGGTTTTGAATCAGCTGATAGATCTCATACTTGGCGCCCACGTCGATGCCGCGCGTGGGCTCATCCAGCAGCAGGATGTCCGGGCTGGTCAATATCCAGCGGCCGAAAATCACCTTCTGCTGATTGCCACCGGACAGCGAGCGGATCTTGGTCTTCTGGCTGGGCGTCTTGATGGCCATGGCGCGTATCATTTCCTCGGTTTTATCCGTCATGATCTTGTCGCGCAGGAATAGGCCGGATACATAGCTTTTCAGGCTGGCGATCACGGTATTCTCGCGCACGCTCAGTATGCCAAAGATGCCCGTTGCGCGCCGCTCCTCAGTCAACAGGGCAAGGCCGTTGCGGATTGCCTCGCGTGGTGTCTTGTTGCGGATCTGCCTGCCGTTCTTGAAGATCTTTCCGCTCCTGCGCGTCGCCACCCCGAAAATATTCTCCAGCAGCTCGGTCCTGCCGGAGCCGTCGAGGCCCGCCACACCCAATATCTCGCCTTTTTTCAGGCTGAAGGAGACGTCCTTCAGGTGAGAATACTCGGCCGTCAGCCCTTCAACGCGCATGATGTCTTCGTCAGTCGCGCTGTGCAGCTTGGGCGGGAACTGGTTGGTCATCTCACGGCCGACCATCAGGCGGATGATCTCCTCCTTGGTCAGATCCTCCGCGGGCTTGGTCGCGATATACTGCCCATCGCGCATGATGGTCACCTCATCGGAAATCTGGAGGATCTCATCCATCTTGTGGGAAATATAGATGATGCCGCAGCCCCTGTCCCGGATCATGCGGATGATGCGGAACAGATGCTCCACCTCCTGCTCCGTCAGGGAAGAGGTGGGCTCATCCAACACGATGACCTTGGAGTGGAAGGAAACCGCCTTGGCAATTTCCACCATCTGGCGCTGCGAAACAGGCATGGCGCTCATCATGGTCCTGGGGTCTACATGAAGGTCCAGCTCTTCAAACACCTTCATGGTGTCCGCGTACATCTGCTTTTCGCTGACGAAGGGCAGACCCTTCACGCGCGGATAGCGCCCCAGCCAGATATTGTCCATCACGTTGCGCTTGAGCGCCTGGTTGAGCTCCTGATGCACCATGGCCACGCCGTGATCCAGCGCCTCTCTGGAGCTTCGGAAATTCACCTCGCGCCCTTCCAGATAGATGTGGCCTTCGTCCTTGCTGTATATGCCGAAAAGGCACTTCATCAGCGTGGATTTGCCGGCCCCGTTTTCGCCCATCAGGGCGTGGACGGTGCCCGCCCTCAGCGTGAGCTGAGCACGGTCGAGCGCCTTCACGCCTGGAAAGCTCTTGCTGATATCCGTCATCCGAAGCAGAACGTCTTTTTTCTCTTCCATGCGGCATGCCTTCCTGCCTTGGAACGGGTCTTCCCCGCCGCACCCGCAAAATAACATGCCGGCTGGCGGAGAAACATCCGAAGGCTTTGTGATAATTCACTCGGAGGGGTATGCGCAGCACACCCCTCCGAGCAATTCAATCAGTTTTGCTGATTGCGGCGCTTTGATTATTCGCCGGTGTACATAGCGTACGGGATCTGGACGAACCAGTTGTCCACAACCTTGTAGCTCTCGTTCAGGCCTTCGAACTTATCCTTGCCAGCGATCAGGTTCGCGGTGATGGTCGCCACTGCGTCCGCCATGCCCACGGCATCCTGCTTGATGGTGCCGGTCATGGTGCCCTTCTGGATAGCTTCCTTGGCGATCTCAACGGCATCCACGCCGAACACGGGGATCTTCTTCTCGCCGCCCTCGGTGTTGTAACCGACGTTCTGCAGGGCGTTGATGGCGCCGATGGCCATATCATCGTTGTTGGCGATGACCAGTTCGATCATATTGCCGTTGGCCTCGTTATACTGGGCCAGGATGGTCTGCATGTAGTCGTTAGAGGCCACGGAAGACCAGGTACCGTTGGTATCCACCAGGTACTTGTTCTCGTTCTTCTCGTCGTAGAACTTGAGCGCGGCCTTGCCGGCGGCGGTCAGGATGGCATCGGCGTTTTCCACACCGAACTTGGTGCGGGCGATGGCTTCCTGGTTGGCTTCGTCGCCCTTGAACATCACATAGGAGATCACGCCGTCCTTGTTCAGATCCAGCGCGTCATAGTTCTCCAGCACGTAGGCGCCAATCATGTCGCCCTGCATCTTGCCGGCTTCTTCGAAGTTGGTGCCGACGAAAGCGGACTTCTCGTAGCCTTCAAACATCGCCTTGGCTTCCGCGTCGTCCTTGGAGACTGCGCGGTTGAAGAACACGACGGGCAGGTTCGCGCCCTTTGCCACGTCCAGCAGAGACTGGGCGGTGCCGATGGCGCCGGAGTCCACCAGGTTGATGACCAGCGCGTTGGTGCCGGTCAGCACGGCGGTGTTGATGTCGTCGGTCTGGGTCTGCTGCACGCCGTTGGAATCGCGGTCATTGACAGCAATCCCCTTCGCGGCGAAAGCTTCATCCAGCGCGGTGCGCACGGAGGTCAGGTACACGTCACCGAAGGTATACCAGGAAACAAGTGCGCCGTCTTCCGCGGACGCAACCGCGAAGACGCTGAGCAGCATGGCAGCCGCCATGATCAGAGACAGGAGTTTCTTCATCATCTATTCCTCCAAATTGTGTTCCGGGTTTCCCCGTATTCAAACAGCGCGGTGGCGCCGTATGAAATCCTTTTCAAAGGGCGGAAAAACGCGCCATAAAATCCCGACCATGAACGCGTTTTCTTTTTCCTTTCTTAGAGAATTATATCACGCGCGGAAACGATAGTCAATATTATCCTGTCCGGTTCTGTGATCAGCGAAGCGGATCAATCCACTCTCTTCCACACGCCGAGCAGTTCATGGCTTTCGACCTCCACCGCCCGCGAGAGATCGCCAAGCAAACGGCCCTTTTGGTCCATCCATCGCCCAGCAGGCAGAACAACACGGCGGGAAAGGCTTCCTTTTTCATACTGCGGAGCCACCAGCACGCGATCCCCCAGCATAAACTGATCCCTGACGCGCGCCATCCCCTGATGCGGAAAAACATATTCCATATAGCGTATGATCGCTTCTTTGCTGCGGGAGGCTTCAGCAAACAGCATTTCAAACTCGTCTGATAGCTGCTGACGTACTTTGAGCAGCCTGAGTATGTCAGCCACCCCCTCAGGCCAGACGCGCGCCGGGTTCAGAGAAAACTGCACCACGGGCATCAGGGCGGCAATGGCCGCATTCTTAAGCAGCAGCTCCTTATCAAGATCATTCGGTCCAAGCCCGATAAAGCTGCGGTACTCTCCCCCGCCGATCATATCGGGCGAACTGACCGGGTGCCCGCCAAGGCCCAGCGCCAGCGTGGCAGGGATCAGATCAGCCACGCCGCCTTCTCCCCAGGCGTGCCGTTTATCGCTCAGCCGCTCCATGATGCCCATGCCCTGCGTATTGAAGTCGGCCCTTACCTCATTGTAGGCTTCCCGCGAAGCCAGCTCAGCCCACAGAAAGCTCTGGCGATCCGGTTCATGCTGCTCAAGATAAAAGCAGCTGTCGCCGCCGTCAAACTTAAAACCGTCCACGCCCAGCGCACGGAGGGCCTCGAGCCGCTCCCGCATCCACAGCCGCGCCTTTTCGATCCGCAGATCCAGCGCCGCGGAATAGCCGTTCCACCACCTGACAAGATAAGGCTCCTCGCCATTCATTAGAAGCAGACCGTCTTCATACAGCCGCCTCGCCGTCAAAGAATCCGGGCTCAGGTAGGGCACCACCCACAGCATGACCCGAAAGCCGAGGCTGTGCAGCTCCTCAAGCATGGCTTTCGGATCGGGAAAGCGCCCCGGATGAAACTGCCAGTCGCCATAATCAAGGCTCCACCCATCGTCGATCATCAGCGTACCCGGCGCAAATCCCTCATCCAGCAGGCTGCGGGCGTAGGCCAGCACGTCCCTTTGGTTCTGGTCATAGGTCAGTTCGATCCAGGTGTTGTAGACGCAGCGGCTGACAAAATCACGGCTGAGCGCCATTGCACGGCCCTGCAGGCGGTCATGCCGCCGGAGAAAGGCAAGGCAGGCCTCGCGCAGCGTATCGCCGGCTTCAACCAGTTCCGCCTCCCCGGCCGTGATCCGGATCGTCCCTTTCCGAAAGGACGCCTCAAAGCCCTTTTCCCCGTAGATATAGCGCCCCTTGCTTGAAATAAGCAGCGCTACCATCTGGTTGAGCGTGGCGTTGTTTCGGAAGGAAAAATCCCCCTCATCCTCCTCCCCCAACGGGAAACGGCTGCCGTAGGCGCTGGTCGCCGTATACCAAAGCTCGCCTTCAAGAAACCTGTACTGCGTCATATTGCTTTCTCCTACTCGTCATACCGCTCCGGCTCAGCCCTGCACCGAACCTGCCGCAACACCACTGATAATATACTTTTGCAGCATGATATACAAAGCGGTCAGCGGCAGCACGCCCAGCACCAGCATGGGGAACATGCTGGTCCAGTCATTGGAAAACTGACCCATGTTGCGGCTGAGCTCCTGAAGGATCACATGGCGGGAACGCGAGTGCAAAAACAGCAGCGGGTTCATGTGATCCTTGGGCACTCAAAATCACTGTAAGCGCTGTAGATCACGTATTTTGCGCGGGGATAAAGCCCGGTCGCCCGCTCCAGAAAACGCAGCCCATCCATCACAGGCATTCGGATATCGGTGATGACCAGATCCACACTGTTTTGTGCCATCAGCTCCAGCGCTTCCTGTCCGTTGCGCGCCTCCAGAAAGTCAAAGCCTTCGGCATATTCCCGGCACAGGCAGGCGATGCCATCCCGTTCCATACGCTCATCATCCACCAGCAGCGTGATCATCCACAGCGCTCCTTCTGTTTTTATCGCAGATGGCATCATAGCACGGATGGCGGATACTGACAAACAGCCCCCTGATCCGACATAAGCGCCATCTCAAAGTGGCGTGATCACGCCCCACATGGTATGATAGGTTCTGCAAAATGGCCACAGAGCACGGGAGGGCACATGGGGACGCGCAGCATCACGGCGCGGCAGGATTTCGAGCCGCGCTGCGAGCTGATCGCCCCGCTTGACAACCTGATGTGGGACAGAGCGCTGATCGAAAGCATCTTCGGCTTCAGCTACACCTGGGAGATCTACGTCCCTCCTCAAAAAAGGGTCTACGGTTACTATGTGCTGCCCCTGCTGTTCGGGGAACGGCTGATCGGCCGGACGGAGCCCGTTTTCGACAGAAAGAGCGGCCGCCTGCAGCTGAAAGGGCTGTGGCTGGAACAGGGCGCCGACGGCAGTGATCCGTCGCTGAAGGCAGCCATCGAAGGCTGCCTTGACCGGTTCAAAGCCTTCCACCGCAGGGGCTGAGCCCGGTTCGCCATATCTATTACATATCGCCCGTCCGCGGGCGGCGAAAGGAGACCGCATGAACTTTGAAACCCTTTCTACCGAGCAGGTGAACGAGCTGAGCCTCAGGCTGGATGAGCTGAGCCCGCTGGAGGCCGCGCAACTGATGAACAGCATCGACACGCAGGCGGCCCGGGCGGTGGAAGCCGAACTGCCCCGCATCGCGCGGGCGGTAGAAGCCATTTCCGAAAGGCTGCGGTCGGGCGGCAGGCTCTTTTATGCCGGCGCGGGCACCAGCGGACGGCTGGGCGTGCTGGACGCCTCGGAATGCCCGCCCACCTTCGGCGTGCCCGAGGATATGGTGGTCGGGCTGATCGCGGGCGGCGACGAAGCACTGCGCCATGCCATTGAAGGGGCGGAGGATCATCCCGAGCTTGGCCGGGACGATCTCCTGCGGGAGCATATCTGCGGGAAGGACGCGCTGGTCGCCATCAGCGCCAGCGGCTACGCACCCTATTGCGTCGGCGCGCTGGACTGCGCCAGGGAGACCGGGGCCTATGCCGTCGCGCTCAGCTGCAACAGAGGCGCGCAGATCTCCGCCCACGCGGACCTGGCCATCGAGCTGCCCACGGGGCCGGAAATACTGTCAGGCTCCACCCGTCTGAAAGCCGGCACTGCCACCAAGATGGCGCTCAATATGCTGACCACGCTGTCAATGGTGCGCCTTGGCAAGGTATACAGGAATCTGATGGTCGACATGAAACCCAGCAACGTCAAGCTGCAGGACCGCTCGGTGCGCATCATCAAAAGTGCCCTGAACCTCGAAGACAGGGAGCAGGCCGAGCGTCTGCTGGCCCTTTCGGGCGGACAGGTTAAGGCGGCCATCGTGATGGGCCTGACCGGAGCCAGGCGAAATCAGGCAGAGCAGGCGCTGGCCGACGAAGACGGTTTTGTGCGCCGCGCGGCGGAGCGTATCGGAAAGGAAAGAGTATGAACTTTGATTTGGCCAGGCAAATGGCAGGCCACAAGCTGGCGGCAGGCTTTGAGGGCACGGAGCTGACGGAGGATATGATCCGGCTGATCCGCGAGCGCAAGGTCAGCAACGTGATCCTGTTCAGGCGGAACATCGTTTCGAAAGAGCAGCTGAAAGCGCTGTGCGCGCAGATACAGTCTCTCGTTCTCAAAGAAACAGGAGAGGCTGCGCTGATCACGCTCGATCAGGAGGGCGGCGCGGTGAGCCGCCTGCCGGACGGATGCCCTGTCTTTCCCTCGCAAATGGCGCTGGCGGCCACGGGCAGGCCTGAGAACGCGCGCATGGCCGCCTTCATGACGGGCAGACAGCTGCTGGAGTTGGGGGTCAACTTCAATCTCGCCCCGGTGATGGATTTGAACCTCAACCCCCGCAACCCCGTGATCGGCACGCGCAGCTACACAGACAGCGCGGAGCTGGCCGCCGCTTTCGGCGCGGAGGCCGTGCGCGGCTACGCGCAGGCAGGCGTGCTGGCCGCTGCCAAGCATTTCCCCGGGCATGGCGACACGGCCGTGGATTCCCACGTAGGTCTGCCCACGGTGGACAAAACGCTGGACGAGATGCAAACAACGGAGCTTGCCAGCTTTGAGGCCGCCTTCCGCGCGGGCGTTCCCGCGGTGATGGTATCCCATATCCTCTACCCCCGTTTTCAACAGGTGCCCCTGCCCGCCACCATGTCGCGCGATATCGTGACGGGTCTGCTGAAGGATCGGATGGGCTTTCGCGGGCTCGCCATCAGCGACTGCATGATGATGGACGCGATCGCCAAATACTATGGTACGGCGGAGGGCTGTCTGGCCTCCGCCAAGGCGGGCATGGACCTGATCTTCGTGTCGCATGACCCGAACCTGGCCGGCCGCGCGGCGGACGCCATCCGGGACGCGCTGCTCGCAGGCGATATCAACGAGGACGAGGCGGCGCGTTCGCTTGAAAAGATGATCCTGGCCAAGCGCAGGGCAAGCCGAGCGCAGGCAGCCTTGGGCGCGCCGCAGAAGGAAGAGGAATTGATGGCACAATGCCTGCGCATGGCGGAGGAGGCAGTCTCTCTGATCCGTGGCAGTTATCCCCTTCCGCTTGGAAGCTCGCCGCTCTTTGTGGGCCGACGGCCCGCGCGCGCCAGCCAGGCGGCCGACCGGGCGCCGCACAGCCTCAGCTTCGCGCGCCGTCTGGCCGAGGCGACCGGAGGCCAGGCCATCGAACCGGACAAGGAGATGGGCCCGGGGGAGATATCGGCCGTTCTTGACAAGGCGCCGACAGCCACCTGCGTGGTGTTGGGCGTGCAGGGAAACGCCCTCAGCGAGGCGGAGAGCGCCCTGCTGAGCGAGCTGGTGAGCAGGCAGATACCCGCCGTCACCGTTGCGCTGCGCACGCCCTATCCCCTCTCTTCCCTTCCGGAAGGCGTCTTTGGCATCGCCGCCTTTGATTACAGCAACGCCAGCCTGCGCGCGCTGGCCGAGGTCTTCACGGGGCGTCGCATGCCGCGGGGGCGCTGCCCCGTACGGCTGTGAGGCGCGAGATGAGCTATGTGGCGGGCTGGGACGGCGGCGGCAGCAAGACGGCCGTGCTGTGCCTTGATAGCGACAGCAGCGAGATACTGAGCAGGCGCTTTGGTCCCCTCAACCTGAACGGCCTCGGCGAAAGCGAGATTGCCTCCACGGTGAAAGCAGCGCTTGCGGCCATGGGAGCTCTGACGGGCGGGCTCTCAGCCTGTCAGGCTCTGGTGGTCGGCGCGGCCGGCATCAGCAATCCCTCGGCCATGGCCCTTTTGGAACGGCTGATCAGGCAGGGCGGTTACACCGGCGCGCTCAGGATCATGGGCGACCACGAAATATTGCTCCTTGGCGCGGTAGGCGAGTGCGGCGCCGTGCTGATCGCGGGCACAGGCTCGATCTGCATCGGCAGAAGCGCTGCGGGGGCGCTGCGCCGCGCAGGCGGTCTGGGCTATCTGATCGGCGACGAGGGCAGCGGTTACTGGATCGGCAGGGAGATGCTCGCCGCAGCCGCCAAAGCGCTGGACGGACGCGCGCCGCAGACGGCTCTGACCTCCTCCGTGCTGCAGGCGCTCGGCTGCCGGGATCTGAAAGAACTGATGGCCACGGCATACGGGGGCGCGCTGGACAAGGCTGGCATCGCTTCGCTGGCCGAACTTCTGGGCCCTCTTGCGCAGCAAAAGGACGCGGCCGCGCTGTCCATCGCGCGCGCCGCGTCCCGTGAGCTCAGCCGCCTGGCGGAAGCCGTGATCGCCCCATTGATGCTCGACAGTGGATCGCTTGCCCTTGCGGGTGGTCTGCTCAGCGAGGGCAGCCTATTGCGCAGCATGACGGAGCGGAGCCTGACAAAGCGTTTCCCAGCGCTGCACCTCCTGTCCCCTGTGCGGGACGCCGTGCATGGCGCCGCGCTTGCAGCGCTGAAGCTCTGAGGCTCAGCCCGCTTCCGCGTCCTCTGCCGAGGCCCCGCCCGTTTCTTCTGGCCCGGGGTCTTTTTTCATGGTATGTATCACAGCCATCAGCAATAGGTAGCATGTCAGGCTCAACACAAACGGCAGCCTTCCGTCCAGCTTGGAGAGCGCGCCCGTGATGCCGCCAAAGGGCATGGCAATGGCAATGTTGATGGTGGTCAGGAGGGCGATGATGCGCGCGCGCTCCTGCTTATTGACAAAAACAGCGCTCATCAGCTCCTTACGCGGGAAGATGATGCCGAAGGCCACAGCATCCAGCAGCGTGTACAAAACGAGCAGCATCGGCTGGCACTTCGGGCTGAAGATCATGATCAGCTGGCACAGCATGCAAAGCGCCAATCCCAGCTCCATGGGCTTTTTGGTGCGGTACTTTTCCAGGCGATGCTGAAACACGAAAAAGAACAGCAGCATCACCACCGCCCGGATGATCGGAAAGTAGGCCAGATAATCTTCCGGGATGCCGAGGTCCGCCGTTACGTGGAGCGAGTAAAAGTTCTGGCTGACGATGCTGGTAATGCTGAGGATCACCATGAGCGCCAGCACGCGCAGCGTTCCTTCGTCCTTGAAGATCAGGGGCAGAAGGCCGCGGTAACTCAGCGCCATGCGCAGAGGGTTCTCGCCCCGTGTCTCTCGGCAGCGTATTTTGCCTTGCTGCGTTTCGGTAGTGTAGCGCAAGGTGATGTAGCACTTTATCAGCATAGACAGCGAAAAGATGGCGTACAGAGCCCTCATCACCGGCACCAGCGAATTGGCGCTGATCAGCGCCCCCGAAATGGGCGAAAAAAACACGGCGATCAGGCCCGCGATCATGATCCAGTTCCACATGTTGAGGATGTGTTTCTCCTCCGCATCCTCCACCAGCAGACAGACCCAGGCCGTTTGATTGACCTGCTCAAAGCTGTTGAGCACCATGGCCGCCAGGAAGAACCAATAGTTCTGCGCCACGGCCCAGATAGCGCAGGGCACCGCCCAGCCCACAAAATCTCCCAGCATGGTGGTGGCTTTGCGGCCCAGCTTGTCGGTGATGATGCCGCCAAAGAAGGCGCAGAGCACCTGCGTGAACATGGCGGCGGATAGGGCGAAACCGATCTGCAGGTTATCCACACCAAGAGCGCGCATATAGACCGCCGCGAAGGGCGCGATCAGGCTGTGCGGTATGCCCCAGAGAGGCTCGATCAGCACACAGACGCGTGGATTGCCCTTGATGGAGGCCAGCGTCTCAAACAGAGGATGACTGCGCATCCTCCTCATCAGTGAAAGCTTGAAAGCCATATCACACCTGCCCTGAAAGCGCATCGTGCCAGCGCGCTTCGTCAAAGCCAAAGCACACAGCCTTGTCGGTGACAAGGATGGGCCGTTTCACCAGCATGCCGTCGGTCGCCAGCAGACGCAGCTGCTCCTCCTCCGACATGGCTGCCAGTTTGTCGCTGAGGTGCATTTCCCGATACAGCGTGCCGCTGGTATTAAAGAGACGCCTGAGCGGCAGGCCGCTTCGCCTATGCCAGGCCTTCAGCTCTTCATAGCTCGGCCTCTCCAGCTTAATGTGCCGAGCGGTGAAAGCCGCCCCCTGCGCTTCAAGCCACTTTCTCGCGCGCATGCAGGTGGTGCATGTGGGATACTCAACAAACAGCATATCAACACTCCTGATTTGATTATTACGCTCCCGACCCGCGGGCCGCCCTGCCGGCAAAAGCAAGGCCGCGCACCACTTCCCCCGCGATGATCATGCCCATGACGGGCGGCACAAAGGCCATACTGCCCGGGGTAGACCGTCTGGAGGAGCCGGCGGGCGTCACCTCCGCGCTGTCCATATCCACTTCTTCCGTCCTCGGTGTCAGCGCCTCTTCAGTGGAATAGACCACTTTTAAAGAGGGGACGCCGCGCCTGCGCAGTTCGCTGCGCATCACGCGCGCCAGAGGGCAGACGCTGGTTTCATAAATGTCGGCTACCTTCAGCTTCGTGGGATCCAGCTTATTGCCCGCCCCCATGGCGCTGATGATGGGCACGGCCAGCGCGCTTGCCCGGCAGGCCAGCTCCAGCTTGGCCTTGACCGTGTCGATGGCGTCCACCACATAGTCGTACCGCGCAAGATCCACCTGATCGGCCGTTTCCGGCAGATAGAACAGGCTGCGCGCTTCCACCAGCAGCGCCGGGTTGATATCCAGAAGCCTTGCCCTCATGGCCTCCGTCTTCTCCATACCGATGGTTGAATGGACAGCGATGATCTGACGGTTCAGGTTGCTGGGAGCCACCCTGTCATTGTCAAACAGATCGATGGCGCCGATACCGCTGCGCACCAGCGCCTCCGCCGCCGCGCCGCCCACACCGCCCAGGCCGAACACAGCGACTCGGGCCCGCGACAGCCTCTTCATGCCCTCGCTGCCGATCAGCAGACGGGATCGGATAAACTGATCCATTGATTTACCGTTCCTTACAGAATGCCCAGCGCGATTTCCATCATGCGGGTGAAACTCTTCTGCCTTTCCTCCGCCGTGGTCTCGCCGCCACTGACGAACGAATCCGAGATGGTCAGCAGACAAGCCGCGTTTTTGCCCGTCACGCGTGCGTTGTGGAAGAGGGCAAAGCTCTCCATCTCCACCGCCACGCATCCTTTTTGATCGCGCAATTTCTGCCAATAGTCCGCTCCCTGCCAGGGCTCGCGATAGAAAACGTCGCTGGAATGGATCACGCCCTGATGCAGCGGGATGCCAAGCTTCTCGGCGCTTTCCATCAGGCGGCTGTTCAGCCGCTCGCTCGGCCGGATCATGCTGTCATCCGATCCGTTCATGGTGTGGGCAAAGCTGGACTCACTGTAGGCAGCGGTAGCCAGCAGCACGTCAAACAGCTTCAGCTCGCCGGAGTAGGCGCCCGCCGAGCCAACACGAATGATGTTCTCCACCCCATACTGGGTGAACAGCTCATAGGAGTAGATACCGATGGATGGCATCCCCATGCCGCTGCCCATCACGGAAACAGGCTTGCCCCGGTAACTGCCGGTAAAGCCCAGCATCCCCCGGACGCTGTTGAACTGAACCGCCCCTTCCAGAAAAGTATCGGCGATCATCTGCGCGCGCAGAGGATCGCCCGGCATGAGCACCGTGGGCGCGATCTGACCTTTCTGAGCCTGATTGTGCGGTGTCGGCATGTTGATTGCCTCCTATAACAATATTGCCCGGCATGGGCCTCCGTTCCATTTTATACGCCGGGCAGTGAGCTGTAAAGCCGAAAAGGCGCAGATACACGACGCACATTACGCAAAACGGGGCTGGCAAAAAGACGTGACCGGCAGGGATATCAAAGGATGCCGCAGGTTTGGATCAGAGGATGATGTGATGGAATGATGAAGGGCCGCCTCAAAGCAGAAACTTGCGGCGGCCCATTTCTCTGATTCATCTATTTTGAACCAACGCCTTTTGATCCTGCGGACCGGTCTGCGTTACACCCAATCAATGGGTACTACGCGGCCGCTGTTTATCTATGATACTCAGCGTACCACTCGGCGAAAGCGCGAAGGCCTTCTCGTATACCGATTTTAGGAGTGAATCCGTAATCCCTCTCCAACGCCTCGGAATCGGCATAGGTAACGGGGACGTCACCCGCCTGCATCCCGACCAGTTCCCGATGGCCTTCGAAATCGTAGTCAGGCGGAAGAACGCCGGCTCTCACCAGTTCCTCCTGCAGCGTGCTGATGTAGTCCAGCAAATTCTCCGGCTGTCCGCCTCCGATGTTGTACACAGCGTACGGCGGGACGGGCAGGCCGTCTTCTCCACTTTTCTTCTCCGGCGCGCCCTTCATCACCCGGTATACGCCTTCAACGATATCATCGATATAGGTGAAGTCCCGGCGCATATTGCCGTAGTTGAATATCTGGATGGTCTTCCCGGCCGCCAACTTCTGTGTGGCGCCGTAGTAAAACATATCCGGACGTCCGGCAGGGCCGTAAACTGTGAAAAAGCGAAGGCCTGTGGACGGAATGTTGTAAAGCTTGGAATAGGCATGCGCCAGCAGTTCATCGCTCTTCTTCGTAGCAGCATAAAGGCTGACCGGATGATCCACCTTGTCATCCGTGGAAAAAGGCACCTTTTTGTTTCCTCCGTAGACACTGCTGCTCGAAGCATACACCAGATGTTCCACAGGATTGTGTCGGCAAGCCTCCAGTAGGTTATAGAAGCCGATGATATTGGATTCGATATACACATCCGGATGGTCGATGGAATATCGCACGCCCGCCTGCGCTGCCAGGTTGACCACAACATCGAAGCAGTAAGTGCTGAACAGTTCATCCACCAGCCCCTTGTCCCCGATGGAGCCGCGCACAAAAACGTGCTTGACAGGCGAGCTTTCCGCAGCCCTCTCCACAAGGCCCAAACGGTACTCTTTCAGCGCCGGGTTGTAATAGTCATTCATGTTATCCAGACTGAGCACCGTACCGGAGTTCATTTCTTTCAGCAGGCGAATGACCAGATTTGCTCCTATGAACCCGGGCGAGCCTGTAACAAGAATTGTTTTCCCATTCAAGTCTACCTGCCGCTTCATCTTGTGATCCCCCTGTATGTTTCCTGCACTCTTTGATAGCTTTCCAGATCACCTATGTCATAGCGGTTGCCGGGCATCTCCATGCTGTGTACAGTGGTATGTTTGCACATCCATGCGGCCAGGCTCCCGGGGGCATCTGTTTCACAGCCGTCTGCAATAGCCTCTTTTATCTTTCTCACATCTTCCGCCCTGTAGAAATAAAACGGCGGTGTACACCAGTTGGATTTGGGTTCTGTCGGCTTTTCCTCCAACGAAAGCAGCACTTCATCTTTGCCGACTTCTGAAACGCCGCTCTTTGACAGGCGCTTGGTATCCACCTCATAATATCGCATTGTGCAGGAGGTTTTCTTTTCCCTCGCATAGCGAATGAAGGTCACCAGGGAGAAGTCCAGTACATTATCCCCGGCGATGATCAGCAGATCATCATCCAATTTCTGCTGATCGATCGCAAATTGAATATCACATACCGCGCCCAGACGGGTTTCATTGGTGCTGGTACCGTCATCGATGACCGTGATGGGCAGAGTATGGGCATCAGCCCACTCCCCGAAGTGGCGGGCAAATCTGTGATTTGAAATTACAATATATTCACTCACGAGCCCGCTCGTGTCAATGTCCTCCAGCAGCCAGTCCAGGATTGTTTTCTCTCCAACCTTCAGCAGTGGTTTGGGAAAGTTCTCGGTCAGTGGATAAAGCCGCGTCGCGTAGCCCGCGGCCAAAATCACGCATCTCACGGATCAGTCTACCTCACTTCTGATTTGCAATACCGTCTGCGCTCTGACACAGGTGGAAGGAATACTTTCCTCTCAGTTCAGGGAATGCGGTCAAGTATTTCCGTGCCACACTCTCTGCGATCACATCGGTTTTTTCTGGATCTATCAGCGCCATGCAGCATCCCTTGAAACCAGCACCAGAGAACCTGCCGCCATAAATGCCGTCTGTTTCCCGCATGATCTCGTAAAGCCGGATCTGCTCCGGAGCACCGCTTTCCCAATTATGGATGCTGCTCCAGCCGGATTCAAAACTCAGCCTTCCATAGGTTTCAATGTCACCTTGCCGCCAGGCTTCTGCGCCGGCCTCTACCCGCTCATATTCGGTGTACCAGTGTTCACATCGTTTAGCCCACGGCAATGGCAGTCTGTCTCTATATTTTTGATAGACGTGAAAGCTCACATCTCGGGCGTTTGCCTGATTGAACTTGCTATATTCAAAACCCGCAAAGGCTTGCAGCGCATATACTCCAGCCCGCAGTTCATCCACGCGCATATTGTACTTACTGCCCACCAGTGAGTGTTCCAGCCCGGAGAAGAAAATGGCGATCCTATACGGCTTCATGGCTGGATTGGTCGGAATCAGTTCATAACGATTATCCCTGCAGTCCAAGTAAAGAAGGTGATCCCTTTTGCACAGCACTTCGCAGCTTTGGTCCAGGGTGCCCACATTGACGCCAACATAGTTTTTCTCCGCATCAAAGGCAATGTCGATCATTTTCTGTGAGTCGAGTTTGATACCATTTACCTTGCTCAGCGCATCCAGAAACGCCAGAATGACGGCGGCAGAAGAAGACAGGCCGCCGATGGGCAGCGATCCTTCGATCACGCCGCACAGGCCCACATTTAGCTGATATTCTTTGGAAAACGCCCAGGTCGCGCCACGCAGATAATCCGCCCAGTCTCCTGTCTTGTCGCCCACCTCTTTAATGTGCCATTGAGCTCGCTTTGGAAACTGAAGGCTGACAAGCTCAATCACACCATTCTGTTTGGGGCGGAACGCAAAATGGATGCCCTTGTCGATAGCCAGCCCTGTGATCTTGCCCAGATTATGGTCACTGTGGGCTCCGATGGGACAAATCCGATAGGGCGAAAAGGACAGGCCATCCGCTCCCCTGCTGTAAATCTCGTAAAACTTTTCTTCACACAGCACGGCCTAATCCCTTCGAAACAGGTCTCTGGTATAAACCTTCTCTTCCACATCATCCAGCACGCTGTTATAGCGGTTAGCGATAATGCAGCCGCACATCTTCTTAAACTTCTTGAGATCGTTTACTACAAGAGATCCAAAGAAGGTCGTGCCATCTTCAAGCGTAGGCTCATAGATGATGACGGTCGCACCTTTGGCTTTGATCCGTTTCATGACGCCCTGGATGGAAGACTGACGAAAATTATCGCTGTTGCTCTTCATGGTGAGACGATAGACACCAACCACGACGTCTTTCTGTCTGTTTTCCTGCTCGGAAGAATAAATAGCGCTGTTGCCATAGGTTCCCGCGATCTCCATCACCCGGTCAGCGATAAAGTCCTTTCGCGTGCGGTTGGACTCTACAATGGCCTGAATCAAGTTTTCCGGCACGTCCTGGTAGTTCGCCAGGAGTTGCTTCGTATCCTTCGGCAGGCAGTACCCGCCGTAACCGAAGGAGGGGTTATTATAGTAATCCCCCACTCTCGGATCCAGACACACACCTTTGATGATGGGCGCTGTCTTCAGATGCTTGACTTCCGCATATGTGTCCAGCTCGTTGAAGTAACTGATCCGCAGAGCGAGATAGGTGTTTACAAAGAGTTTGGTCGCCTCTGCCTCCGTGGTCTCCATGAACAATACGGGAATCGATGTCTTGATGGCGCCTTGCTGAAGGAATGCGGCGAATGTCTCAGCTGCGCGCATGTTATTCCGGTCGCTCCCGACAATGATCCGGCTGGGATAGAGATTATCGTACAGAGCCTTGGATTCTCTTAAGAACTCCGGGCTGAAAATAATATTGTCCATGCCCATCTTCTCACGGACATGTACCGTGTATCCAACCGGGATCGTAGATTTGATCACGACGGTCGGCTTCACTTCCCGATCGGCCGTCGCCTCTTTGATAAGGGAGAGTACGCTCTCCACAGCAGAGCAATCAAAGAAATTTGTCTTCGGATCATAGTTGGTCGGCGCAGCAACGATGACAAAATCAGCAGAAGCATAGGCAGAAGCCGCATCTGTAGTCGCCTGAAGGCTCAAGCCCCTTTCCATATGCTCCTCTAAATATTTCTCTATATACTCATCCTGGATTGGAGATTCCCAGCGGCTGATTTTTTCTACCTTCTCCGGGACAATATCCACAGCAATCACGTCGTGATGCTGGGAAAGCAGGACAGCATTGGAAAGACCAACATAGCCAGTACCGGCCACAGTAATCTTCTTTCTATCGACCGCCGCCACTTTCGCTTCATCATCGGTAATGACTTCGGAAGTTTGAAATCCAAGAACATCGGCAAGAGAAAGGAGCTGATCTACGGATGGACTGTACTCCCCGTTTTCAAGCCGAGACAGCACAGAACGGTTCATATTGACTTTTTCCGAAAGGCCCCCCTGGGAAAGGTTCATTGCTTTTCTCCGGCTGATTACGGTCTCGGAGAGAAGCTTTAAAGAAAGATGTTTCATAAGGCGCTCCCACAATGTTGTTATCTGCGTCACACTTCGCATCGATTCAACGCCAATATTGTATCATCTGCACTCATTAAAATCAATACAAATGTCGCAACGAAAGCATTGTCCATGTAGAAGTGTCAAACATAGGTTACACATTGGTAGCAGATGAAGCAGTTCATTGATGTCAAAGGAAAGGTAGAGATTTGCGAAGCAAATACTACCCGACCTTGACATGTCTTCCTTGGTAGAATGGGAAGAGGGGGCTGCAGTCCCTCTTGAGCAGGCGTTTTAACATAACTCCTGTAGACACTTTTTAGTATTCTGTCGTCTCAGCAAGATGGATGCAACTCGAAAACCCGTGCTCCTCACCTGTTCTCTCTTCCATCCTGCACAAAAAATGAGGCACCTTGTCCCTCGTTTTTATCCTCTGATTTATGTCGCCAGGGGCGATTACATCCTTTTTCGCCGCTTATATATGCAAGATCGCCACGGTTTCCCTTCCGTGACGATCTTGCATCTGAACGACTTTGCCTACAGCCCCATCTCAATTTTTCAGTTCATTCCGCCTTCAAAATACCCACCACGGTCAGGCCTTCCAGCTTCTCTATCCCGTGGGACGCTTCGTTCAGCAGGATCTCCGTCAGATCCTGACCAGCCTCAAAGCCCTTGTGGTTGCCCCGCCGCCAGGAGCGGTTGCCCGTCACATCGTAGATCACGCCGTTTACCGCGATGCAGGCAGGCCTGCCGTTCTTGCCGTTAAAGAGGGCCAGCTGCTCCAGGCTCATCACCAGCCTGGTCTCCAGCACGGCGGCCTTGTCCGCCTTATACTTGCTGGGCCGGGCCTTGAGGGCAAGCAGCCTTCTGTCAAATTCTTCCTTCGCGGACTTGGCGGCTTCCTCCAGCTCCTGTACTTTGACCAGAGCCTTGTTGCGGGCGCCCTCAGCGTCCTGCAGGGTGATTTTCAGCGTCTCTGTTTCTTGTCTGGCTTCCTCGAGCCTGCCCTCCAGCTCGCCTTTATCGGCCACAGCTGCTTCCGCATCCTGCAGCTTGGCCGCTACCTCATTCCTTGCAGTCTCGGCCGCAGTCAGGGATTCCAGCAGGCTGGCCGCCTCTTTCTGGGCGGCTTCCAGCTTGCCTTCCAGCTGGCTCTTTACCTCTGCGGCGGCGGCCTCCGCCTCCTGCAGTCTCTGAGCTGAGGCAGTCTTTTCATTTTCGGCCTCAGTCAAGGAGGCCTGAAGCGCCAGCGACTCCTTCCGGGCCTCCTCCAGCTTGCCCTCCAGTTCACTGCGCACGGCTGCCGCCGCACTTTCGGCGGCCTGCAGCTTAGCCTCCACTTCTTCTCTGGCCAGCTGCGCCTCGGAAAGTGATTCCTGCAGCGTGGCGGCTTCCTGATGCGCGGCTTCGAGCGTGGCCTTGGTATCCTCCGCGCTGAGCACGCGCACCTGATCCTCAAGCTCCTTCTGCTTGCTCATGGCGGTATCCAGCTCGGCCTTTAAGCCATCGAGTTCCCCCCTCAGAGACATTGAAGCGCTTTTTTCCGCGGCCAGCTGGATCTCCATCTCTGCAGCCTTCGTACCTGCGGCCTCCAGTGCCTCTGCCTTGGCGTCGCGTTCTTCCGTTATTTTCGTCAGCTGCGCTTCCAGCTCGGCAGCCTTTTCCGCCGCCGCCTTCAGCTCTTCCGCTTTTGTGTCGCGTTCGCCGCTTATGGTTACCAGCTGCTCCTTGGCCTCGGCCAACTGGCTCTCCAGCGCTGCCTGATTGGCCTTGGCCGCCTCAAATTCGGCACTGAGGCTGTCCTTTTCGCCGCTGAGCGCCACGCTCTCTTCCTGCGCCGCCTTCAGCTGCGCTTCAAGGCCCGCGATCTGCTCTTGTGCCGCCTCGGCTTCCGACGTCAATCGATCCAGCGCGGCCTCGGCCTCCCGGCTCAGCGCATCGCGCTCGTCCTGCGCCGCCTTCAGCTGCTTTTCCCCCTCCTGGGTGACCTCCGTCAGCTGCGCCTTCAGCCCCTCCACCTCCGCGGTCAGCGGCTCCAGCGCAGCCACCTTTTCTGTCTGCGCCGCCAGCTCGGTTTTTGCTTGATTGGTCTGACCTACCTGCACCCCCAATACCACGGCCAGCACAAGCGCAACAACAGCCAACGCAATTGACAGTTTCTTCATAGTGCCTTTTCCTTTCGTGTGGGATAGACTCAAACACGCCGCGCGTGCAAGGTACGATCATCGTCTCCTCAGCCGATCAGCTTTTTCAGCTCCGCTTCGTCATAGCCGATCAGCACCTTCTGCCCGTCCCGTATGATGGGGCTGATCAGAAACTGAGGGTTTTCCATCAAATAGTCCAGCACGGTCTGCTCGTCGGGCGCGTAGGCAATGGGATGGGAACGGACAGCCTCATCCTCCAGATTGAGGATAGCCCTCGCGCCACGCCCTTTGGCAAACAGCTCCAGTTCGCGCCTGCCCAGCCTGTGCTTTTTCAGATCCACCGCCTGATAGGCGATCCTTCTTTCTTTCAGATAGCGCTCCGCCTTCTGCACGTCAAAGCTGCGCTTATATACATACAGCTGGATGCTCATCGGGCAACCTGATCCTGCCCTTCTTCCTCAAAGGGCAGGGGCACACGGTTGCTGCCGTCCGTCCACAGCCTCTCCAGCCTGTAGAACTCTCTGTCTTCCGGATGAAAGATATGCACCATCACGGTGCCGTAATCCATCACGATCCAGCGCGCGGCATGCTGCCCCTCGATCCTGCGGGGCGACAGCCCCAATGCGCTCAGCCCCTGATCCACATGCTCCATCAGCGCGTGCGTCTGCAGCGCGTTAGCGCCGGTCGCAAGCACCAGATAATCGGTCAGAACCATCAGATGGTCCACCTTCAGGGCAACAATATCCCTTGCCTTTCTATCGTACAGCAGCTGCGCCACCTTTTTTACCAGATCTTCTCCCTGCATTCCCATCCTCCTCATTTCTTAATGGGCAGCCTGCCCTTCCAGATAGTTCATCGCGGCGTCGGTTTCCTCGCTGTAGCTCTCCCCGCGTCCGGCCACAAAGCTCTTGGCACCGCGCATCGAAACGAGAGCCGCGGCCTCCAGACGATCAAACATCAGCGATCTGATCTCCTCAAGGCCGGGATAAGGCCTTCTCCCCTTCTCGGCCTTGTCGGCCACAAAGAGGCAGAGCTCCAGCTTGCTCATGCCGGGTCTGCCGGTGGTGTGATAGCGGATCGCGTTCAGCACATCCTCATCGTGCACGTCGTACCGCTGCTGAGCGAAAATCGCGGCGATCTTGCCATGCAGCAGCGCATTGCTGGCCATCTCGGCGGGATCATCCGTGATCTGCCAGTGACGAGCCATCGCCTGCATCAGGCCGAGCTTCATTTCCTTGGCGCAGTCGTGCAGCAGCGCCGCCACCGCGGCCGCCTGCATGGAGGCGCCATGCTTCCGCGCCAGAGCCACCGCCAGATCGCGAACCCCCAGCGTGTGCTGATAGCGGCGCTGGCTCATGTAAGGCCTGATCATCGTTTCATAGGGCAGCTGATACAGGCCGTTGAGCGCGATCATGCGCGCGATCTCCGGGTCCAGCATGCCCGACGCGTCCTTCAGCTTTTTCAGCTCCGCGCGCACCATGGCCGAGCTGACCCTTACCTGCGGCATCTCCACCAGCTCAGCCCGCAGACCGTGCGGCGAGGCAAAGCGGATGATGTCCTGCGCAGCGTAGCCTTCCCGGGGATACACAAGGAAGCAGCAAAGGCTAAACAGCTTTGGTGCCTTGGACCAGTGCAGAAGGCCGGCCAGCTTGTCGGCACCCACGATATACAGATACTCCGCCTTACCGTATCGCTGCCGAAGCCCGCGGATGGCTTCAATGATGCTCTGCCCGGACTTGAGCGGCTTTTCGTCGGCCAGCGCCACGCCCGGCATATCCGCAACAGCGGCGGCACACAGGCCCCGCAGCGCGGCTGAAGGGATGGTCGGCTTTCTGTAAGGCGGCGCGGAGCTTGGCATCAGGACAACCTGATCGGCCAGCCTTCTCTCCAACACAGAGCGAATGACCTGAATATGCCCCAAATGAATGGGGTCAAAAGCCCCCGCAAATACCGCTATCCTCCGCACAATGTCTTCCTTCCCGTATGATATATATAGTATACCCTGTTTATGGTCATAAGAAAAGCAAAAACTACATTTCAGGCCCTCACAGCCCGGATTGAAACAAAAGCCGTACAGAACCAAATCGCTGCCATGAAGGGCCAGTTTTACCCGGACATGGGTATGAAAAAAGCGCCGTTTCCGGCACTTTTTCAAGCAAAGGCGCTTATTCCGATTTTTCTGAAACGTCGCCGTCTTTTGGCGCCTTCCTGCCCCGCCCTCGCTTCGCTTGCCGGGCAAAACTCCGCGCCGGATCGGTGCTTTGTTTCAGAAAAGGATGAGGATCAGATCATTTCGATCAGCACGCGCTCAGCGCCGTCGCCACGGCGGGGTCCGAGCTTGTAGATGCGGGTATAGCCGCCGGACACGCTCTTTTCCTCGTTGCGCTTCTGGTACTTGGGGGCGTACTCGCGGAACATCTTTTCAATCAGCGGGTGATTGTTGTCCTTAGTGCGCTCACGGTACTCTTTCTTGCTCTCGTCGTCCAGACGGGCATGCGGCATCTCATAGAGATAGGCCATCATCAGCCTGCGGGCGTGCAGCTTGCTGGGCGCGTCATTCACCACGTCGATGCTGACGATCTGCCCCTTATCGTTATGATATTCTTTCTTGGCGGCCACGGTATTGCCGTGCTCGCGAATCGCCAGAGTGACCAGGCGGTCTGCAATGCTGCGGACTTCCTTGGCGCGGGCCAGGGTCGTCTCGATGCGGCCATACCATAAGAGGTTGGTCACCTGGTTACGCAGCAGCGCCTGACGCTGGTCGCTTCTCCGGCCAAGTTTACGTTGTACAGCCATGGGGATATCCTCCTTTGCCCAACACAGGGCAGTGGTTTATTCTTCAGAGCGGCGCAAAGACAAGCCCAGCAGCTCGAGCTTCTGCTCGACCTCCTCAAGGCTCTTCTTGCCGAGGTTGCGAACCTTCATCATCTCTTCCTGGTCCTTCTGGATCAGCTCGCTGACGGTATTGATACCGGCGCGCTTGAGGCAGTTGAACGCACGAACGGAGAGATCCAGTTCCTCAATCGTCATATCGACCGATTTGCCCGAAAGGCCGGCCGTGCTTTCGCTGGCGGCAGGCTGAATCGGATGATCCGTCAGGCGGGTAAAGAGCGCCAGCTGCTCGGTGAGCTGCTTGGCGGCCATACCCACGGCCTCCTCGGGATAGAGGCTGCCATTGGTCCAGATTTCGAGAATCAGCTTGTCATAGTCGGTAATCTGGCCGACACGGGTGTTTTCGACCGTATAGTTCACCTTGCGGATGGGCGTATAGATCGAATCGATCGGAATAAGACCGATGACGGCGGGGGTGGGCTTGTTCTTTTCAGCGGGCACATAACCGCTGCCGCGGTCGACCGTCAGCCACATATGCAGGCTGGCGTCCTTGCCGAGGCTGGCAATGTGCAGCTCAGGGTTCACCACCTCGATGTCGCTGTCCACGCGGATATCGGCGGCGGTCACTTCCCTGGGGCCGGTCACATTGATTTCCACGGTTTTGGGCTCTTCGGAAAAGGAGCGGAGCGTCAGCTCCTTGATGTTGAGAATGATCTCCGTAACATCTTCCTTCACCCCGGGAATGGTGGAAAATTCGTGCTGTATGCCTTCGATCTGAATGCTGGTCACGGCGGCTCCCGGCAGGGAACTCAGCAGGACACGGCGAAGCGCATTACCAAGCGTATGGCCATAACCGCGCTCAAGCGGTTCTACCGTAAAACGGCCGTAGAACTCATCCTGGCTGCCGCTGCGTTCGATACGGGGATTCTCAATATCTACCATCACAGCTTCTTTTCCTCCTTTTGCTAATCTGCTGTCCGAAGTAGTTGACTCCATCATCATGGATTAGCGGGAGTAGAACTCGACGATCATGTTCTCCTGAAGCGGGAAGTCCAGATCCTCACGGGTGGGCAGGGCAACCACGGTGCCCTTCAGCTCATCCGCGTTCAAGGACAGCCACTTGGGAACAATATTGAATCCGCCTTCGCGAAGCGCCTTGAAGTGCTCCATTTCGCGGCTCTTGGTGCGGACGGTGATCACATCGTCCACATCAACGGTATAGGAGGGGATATCCACCTTGCGGCCGTTGACCAGGAAGTGGCCATGGGTCACCAGCTGGCGGGCATGACGGCGGGATTTGCCGAAGCCCAGGCGGAACACCACATTGTCAAGGCGGCGCTCAAGCAGCTGCATGAGGTTGTCGCCCGTAACGCCGCGCATGTCCACGGCACGCTTGTAGTAGCGGCGGAACTGACGCTCCAGCACGCCATAGATGAAACGGACCTTCTGCTTTTCCTTCAGCTGCAGGCCATATTCGCTGACCTTCCTGCGGCGCTCGCCGCCGGGGTTGCGGGTCGTCTTCTTGTTGCTGTAGCCGAGAACAGCGGGAGAGATGTCCAGCGCCTTGCAGCGCTTTGCAATCGGCTGAGTATTTCTTGCCATTTACTTTCCCTCCTTACACCCTTCTGCGCTTGGGCGGACGGCAGCCGTTGTGAGGAATCGGCGTCACGTCCTTGATCATGGTGACTTCCAGACCAGCGGTCTGCAGGGAGCGGATGGCGGCCTCACGGCCCGAGCCCGGGCCCTTGACCAGCACGTCCACCGTGCGCAGGCCAAACTCGGTCGCCGCCCTGGCCGCGGTCTCGGCTGCCATCTGGGCTGCAAAGGGGGTGGATTTCTTGTTGCCACGGAAACCCATGCCGCCGGCGGAAGCCCAGCTGAGCGCGTTGCCGGCCACATCGGTGATCGTGACGATGGTATTGTTGAACGAAGAACGGATATGCACAACGCCGCGCTCAACGAGCTTCTTCTCGCGGCGCTTGCGCGATACCTTTTTAAGCGATGCCTTGGGTGCCATAGAATCTCCTTCCGTAGGCGGTGCAGCCTACCACATCAAACGCTTACTTTGTAGCGGCCTTCTTCTTGCCGGCTACCTGCTTCTTGGGGCCCTTGCGGGTCCTTGCATTCTGCTTGGTGTTCTGCCCTCTGACAGGCAGGCCGCGGCGGTGACGCACACCGCGATAGCAGCCAATCTCCACCAGGCGCTTGATATTCATCGAGATTTCACGGCGAAGGTCGCCTTCGACCTTGACATGATGCTCAATATAATCACGCAGCTTGCTGATGTCGTTCTCGGAAAGATCCTTCACACGGGTGTTGGGATCGATCTCAGTATCGGCCAGGATTGTCTGTGAAGTTTTCAGGCCGATACCAAAGATGTAGGTAAGCCCGATCTCTACGCGCTTCTCATTCGGCAGGTCAACGCCCGCTATACGTGCCATCTNNCGGGGACGGTCTATATGATTGACCACGCGGTCCCCCTGCATGGCAGGAGGCAGCCGCCCGCGCAGCTTATCACTTGTTTGATTTAGCCCTGCTTCTGCTTGTGCTTGGGATTCTCACAAATGATCATCACATTGCCTTTGCGCTTGATGACCTTGCACTTCTCGCACATGGGCTTGACTGAGGGACGAACTTTCATGGAATTAACCTCCTCAAATAGGCTGCCGGAAGGCAGCGAAGATTACGATTTGCTGCGCCAGGTAATTCTGCCGCGGGTCAGGTCATAAGGTGACAGTTCGATGGTAACCTTGTCGCCCGGGTAGATGCGGATAAAGTTCATGCGCATCTTGCCGGAGATATGCGCCATGATCTGGTGCCCGTTGGGCAGCTCGACCAGGAACATTGCATTGGGCAATGCATCGACTACTTTCCCTTCGATTTCAATGACATCACTTTTGGCCAAACACTGAGCCCTCCTTATCGGCTGCCTCGGGACCTTCCTCCGCCAGCGCCTGCAGCGCCTTGCGCAGCTCGCTGTCCGTCAGTTTTCCCTTTTGGTACTTCTCTGCCAGAAGCGGAAACTCTCCGCTTGTTGACAGAAGGTGCTTACGGCGCTTTTTCTTGGGATTTTGCAGCTTCCGGGTGCTACCGTCGGCAATCAGCACGAAATCAGCGTCCAACTGATATAATATCATAAAGGAACGGCCCTTGTCACGACCTTTTTGTGAAACAGCCACGATTCCTTCACGCAGAGGTGCTTTCAAAATCTGCCTCCCTCAGCCCGGAAAACGATAGCCGGGCAAAGTGAGCAGTTCGGGCCCGTTCTCCGTGATAGCCACCGTATGCTCGTAGTGCGAGCAGGCGGAGCCGTCCACCGTTTTGATGGTCCAGCCGTCGTCCATCTCCATCACATGGTAGCTGCCCAGCGTGATCATGGGCTCGATGGCGATCACCATGCCGCTCTTCAGCCTGCCACCATGCCCCGGAAGACCGTAGTTGGGCACCGAGGGATCCTCATGCATGCTGCGGCCGATGCCGTGACCGGTGAGCTCCCTCACCACGCCGTAGCCATGCGCTTCCGCGTGCTTCTGTACGGCGTTGCCCACATCACCCAAGCGGTTGCCTTGGATGGCGGCCGCCGCGCCCAGAAAGAAGCATTCCTCCGTCACGCGGATCAGAGCCTCCTTCTCGGGGCTGATCCTGCCAATGCCCACGGTAAAGGCGCTGTCCGCCTGCCAGCCGTCCAGGATCAGGCCGCAGTCGACCGACAGAATGCTGCCTTCCTTCAGGATGGCACCGTCGCTGGGGATGCCATGAACCACCTCATCGTCGATCGACGCGCAGATGGACTTGGGATATCCCTGGTAATTGAGAAACGAAGGGATCGCGCCGGCGCGCCTGATCTTCTCCTCCGCATAGACATCGATGGCGGCGGTGCTTTCCCCCGCCTTGATGACCTCACGGATGCTCTCCAGCACGTCGTACAGCAGATGGCCGGCCGAACGCATTTTGGCGATCTGAGCCGGATTCTTCAGTGTGATCATCGAATGCCGAGCGCCTCAAGCACCTCGGCATAGTTGGCATCCACGCTGCCCTCGCCGTTAGCGTCGCGCAGCAGGCCCTTTTGCCGGTAGTAGTCGATCAGCGGCTCGGTCTGTCTGCGGTAGACATTCAGCCGGTTGAGCACGGTTTCGGGCTCATCGTCCTTGCGGATCACCAGCTTGCCGCCGCAGTTGGGGCAGACGGAAGCGTTTTCCAGATGCTTGATATGAAAGGTGCCGTTACAATCCGGACAGACGCGGCGGCCGCTCAGCCTGTCGATGATCACCTGATCGGACACGATCAGATTGAGCACGGCGTCGATCTTCGCAAACTCGCTCAGCGCTTCGGCCTGAGCGACCGTGCGGGGAAAGCCGTCAAAGATGTAGCCGCCCGCGCAGTCAGGCTCCTGCAGGCGTTCCTTCACCATGCCGATGATCACATCATCGGGCACCAGCTCGCCCGCGTCCATGTACTTCTTGGCTTCCAGCCCAAGCCGGGTCTGCGCCTTCACGTGGCCGCGCAGCATATCGCCCGTCGAGATCTGGGGGATGTTCAGCTGCTGGGCCAGCCTGACAGCGTGTGTGCCCTTGCCCGCACCGGGAGGGCCTAAGAAAATCAAATTCATGTGTTCACCTCAAATTTCCACCCCCTGCCCCGAAGGGCAGAGGGGGAAATCACAGTCCGTTCGGTCCCCCTGCTTCTTACAGGAAACCCTTGTAGTTGCGCATGACCAGGTTCGCCTCGATCTGGCGTACGGTTTCCAGCGCGACGGATACCGCGATCAGCACGGAAGAAGCCGCAAAGGGGATCTGTACGCTCTGCCAGATGTACAGCAGCGAGGGGATGGTAGCGAGCACGGCGAGGAAGATGGCGGCGAACAGGGTCAGCCTGTTTGTGGTGCGCGCCAGATAGTCCACGGTGTTCTTGCCCGAGCGGATGCCGGGGATGTTGCCGCCCTGCTGCTGGATGTTCTTGGCGATATCCTGCGGATTGAAGCTGATGGAAGAGTAGAAGTAGCTGAAGGCCACGATCAGCAGAGCGGTGACGATCAGATACAGCGGCGCCTGCTGATTCATGTAGGTGTTCCACCATTTGTATGCGCCGCTGGAAGTGCCGAACATGGAAATGATGGTGCCGGGGAAGGCCATGAAGCTGTAGGCGAAAATCAGGGGCAGCACGCCGACCGAAACGACTTTCAGCGGGATGTGCGTGCTCTGACCGCCGTACATCTTGCGGCCCACGACGCGCTTGGCATACTGAACGGGGATCCTGCGCTCGCCCAGATCCACAAAGGTGACGACGGTGATGATCACCAGGGCAGTCACGATGAGGATCAGGAAGTTGACAACAGGGTTGCCGGTGGCCGTGTAATTGGTCAGGCCCAAAGCGTCGGTAAAGGCCAGCAGCATGCCGTTGAACAGGTTGGAGATGATGCCCGCGAAGATCAGCAGGGAGATGCCGTTGCCGATGCCGTTGGCGGTCACCCTCTCGCCGATCCACATGGCCAGGGCCGTACCGCCGGCCATGATAATGCCGATGGAGAGCAGCCCCCAGAAGTTGTTGTAGCTGGACATCAGAACGCGCTCGCCGCCCTGCGTGGTCGCGCTGTTGAGGCCGGCGATGATGCCGATTGCCTGGAGCGCGGCCAGCACGATGGTGGAATAACGGGTGATGCGGTTCAGCTTGGCCTTGCCCTCCTCGCCGCCTTCCTTGGCCAGCCGCTCCAGCGCCGGGATGGCGATCTGCAGCAGCTGGATGATGATGCTGGCGTTGATGTAGGGCGTGATGCCCATCGCCATGATGGTCATCTGGCTGAAGGAGTTACCGGTCATCATATTGACCAGGCCAAGCATATCAAACTGCTTAGAGACCTCCTGCACCACGGAGGCGTTGATGCCGGGGACCGGCACCACGCTGACGAGGCGGTAGATCACCAGCATCATCAGCGTGTACAGAAGCTTTTTGCGCAGCTCAGGAACTTTCCATGCGTTACGCAGCGTCTCCCACATCTCAGATCACCTCGGCTTTCCCGCCGAGCGCCTCGATCTTTTCTTTCGCGGAGGCGGTAAAGCGATCCACTTGCACAGTCAGCTTTCGTGTCAGTTCACCGCCGCCCAGCACCTTAACCCCGTCCTTCACCTGCTTTACCAGGCCCTGATCCTTGAGCAGCTTGACGGTGACCGTGGTGCCGTCCTCAAAGCAGTTGAGCGCGGAGAGATTCACCGTGGCGTACTCCTTGCGGAACACATTGGTGAACCCGCTCTTGGGGATACGGCGATACAAGGGCATCTGGCCGCCTTCAAATCCGGGGGCTTTCCCGCCGCCGGAGCGGGCCTTGGCGCCTTTGTGACCCTTGCCAGAGGTCTTGCCAAGCCCGGAACCTACGCCTCGGCCAAGGCGCTTCGGAGCAGTCGTGGAACCGAATGCCGGTTTCAACTCGTGCAGTTTCATCAGGCCGTCCTCCTTAATCCTTGATTTCTTCCACTTTGACCATGTGCTGAACGCGGAAGATCTGCCCACGCACCGCAGCATTGTCTTCCTTGACCACCGTCTGGCCAACCTTGTGAAGACCCAGGGCCTTCACGGTATCGATCTGCTTTTGCAGGCAGGCAATCGGGGACTTGGTCAGTGTAATCTGTAGCTTCATCTTGCCCTCCTCAGCCCACGATCTCTTCGACCGTCTTGCCGCGCATCTTGGCCACCTGCTCGGCCGAGCGAAGCTGCTTGAGGCCTTCCATGGTCGCCTTGACGGTGTTGATGGGGTTGGACGTGCCGAAGGACTTGGCGCGGATATCCTTCACGCCTGCCAGATCCAGCACGGCGCGGGCAGCGCCGCCGGCGATGACGCCAGCGCCTTCCTCGGCGGGCAGCATCAGCACCTTGCTGGTGCCAAAGTATCCCGTCGTCTGGTGAGGGATGGTGGTGCCAACGATCGGCACATTGATCATGTTCTTCTTGGCGTCTTCCACGCCCTTGCGGATCGCCTCCGGGATCTCCGCCGCCTTGCCCATGCCGGCGCCGACACGGCCAGCGCCGTCGCCAACGACCATCAGAGCGGAAAAGCGGAAGTTGCGGCCGCCCTTAACCGTCTTCACGACGCGGTTAACGGCAACCAGTTTCTCTTTGAACTCAGACTGTTCTTCTCTGCGTTGCATGCCTTCCTTCTCCTTCACTTAGAACTTGAGCCCGGCTTCACGGGCACCCTCTGCCAGAGAAGCGACACGGCCGGTGTACAGATAGCCGCTGCGGTCAAAGACAACCTTTTCGATGCCGGCGGCAACGGCGCGCTCACCGATGAGCTTGCCGATCGCCTTGGCGGCGGCGGTCTTGTTCATGTCATCAAACTGGCCCTTGACGGAAGCATCCATGGTGGAGGCCTGCGCCAGGGTCATGCCCTTGGTGTCGTCGATGATCTGGGCATAGATATTCGCATTGCTGCGATAGACGCACAGGCGCGGCATCTCGGGCGTGCCGCTGATCTTTTTGCGGACACGTGCATGCCTGATTACGCGTACTTCGTTTCTGTCACGCTTTTTGAACATATGCGTTCACTCCCTTTCGATTACTTACCGGCCTTGCCTTCCTTGCGGCGGATGTGCTCACCCTTGTACTTCACGCCCTTGCCAAGGTAGGGCTCCGGCGGGCGGGTTCCGCGGATATCCGCGGCCAGGCTGCCGACGACCTGCTTGTCGATGCCCTTGACCACGATCTGGGTGGGGGCGGGGGTCTCAAAGGTGATATTGGCGGGTGCTTCGAACACCACGGGGTGCGAGTAGCCGACGTTCAGGGTCAGCTTTCCGCCCTCAGCGCTGGCGCGGTAACCGGTGCCGACCAGCTCGAGGGATTTTTCAAAGCCGGAGGTCACGCCAACCACCATGTTATGAAGCAGCGCGCGGTACAGACCGTGCATGGCCTTGTGGGGCTTGCTGTCGGTGGGGCGCTCAAGAACGAGCTCCGCGCCCTGCTGAGTTACTTTAATATCCGGGTTCACCTGCTGGGACAGTGTGCCTTTAGGGCCCTTGACCACCACCGTGTTGCGGTCGTCGACCGTCACCGACACGCCGGCAGGAACCGGAATCGGAAGTCTTCCGATACGAGACATACTTCTACCTCCAATGCGTCAGTCGGTTACCAGATATAGGCCAGCACTTCGCCGCCCAGGTTGTTGCTGCGTGCGTTCTTATCGGTCATCAGGCCGCGCGAGGTGGACACGATGGCCACCCCCAGGCCGCCCAGCACTTTGGGCAGCTCTTCGCACTTGGCGTACACACGCAGGCCGGGCTTGGAGATGCGCTTCAGGCCGGCGATCACGGGCTGCTGCTTGCCGTTCATATACTTGAGCGTCAGCTTCAGCTGGCCCTGCACGCCGTCATCGATCCGCTCGAAAGACTTGATGTAGCCTTCGTCAAGCAGTATCTGCGCGATCGCCTGCTTGGCGTTGCTGGCCGGAACGACGACCGAATCATGCTTGGCAACCTGCGCATTTCTGATACGGGTCAGCATATCGGCAATGGGATCATTTACGATCATGTTGGAACCTCCTTCTCGTCATTCCGTCACCAGCTGGCCTTACGGACGCCGGGGATCTCGCCTTTATAGGCTAATTCTCTGAAGCAGATGCGGCACACGCCGTAGCGGCGCAGCACCGAATGGGGACGGCCGCACAGACGGCAGCGCGTATAAGCGCGGGTGGTAAACTTGGCAGGACGGCTCTGCCGGATCTTCATACTTGTCTTTGCCATGGATTACTCCCTTCCTTACTGCTGCGCGAACGGCATACCCAGGAGGCTCAGCAGTTCCTTCGCTTCCTCGTCCGTTTTGGCGGTCGTCACAAAAATCATTTCCATGCCGCGGATCTTCTCCACCTTGTCATAGTTGATCTCGGGGAAGATCAGCTGCTCGCGGACGCCCAGGGCATAGTTGCCGCGGCCGTCGAAGGCCTTGGTGCTTACGCCGCGGAAGTCGCGCACGCGGGGCAGCGCGATGGAGATCAGCTTATCAACAAACTCTTCCATGCGGGTGCCGCGCAGCGTCACCTTCGCGCCGATGTTCATCCCCTCGCGAAGCTTGAAGTTCGCGATGGATTTCTTGGCCTTGGTCACCAGGGGCTTCTGGCCGGCGATCTGGGTCAGCTCTTCCACAGCCACTTCCAGCGCCTTGGCGTTGTCCTTGGTATCGCCCAGGCCCATGTTGATGATCACCTTTTCCAGGCGCGGGATCTCCATGGGGTTCTTGTAGCCGAACTTCTGCTGCAGAGCAGGGACAGCTTCGGCGAGGTATTTTTCCTTCAAACGAGTTGCCATTTGCTATTCCTCCTCCTTAGTCAATCTGCTGGCCGCACTTCTTGCAGACGCGGATCTTCTTGCCGTCTTCCACCTTCACGCCGGCGCGGGAAGGCTTGCCGCACTTCTGGCAGACAAGCATCACATTGCTGGCGTCAATGGCGGCTTCCTTGTGGATGATGCCGCCGGGCTGGCCCTGGGCGCGGGACTTCTGGTGTTTGGTGACCATCGCCACGCCTTCCACCGTCACTCGGCCGGTCTTGGGGCTGACGGAAATCACCTTGCCCTTGGAACCCTTATCCTTGCCGGAGATGACAATGACTTCATCCTTGGTCTTCACATGTACTTTCATCGCCATTCTCCTTTACAGAACTTCGGGAGCGAGAGAAACGATCTTCATAAAATCCTTCTCGCGCAGTTCGCGGGCCACGGGCCCAAAGATGCGGGTACCGACGGGCTGATGGTCGTCCTTGATGATAACGGCCGCGTTATCGTCAAAGAGGATGTAGCTGCCGTCGGGGCGGCGCATGGACTTGTGCATGCGCACGATCACAGCCTTGATGACATCGCCTTTCTTGACGGTGCCGCCCGGAGCAGCGGATTTCACGCTGGCAACGATGATGTCGCCCACTGAACCGCTGCGGCGGAACGAACCGCCCAGAACACGGATGCACATGATTTCCTTTGCGCCGGAATTGTCAGCGACCTTGAGTCGCGTTTGCGGCTGAATCATAGTGGTTCCTCCTTTATAGATTCCTCATCATGGCGAAGACTGTTCCCATGAGAGGTCGCATGCTTTACTTCGCTTTCTCGACGATCTCGACCAGGCGCCAGCGCTTGTCATGGCTGAGCGGGCGGGTCTCCATCACGCGCACGGTATCGCCGATACCGCAGGCATTCTCCTCATCATGCGCCTTCAGCTTGGTGGTGCGCTTCACGATTTTGCCATAGAGCGGGTGACGAACCCTGGTGGTGATGGCCACGACGATGGTCTTATCCATCTTGTCGCTGATGACCACACCCTGTCTGGTCTTGCGAAGTCCTCTTTGCTCTGACATGGAATTGCCTCCTTTCACGGCTTACTTCTGCGCGGCTTTCTTGCCGGCCTGGGTCTGGACCGTCAGGGCGCGAGCGATGTCACGCTTGACGGCGGAAATCTGCATGGTATTCTCCAGCTGACCGGTCGCCAGCTTAAAGCGCAGGTTGAAAAGCTCGCTCTTGAGATCGGCGATCGCTGCGGTCAGTTCCTCGGGCTTCATGGCTGCAAATTCGCTCACCTTCATTGCTTCTCACCACCGTTTTTTTCAATAAGTTGCTCACGCGTATAGATCTTGGTGCGCAGGGGAAGCTTGCTGGCGGCCAGACGCAGTGCCTGACGGGCAACGGCTTCATCGATGCCGCCGATTTCAAACATCACACGGCCGGGCTTAACGACTGCCACCCAAAATTCGGGGCTGCCCTTGCCGGAGCCCATGCGCGTTTCGGCGGGCTTCTTGGTCACGGGCTTGTCGGGGAAGATCTTGATCCACACCTGACCGCCGCGCTTGGTGTGGCGGGTCAGGGCGATACGGGCGGCCTCGATCTGCTGGCTGGTGACCCAGCAGGGGTCGGTGGCCACCAGGCCGATATCGCCGTAGCTGATCATGTTGCCGCGATGGGCTGCGCCCTTCATGCGGCCGCGGAATACCTTGCGGCGCTTCACTCTCTTAGGCATTAACATGGTTTACTTGCCTCCTTCGCTGACGCGGCCGGCGGTTTTCTTTGCCTGAGGCAAAACCTGGCCCTTGTAGATCCACACCTTCACACCCAGACGGCCGTAGGTGGTCTTCGCCTCGGCGAAGCCGTAATCAATGTTGGCGCGCAGGGTCTGCAGGGGGATGGAACCTTCGTGATAATGCTCGCTGCGGGCAATGTCGGCGCCGCCCAGACGGCCGGATACCTTCACCTTCATGCCCTTGGCGCCCGCGCGCATCGCGCGCTGGATGGACTGCTTCATGGCCCGGCGGAAGGAGATACGCTTCTCAAGCTGCTGAGCGATGTTCTCGGCCACCAGCTGGGCGTCGCTGTCCGGGGTCTTGACCTCGACCACGTTGATGTTCACCGGGTGGCCCAGCTTCTTCTCCACATAGGCCTTCAGCTCTTCGATGCCCTTGCCGCCGCGCCCGATGATCATGCCGGGACGGCCGGTATAGAGGTTGATGGTCATCTTGGCGGCGCTGCGTTCAATGTCAACGCGGCTGATGCCGGTGGCATAATACTTTTCTTTCAGATCTTCGCGGATCTTGTAGTCTTCGACCAAGTTGTTGGCGAAGCTCTTCTTATCCGCGTACCAGCGCGTGCTCCAGTCATAAATCACGCCGACGCGCGCGCCGTGCGGGTTAACTTTCTGACCCATTGTTCATCCTCCCTCTTATCGTTGATCCAACACAACGCTGATGTGGCTGGTGCGTCTGAGCATCGGTGAGGCGCTGCCGCGGCTGCGGGCTACGTATCGCTTCAGCGTGGGGCCCGGGTTGGCGTAGATCTCAGCGACATAGAGCGAACCGCGGTCCAGCTCCTGGTTGTTGACAGCGTTGGCGATCGCGCTGTTGAGCAGCTTGATCACGATGGGAGAGGTGGCCTTGGGGGTGAACTGCAGGATGGCCAGCGCTTCGTCCACATTCTTGCCGCGGATCAGGTCGATGACCTGCTTGGCCTTGCGGGAGGAGACGCGCACATGCTTGACGTGCGCCTGAGGACGCTTGTCCCGTTCCTGGGCGCGCTTTTCCCCTTTATTACGGGTATTGGATGCCATGTTTGGGTACTCCTTTCCTCTTATTTGCGGACAGTCGCTTTTTCGCCGGCATGGCCGCGGAAGGTGCGGGTGGGGGCAAACTCACCCAGCTTGTGGCCGACCATATCCTCGGTGATATAGACCGGCACATGCTTCTTGCCATCGTGCACGGCGATGGTGTGGCCGACAAAATCGGGGAAGATGGTCGACGC
>DBQV01000050.1 GCA_002305755.1 Christensenella sp. UBA1385 | reverse complement strand
TTCTCGCTGCGAAGCGGGATCATCAACAAGGTGATCGCGGCGCTGGGCGGTCAGCCCATCTACTTTATGACTCGCCCTGAGTGGTATCGTACCATTTACATTGCCTCCGGCATCTGGTCGTCGCTTGGATCGGGGGCCATCATTTATCTGGCTGCGCTCTCCGGCATTGATCCGCAGCTGTATGAGGCTGCCACTATTGATGGTGCTGGCCGGATGCGGATGATCGTCAGCATCACGCTGCCTTCCATCATGCCAACCATCATCACCATGCTGGTGCTGCAATCGGCCAATATCATCCGCATCGGCGCGGATAAGACGCTGCTGCTGTACAATCCGATGAACTACAGCGTATCGGATATCATTTCCACCTACGTGTTCCGCAAGGGGATGCTGGAGCGCAATTACAGCTACGGGGCGGCCGTTGGTCTGTTCGAATCCGTGATTTCCTGCGTAACACTGCTTGGAACCAATGCCGTCAGCAAACGGGCGACAGAGTTCAAATTTTCGCATCAAGGACAGAAGCTCACTGGAGCGGGCCAGCAGACTGTCCGTCGCGGGCTATGAGCGTGAATTGGAGGAAGCCCGGAGGACTGGAGAGATCAGCTTCGACCGGGAGACAGTGCTGTTTTTTGAAACACCCAATAAAAACGAGGTCATCCTGAACATGACCCGTGTGATCAAAATGGATGGCACCAACCCTGCCGAATTATCGCTTGCGGAAGAAATGGGAAGGCAGCAAGCCTGGGAGGCTTTCCGATTTTTGAAGAAGCATGTCCCAGCTTTCCGGGATGCGGTGCTGCTGGCGACCGGCGCGCAAATTGGCGTGCGCGAAACAGGGCGTATCGTGGGCCGTTACGTATTAACGGCGGAAGATCTGCTGTCAGGCGTTGAGTTCTCGGACGCGATCTGCCGCGGCGGATATCCCATTGACATACATAACCCGGTGGGCAATGACACGAATTCCTACCACCTCCGGGAAGGGCTTTCCTATACCATCCCTTACCGCAGCCTGCTGCCTTGCGGAGTGAACAACCTGATTGTATGCGGGCGCAGCATATCCGCAACCCATGAGGCGGCCGCCGCAATTCGGGTGACGCCCATAGCCATGACCACGGGCCAAGCCGCGGGCACGGCCGCCGCACTTTGCGCGAGAGAAGAAATTGATACAGACCGTCTCAATACAGATGCCCTGCGCGCGCTGCTTGTGCGAAACGGAGTGGTGCTGTAATGGCAATCTTTCATCGATCTATCGATGAGTTTTCAGCTTATTCAGGATCTCCTCGGTCAGTTGCATAGATTGTAAGTAATAAGACAGGGGCCGAGGCAACTGGCTCGTTTTGAGCATTTTGCCAAATTCCATGGCAGCCAGAGGTTCATAGGACATCTCGGGTATGATGATGCCCGCCCCTTCGGGCCCGCTGTAAGCGATGCGCAGCTGATTTTCATTTGGAGAATTGATAATCACCGCCTGCCTGGTATCATAGCTGATCTGGGCCACTATCCCATCTCCGTGGCGAAAGGCATGCACATGATGCCAGTTGGCCCCCAACAGAGAAACGCATAGTTCGGACGCGTGCGCGCCGTGGAAGGCATAACCGCCGTAAGGCGATCGTTCGGACGCTGAAAAAGCAATCACAAGGTGGCTGGCCCGGCGCAGCGTGTCAGCTACATGCTGCTGCTGAAGCAGAAGAGGCAGGCTGCTGCCGCCGCAAACAAGCGCGTGCCGGCGTTCGGCCAAATCGATCAGCTGCTCTGCGGCCTGTACGCTGCCGGCAAAGGGTTTATCCACAAACAAAGGAAGACCGAGCAGCAGGCATGCGCGGACGATCGGTTCATGCTCGCTGCCCTGCCTCATGGTGATGGCAAGAGCGTCCACTTGTTTGAACAGCTCTTCCTGATCCTGCGCCAGCTGCAGCCCGAATCGTTCCGCCAGATTCTCTGCAAGCGTAGGGTCATCCGGGCCATGTATGGCCGTTATCCGGATGCCCGGAAAGGCGGCGGAAGCATTCAGCGTCTCCAGAAAGTGAAGGCTGTGGCTGCTGGACGCACCATACAGGCCGATACGCATCAGCTTTGCTTTCATACTCTGTCCTTTCACTCCGCCTCTCCCAACAATTTTTCCGCATTGCGGCGGCATATGCAGTCCAGCACATCCTCAGGTAAAGATAAAGTATCCAAGAACTCTTTCAGTTGATTATGAAATTGATCCCGGCCAAATAATATCCGGCTGTGATAAGTCATCAAAAATTCCTCTGCGTACCTCTTATCCCTCTGCAGAGCGTTGAGCCCGGAATAGCCAGACAGGTCACAATACAGATTTTTATGCTTCTCCAGCATTTTCTGCACCAATCCACCGGGAGCTACGCTTCCTTTGGGATAGGCCTGTGTCTGATAGGCGTCATCCCCGGAGATATGCGCCCAAAAACCGGGGGCGTGGCCGATCAGTATCGTATCCGGGCAAAGCGCAGCCGCTCTGTCCAATGCCTCCATGCTTCCGCCATACCAATAGTCAGGGTAAGGATAGCTTCCCTGCGTTGGCAGAGGATACTCCAGGTGGAGCACTACCGGCAGGCCATTGTCCCCGGCAAATCGGAAAAGCCGAATGGCATCCGGATTGTCAAAGGTCATGCGGAACTTCCACTCGCCGCATACCTGCACGCCGTACAGGTCGATTGCGCTGCGCAGGCGATCCAGCGCGCCGGGCACGCGGGGATCGGGACAAAAGCCCAGCACAAAACGGTCTTTTGCTTGCTGCTTGTACGAGAGGCACCGGGCGAAGGAAACGGGCCCGCCATCTCGTTCATGATCTACATTGATCCGGGAGAAACTGGCGGGAGAGTATTCCCGAAGCGGTGATTCCCACGTCAGCACCCAGGCGCGGTTGATACCGAATTTATCCATGTTGGCCAGCGTTCTTGAAAGATCGTGACCCAGCCAATCCGCATGGTTGTGCGCATCGATCATGACCTCTGCTCCTCTTGCTTTCTCAGGTAGGAAAGCATCATCTGCGTCAGTACGCGTTCGCGTTTTTCAATTTGCTCGTCGCTGGTGAAGTCCGTCTTCATCAGGATCGACATACTGTGGATATTGGAAAAATAGGAAAAACACAGGGTGGTTAATGTCAGCAACACCTGATCGACATCCAGATCCGCTTTCAGCTGTCCGCTTGCCATGCCCCGCTCGATGGCTCTCCTCAGAAGATTCATAGCGTTGGTTTTTTCAAACATCGCCACGCTCAGATCGGCGATCTGATCGAGATTCTCCCGCATCAGCATACGCACGAAGCTTGGGTTATCCTTCAGAAACTGAAAATTGTCCGCGATGATGGCCTCGATGACCCGCTCAGTATCCTCGCTGTTTTGATATTCTTCCAGCAAAGCGGTTTCGCGATGGGCAAGACGCTGGTACAGGTTGTGAAGAACGGCTGTATAAAGCTTTTCCTTACTGCCAAAATAGGCATAGACCATGCGCTTGTTAACATTCGCCTCGCGGCAGATCACATCCACCCGGGCACCGGAAAAGCCGGACTGTGAAAACTCGGCCTCAGCAGCCTGAAGCAGCCGTTCCTTGGTTTTTTCGGCGTTCCTCATATCGCACCAAAAACTCCTTTACGAAGGCATCATCGTTCAGCGCCGGATAGATCGTGCGGATCTTGTCCAGCGCTTGAGCTTGCCCGGGCGAGAGCGTTTCTTGAGGATCAAGGCAAAGATTCGTCTCAAGCAGGCCCTGCCTGCGCAGCACCTCATGCACGCCGGGAATGCATCCGGAGAATCCGCCCGCGGCGTCAAAGATCGCCGCGTTTGCATCCGTGATCTGCGCGCCAATGGTGAGCAGTTCGACTGCGTTGCGCGTACCGTGCCTCAAGCTATCATACAGGTCACAAACCGCTTTTGTCCATACGGACCAATGTCCCAGCAGGCCTCCCACAAAGCGCTTTTCCGCCGTGCTGCCGTCCTCCCGCTGAAAACGAAAGTTTGTCAGCAGGTCCGGAACAATGTTGTCATCATTGCCGGTATACAGCGCGATCTCATCCGCGCGCGGCGAAAGAGCGCAGGCCCTGACGAGCTCAAGCGTTCGATATCGGTCAAAAGGTGCGCACTTGATGCCCTTCACCTGTGGGATAGCGCAGACGGAAGACCAGAAGTCAGCGGACAAGCGTATGCCGCCCACCGCTTCCTGCATATAGAAAGCAACGACGGGGATCTCCTCAGCCACCGCCGACATGCGGTCCAACAAAGCGGGCTCCGATCTGTCCTGTACTCCGTAGTTCGCAAGCAGAGCAAGATCAAACCCCATCTCCCGGGCCATGCGGGCCTCGGAAACGGCCTGCCGCGTGTTGCCGCAGACACCGCAGATTTTGACAATGGGCGTTTCCGTCTCGTTCTGATAGGTCAGCATTTCCTCCATGGTGAGGCTGAGCAGCGGCTGCAGCCACTGCTCCGGATCATCATGGATCCTGAACTGTGTAGTATGCACCGCTGCCGCGATGCCGCCTGCTCCGGCTTCCAAATAGTAGCGAATGAGCCTGCGTTGCGCAGCGGGATCAAAGGCTCTGCTTTCGGTCAGCGCCAGCGGGATCGCGGGGATAACTGTGCCGTAATGAAAGCGCTCGAGCGGTGTTTTTGGCAGACTCTGACGACTAATATTTTCCATCCCGCACCTCAAAGTGTGTTTGTTTGCCCAAACCTTTCCCGCCATCCAGGATCCACTGGGCCTGCCAGCGGATCAGCGTGTCCGCAGGCACCTGCGGGTATCCGAACAGATGCATGGCCAGCCCGGCATCGGACAGGTAGGCGCTTCCCGTTTCCTCGCCCGAGAAAACAGGAACCTTGCCCAAAATCTGTCCTATCCTGAGAGCTGTTTTGCGCACTGACAAGGTTTCCGGTCCCGTGACATTGATCACCCGCCCCCCCGCTCTTCCGTGACACAGACAGCGAATGGCATACTCATTGGCACTACCCTGCCAGAGAATGTTGAAGCTGGGAGTATTCAGCGAGATGGCTTCGCCCTTGCTCACCTTTTCGGCGATATCATAAAGCACGCCATAACGCAGGTCGACCGCGAAGTTTAACCGGTAAATCGTGAGGGGGAACCCATAGAGAAAGGAATAGTGTTCAAACACTCTTTCCCTTGCCAGGCAGCTCATCGCGTATTCCCCAAGCGGCTGCGGCGGCACCGATTCATCGCAGCCGCCCGACGCCAGGGGAACCAGAGGATAGATGTTTCCCGATGAGAAAGCTACGATCCGGGAAGAAGCGTAGCGATTCGCGACAAGGGCCGGCACGTACGTATTCGTGTGCCAGGTCAGATGCTCTGTGCCGAATGTGCCGAACTTCCGCCCGATTAAAAACAAAACATTTTTCGCGGCCGGCAACTCGCCTACCGCCGCCTCATTTTCAAAGCTGCACTGCACACAGTTGATGCCCATAGCAGTCAGCTGCTCCATGGAGCTGGCGTCTGTAAACCGGGCGGCGGCAATGACCCTGGCCTTTGTTCCTGCCGCGTCAACCGCGTGCTTGAGCAAGGCGCACAGCGAAGGCCCCATTTTCCCCGACGCACCGAGTACAATGAAGTCCCCATCCAAAGCGGCAACATCCTCTATCAAACGCAAAGGAGGAGTACACAACAGGTCCTGCAATCTATTCTCTGTCCATTTGATCATTCACGGAGCCTCCATAAGTAACTGTTCATTTACTTTATCAGTTCAAGCCTCATATGTCAATGCGGTTGTTGACGCTCTGGTTTCTCTTGTGATACTAAATCTTCTCCAAGAGATGCATGGATCATCAGAAAAGCGATTTGATATCCTTGGTGATGAGGATAGAGTGCACTGGAGTTCGCAACTTGTGAGAAAGCCCGAAGTAAAATGTGCAAGCCACTGGGACTCCGTTACAAT
>DBQV01000064.1 GCA_002305755.1 Christensenella sp. UBA1385 | reverse complement strand
ACATGGGCAGAGGCGAGCGCCCGCCGTGCGGGAGCAAGCGAGACGGCAGCCCAATGAGCAAGGGAAAGCGCAAACACCGCTTGCGGTGTGAAACGCTTGACCGTTGCGAATTGAGACCGCTGCGGCGGACTAAGGAAGGAGGGCCGAGGCCCTCCTTCACCTCCCAAGGGGTTTGTCAATCATCTAGATACCTGTTTTCCTCTTTTCAATTGTGAAGCGCGCGCCTTTATGGTAACATGGAAACAAGCAAAATATCGAGGTGAAGCATGTACGCAATTGGGGTCGATATAGGCGGTACCACCGTCAAACTGGGCTGTGTGCAGGACGGCACCGGCATCATTTACCGCGACAAGCGTCAGTCGCCCCGCGACCCCCTTGTGATGGCGCAGACCATCAGCGGCATGGTGGGCGTGGCGCTCAGGCGCTTTCCCGGGGCGCGCGTAGGCATCTCCTGCGCGGGCTCGATGGACAGCCAGGGCCGCGTCACGGCCAGCCAGCTGGGTTGGGTGGCGGCACCGCTGGGGGCCCTGCTCTACGAGCAGTTCCGCCGCGCCGTGCCCATGGAAAACGACGCCATGTGCGCCCTGGCGGCCGAGCACCTCTACGGCTCGCTCAAAAGCTGCCAGACGGGCATCCTGATCACACTGGGCACCGGCATCGGCGGCGGCCTCATCATCAGCGGTTCCCCCGCCAGGGGCTACATGGGCCTGCACGGCGAGATCGGCCACATGATCACCCACGCCGACGGCCGCCCCTGCAGCTGCGGCCAGCTGGGCTGCTGGGAGATGTACGCCGCCGCCAGCAAGCTGCGTGAGGCCGCGGGCGGCATGAGCGTGCGCGAGGTGATGAGCAACGTGCGCGCAGGCCGCATGCTGGACATATGGAACAATTACGTGCACGAAGTGGTCATCGGCCTCAGCTCGCTGATGATGATCTTCGCGCCCGAGATCATCGCCATCGGCGGCGGCCTGTCCAACGCCGGCGGCATCGTGATCGACGCCATCCGCGCCGGCGTGTCGCAGACCAGCGCCTTCAACACCTTCAACCCCTTCACGCGGATCGTTTCCGCCAGCTTTCAAAACGACGCCGGCATCCTCGGCGCGGCCGCGCTGGCCGCCATGGCTGAGGGAGAAGGGCAATGAGGCTCAGCCCTGTTGACTCGCGGGAGGCAGCCGGATCGGCGCTCGATGTCTACCTGTCCAATCCCGGTTATTTCTCCCTGATCGGCAATCCGTCCCCGACGCTGCAGGACATCGAGAGCGACCGCGCGGCCCTGCCGCCGGACGCGGTGCCCGGGCAGAAGCTCTACCGCCTGATCGACGGCGGCGACGGGCTGATCGACCTGATAGGTGACTATCCCAAGCCCGGCGAGGCCTTCATCGGCCTGTTCATGGTGCACGGCCGCCTGCACAGGCAGGGCAGGGGGCGGGCCTGGATGCAGGAGATCGAGGAGATGCTGCGCGAGACGGGCTGCAGGCGCCTGCGCCTGAGCGTGATCGAAGAAAACCGGGGGGCTCTCGCGTTCTGGAAGAGCCTGGGCTTTGAGGAGAGCGGGCGCTGCTCCGCGCACCTGCCCTCAGGCGAGCTGCCTGCCGTGAGGATGGAAAAGATTTTGTAGACGCCGTACCGGCCGCCCCTTCCTTTTATGTTTCAATTCCATAAATGATAGAAAAAAGAGAAGCGCAAGGCTCCTCTTTTTTGTTGTTCGGCGATCGTTGCCGCCCGTGAACCGAGTGAGTGTCTTACGCCGGCAGCCTGATCCCGGCCTCCTCCGCGGCCTCCTGCAGCTTGTCCAGGGCCTCTACGATCTGCTCCTCGCGGTGGTCGGCGATCACGCAGAAGCGCAGCCTCGCCTTGCCGCGCGGCACGGCGGGGTAGACGGCTGGGGGCACGAACACGCCCTTGCGGCGCAGCATGTTGCTCAGCAGGAAGGCGTCCTCATCCTTCCCCACCATGATGGGGATGATGGCGGTCTTCCCGGCCAGGCAGGTGTTCATTCCCCGCCTGTGGGCCTCGGAGACAAAGCAGTCGATGTTGCGCGAGAGCCTCTCCATGATGGAGGGGTCGCGCCGCAGCAGGCGGATGGCCTCCAGCGTGGCGGCGGCCAGGGGCGGAGAGATGCCCACGGAAAAGACGAAGCCCGGCAGGTTGTAGCGCAGGTACTCGATGATCTCCCGGCGGCCGGCCAGATAGCCCCCGCAGGTGCCCAGCCCCTTGGACAGCGTGCCCATCTTGATATCTACGTCGTTGGGATCCAGCCCGAAGTACTCGTCCACGCCGCCGCCGGTCTTGCCGATCACGCAGGCGGAATGCGCCTCGTCCACCATCAGGAAGCAGCCGTACTTCTTTTTCACCGCCACGAACTCGGGCACCGGGGCGATGTCGCCGTCCATGCTGTAGGCGCCCTCGATGGCGATCAGCACCTTGGCGAACCTGTCCCTCTGGTTTTTAAGGATGCTCTCAAGCGCCGCCACATCGTTGTGCGGGAAGGGCTTCACCGTGGCCTCGCTCAGACGGCAGCCCTGGTTGATGGAGTTGTGGGCCAGCGCGTCGTAGACGATCAGATCGCCCTTGCCGCAGAAATTGCCCACAAAGGTCACGTTGGTGGAGTGTCCGCCCACCAGCACCAGCGCGTCCTCGGCGTGCTTCCACTCGGCCAGCTCCTTTTCAAGCTCCAGGTTCAGGCTCTTTTCGCCGGCCAGCAGGCGGCTGCCGGAGGCGGAGGTGCCGTATTTGTCGATGGCGGCCTTGGCGGCCTCGCGGGTCTCCCTGCGGCCGCTCATGCCCGCGTAGTTGTAGCTGCCGAAGTTGAGCACGCGCTCGCCGTCCATCAGGCTGGTATCGGACAAGGGCGAATCGTGCACCACAAAGTAGGGGTTTTCGGCCCCCTCGCCCATCAGGGATGCCATGCGCGCCGCGAAGGCGACCGCCTCGGGCGACTTGCTGAATTCCGTGATCGGCTCCACCCGGCCCGTTTCCTGCCCGGCCGCCCTGGCCGGGGCCTGCCCCAGTTTTTCCTCCAGCAGCGCGGTCAGCCCGTCCACCGTGGTGCACAGGGGATACTCCTCCACCGGGATCAGCACGGAGAAGATCTCCTCCACCTTCAGCGAGAGGCTCAGCACCTGCAGGCTGTCGCCGCCCAGGTCGTCGATGAAGTGGGCCGTGTCGCTCAGCGTCTCGAGCGCGATCTGCAGCGTGTCGGCATAGACCTGCCGCACCTTCTGGCGGATCTCTTCGTTCTGCAGCCCCTTGGGCTTCTGCTCCTCGTTGACGATTGGCTTGGTCTCGTGCAGGGGGGCCGCGCCCGTCTTCAGGTCCAGGTCGCGGTAGGCCATCTTCTCGTGCTCGACGGCGTCCTTCAGTGCCAGGCGCTTCACCTTGATGCCGGCGGCGGTCTGAAAGCGGTCCGGCGTGGCCAGCACGCGGGTAACGCGCTTGAGGGTGGGCAGGCGGTTGTTGATCGCCGCCACCTGGCGCATCAGATCGCTCAAAAAGGCGTCGTCGCGGTAGCGGTCGCCCACGCTGAGCACCAGCGTGATGTCCTCGTAATCCGGGTTCATGTGGCGGCGGCGCTTCAGGCGGTTGATGCGGCTGACGCCCGTGTTGCGGATGCCCAGCACGCTGTACTGATCCACGCCCGAAAGCACGCCGAAGCTGTCCTCGATCTCGTCGGGGTACACGTTCTCGCCCGACTCGTTGATGATCACGTCCTTGCTGCGGCCCTCGACATACATGCGCATGCCCTTTTCAAGCCGCACCACGTCGCCCGTCTTGTACCAGCCCTCGGCGTCCAGATCCGGCCCGATCAGCTGCCCGTCCTTCAGGCGGCCCGTGTGCACGGATCTGCCGCGGATATACATCTCGCCGCAGCCGGAGCGCTTGCCGTCCGACTGCACGCGGTACTCGGCGCTTTCAAGCGGCCTGCCCACGGAGCCGGAGGTGCGGGTCTTCAGCTTCATGGCCGTTTCCACCGAGGTGATAGCCGTCTCGGTCATGCCAAAGCCCGACACCGTGTAGTAGCCCAGGGCGGAGATGGTGCGCATGTGCTCCTCGGGCGTGTGGCTGCCGCCCAGGATGATGCAGCGCAGGTCCGGCCCCAGCAGCCTTGAGAGCACGTCCTTAAACAGCACCCTGCGCGCGAAATCCATGCCCAGCTCGGGGCTCACGCTCTGCAGCGTCAGGCTCAGGCGGCGCGCCAGCCTGAAGGCCGCGTACCTGCGCTTTCCCTCCAGCGCCGCCTTTTTGGACAGCGACACGGACAGGTTGTTGGCCAGCAGCGGCACCGCGCACAGGAAGGTGACCCTGAAGCGGCGCGCGGTGGAGAGGATGGTCTCGGGCGCGCGGTCCCTGAGAAAGACGGACTCATAGCCCACGAAATTGCACCACAGAAGATTGACCATGAAACCGAACACGTGATGATAGGGCAGAAAGGAGAGCGAGCGCTCCCTCTCGCCCGATATGATGCGGCGGTTGGCCTTGTACAGAAGCTCGCTGTTGAGCACCTGCTGGCAGATGGCCTCCTCATCGTAGACGAAGATGCGGCTGGTGGCCGTGGTGCCGCTGGTGCACAGCGCCACCCGCCCGGCAAAGCGGGGCGTGAAGCCTTCGTGCCCCTCGGCCGCAAACAGCTCGCTGTGCAGCACCTGCCTGATGCCGGCGGGCAGCAGGCGCGCCTTTGCCGTGATCAGGGCCGCCGCGCCAGACTGCTGCAGCATGTAGGCGGTCATCTCGTCGCTCAGCTGCGGGTCCAGCAGCAGGGCCTGGTAGCCCGCCGCGATCAGGCCCCAGAAGGTGGAAAACCAGCGGTGCCCCGTCTCCATCTGGATGGCCACGAAGCGGCCCTCCCTCTCCGCGCCGATCACGGCCCGCAGGTAGGCCCCGGCATCGCGCACCAGCCCGTCATACTCCGCGTAGCTCAGCTGCATCTCCCGGCCGTCCTCCAGCCAGCGCGAGGCCACCGCCCCGCGGTCCTCGGTCGTGACGGCATACAGGTTTTCCAGCGTCATCGCCTGCCGCAGCCTGGCGCTGCGCGCGGGAATATCGATCTGAGGCATGAAAGCCCTCCTCTTTATTGTCTCTTGCCGGCCCCGCCGGGTCCGCGGACACCGTAGTAGCGCGACACAAGCCGTGTGAACAGCCCGCCGGGCAGCAGGTCGTGCAGAAACACGGCGCCGTGCTGGGGCAGCTGGGCCACGCGCAGGCGCAGCGGCAGCCTCTTTTGCCGCAGCGCGGCGGCCACCCTGCGCCCCAGCCTGGCGGGGTAGGCCCCGCCGTCCTCATCGCGCGCGATGCGCGCGGCCGCCCGCCGCCTGCTCTCCTCGTAGCAGGGGGCGCAGCCCGCGCTCAGCGGGCGGTAGGCCCGGGAGCCGCCGCGGTGGTCGCCCGGCTCCACCAGCATCACCTCGACGCCCTGCGGCAAAAGCTCCATGCGCAGGGCCTCGCTGTAGCCCTCGACGGCGTGCTTGCTGGCGGTGTAGGCCCCCTGAAAGGGCACGGCCAGCAGCCCGTTGATGGAAGAAAAGTTCACCACGCGCCCGCGGCCCTTCTCCCGCATCAGCGGCAGCGCGGCCTTCACCATGCGCGCCGTGCCGAAAAAGTTGATCTCCATCACCCGGCGCAGCTCTTCCTCGCTGTAATCCTCGCAGGCGCCGATGCACAGCACGCCCGCGGCGTTCACCAGCGCGTCCGGCGCGCCGAAGCGGGCACAGGCCTCGTCCGCGAAGCGCCGCACGCTCCCGCCGTCGCTCACATCCAGATGCAGGCGGTGCATGCCGTCCTTCTCCTCATCCTGAAAGCTGCGCGCGCCGCCCACCACCAGCCATCCGTCGGCAAGAAGGGCCTCGGCGGTGTACCGTCCCAGCCCGCTGGAAGCGCCCGTGACCCAGACGACCGCCATACGATCCCCTCCTCCGTCCAGATTATCGAACATAATAGACTACTTTGTTCAGTTTTGCAATCACGATATTTTGAAGTTCAAAGCAATTCCGCTCAAAGAAGCGAGCCTGCGCGTGTCAGGGCCCGGCGTCCGAAAAACGCATGTTTCCGGGGCCGGACTTTCATTTTCGTCTTGACAGCCTGTCTCTTTCGGTCTATCATGACCGCCAGAAACAGCAAGGGCGCTGTGGACCTTGGGTCTGCGGCGGCTTTTGTTTTACACAAGGAGTGTGAGATCATGAAGGATGTGCCCGCTCTGTTCGGCAGCCTGGTGTTCAACGATGAGGTGATGCAGAAAAAGCTGCCCAGGGATGTCTACCTGTCGCTCAAGCGCACCATGATGCAGGGCGCATCCCTGCCGCCCGATATCTCCGACACCGTGGCCTCCGCGATGAAGGACTGGGCCACCGAGCACGGGGCCACACACTACACGCACTGGTTCCAGCCCATGACGGGCATCACCGCCGAAAAGCACGACGCCTTCCTCTCGCCCGACGGCAAGGGCGGCGTCATCATGGATTTTTCGGGAAAGGCCCTGATCCGCGGCGAGTCGGACGCCTCCAGCTTTCCCTCCGGCGGCCTGCGCGCCACCTTTGAGGCCCGCGGCTACACGGTGTGGGACACCACCTCCTACGCCTTCATCAAGGACGGCACGCTGTGCATCCCCACCGCCTTCTGCAGCTATTCGGGCGAGGCGCTGGATAAGAAGACTCCCCTGCTGCGCTCCATGGAGGCGCTGAACACCCAGGCGCTGCGCATCCTGCGCCTGTTCGGCAACAGCACGGCCCGGCGCGTCACGCCCACGGCGGGGCCGGAGCAGGAGTATTTCCTGATCGACAAATCCGTCTTTCTCAGGCGGCCGGACCTCGTCTACACCGGGCGCACGCTGTTCGGCGCGCGGCCCAGCAAGGGGCAGGAGATGGACGACCACTACTTCGGCAGCCTGAAGCCCCGCGTTTCCGCCTTTATGCACGAGCTGGAGGAGGAGCTGTGGAAGCTGGGCGTGCCCGCCAAGACCAAGCACAATGAGGTGGCCCCCGGCCAGCACGAGCTGGCCCCCATCTTTTCCACCGCCAATATCGCGGCCGACCACAACCAGCTGACGATGGAGATGATGAAATCCATCGCCGGGCGGCACGGCCTGGTCTGCCTGCTGCACGAGAAGCCCTTTGAGGGGGTGAACGGCTCGGGCAAGCACAACAACTGGTCGCTGGCCACCGACGAGGGCCAGAACCTGCTGGAGCCGGGCGACAAGCCCGCCGAAAACACCCAGTTCCTGCTCTTTCTGGTGGCCGTCATCACCGCGGTGGACGAGTATCAGGATCTGCTGCGCATGACGGTGGCCTCCGCCGGCAACGACCACCGCCTGGGCGCGTCCGAGGCCCCGCCCGCCATCGTTTCCATGTTCCTGGGGGACGAGCTGACCCGCATCCTGGAGGCCATCGAGGCAGGAAGCAATTACCACGGCGACGCCAAGCGCTACATGGAGATCGGCATCGGTATGCTGCCCAGCGTGCCGCGCGACACCACCGACCGCAACCGCACCTCGCCCGTCGCCTTCACGGGCAACAAGTTCGAGTTCCGTATGCCGGGCGCGGCTTCCTCCATCTCCGGCCCCAACATCGTGCTCAACGCCGCCGTGGCCGACGTGCTGCGCGGCTTTGCCGATACGCTGGAGATGGCGGAGGATTTTGAGAGCGCCCTCTCCACCCTGATCTCCGCCAGCCTGCGCGCCCACAAGCGCATCATCTTCAACGGCAACAATTACAGCGAAGCCTGGGTGAAGGAAGCCGAGCGCCGGGGCCTTTCAAATTTCCGCAGCACGCCGGACGCCCTGCCCTGCTACATCGACGAGAAGAACATCGCCATGTTCATGCGATGCGGCGTCTTCACCGAGCAGGAGGTGCGCTCGCGCTACGAGATCCACCTGGAAAACTACTGCAAGACCCTGCACATCGAGGCCATGACCATGGCGGAGATCGCCCGCGGCCTTATCATCCCCGCCGTGATCGCCTATCAGGGCGAACTGTCGGCCCTGCTGTGCCACAAGGAGGCCCTGGGGCGCTTTGACACCACACTGGAAAGCCGCCTGCTGGAGCGCGTCTCCACCCTGTCGGCCCGCCTGCTGGAAGCCCTCACCCGCCTGGAGGAGGAGATCGAGGAGACCCGCGTCCCCCGAGAGGAACTGGCCCTCTGCCGCTTCTACCGTGACCGCGTCTTCCCCGCCATGCAGGCCCTGCGCGCCACGGCGGACGAGCTGGAGCCCCTGCTGGGCCGCCGCCACTGGCCCATGCCGGGATACGGGGAGATATTATATAGCGTAAACTAAATCCTATCCTGTCGGCGCAAAAAAACGCACGCCGTGCCATTAAAAAACGCACGCGTGCGTTTTTCGTGCGTTTTTCGTGCGTTGACTGTCCTGCTTGCCCGGCTCCCGATGGGGCGCCCGTCCTCAACCCTCCGCGCAGCGCGCGAGCACCTCCCCGATATCGCCCGCCACGCAGACGGAGCGGCCGGCGATCGCGGCGGGGCAGACAGCCTCATCGGCGGAAAAGTTGACGCAGGCATAGGCCGCCCGTCCGTTCCGCCTCGTCATCTCCCAGAAGGGGTACTTGATGATGACGGGGGTGTTGCCGCCCACGCCCAGCTCCAGATAGAGCACACGGTCCCGCTCATGGCGTCGCAGGAAGGCCGCGTAGCGGGCCGAGGCGGCGCGCCAGCCCTCATCCTCTAAGAAGCTGTCGTCCGATCTCAGGTTCATCACCATCTCGCGGCCCTGCCGGTCGCGGGGGATCAGCTCGTCCGGCAGCCGCATCAGCGGCCTTACGCCGGGGGGCAGGAAAAACTGCCCATCCTCCCCGCGCGAAAAGCCCTGCGCTTCCATGGCCCGCCGCACCCAGGCCTCGTTGTCGCAGGTCTTCCCTTCCTTCGGGTCGCGGCTCTGGAAGAGGCCGTAGTCGCCCTGCGTGTAAAAGAGCCTTTGCCTGTCAATACCCGCGCGCTGAAACTGATGGTCCACATTCGTGGTCAGCACGAAATATTCCCTGTCCCCGAGCAGCGAGAGCAGCTGCCGGTAGACGGGCCGAGGCGGTTCCACATAGCGGTTGAAGTAAATGTGCCGCGCCCACCAGGCCCAGCGGGTGCCCGCGTCCGGGAAGGGGTAAAAGCCGCCCGAATACATATCGCGGATGCCGAAGCGCCGGGCAAAGTCAAAGAAGTACTTCTCAAAGCGCTCCCCGCTGTAGCTAAGGCCCGCGGACGCGGACAGCCCCGCGCCCGCGCCCACCGCGACGGCCTCCGCCTCTGAAAGGGCGCGCTTCAGCCGCAGCAGCCTCTCCTCCTGCGTGCCCTCGCCGCGCGTCAGGGCCCCGATCGCCGGCAGCCCTTCCATCCCCAGCGCGATGCCCGCGCGGTAGCCGTCCTCCTCATGCTCCCAGTATGCGCTCATAGTATCCCCTGTCCTCGTCCTTGAACACGTTGAAGATCACCCTGTCCATGCCGCCAGGATGCGCCCGCAGCCAGTCCGTCACGGCCGCGCAGGCGATCCGGGCCGCCCGCTCGCCGGGGAAGCGGAACACGCCGGTGGAAATGCAGCAGAAGGCCACCGACCGCAGGCCCTTTTCAAGGCAGAGGTCCAGCGTGTTCAGGTAGCAGGCTTCCAGCTCCTTTTCCTCCCGCGCCGTCAGCGCCCCCTGCACGATGGGCCCGACCACGTGGATCACCTTGCGGGCGGGCAGGCAGTAGCCCTCCGTCAGCATGGGCAGGGCCGTGGGCTGCTCGTAGCCCTGCCCGTGACGCGCCCGGAGGGCGGCCATGTTTTTTGCGCACTCCTGCCGCAGTTCAAGCCCCGCGAAGCTGTGGATGCTGTTGTCGATGCAGGCGTGCAGCGGCACGAAGCAGCCCAGCATCTGCGCGTTGGCCGCGTTCACGATGGCGTCCGCCTCCAGGCGGGTAATGTCCCCCTGCCAGAGGGAAAGCCGGCCCGCCAGCGCTTCCTCCCGTTCAAAGCCCTTCAGCGCCGGGATATCCGAAAGGCGCACGGTGCCCCGGCGCGCAAGCTCCTCGCGCAGATAAGCGTTCTGCAAAGCGATCAGCCGCCCGCTCAGCGGCGCGGGCTCGCGCAGGTTCATCAGCGCCCGCAGCGTGCGCCGCCTGTCCTCCGTGCCCTCGGGCACGCTCAGCCCCCGGTAATCCCCGCTCTCGTCCGCCAGCAGCCGGATCAGCTCCTCCAGCCTTTCGCGCTGCGCCGCCTCATCGTAGGCCATTTTCCCGCCCTCCTGCGAATGACTTCAGCCTATCATAACCTGCCCGTCCCCGCGCCGCAAGCGGCGCCAAGGCGGCGTGAAAACCGCAGCGCTCATTCGCGTCTTTCCCTTCCTCCTTCATCTATGGTAGAATGTTGATTGAATTCACAGGAGGTTGAAGCCATGCAGTCAAACCGGCCCGAATCACGGGCAGAAGATACGAAGACAGCCCCGGTCCCCAAAAGCCCAGCCCTGATGCTGATGCGCGTGCTGCAGGGCGCGCTGATCGGCGGCGGGGCCATACTGCCCGGCGTGTCGGGCGGCGTGCTGGCCGTGGTGTTCGGCATCTACCGCCCGATGATGGAGCTGCTCAGCCACCCCGTCCGCGCGCTCAGGAAGAACCTGTGGCTCTTCATCCCCATCATCATCGGCGTGGCCATCGGCTTTGTGGGCTTTGCCAGGCTCATGGCCCTGCTGTTCGCGGAGGATTCGCCCTACCCCATCAGCCTGTTCGTGGGCCTGATCCTCGGCACCATCCCCTCGCTGCTGAAGACCGCGCGCAGCAAGGAAAGGCACCCGAAGGCGGATATCCTCGCCCTGTGCCTCGCCTTCGCGCTGCTGCTGGGCTTTTTGCTGCTGATGCGCCTGACCACGGGCCTCAGCATCGGCCTTACGCCGCTGTGGGCGCTTATCTCGGGCGTGATCTGGGGCTTCAGCCTGATCGTGCCGGGCCTTTCCTCCAGCAGCATACTGATCTTCCTGGGCCTGTACCAGGGCATCATGGACGATGTGGGCCGCCTTCAGTTTTCCACGGTGATCCCGCTGCTGCTGGGCATCGCCGCCGTAGCCCTGCTCTTTGCGCGGCTGGTGGACAGCCTGTTTGAAAAGCACTTCAGCGTGGCCTCCCACGCCATCATCGGGCTGGTGCTGGCCTCCACCATCATGATCATCCCCACCGCCTACGCGGGCCCGGGGCAGGCGCTGCTGTGCCTGCTGCTGGCCGCCGACGGCTTTGCCGCCGCCTGGTATCTGGGCGTCTGGGGCGAGAAATACGAAGCGCAGCGATAGCGCTCCGCCCGGCGGAGGCCGCCTCCCCGGGCTTCTTCATTGGCCGATCTCCGGCGCACGCGCCGCGGGCGGCCGATTTTTCTGCCTGTTCACCTGACCGAAAAAGAGGAAATCACATGAGCCAGTTCAATCATTTGCAGCAGGAGGTGCAGCGCCGCCGCACCTTCGCCATCATCAGCCACCCGGACGCGGGCAAGACCACCCTGACCGAAAAGCTGCTGCTCTACGGCGGGGCCATCCGCCAGGCGGGCTCCGTCAAGGCCCGCAAGGCCGCCGCCCACGCCACCAGCGACTGGATGGAGATCGAAAAGCAGCGCGGCATCTCCGTCACCTCCAGCGCCATGCAGTTCAGCTACAGCGGCTACCACATCAATATCCTCGACACCCCCGGCCACCAGGATTTCAGCGAGGATACCTACCGCGTGCTGGTGGCGGCCGACAGCGCCGTGATGCTGCTGGACGCCGCGCGCGGCGTGGAGGCGCAGACCATCAAGCTGTTCAAGGTCTGCCGCATGCGCGGCATCCCGATCTTCACCTTCATCAACAAGATGGACCGCGCGGGCAAGGATCCCTTCGCCCTGATGGAGGAGCTGGAGCAGGTGCTGGGCATCCGCAGCTGCCCCATCAACTGGCCCATCGGCACCGACGGCGATTTTCAGGGCGTATACCACCGCGACACCCGCATGATCGAGCTCTACTTCTCCGGCGACCACGGCGCCACCAAGGCTCAAAAGACCGAGGTCTCCCTTGACGACCCGGCGGCGGAGGGCATGCTGGCCGGGCACTATCTGAAGCGCCTGCGCGAGGAGGTGGAGCTGCTGGACGAGGCGGGCGACGCCTTCGATCTGGCCGCCGTGCGCCGTGGCGAGCTGACCCCCCTGTTTTTCGGCAGCGCCATCACCAACTTCGGCGTGGAGCCCTTTTTAAACCGCTTCCTCAGCTATACCCTGCCCCCCACGCCCAGGGAAAGCGATCAGGGCGAGGTGGTGCCCGAGCGGCCGGAGTTTACCGGCTTCGTCTTCAAGATCCAGGCCAACATGAACCCCGCCCACCGCGACCGGCTGGCCTTCGTGCGCGTGGTGAGCGGCGAGTTCAAGCGCGATATGAACGCCTGGCACTCCGGCACCGGCAAGCAGATCCAATTAAAGGCCCCCCAGCAGTTCATGGCCGACGAGCGCGCCATGGTGGAGGAGGCCTTCCCCGGCGACATCATCGGCCTGTTCGACCCCGGCATCTACCGCCTGGGCGACTCGCTGTGCGAAAAGACCAGGCTGCGCTTTGAAAAGATCCCCATTTTCGCGCCGGAGCATTTCGCGCGCGTGCGGCCGCTTGACAGCATGAAGCGCAAGCAGTTCTTGAAGGGCATCGCGCAGCTGAGCGAGGAGGGCGCCATCCAGACCTTCACACGGGACGAGCTGGGGCTTGAACAAAGCATCGTCGGCGTGGTCGGCGTGCTGCAGTTCGACGTGCTCAGCTACCGGCTCAAGAGCGAGTACGGCGTGGAGCTGGTCATGGACCAACTGCCCTGGCGCTTCGTGCGCTGGGTGACCGACAGCCCCAGGGAGGACGCCGCCGACCTGCAGCTGACCAGCACCAGCCATCACGGCCGCGACAGCCGCGGCCACACCGTGATCTTCTTTGAAAACGAATGGAGCATCCGCCTGGCCGAGGAAAAGAACCCCGGCCTGAAGCTCAGCGACATCGAGCCGGCGGAGAGAGCCGAGGATTAAGGCAGGAAATCGCGGCAACGCGCCCCAAAGCAAAAATCGTCACGGAAGAAGATCCGTGGCGATTCTGTGTAAAGAGGCGAAGGATTGCGCGCTGCGCGCGGTCAAGCCCCGGCAGTGCCGAACAATTTTCGGGTGCATCGTTTATAAAGCATCACCACCAGTATGGAAGACAGCACGTCGGCAACAGGCTGTGCCCACACAATACCGTTGATGCCGATCATTGCCTCCAGCAAGAAGAGCGCCGGGATAAAGATAAGGCCCTGTCTGCTGACGTTGAGAAGCAGGCTTTCCGTACTCGCTCCCATTGCCTGAATGGCATTCAGCATCACATAATATGCGCCGAACAAGAAACTGGTAGTCAGCAGGATTTTTACGAAGGCCGTCCCGTAGTTCACAGCCTCCGGCTCCGTCACGAACACCCCGATGATCTGATTTGTCAACAGGTAGCACAGGCCCGTCATGACGCCGCTCAAAGCAAAGCCGAAGATCACTGAAAACCGCATTACCTTTCTGAAACGCTCTGTCAATCGAGCGCCTACGCAATATCCGAGCAAGGGCTGTACGCCCTGGCCCAATCCGATGCAAATCATGCCGGTGATCATCGTGACCTTCGCGGCAACCCCGTATCCCGCCAAAGCCATGTCATTGTAGGCCGCGAGCCTTGCGTTTGCAATGATCTGGCAAAAGCTCATAAAAATCGATCCAAGCGCCGCTGGGATCCCAATCGACAAGACACCGGTCATCACTTTATCCTTTACAGTGACATCCCGAATGCTGATGCTGAGCGTTGAGCCTCCGCGCAGAAAGTACGCCATGTAATAGCCCGCGCCTATCACGTTCCCGATCACTGTTGCGATGGCTGCGCCCGCAACATCCATGTTTAAAACAAGGATGAATATAGGGTCAAGAATGACGTTCAGCGCGTTTCCGATCAGCTGTCCCATCATCGCCTTGTTGGATTCACCCTCTGCTCGAATCACATTATTAAAGCAGTTGGCGATCAGTACAAAGGGGCCGCAGAACGACACGATGGTCAGATAGGTCTTCGTCAGCTCCCATGTATCCTCACTGGCACCGATCAGCGAGAGCAGCGGGTCCATAAAAATGAGAAAGCAAGCTGACATGACGACACCAACGATTACGCATGCCCACATGCAAAACGCGCAGACCTTTTTCGCATACTCCTGCCGTCCCTCGCCGATGGCGCGGGAGATAACCGACGTGCCGCCGATGCCGAACACCGTACCAACCGCCATGAAAAACAGAAATACCGGCGTGGCAAGGGATACAGCCGAAACCTGCAGCGCTTCGTGGGTCTGGCCTATAAAGAAAGTGTCCGCCAGATTGTAGACCAGCACCATCAGCATCGCCATCATGGCGGGTACGGCGTTTTTCAGCACTGCTTCCGAAATCGGCGCGGAGCGAAAAATCTCCGTGGAGTCGGCATTGTGATCGGCCCTTTTCATATCATCTTCTCCTTTTTGTTAGCATGCGAATGTTTAGGACAATCTTATTCCCGCCCTGAGACGGGAACAGGATTAATTCAGAGAATTCCTGACTTTTGACAGACAGGCCAGAAATATCGCTCTTTCTGATTCGCCGAGCGGCTTTAGAATTTTGTCTTCAACAGATCTCATCTCATGCTGGGCATCACTGCAGATCTGTTTTCCGGCCTCGGTTATCCGGATGACTCGAATACGCCTGTCGGAGGAATCTCCGGCGCTCATCACCAGACCTTTGTCCTCAAGCCGGGTGACAAGCCCGTGTGCCGTTGATTGCGCGCAGTGCAGCGCCTTTTCCACTTCTTTCAGCGTCATGATCCCATCGGCCTTATCGTCTAATTGCAGCAGGACGCTCAATTGCGACACTGTAAGTCCCGAAGCTCTGAGGCTGTTGTTCGCATCCCGTTCCAACGCTTCATTGATCTGTTTAATCAGTCCCCCGGCAGAGTTCTGTTCATTCATGTCTGTACGCCTCCTGCAGCAAGATTACAGCAGTC
>DBQV01000027.1:7318-29112 GCA_002305755.1 Christensenella sp. UBA1385 | reverse complement strand
AACGACTGCATCATGACCTGCCTGGGAATGAAATCCGCAAATGAGGTGCCGGACAAATATCACGGGGGTGATGTAACCAGGCTCAATGGCAGGACATTGAGCGGCAGACAGTCTACCAAGGAAGGCATGTCAAGGTCGGGTAGTATTTGCTTCGCAAATCTCCACCCTCCCCTTGACATCAATGCACTGCTTCATCTGCCACCCAATGTGTTACCTATGTTTGACACTCTTACATGAGGGAGAAGGCGCGCTTGGTTGTGTGTGTTGCGCCCTTTCTTCAGTTTTGTTATACTGATTAAGTAATGAGGAGGTGTATTCTCAATGGCACCTAAGAATGAAAATCTGCCGGTTGATGCTCAGATGAAGGTGGGCGAAGGCGGTTCTATTACCTACGCCAATGAAGTGATCGCCATTATTTCCGGTATTGCCGCCAATGAAATCGACGGTATAGCCGGAATGGTGACCAGCGGCGGCTTTGGCGATATCATCGGCAAGAACCGCAACATCACCCGCGGCGTCAAGGTTGAAGTAGGCACGGAAGAAGTTTCGGTCGACCTGTACACCATCATTGAGTACGGCCAGCCGATCCAGAGAGTGGCGACTGAGGTGCAGGAAAACGTGCGCAAGTCCATCGAAGCGATGACCGGTCTGAAGGTCGTGCGTGTGGATGTACATGTGCAGGGCGTGAGCTTTGAAAAGGATAAGCGCGAGGCACAGTCCAATCTGGAAGCGGCCAATGTGCCCAGTCTGCCCGAAAGCGGTAAACGCAAGGGCAGAACGCGCAGGGAAGAATCCGCCGACATCAGGGGCGCGAAGGCGGAAAAGGCTGAGACGCCGGAAAGATCGGGCGAGCCCGAGCAGGCGGCAGGGCCCGGGGAAGAGGCGCAAGTCAAAGCCGAGAAGGGCGACAAGCGCTCGAAGGCAAACCGGGCGGATGATCCCAAATCGGAAGATGCGAAGTCATCCGTCGAGGAAACGGCCGACGCAGAGGCAACAGAGTAAAGCGCCCGTTGTCACTTGTTTCTGACGAGTGAAGGGAGAGTATCGTGATGAAACTTCGTGCGCTTGATAAGGTGCTTTTGTTTGTGGGCGGTTTCCTGTGTGCCGTGATCGGCCTTGGCGTCTTCATGGTCGGTATGCAGGCGGAGCCGCTGAAGATTTCGGATTTTGTTGGTTCCTCCTTTACGGTGAACGATCTGTGGCTGCTGGCAGGCGGCGCTTTGCTTTTTGTGTTGGGGGTCTATCTGATCGGCCTGCCGCACAGCTATCAAAGGAAGAAGAATGAATTCATCGTGCAGCAGACTGCCGACGGTGAGGTACGTATTTCAGTGCACGCCATGGATGGGATGGTACGCAAGCTGATGGAGCCGCGCAGTGAAATAATCCTCAAATCCATGGATGTGGATCACCGCAAAGACCATGCCTACGTTCACCTCAAGGTCTCTGTTGCCAAAAATGTCAGCATTCCGCTGGCCGTTGCGGCGCTTCAGAGAGACGTGAAACAGCATTTGCTGTCGGCAACGGGTGTTGATGTGCGCGAGGTGAAGGTGACTGTGGATACCTCGGACGAGCTTGCCGCGGATTCGCCCTACCTGATGCGTGAGCAGCCGGCAGCACCCCTTCGGGAGGAGGAACAGAAGGACGGGGAGCCCCCTGCGGTCAAACCGGATGAGCCTCTGCCCTCCGGAGAGAATATCGGTGAGAACAGCAGCGCTGCCGGGGACGAGACCGAACGGCCCGCCGACACGGAGTCTTTGATTTTTGCAGAGAAGGAACCAAAAGAAAATGAATGAAACTGAGCAAAATACCCCGGAAGTTAAGAACGTTTACCGTCATGTCCGCAAGTGGCTGTACCCTGCGGCCTTCTTTCTGACGGGCCTGTTGCTTTTGATATTCGGCTTTTGGAAGACCTTGTTTCTGATTGCCCTGACTGCGCTTGGCGCATGGTTGGGCTCAGCCGACAACGTGGAGGAATCGGCCAAGAAGGCCGTGAACAAGCTGTTTCCCCCGGCGCAGAAGAAGGTGACCTACAGCGCGGAGGATTTGGAAAAGCTAAAGCAAGCGCTGGAAAAGAAGAAAGCCGCCAAGGCTGGGGAAGGGCGGCAGGAGCAGGAAGAGGGAAAGGCCTGAGGACGGCCCTTTTAGCCTTACAGACAAGGAGAATAAGAGGATGTCAAGACTTGCTGCCCGCAGAGCGGCCATGCAGTTGATTTATGAGGATATGCTCGGCGGCGAGGGCGGCGACGACACCCTGCTGGGACTCATCCAGTTTCAGCCGGATGACGAGCAGGATGATGCCTATATCGAGACCCTGACTGGCGGCGTGAAGGCATGTCAGCGTGAGCTGGATGATGAAATTGCCGGCCGCAGCAAGACCAAGGAGCTGGAGCGTATCCCGGTGCTGGTGCGGGCGATACTACGCCTGGCGCTGTACGAGATAGACTTTGTGCAGGATACGCCGCCCGCTGTCATCATCAATGAGGCTGTGGAATTGGCGAAACGCTTTGGCGAAGAGAGTGACGCACGCTTCGTAAACGGTCTGCTCGGCAGCCACGTGAGAGACGCACAGAAGACATGAAGGCCGTTCTGGGGATCGATACCAGCTGTTATACTACATCCTGCGCGTTGGCGGACGAATCAGGCCGCCTGCTCGCATCGGAGAGAACCTTGCTCCCTGTCAAACAGGGTCAGTGCGGCCTGCGGCAGAGCGAGGCCGTTTTTCTTCATCTGAAGCAGCTGCCGCAGGTGATCTCGGGGACTATGGCGCAAACGGAGGCCGAGATCGCGGCGGTCTGCGTCTCGGCTAAACCCGTTGACGGGGAAGACTCTTACATGCCTGTCTTTGAAGCCGGTCTTTCGCAGGCGCGCGCTCTTGCTGCCGCTCTGCGGGTTCCCTGCTTTCTGACCACGCATCAGCGCGGCCATCTGGCTGCCGCGCAGATCGGCGTTGAACCTTTGCGGGGGGATTTTATGGCGCTGCATCTGTCCGGCGGGACAACCGATCTGCTGGCCGTGCGGGGAGAGCAGCTTGCGCCTGTTGCCGCCACCATGGATCTGCCCGCGGGGCAGCTGATCGACAGAGTGGGCGTGCGGCTCGGCCTGCCCTTTCCCTCGGGCATTCATTTGGAGCGTCTGGCTATTCAGGGGAAGGCTGAGGGACGCTATGGAGTCAGCCTGGGCGCGGACGGACCGCATTTTTCCGGCGCGGAAGCGCAGGCCATGCGGGATATTGAACGCGGGGAGATGAGACCTGAGGACCTTGCGGCCGAGGTGTTTGACTTTATCGCCCGAAGTGTGTTCCGTCTGCTCGAGCGCGAGGGAAGTAAGAACGGGCTGTCTTCAGCTCTGCTGTTTGGCGGCGTTGCGTCCTCTTCCCTGCTACGGTGTTTGCTGACCGAACGGGCGAAAAAGAGAGGCAGCCGGCTCATCATCAGATTCGGAAAGCCCGAGTTTTCTGGCGATAATGCGGCGGGAGTCGCCGTAATCGGAACAAGAGAGTATGTGAAATCAAAACAGGAGGTGCGGAATGGCAAAGATTCTGGATGGGAGGCTGATGGCTGAGGAGCTTTTGCTGGATCAGACGCGTCGAGTGCAGGAACTGCGGCAGAAGGGGATTGTGCCCGGGCTTGCCGTCGTTTTGGTCGGCGAGGACCCGGCCAGCCAGATCTATGTGCGCAACAAGGGGCTGGCCTGTGAGAGGATAGGCATTCATTCCGAAACCATCAGAATGGAAGAGCGTTCCTCTCAGGACGAGGTGCTTGCAGTGATCGATCGGCTGAACGCCGACCCGGCCATTAATGGGATCCTGGTACAGCTGCCGCTGCCGCGCCATTTGGACGAGCGAGCCGTGCTCGCCCGCATCATGCCCGAAAAGGATGTGGACGGATTCCACATCAGCAATGCAGGTAAGCTGTTCTCGGGCCAGCAGGGAGTTGTGCCCTGCACGCCCAAGGGCATTATCTACATGCTGAAGAAGGGCGGTGTGGAACTCGCGGGCAAGGAGGCAGTCGTGATCGGGCGCTCCAACATCGTTGGCAAGCCTGCCGCAATCCTTCTGCTCAACGAAAACTGCACCGTGACCATCTGCCACTCCAAAACGAAGGATCTTACAGAGCACTGCCGCAGGGCAGATGTGCTGGTCGCCGCGATCGGCAAGCCCAGATTTGTGACGGCCGATATGGTCAAGCCCGGGGCCGCCGTGGTCGACGTGGGCATCAACCGAGTGGATGGCAAGGTGGTCGGCGATGTGGACTACGAACCGGTGAAAGAGATCGCGGGTTGGATCACGCCCGTGCCCGGCGGCGTGGGCAAACTGACCATCAGCATGCTGATGGAAAACACGCTGGAGGCGGCATGCAGCCAAGCGCGCTGAGCGTTTCTGCCCTGAACGAGTATGTGCGCCGATCCCTTGCAGGCGATCCGATGCTGCAGGGGATCGCTCTGCGCGGGGAGATCAGCAATTTCCGGCCTTATGCCTCGGGGCACTGGTATTTTTCGCTCAAAGATGAGGAAAGCCGCATCGCCTGTGTGATGTTCCGCCAGCACAACCTGCACATCACGTTCAAACCGAGCGACGGCATGAAGGTGGTGCTGATCGGTTCAGTGGGGCTGTACGCCGCCAGCGGGAGCTATCAGTTTTATGCCGAGGCTATGCTGCAGGACGGGGTAGGCGAGCTGTATCAGCGCTACCTGGCACTCAAGGAGAGGCTGCAAAAAGAAGGTCTCTTTGACGCTGCGCGCAAGCGGCCGCTGCCGCTGCTGCCTCGGGCGGTCGGCATCGTCACTTCAGGCTCCGGGGCGGTGGTGCATGATATCAGGAATGTGACGGCGCGGCGCTTCCCGGGCATGCGGCTGATCCTTCGACCGTCGCAGGTTCAGGGGGAGGGCGCCAGGGAAGACCTGACAGCCGCCCTCCGGGAGCTGGCACAGATTGAGCAGGTTGATGTCATCATCATAGGCCGCGGAGGGGGCTCCATGGAGGATCTGTGGGCCTTTAACGAAGAATGTGTCGTGCGCGCTGTGGCGGCCTGTCCAAAGCCGGTGATTTCTGCCGTCGGTCATGAGACCGATACCACGCTGTGCGATTTCGCGGCGGATATGCGTGCCCCGACGCCTTCCGCGGCCGCGGAGCTGGCGGTGCCGGATCGCAGGGAACTGCTTCAGCAGATCGCTTCTCTCAGGAGACGGGCGAGCCAGGCGGGGCAAAAACAGCTGCTGGAGAAAAAGGCGCTGGCGGAGGGGCTGGCAAAACGCCTTGCCGCGCAGAGCCCGCAGCTGATGCTGGAGAGGGCAGGCCATCGTTTGCGGCAGGCAACACAGGCCCTGCAGTCCCACGCGGACAAGGCCCTTTTGGAGCTGCGAACGAAGCTTGACAGAATGACGGCTGCTCTGCACGCGATGGGCCCCGAAAACACCTTACAGAGAGGCTACGCGATGGCGCTGTCGGAGAACAGGCCGGTGACGTCGATAGCGGCGCTGCCGGAGACCTTTACGCTGGCGCTTCAGGACGGGCAGGCGACGGTAAAGACGCTGGAGAGAAAGGAAGGACGCTTCTGGTGAGTGAAAACGGGCGCGGAGAAGGATTTGAGCAAAAGCTTGAAAAGCTGGAAAATTTGGTCAATAGAATGGAAAACGGCGGTATGAAGCTGGAAGAATTGTTGAAGGAATACTCCGAAGGCATACGCCTGTCCAAAGAACTGGCAAAGGAATTGGATACGGCACAGGCCGGAATGCAGATACTCAGCGGCGGAGAACTGAAAACGGAGGAGCCGGCGGATGGCCTTTGATCAGACCTACGCCGCTTACGTAGACTCGGTGGAGCAGGCGCTGGAGCTTTACCTGCCCCTTCCGCGGGATGCATGGCCGGAAACGGGCATCCCATCCGCCTTGGCCGAGGCCATGCGCTACAGCCTGCTGGCAGGCGGCAAAAGGCTGAGGCCCGTGCTGCTGCTGGCAAGCCATGACATGCTGCTGAACGAGGAAGCATCAGTACTACCTTTTGCAGCCGCCGTCGAGATGATCCACACCTACTCACTGATCCATGATGACTTGCCGGCCATGGACAACGATGATCTGAGACGCGGCAGACCGACCAGTCATAAGGCTTTCGGTGAAGCTGCGGCCATCCTGGCTGGCGATGCGCTGCTCAATCTGGCATACGAGGTGATGGCGCGCAGCAGGCACCCAAGGGCGATCGAGGCCTTGGCCGTCATAGCCGGAGCGGCCGGTTCTTCCGGTATGATCGCGGGACAATCTGCGGATATCTGGATGGAAAGCAGAACGCCCGACGCGGGTATGCTGGCCTATATCCACCGCCATAAGACGGCTGACCTGATCTCGGCCCCGGTTGTTGCCGGCATGATCCTCGCCGGGGCGGACGAGCGCTTGGTCGAGCGCGGCAGGGAGTACGGGCTTCGGCTCGGCCTGGCTTTCCAGATCGTGGATGATCTTCTGGATGAAATGGGAGACGAAGAAAAGATGGGCAAGCGCCTCCGCAAAGACCGAAGCGCAGGCAAGCTGACCTGGCCCGGGATTTACGGCATGGAAGGGGCCAAACAGGAGGCCCGTGCGCAGATCAATCTGGCGTTGGAGGCGCTGGCTCCTTTCGGAGAAAAGGCGGATTTTCTGACTGCCCTTGCGCAAAACAGCCTGACGCGTGTAGTATAAAACCTGTGTATGAAGGCACCGAGGTGAAGAAATTTGCAGGATCTGTTGGGGAATGACATCCTCATGTGCGCGCTGACATCCTTCCTGATCGCTCAGGTATTAAAGGTGCTGATCGATTGGGCCGTCAACCGCAATTTCGATTTCAGAAGAACCTTTGGCATGGGCGGTATGCCCAGTTCGCACACGGCCTTTCTGGTATCCCTGACCACAATGATCGCGCTGCGCGAGGGGCTGGGCTCCACCTCTTTTGCGATCTCCACCGCGCTGACGCTGGTGGTCGTTTATGACGCTATGGGCGTGCGTCTGCAGACGGGCAAACAGAGCAGGGTGCTGAACCGCATCCTGCACCGAATGCTGGTAGAGGGGCAGCCGCTGGGCGAAGCCGACCTGCAGGAGCTGATCGGCCACACGCCGACCGAGGTGCTTTTCGGCGGCCTGATCGGCCTGCTGGTGCCTGTATTTTTCAGATAGGAGCAAAGAAAAGATGGATCAGTTTATGGAAGAAGTGGCATCCAGACACAACAAGTCGATGGAAAATCTCATACTCGCGCTTGCCTGGGTAGCGATGATACTGTCGGGCATTCTTGCTGTCTTCATGTTCAACCTGCTGACGATGACCATCAGCGCGCAGGGCTTCAGCACCGCCCTGCTGTTTGACATCGTGCTGACGCTGCTGATGATCGCCTCCGCGGTGCTCCTGTTTCTGTATAAAGACAGGATCAGGACCGAGTTCGAGTACACGTTTACCAACGGAGTGCTTGACTTTGCCAAGGTGTTCAACAACCGCAAACGCAAGGCGCTGGGTACGATGAACCTTAAGAACGTGGAGGCCGTGGGCATGGTCAATTCCGGTTCCTTCCAGCGCTACCTCAGCATGCCGGGCATTAAGCGGCTCAACTGGTTTGTGAATCGGGACGCCGATCTGTTCTATTTGTTTTTCCAAAAGGACGGCGCCAAGTCCCTGCTGGTGATGGAGCCGAGCGAGGGCCTGCGCGGCATGATCGTACAGGCGGCCGGACAGGGGAAGTTTCAGAAGAATTGAGCGCGCAAGTCAAAGTCTATCTGGATAACAGCGCCACCACGAGGCCGCAGGACAGCGTGATGGACGCGATGCGCGAGGCCATGTCCGAGCGCTATTTTAACCCTTCTGCCCTGTACGGACCGGCGCTCGATGCCGAGAAGCTGCTGACAGGCTGCCGCAGAGATATCATGCAGGCGCTCCGTACCGCCGCCGGCAGGGTGATCTTTACTTCCGGCGGCACGGAAGCCGATAATCTGGCCATTATCGGGGCAATGAAAAGGGCTCAGCCCGGAAGGGTGCTGTACAGCGCGGGCGAGCATCCGGCTGTAGCGGAGAGCTGCAAGGCTTTGAGCACGATGGGGCATGAAGCCGTTGAAATCCCTCTGCGCGAGGATGGCGTGCTCGACCTGTCTGCGCTTGAAGCGCTGATCACAGACAACACCCGTCTTATCTGCGTCATGCAGATCAACAACGAAACGGGGGCCATACAGCCTCTTGCCGAGGTTGCCGCCCTGCGGGACCGGCTTTGCCCGGCTGCTCTTTTTCATGTGGACGGTGTTCAGGGCTTTCTGAGGCATGCCTGCCCGGTGTCACAGCTGGGTATCGACAGCTACGCTCTCTCCGGCCACAAGATACACGGCCCTAAGGGCATCGGCGCGCTCTGGGTAAGCAATCGGGTAAAGCTGCAGCCGCTTGCGCATGGGGGCGGTCAGGAGGATGGGCTGCGCTCGGGCACTGAAAATACCCCCGGCATTGCCGGACTGGCCGCGGCGATCGCTGACTATCCGCGTCAAAACGATATGCGCCGGATGAAGCTGATGCTGTATGAGCGGCTGAGGGAATCCATCCCGGACATGAAGGTCAACGGACCCGATCCCGCCTCGCTGTCCGCTGCCGACCACATACTCAATCTGTCTTTCCCGCCCGTGAGGGCGGAAACGATGCTGCATGCGCTTGAAGCCATTGGCGTGCTGGTGGGGAACGGTTCCGCCTGTTCGTCCAGAAAGAAGAAGCTGAGCCATGTGCTGAGCGCCATGCGGCTTCCGGCGGCAGACATCGAGAGCGCCATTCGCTTCAGCTTGAACCCTTTCCTGGGGGCAGAGGACATGGACTGTGCCGCCGACTGCGTGATCAGGAATTATGACGCCCTAAAACATTTTACCAGGAGATGAAATCCATGCGGGAACTGCTGATGGTTCGCTACGGCGAGATCTATTTGAAGGGGCTTAATCGCCCCTATTTTCAAAACCTTCTGCTGGCTCGTGTCAAGAGCGCGGTAAAGGCGTATTCCAGTAACGTAAGGCTGCATGACAGCCGCATCTACATCTACGATATGGCTGACAAGACGGCCTGCCTTGAGGCTGTGCAGCAGGTGTTCGGGGTGCATTCGGTCTGCCCGGCGGTGGAGATGGAGAAGGGCGACTTTGAAAAGGTGTGCGAACAGGGGCTGCAGCTGATGGAAGGCCTGTCCGGCAGCTTCAAGGTGATCGCGCGCCGCGCGGATAAGCTGTATCCGCTTGATTCCCCGCAGATCGGAGCGGAGATGGGGGGCTACATACTGAGCCGCAGGCCGGATCTGAAAGTAGATGTCAGAAAGCCGGATCATGAGCTGAATGTGGAGATCAGAGACCTGGCCTATCTCTACTCCAGGGTCTATCCCGGCCCCGGAGGAATGCCTGTTGGCAGCAACGGCAAGGCGGCGCTTCTCCTGTCAGGCGGCATCGACAGCCCCGTGGCCGGATACATGATTGCCAAAAGAGGCGTGGCGCTGGTCGGCATTCATTTCTACTCTTTCCCGTATACGGGGGAGCGCTCCAAGGAAAAGGTGGTGCAGCTTGGCAGGATACTGGCCGGATACTGCGGCGGGCTGAAGCTGTATGTGGTGCCCTTCACCGATATTCAGATGCGCATCCACGAAAGCTGCCCTGAGGATCACACCACGCTGATCATGCGCCGCTTCATGATGCGGATTGCCGAGAAGATCGCGCGCAAGGAGCAGGCACAGGCCCTGATCACGGGAGAATCCATCGGCCAGGTGGCCAGCCAGACTATGAATGCCCTTGCCTGCACGGACGCGGTGGCAGGTATGCCTGTGTTCAGGCCTGTGATCGGCTTTGACAAGATCGAGATCATCAGCTGTGCGCAGAAGATCGGCACCTATGAAACCTCCAGCCTGCCCTATGAGGATTGCTGCACGGTGTTCACACCTCGCCACCCTGTCACTCAGCCGAAGCTTGATAAGGTCGAAAAGGCGGAGATGAACCTGGCGAATGCCGAGGCGCTGATCGAGACCGCGGTTAACGACAGCGAAATCATTGAGATTTAAAGCGTTTGCGAATATGTCAAGGATTTGTGCTTGACAATCTGCGCGCGCTCTGTATAATATCCCTGTCAAGGGGAACGCCTTGACAGGAGGGTCTATGTCTGTCGGTGAGAGCAAACTGGAAAGAAAGGTGGAGTACGGTGTTCTCTCTTCTTTCTATGCTCCGCTTCTGACCGATCGGCAGCGTTCGATGCTGGACCTGTACTGCAACGAGGATTTTTCCCTTGCGGAAGCGGCCAAGCAACTGGGCGTGACCCGTCAGTGTGTCAACGACACACTGAACAGAGCCTTTGCCAGACTGGATGAGCTGGAGGGGGCCCTGCATCTGGTTTCCCGCTTTGACCGCCAGAGAGAGATCATGGCCGAGTGCCGCGATCTGATCCGGCAGGCAATGGAAGCGCCCGGCGACAACGCCCGTTTGCTCAAAGCGGCGAGCCGCCTGGATGAGTATCTGCACGAGGAGGAGGCGTAGGCATGGCGTTCGAAGGCTTGTCCGACAAGCTGCAGCGCGCGTTCAAAAAGCTGACCGGGAAAGGCAAACTGAACGAGCAAAACATCAAGGATGCGATGCGTGAAGTGCGCATGGCCCTCCTGGAAGCCGACGTCAACTATGTTGTCGTCAAGGATTTCATCAAACGCGTCACCGAACGCTGCGTGGGCACCGAGATACTCTCCTCACTCAACGCGGGACAGCAGGTCGTCAAGATTGTCAACGAGGAACTGACCCAGCTGATGGGCGGCGCGAATGCGCGGCTGACCTGGTCTTCCTCACTGCCCACCGTGTATATGCTTTGCGGTCTGCAGGGCTCGGGCAAAACCACCATGGCCGGCAAGCTGGCCAATTACCTGCAAAAGCAGGGCAAGAAGCCGCTGCTCGCCGCCTGCGATATCTACCGCCCCGCTGCCATCAAGCAGCTGCAGGTGGTGGGCGAGCGGGTGAAGGTGCCTGTCTTTGAACGCGGCACGCAGGACCCTGTGAAGACTTCGCAGGAGGCTGTGGAGCACGCCCGCTACTATGGCAACGATGTTCTGATCCTTGATACTGCCGGTCGGCTTCACGTGGATGAAACCCTGATGGATGAACTGGCGCGCATCAAAGCGGCGGTGAAACCTCAGGAGATCCTTTTGGTGGTGGACGCGATGACGGGCCAGGACGCGGTCAACGTGGCCTCCGCCTTCAACGATAAGCTCAGCATCGACGGCGTGATCATCACCAAGCTGGACGGCGATACCCGCGGCGGCGCCGCGCTCAGCGTGCGGGCGGTGACAGGCAAGCCCATCAAATTTGCCGGAACGGGCGAAAAGATGGATGCCATCGAGCCCTTCCATCCGGACCGTATGGCCTCCCGTATCCTCGGCATGGGCGATGTGCTCACGCTGATCGAAAAGGCGACCGAGGCCATGGAGCAGCAGGAGGCCGCCAAGCAGAGCCGCCTGAAGGGGCCCGAGGATCTCTCTTTGGATGACTTCCTCGAGCAGATGCAGCAGCTCAAGAAAATGGGCCCGCTGCAGAACATACTGGGCATGCTGCCCGGCGTCGGCAGCAAGCTGAAGGACATTGAGATCTCCGATGACGCCATGAAAAAACCTGAGGCCATCATCCGCAGCATGACGCCGAAGGAGAGGCGCAAGCCGGATATCCTGAATGCCAGCCGCAGAAAGCGAATCGCGGCGGGCGCCGGCGTAACGGTGCAGGATGTCAACCAGTTGATGCGCCAGTTTGACCAAATGCGCCGCATGATGAAGCAGATGATGAACACCAAAGGCGGCCTGCGGGGCAGAATGAAGATGCCCCCATTCAGATAAGCGGTTATCATAGCACTATGATTTCCATACAGTACCGATTTGAGGAGGAACAAAGCACATGGCAGTCAAGATTCGTCTCAAGAGAGTGGGCATGAAGAAGAAGCCCTTTTACCGCGTGGTCGTTGCCGATGAGCGCAATCCCCGTGACGGACGCTTCATCGAGGAGATCGGCACCTACGATCCCATGAGCAGCCCCGCGCAGATCAAGATCGACACGGAGAAGGCCGCTGCCTGGATCAAGAACGGCGCTCAGCCCACCGACACCGTGCGCGTGCTGCTGAAAAAGGCAGAAGAAAAGGTTCAGGGCTGAAGCGGGAAAGGAGTACCGGATGAAAGAATTGGTACTTTTCCTGGCAAAGTCTCTGGTAGAGCACCCTGAAGAAGTGCAGGTCACGGAAACCGAGGGCCCCGAAGCCGTTATACTGGAGATGAACGTGGCGCCCGACGATATGGGTCGCGTGATCGGCAAGCAGGGGCGTATCGCCAAGGCCATCCGCAGCGTGGTGAAGGCCGCGACGGAGAAGGGCGGCAAACCGGTCTTTGTCGAAATACAGTAACAATGAAAGCGCCGCGGCAGCGGCGCTTTTGCGAAAGGATGGATATGCTTTCGAAGCTGCTGCTGATAGGGGTCGTGATCAAGCCCCAGGGTATACACGGCCAGGTGAAGATCAAGCCGCTGACGGACGATCCCAGGCGCTTTCTGGCGCTGAAGGAAGTGTTGGCGGCAAAAGTCGAGGTTGATGAGCCTCTTGCCATCGCTGTGGAGGAGGCTTCGGTGCGCGATGAGTTTGTGTATGCCCGGCTGGCCGCCTGCGCTTCCCGGAACGGAGCGGAGGCCCAGCGCGGTTGGCTGCTGTATGTCCGCCGGGAAGACGCCGTGCCGCTGGGGGAGGATCAGAACTTCATCGCTGACCTGATCGGCTGTCTGGTGACGGACCTGCAGGGGCGCGAGATTGGAAAACTGAAAGAGGTGCTGCAGCCCGGCGCAAACGATGTTTATGTGATCGCGCTCAAGAATGGCGGCACCATGCTGCTGCCCGCGCTCAAGAGAGCCGTGCCCGCAGTCGATGTGGAGCGGGGGGTGATCACGGTGGATGAAAACGTGCTGGATGAGGTGGCCGTGATTGAGGATTGACGTGTTGACCATCTTTCCCGATATGTTCGCGCCGCTTGAGCAGAGCATGATCGGCAGAGCAAGGCAGGCGGGGAAGCTTGATGTGGTGATCACCGACATCCGGCCTTTTTCCGCGAGCAAGCATAAGAATACGGACGATTATCCCTTTGGCGGCGGGGCGGGTATGCTGATGATGGCGCAGCCCATCATGGACGCAATCCGCGCTGTTGCGCCTGATCCCTATCCCGGTAAGCGCATCCTGATGAGCCCACGCGGGCAGACGCTGACGCAGCCCTTGGCTGACGAGCTGAGCCGGGAAAGCAGCCTGATGATACTCTGCGGCCACTATGAGGGTGTGGATGAACGCGTGATCGAGGGCACGATCGACATGGAGATATCCATCGGCGATTATGTGCTGACCGGGGGGGAGTTGCCGGCCATGGTGCTGATCGATTGCCTGGCAAGAAAAATCGAAGGCGTGCTGGGCAGTGAGGAGAGTGCGGAAACGGAGAGCTTTGCCATGCCCGGGCTGCTTGAATATCCGCAGTATACGCGGCCGCGCGTGTTTGAAGGCAGGGAGGTTCCGGAGGTGCTGCTTTCGGGCGATCACAAAAAAATCGAAGAATGGCGGCGCAGACAGTCGCTGCTGATCACGGCGAGCAGGCGTCCCGATCTGCTGAAAAAAGCGGCGATCAGTGAGCGGGAGGAAGAATGGCTGGCCGAAAACGGGTATCTTCTATCATAAGGCGAAGCATGCTTTGGGGGCGGATATGAACATCAGGGAAATGATCGAGGCGCGGGAGAGGGCAGAGCTCTCTCCCTTTGCGGCAAAAAGCGCGGACAGCAGGGGAAGGGATTATCCCATTACGCCCTGTGATTTGCGCAGCGAGTATCAGCGCGACAGAGACAGAATCATTCATTCCAAAAGCTTCCGCCGACTGCAGTTCAAGACGCAGGTGTTCGTATCCCCTCAGGGTGATCATTACCGCACCCGTCTGACCCATACGCTGGAAGTGGCTCAGGTAGCCCGCAGCATCGCTCGCGGCCTGCGCCTCAACGAAGACCTGACTGAGGCGATCGCGCTGGGCCACGATCTGGGGCATACGCCCTTTGGCCATATCGGCGAGCGCACCATGAACAGACTCATCGGCGGGGGATTCCGACACAATGAGCAAAGCCTCCGCGTGGTCGAGGTGCTTGAGGGCAAGAGCGGCCTGAATCTGACCTGGGAAGTGCGGGACGGCATCCTGAACCATTCAGGCGGCGGCCGCGCAGCCACTCTGGAAGGGCAGATCGTCGGCAAGGCGGACAGGATCGCCTACATCAACCACGATATTGACGATGCCGTTCGGGCGGGGATCATCCGCTCGCAGGATCTGCCGCAGGATGCGCTCAAGGTGCTGGGCCAGTCACACGGTGAACGCATCGCGACCATGATCAGCGACATGATTTCGGCCAGCGATGGCTGCGGCGAACTGAAGACGGGCGCGCGGGTGCAGGCGGCGACGGACTCGCTGAGGGACTTTCTTTTCAAGCATGTGTATCAGGATGACTGGCGCAGGAAGGAAGAGGAAAAGTGCGACTTCATTGTCGCCAATCTGTTCAGGCACTATCTTGAGCACCCGGCGGAGATGCCGCTTGAATATGTGACTACGGTATATAAAGAAGGCAGCGAGAGAGCTGTGGCCGATTATGTCGCTTCCATGACGGACCGTTTTGCTACAAGGCTGTTTCAGAAGCTGTTTGTTCCGGAGAGCTTTTCGGTATTTTAGCAGGATTTGGGCCCGCGCCGTCGAATTATCAAGCAGAGGTGATGGAGTTTGGCGGGTATGTATCCAAGCGCGTGGGTGGATGAGGTTTTGACGCGCGCTGATATCGTGGAGATCGTGTCAGCTTACCTGCCTCTCAAGCGTCAGGGGCGCAACTATATAGGGCTGTGTCCCTTTCACAATGAAAAAACTCCATCGTTCTCGGTCAATCGGGAAAGCAATGTTTATCATTGCTTCGGCTGCAAGGCAGGGGGCAATGTGGCGCAGTTCGTGATGGAGATGGAGAAGCTGACCTTTCCGGAGGCGCTGCGCCATATCGCGAGGCTGCTTAATATCCCCGAGCCCGTGCAGGAGTATGACCCGCGGGCTGAAAGGGAACGCTCCGCCAAGGAAAAACTGTATGAGATCAACCGCGAGGCCGCACTCTTTTATCATCAGCGGCTGTTCACTCCGGCCGGCAAGAGAATCCTGGATTACCTCTATGGCCGTGGCTTTGAAGATGGGCTGATCAAGCGCTTTGGCCTGGGGGCCAGCAGCGAAGACTGGGAGACGCTGAAGGAATATCTGCTGTCTAAGGGGTATCGGGAGGAAGAACTGGCGGCGGCTGGGCTGATCCACCTGCGCGATGGGAGAAGCTATGATGTGTTTCGCAACCGCGCCATGTTTCCGATCATCGATCTGTATGGGCGCACCGTCGGCTTCGGAGGGCGAGCCATGGGAGACGCTCAGCCCAAATACCTCAATACGCAGGATACGCTCGTGTTCAACAAGCGGCTTGGGGTCTATGGCGCCAACCTGCTGCGCAGACAGAGGAATCTGCCCCGCGTGATCCTGGTGGAAGGATATATGGATGTGACTGCCCTTTCCAAAAAGGGCATCGAAGGGGCAGTCGCCACACTCGGCACGGCGCTGACACCTGAGCAGGCCCGCCTGATGAAACGGCTCGCGCCGGAGATATGGGTCTGCTACGACGGGGATGAGGCGGGTCAAAACGCGATCATGCGGGCGCTGGATATCCTTGAAAGAGAGGGCATCCCAAGCCGTGTACTGCAGTTGCCCGAAGGGCAGGATCCCGATGATTATCTCAGGGATCATGATGGAGAAGAGTTTGAGCGCATCACTCCCCTGACGGCCAATCACTTCCGTTTGCTCAGATTGAAGAAGGGGTATAATGTGGCGTCTTCCGAGGGAAACAGCGCTTTCTCACAAAAGGCCTGCGAATTGATCGCGGGCGTGCAGAGCCCCATCGAAAGAGAGGATCTGCTGCGCTGGCTGGAGGTCCAGACAGGCTACGACAAGGCTGTGCTGGCCGAGCAGGCAGCGCGTCTGGCTGGGGCGGTCAGCCGGCCGATGCAGCAGGAGAGCCCCAATAACAAGCAGGCTGCCATGAGAAGCAACCGCCGCGGCGGCGAGCAGACGATTGAAGAAGCGGAAAAGACTTTGCTGGCGCTTGCGGCAACGGGCCATTTGCCAAAAGGATTGGTCAGCACAGATGATTTTGAAAGCCCTGTTGTGAAAGCGCTTTGGCAGGCATTGGAAGACGGGCAGAAGCCTGCTCAGGTGATGTCAGCCTGTGAGGACGAGGCATCGCGCGCCGTGGCAAGCGAGGTGTTCAGCCGCCTGGGCGAACTGGAGGCGGAGCAGGTGGTTCCTGCCGCGCAGGATTGCCTGCGCTTCCTGAAGACAGAAAGGGCGGAAAAGCGTATCCGTGAGATTGGCCGCGAGATGCCAGCCATGAGCGCAGAACAGAGAAAACGGGCGCTGGAAGAGATCATGCATCTTCACGGGAGCATGCAGGGCCGAAAGCAGATTTTGACAGAAGGAAAGGATGTCTCTTGATGAGTATGAAAGCGGACGCCAAACAGGAACAAAAGCTGCAGGAGCTGTATGAGACCGCGAAGGCGCGGGGCAGCATCAGCTATGACACGATCGTGTCCATTCTTTCCGCCGAAGATGTAGACCCGGAGCTTTTTGAAACAGTCTTGGAGACACTGGACAGCCTTGGCGTCAATGTGACCAAGGACAGCGATGAAGATGCGGAGGAAAAAGACGGCGAAAGGGAAGCGCTGGACGAGACTGAAATCGATCTGAGCGTGCCGGATGCGATCAATATCGATGACCCTGTACGCATGTATTTGAAAGAGATCGGCAAAGTACCTCTGCTGACGGCGGAAGAAGAGGTGGAGATCGCCAAGCGTATGGAGCAGGGCGACGAGAGCGCAAAGCGTGAGCTGGCCGAAGCCAACCTTCGGCTGGTGGTGTCCATTGCCAAGCGCTATGTGGGCCGCGGCATGCTGTTCCTGGATCTGATCCAGGAGGGCAACATGGGCCTGATCAAAGCGGTTGAGAAGTTCGACCACACCAAGGGCTTCAAATTCTCCACCTATGCCACCTGGTGGATCAGGCAGGCCATCACAAGGGCGATTGCCGATCAGGCGCGCACCATTCGCATCCCCGTGCACATGGTGGAAACCATCAACAAGCTGATCCGCGTTTCCCGGCAGCTGCTTCAGGAATATGGTAGAGAGCCTACCCCGGAAGAGATCGCTAAAGCCATGGGCATCAGTGAAAGCAAGGTGCGCGAGATCATCAAAATCGCGCAGGAACCTGTGTCGCTTGAAACCCCCATCGGTGAGGAAGAAGACAGCCATCTTGGCGATTTCATACAGGATGAGGATGCCCCCGCACCGGCGGAAGCTGCCTCCAACGCCCTGATGAAGGAGCTGTTGTGGGAGGTACTGGATACCCTTACCCCCAGAGAGGCCAAGGTGCTGAGGCTGCGCTTCGGCCTTGATGACGGCAATCCGCGCACGCTGGAAGAAGTCGGCAAGGAGTTCCACGTGACCCGTGAGCGCATCCGGCAGATTGAGGCAAAAGCGCTCAGGAAACTGCGCCATCCCAGCCGCAGTAAAAAACTGAAGGACTTTTTGGATTGACCCAGGAAAGTGCCGGGCTCCGGTTGCCCGCGCTGGATGCGCGCCTCCGATGCATCGCGGGCATGGTGCCTCGCTGTGAGCTGGCGGCGGACATTGGCGCGGATCACGGCCGATTGTCCTGCCACTTGCTGGCAAGCGGCAGATGCGATCGGATGATTGTCAGCGACATCAGTTCAGATTCGCTGAGCAAGAGCAGGCGGCTGCTGACCGCGCATGGTCTGAGCGACCGGGCGCTTCTGAGGGTGGCAGATGGTCTGAAGGCAATCGGTGAGCCGGTCTCGGCCGTTGTCATCGCGGGCATGGGCGGGAAGACCATCGCGGAAATCGCCCGAGAACATGAAAGAATAGGGGATGCGCGCCTGATCGTTTCCGCGCACACCGAGATGCCCTATTTGAGAAAAAAGCTGTATGAATACGGCTTTTTGTTTGAAAAGGAGACGGTGGTGCGCGCGAGCGGGCGATATTACACGGTTCTCGCGGCCAGAAAAGGTGCGGCGCACTATGAGGCGCGTGACCTATATTTAGGGGTGAACACGGGCGGAGACTGCCTGATCGATTATTGGCAGTGGCGAAGCGCCGTGGAGACTGTGAGACGCGATGCGGATAGAGACCTTCACCTCGGTTGGATCAGGGAGGCTATGGAAAATGAACGCTGCAAGCAGCAGACTGATATACAAGCTGATCGATGAACTGGCGCCTTTTGAAACACAGGAGGGCTATGACAATTCCGGCTTTCTCATTGGAGACATGGATGCACCGGTGGAGTGCGTTCTGGTGGCGCTGGACGCGACGCCACAGGTGATCGAGGAGGCGCTGAGCAGGAAGGCGCAGCTTGTGATCACGCATCACCCTGTGATGTTTCATGCCATCAAGAGCATCCGCAGCGATGTGTACGAAGGGCGGCTGCTGAGCAGGCTGCTGCAAAGCGGCCTTTCATTGTTGAGTGCGCATACGAACCTTGACCTCAGCGCCATCAGCGGCGGCGCAGTCATCGCGAAAGAACTGGGGCTCGGCAACATCAGAAGGGGGCAGGACCCGGTGCTGACGCTGGGAGAACTGCGTACCCCCTGTTCGGCGGAGGAGCTTGGCAGGAGGATTGGCGAGCAGATCGGACTTCGGCTGCGCTGCTATGGTGATCCGGCCATCCGTATTTCCACGCTTGCGCTGGCGGGCGGGGCCTACGATGTGGGTTATGAGAATGCCCTTTCTGAAGGGGCCCAGGCCCTGCTGACCGGTGAAGTGCGCTATCACAATGCCATAGCGGCCAGCGAGAGCGGCTTTGTGATCTTCGATGGCGGCCACAGCGCAACGGAGGCGCCGATGATGCGGGAGCTCGCCTTCTATTTACAAAACAAGCTCAATCAACTACAATTGTCTGTGAAAGTTTATGCGTCTGAGTGTCACCATCACTCAGTAGGATATACTTTGTGAGGAGGAAGAATGAACCAACTTGAGCTTTTATGGCAGTATCAGCAGGCGGATATCGAAGCCGACAATCTGGAAGCATCCATCCGCAGATCCCCCAAGAGGCAGAAGCTTGTCAAGCTGCGCGACTCCTTTCAGGAGCTGCAAAAGAGCCTGAAACAGGTGGAGGATGAGGTGCTGGCCATGCTGGACCGCATGGATGCGCTGAAGGATGCCATATCGCTGACCGAGGATCAGATCAAGGCTCTCCAGGCCCGAGTGCAGAACGAGCCCGCTTCCGACAGCGCGCAGGTGCGCGGCTACATTGAGGAAGCGCAGCGTCTGTCCGCCTCCTTGCAGGATTTTGAACAGGAAACCAGAAGACTTCGCAAGATCGCGGCCGATCGTGACCGCGTGCAGCGGGATCTCAAGGTGCGCCTGGTGGCGGCCAAGGAGGAATTCATTCCCCTACGTGATGAGTTTGACTCCGAATACAAGGAAGCTCAGACCCAGATCGCGCAGATGCGCGAGAAGGCCAAGGCAAAGCTGGAAGGTATTGATGCAGAGTACATCGAAAAGTACAACACCATCAAGCAGCATTCCACGCCGCCGATCGCCAAACTGAGGGATGGTCAGTGCGGAGGGTGCAACATGTCCTTTCCGTCATCCGTGCTCAGCAGCATCAAAAGCGGCAAGCTGGTGGAATGTGAAACCTGTGGCCGTATGGTGATCGTTTGATTTTGGTATAGCTGGTGAGGCAGCTGAATGGTCGCATGCCTTTGGCATGAGGAAAGTCCGAGCACCGCAGGGCAGGGTGCTGGGTAATACCCAGTGGAGGCGACTCTAAGGAGAGTGCAACAGAAATATACCGCGGCCTTATAAAAAGGACGTAAGGGTGGAAAGGTGAGGTAAGAGCTCACCAGCGGCCTGGCGACTTGTCCGCTCTGTAAACCCCACCTGGTGCAAGATTAATAGGGAAGCGCCGTTGGCGGCCCGCCAAGCTTCCGGGTAATCGCTTGAGCCTGCCGGCGACGGCAGGCCTAGACAGATGGCCATTCAAGACAGAACTCGGCTTACAGGTTTGCTCGTATTGTTTCTTAAAAAACCCGGTCACGTTACGCGGCCGGGTTTTTTTGTACGAAACCCGTGCCGGCGCGAACTTTGTTTGCGCCGGTTTTCGGCAGGCTGACAGCTCTTGGCGGCATGCCGTCAGTTCGGATTGAAGCTTGGAGGCTGCGGCCCCCCCAACCCCCTGAAGTTGCCGTTTTGGAGTGTAGCACTACTTAAACAGACGGGGGCTGCGGGTCCGTTTTGCGGCAAAGCCGAATCTCCCGCCCCGTATTCGACCGCGCGGGGCGCATATCCTGATACCGGGGGAAGGAATCATGTGACAATCGACCGGCGTTACATTATAATAGGCGTAGGAACGATGACCGTGGGGGTGAAGGCAATGGACGCTGTCGTGGACTATATAGGTGCCGTCGGGATCTGGCCTATTCTGATGGTGTTGGCGGGCGTGGTCCTTCTGATAACGGAGATGTTCGTGCCGGGGTTCGGCATACCTGGCATCGCCGGCAGTGTCCTTAGCATTGCGGGAATCGTGTTGTGGGCCCGGAACTGGGAGGAAGCGATGGTGATCGCGCTATGCGTGATACTGGTGCTCATCGTGGCGTTTCTGTTGGTGATGCGCTCGGCCCTCAGGGGGAGGCTGTCGAGGTCCAGGTTCATCCTTACGGATTCGGTACGTTCCGGCGCGGGCTATTCCACCGATTTCAAGCCGGAGCAGCTGGTGGGCAGGGAAGGCGTCGCGGCCTCGGAACTGCGTCCCGCGGGAATCGGGCTCTTCGGCCCCGAGCGCATCGATGTCGTGAGCGACGGGGATTATATCAAGAGGGGCTCGCGCATAACCGTCGTGCGCCTCGAGGGCAGGCGCATCATCGTAAAACAGGCGGAAAGGGAGAATGAGGGGGGTAGCAAGTCATGCTAACGACGATCATCATAATCGTGGGGGTCTTAATCGTCCTTGCGGTTTTCTTCAGTTTCGTGCCCATGCGGCTGTGGATTTCCGCGCTCGCAGCGGGCGTGCACGTGAGCATCTTCACGCTCATCGGCATGCGCCTGAGAAACGTTTCGCCCCGGCGCATCGTCATACCGATGATAAAGGCGTCGAAAGCCGGGCTGGACGTGACCATCAGCATGCTGGAAACGCATTATCTGGCCGGCGGCAACGTCGACAAGGTCATCAACGCGCTCATCGCCGCGCAGCGCGCGAACATCCCGCTGCAGTTCGGGCGGGCCGTCGCCATCGACCTGGCGGGCCGCGACGTGCTGGAGGCGGTGCAGATGAGCGTAAACCCGAAGGTGATCGAGACGCCGGTTGTGGCCGCGATCGCCAAGGACGGCATAGAGCTCAGGGCGAAGGCGCGCGTCACCGTGCGCGCCAACATCGACCGGCTGGTGGGCGGCGCTGGCGAGGAAACGGTCATCGCGCGCGTCGGCGAGGGCATCGTGACCACGGTCGGTTCGTCCCTCAACCACAAGGTCGTGCTGGAGAACCCGGACCTGATCTCGCACACGGTGCTGGACAAGGGGCTCGACGCGGGCACGGCGTTCGAGATACTCTCCATCGACATCGCGGACGTGGACGTGGGGCGCAACATCGGCGCGCAGCTGCAGATGGACCAGGCCGAGGCGGACCTGAAGATCGCGCGGGCGAAGGCCGAGGAGAGGCGGGCGCTGGCCGTCGCGCGCGAGC
>DBQV01000027.1:0-7289 GCA_002305755.1 Christensenella sp. UBA1385 | reverse complement strand
CAACCTCGGCGTGATGGACTATTACAACATGCAAAACGTCATCTCGGACACGTCGATGCGCAAGTCGATTTCGAACATGGGCCAGGACGGGACCAAACCGGTGGCTCCCACGGGCCCGGAACCACCCAAGGGATGACGCCTGAACGGGGATATTAAGGAGCGACGCCATGTCGACGGACTTTGATATAGTCAACATCATAATAGCCGCCGCGGTGCTGTTCTTCGTGTTCCTGCTGCCCAGGCTCTTCGTCGTCGGCACCAAAAAGAAACGCCCCAAAGGGTTCCAGGCTCCGCCGCCAATACGGCAGAAGGACGGGCGGTTGCGCGAAGAGCGCCGGACGGTCTACGAAGTCCCCCTCTACGATATGCCCTACCAACGGCCCGATAAACCCGATTACGGCCGGGGCGCGGCCAAAAAGGCCGGGGGGCGGAGCGCGAAGAAGCGCAGGCCTGCGGTGGAAAGCCCGATGGGTGAAGGCGGGCCGGCGGCCAGGGTCACGCTCACATCCGGGCCGCAACCTGCCCCGCGCGCCAGGAAACTGCCGGTCTACTCGGACAACCCGGTGATAAACGGCATCGTCTGGGCCGAGATACTCACGCGGCGCAGCGCGGGAAGAAGGGGTTTGCGCTAGGTGTTGGGAGAGGCGTATGGCTGAAACTGATGTGTTGCGCGTGCTGCTCTGCGCGGGCGTCCTTGGGATGTACTGCTACTGCCTTATTACCGCGGTGCGCATGCTTTACGCGCGCGTGACAGGCAGCCGGGGCCCCGCCGCCGTTCCCGCCGCGGACGCGGACCGAAGAAGCGACCTCAGGCTGTTTCTCATCCTGCTGGCCGTCGTGGTCCTAAGCCGCATGCTCCAGTACCTCATTGGGCATGTCATGGCCTACGGGCTCGACCTGTCGGGGTTCGGGCTCGATTCCATGCAGAGGCTTTGGGTCAGGAGCGACGCTCCCCATTACCTCGGGATCGCGGACTACGGATACAGGACCGTCGGGGACCCGCGGTTCCACATCGTCTTCTTCCCGTTTTACCCGATTCTCGTGCACGCCGTGAGCGCGCTTACCGGCCACACCTTCGCCGCCTCGCTCGTCGTCTCGAACCTCGCGCTTACCGGCGCGTGCTTTTACCTGTACAAGCTGGCCCTGATGGACTCGGGCGCGACGGGCGCCCGGCGGACGGTGAAATACCTGCTGCTGTTCCCGGCCGCGTTCTTCCTGGGCGCGGGGTTTTCGGAGAGCCTGTTCATCTTCCTTGCGGCGGCCTCGATGTACTATGCGCGAAGGGACAGGCTCGCGCTCGCCGCCTGCCTGGGGATGGCCGCGGCCTTCACGCGCATGCTCGGCGTCCTCCTCGTGATCCCCGTCGTCTTCGAGGCGTGCGAGAACAGCGGCGCGTTCGACGCCCTGCGGAAAAAAGGATTCAAAAAGGCCCTTGGCCTGCTGTTCCCCAGGGCGGCGTGGGCCCTTCTCGTCCCGGCGGGCACGTTCGCCTATCTGCTGGTGAACAAGGCGGTCACCGGGGACTGGTTCAGGTTCCTCGTCTACCAGCGCGAACATTGGTACCAGCAGTTCGGGCTGTTCTTCCTGAACGCGGGGACGATCTACGACCAGTTTGCCATGGGGGACTGGGAAGCGATCGCGTTTTTATGGATACCGGAGCTTGTTTGCATCGTCCTGTCGCTCGCGCTGATGGTCCGAACGTTCAAAACGCAGCGCGTCTCTTATGCGTTCTTCTCGCTTGCCTATTTTCTCGTGGCTATCGCGCCGACGTGGCTGCTGAGCGCGCCGCGCTACATCATGGCCATGGTTCCCCTGTACTTCATGCTCCGGGAGGTCACGATAAAACGCTGGGCGGACGCCCTGCTGACGGCGGTGTTCGGGGCCGCGCAGCTGTACATGATGTGGGGGTTCGTCAACGGGATGTACATATACTGAGAAAGGGGTGTAGAGGATGGACGGCGGGAAAAACGCCGCGGGGCAGACGCTCGAAGCGTTCCTTGCGGCATACGACCCGGGAAGGTACGAGCGCCCGTCGGTTACGGTGGACGTCGCGCTGTTCACGCTTTTGCCCGAGGACCCCGTCAGGCTCGGCGTGCTCCTCATCAAACGGAGCGACCATCCGTTCATCGGCATGTGGGCGCTGCCGGGGGGCTTCATACACATGGACGAAGACCTGGAAGAATCGGCGTACCGCGAACTGCGGGAGGAAACCGGCGTTGAGGACGTGACGCTCAACGAGTTCGGCGTGTTCGGGGCGCCGGACAGGGACCCGCGCACGCGCGTCATCACCGTGGCCTATTTCGGCCTCGTTCCCATGGGCGAATTGAAGCCCAGCGCCGGGGACGACGCGGCGGACGCGCGGCTGTTCAGCATAAGGGCGTTTGTTGAACGGGGAAAGGACGCCGACAGGGCGATGCTCGCGCTTCAAAACGGCGGGACCTACCTGCGCGCGCTGCTCAGGACGCAGCAGGCGCAAAAGGGCCGCGTCACACAGGAGCGAACGCGCATCGTGGACGGCGGCCAGCTTGCCAGCGACCACGCCCTTATTCTGGGGAAGGCGCTGGACCGTCTCCGCTCGATGCCCCCGGAAGACGCGGTGGAACCCATGCTGCCGCCTGTTTTCACGAAGAGCCTGTACGAAAAAGCCTGCGCGGCGGTGTATGAAGAGGAACCGTTATGACGGCCAACGCAATCGTTTGCGCCGGTTTGTCGACGGTTTATTGTGTGGTTAAAATGCCGTTTTGGACGGCATTTTTTCCGTCAATCTGACGCACATGCGTCAGATTGGATTGAAAGTGGGGGGGTGCATCCCCCGCACCCGCTGCTGGTAGGCATTTTTGACAGCTGGAAACGCGCTATTTGGCGCGTTTTTCATTTTGCATAGAAGACACCTGCAACTCCCCACCCAACCAACTCCTGCGAAGCCCTTCGACGAACAATCCTTGCAAAGCCTTGCCCGAACTGAAACCCCGCAAAGCGCAGCTTTGCGGGGAAGAGGGGAAGCAACGGAGCGAAGCGATGAATCCCCGGAGCGCGAAGCGGAGAGGGGGTTACGAGCGAAGCGCAGTTTGCCTCGACGGCAGTGCGTGTTTTTCGATGATGGCGATGATCCTTTGCAGGCTGTCCGCGATCCCGGCCGAACGCATGCGCGCCGCGTATTCAACGCGCTTTGCGTAGAGCCCGGCGATCTTTTCATGCAGGACGGCGGGCGTGAGGTCTTCCTGCCGCACCACGTTAAAGCACCCGCGCTTTTCGAAATAGGCGGCGTTTTGCAGCTGGTCCCCGCGGCTGGCGGACGAGGGCAGGGGCACGAGCAGGGCGGGGAGGCCGAGGCAGAGCAGTTCGAAGACCGCGTTTGCGCCCGCGCGGGATACGGCCACGTCCGCGAGCGCGAAGATGTCGGGGAGTTCGGCGCCTGCGAACTCGAGCTGGCGGTAGCTCGGGCGGCCGGCGAGGCCCGGGTCGAGGTTCCCTTTCCCGCAGAGGTGCACGACGTTGAAGTCCGGTAAAAGAAGGGGCAGGGCCTCCCGAAGGACCCTGTTCACGGCGACGGCGCCCTGGCTCCCGCCCATGCAAAGGAGCACGGGCTTATTTGGGTCTTCGAACCCGAACAGGCGCAAAGCGGCCGCCGCGTCCCCATTTTGGAGTTTTTCGCGGATCGGCGTGCCGGTGTAGACGCCCTTGCGCTTTTTGATCTTTGCGGCCGTGGGCTCGAAGCTGGTGCAGACGACGTCGGAAAAGGGCGCGCTGATACGGTTGGCGAGGCCGACGGACATGTCCGACTCGTGCAGGATGATGGGCACGCGCTTGAGGCGCGCGCCGATTACGACCGGGACGCCCACGAACCCGCCCTTGGAAAAGGCGACGTTCGGTTTGATGCGCGAAATGATGCCAAGGGACTGGCAGACCCCGCGCAGGATGCGAAAAGGGTCCGTGAAATTCTTGAAGCTGAAATACCGCCTGAGTTTCCCGGTGCTGATCCGGTGGAACGTGACCCCGGGGACAGCCTGTATCAGCTCTTTTTCGACGGCGCCGCCGCCTATGTAATGGATCTCGTACCCGAGCTCCTTCAGGCGCGGGATCAGGGCGATATTGGGCATCACATGCCCCGCCGTACCGCCTCCCGTGAGCACGATGCGCTTGTTCGCCAAACCTATCACACCCGTACCGCTTGATAACGCTACCATCTTAACACAATTTCCGGCCAGCATAAAGGACCATCGCCCTTTATCCTATGCCCGGGCGTGCCCGTCGGTCACAGGCCCGCCGCCTTGCATTTGCATATCGGATATGTTACAAGATAATATAGTGATAACGGGCACGCGAACCGGCCGCGGACGAAGTGTCCGCTTCGGTCTCAATAAGCAAAGACAGCCACAGGGGGGCGGAGGATGAAGGTTCTGGTTCTTTCGGTAACGGCCGGCCAGGGGCACAACACGACCGGCCTGGGACTGATGAGCTATCTTGAGGAACTCGGCGTCGAATGCACGATGCTCAACACGCTCAAATACATCAGCCCGGTCGTAGGCACGTCCCTGGACAAGGGTTACCTCTACATCGGGAAGCTGACCCCGAAGATGAACGCGCTCATCTACAACTCGGCCGAAAAAAACCTCGCAAGGAAGAACAGGACGCCGAGCACGGACCTGTACGCGCCTCTTTTGTACAAAAAGCTGGAAAAATACATTTTGAAATACGACCCGGACGTGGTGGTGTGCACGCACCTGCTCGCGGCCGGCATCATGAACCACGCCAGGGAGAAGGGGAAGATCAGGCGCATCCCCATCGTGGGGATCAACACGGATTTCGCGATACACCCCTACTGGGAGGACGCCAACCCCGACTACCTCGTCGTCGCCAGCAGCCAGATGCTCAGCCAGGCGCTAAAACGCGGGTTCGACGTCCGGTTCGTCCTGCCGATGGGCATCCCCGTGCACAGGCGTTTCGGCGAGCGGACTGACAAGGGCAGGGCGAGAGAACTGCTCGGCCTCGAAGACAAGCCCACCCTGCTGATGATCGGCGGATCGATGGGGTTCGGGCACGTGGAGGAAGGCCTCAGGGAGCTTCGCAACCTGCAGGGCGATTACCAGATACTGGTGATCTGCGGTTCGAACAAGGCGCTCAAAAGAAGGCTCGATAAGGAGAAAGCCTCCAACACCTACGTCTTCGGGTACGTAAACAACGTCGAGGCGTTCATGGATGCCTCCGACTGCGTGTTCACCAAGCCGGGCGGGCTTACGGTGTCCGAGTGCATCGCCAAGGGCCTCCCGATGATCCTGACCGCCCCGATACCGGGCGTGGAGGAGCGGAACCTGCGCTATCTGCTCAGCAACTCGATGGCGCTGGCGGCCGGCAGGAACCTTTCGCTCGACAAAGCAGTGCGCGCGCTGTTCGGGGACCCGCAGCGGCTCCAACAGATGCACCGGATGCAGCGGGTCTGCGGCTGTGAAAACGGAGGCAGGGCCCTTGCCGAGTGGCTGGTGCGCGCGGTGCCCGGCGGCCGGATGAACGTTTCGGGATGCTGGAGGAAGGCCAGGTGATTGACAGCCGGGCCCCCGTTTCGGTATAATGGACCAAACGACATAAGTTACGGCGGTAAAGGGTGAAAAAGGCCCTGCACTGACCGCGCGATAGAAGAGAGAGCAGGCCGACCAGGCTGAGAGCCCGCTCATCTGCGCGAAAGGGCCCGGTGCGCACCCCAGCCTTGCATTTATGAAGTGCACGTTCGCCGCGTTAAGGCCTTTGAGAGGGAGCCTTTGATGGAAGGCCCAATCAGAGTGGAAACGCGAGCGCCAATTCGTCTCTGGACGGATGGCGCATTTTTTATATTGAGGGGAAAGATGTGTTATGTTACGCTACCTTGCAAAGGATATAAAGGCGATGAAGCAGAGGGACCCCGCAGCGCGCCATCTCCTCGAGGTGCTGTTGTGTTATCCGGGAGTTCATGCCATAATATGGTATCGAATCGCGCACGTGTTCTGGAAGCTCCGCCTGAAGCTGATAGCGCGGATCATTTCGACGCTCACCCGCTTTTTCACCGGGATCGAGATACATCCGGGGGCCAAGATCGGGCCGGGTTTCGTGATCGACCACGGCATGGGCGTCGTGATCGGAGAGACGACCGAGATCGGGCAAAACGTCACGCTCTACCAGGGGACGACGCTGGGCGGGACCGGGAAGGAGACCGGCAAGCGCCACCCCACCATCGGGGACAGCGTGGTCGTTGCCAGCGGGGCGAAGGTCCTCGGTCCGTTCACGGTGGGCGCTCGGAGCAAGATAGGGGCTGGGGCCGTTGTGCTCAAGGAGGTCCCGCCGGACTGCACGGTGGTCGGCATCCCCGGCCGCGTCGTGCGCAAACACGGCTGCCCGGTCGGGCCGGACGGCGAGCTTTTGTGCCTGAAGGAGCCGGGGGCGGCGCCCCCGTGCGGCAGGAAAGAGGCCTGCGCCGACGAAAAGGACGCGGCCTGCCCGTGCAGGCTGAGGGCCGGCGCCGGACCGGACGCGGAAGCGGAAGGGACGGTTCCCCGGGAGAAAGCGGCGGCTGAGGAGGTCGACCTGGACCAGGTGCACCTGCCCGACCCGGTGGCGCAGGAAATACAGAGGCTGGCGCTGCGCATCAGCCGGCTCGAGGCGTCTATCGACAGCAACAACGAAGCGAAGGAGTAACGAAGGATGCGGATATACAACACGCTGACACGCAAAAAGGAAGAGTTCGTTCCCGTAAAGGCCGGGAAAGTGGGCATGTACGCCTGCGGGCCCACGGTATATAATTATTTCCATATAGGGAACGCGCGGCCGTTCATCATCTTCGACGCGCTCCGCCGGTACCTGGAGTACAGGGGGTACGACGTGACCTACGTGCAGAACTTCACCGACATCGACGACAAGATGATAAACCGGGCGAACGAAGAGGGGATCACGGTCGCCGAGCTCGCCGACCGCTTTATAAAGGAATACTACACGGACGCGGACGCGCTGGGCGTCTCGCGCCCGACCCACAGCCCCCGCGCAACGGAGCATATCGGGGACATCATCGCCATGATAGCGAGGCTCGTCGAAAACGGGCACGCCTACCAATCGAGCGGCGATGTGTATTATTCGGTGAGCAGCTTCGCCGGGTACGGGAAACTGAGCGGCCAGCCGCTCCAAAACCTCGAGTCGGGCGCGCGCGTCGAGCCGGGGGAGCACAAGCGCGCGCCGCTGGACTTCGCGCTGTGGAAGGCCAAGAAGCCGGGGGAACCCGCCTGGGACTCGCCCTGGGGCCCGGGCAGGCCGGGCTGGCATATCGA
>DBQV01000008.1:65204-89458 GCA_002305755.1 Christensenella sp. UBA1385 | reverse complement strand
GAGGAGGCGGCGGCGCAGGGCCTGCTGGCCGGCATCAACGCCGCGCAGGAGGCAAAGGGCCGCGAGCCCCTGATCCTCACGCGCGCGCAGGCATACATCGGCGTGCTGACGGACGACCTCACCGTGAAGGGCACGGACGAGCCCTACCGCATGATGACCAGCCGGGCCGAGCACCGGCTGCACCTGCGGCAGGACAATGCCGACCTGCGGCTCACCGCGCTCGCCCATGAGATCGGCCTGGCCGGCGATGAGCGCATGCGCCGCGCCGAACGCAAGCAGAAGGAAACGATGGCGCTGCTCGCCTGGCTTGAAGAGCAGGGGCTGACGCAGGCCCTGCGCCAGCCGGAGAACACGCTGGAGGATATCGCCCCCGAGGCGGCGCTTGCCGGCTTTGGCGGCGGCGCGCGCCGGCAGGCCGAGATCACGGTCAAGTACGAGGGGTACCTGAAAAAGGAGGAGCAGCAGATCCTGAAAACGCAGGGCATGGAAAGCACCCGCCTGCCCGAAGGTCTCCGCTATGCCGCCATCGACAGCCTGCGCCTGGAGGCGCGGCAGAAGCTCGACCGCCAGCGCCCCCTCACGCTGGGCCAGGCCGCCCGCATCCCCGGCGTTTCGCCGGCGGATATCGCCGTGCTGCAGGTCTATCTCAAAAAAATCGGCCCGCAGCGCTGAGCCACGGGCCGGACGGTTTGTTTCGTTTTCTATTCCAGCGATTCCGCGAACGCTTTGATCCGCCGCACGGCTTCCGCCAGGCGGCTTTCTTTGATGGCGTAGCTCAGGCGCACGCAGCCGGGGGCGTAGAAGCCGTCGCCCGGCACGATGGAAACAAGGGCGTGCTCCATCAGCAGCTCGCACAGCCGCCCCGCGCTGCCGATCACCTCGCCCCGGCAGCGCTTGCCCAGCAGGCCGCGCACATCGGCCAGCACATAGAAGGCCCCGTAGGGCACGGTATAGCGAAGACCCGGCACACCGTCCAGCAGCGAGAGGATCAGCGCGCGGCGCTGTTCAAAGGCAAGGCGCATGGTCTCCACCCCGCTCTGGTCGCCGCGCAGGGCTTCCAGGCCCGCGTACTGCGACACGCTGCTGGGGTTGCCCGTCGCGTGGCCCTGCCAGGCGTCCATCGCGGCGATGATGTGCCGCGGGCCAGCCGCCCATCCCAGCCGCCAGCCGGTCATGGCGTAGGCCTTGGAAAAGCCGGAGACAGTCACGGTGCGCTCCAGCGCGTCCTCGCTCAGGCCCGCCGTCACGGTGGAGCTGCGCCCCTCGTAGCAGAGGCTCTCATAGATCTCGTCGCTGATGATGGCCAGATCGTGCCTGCGCGCCAATTCGCACAGGGAGAGCAGCTGCTCCCCCGACCATACCGCGCCGGTGGGGTTGCAGGGGTTGTTGAGCAGCACGGCCCGGGTGCGGCCTGTGACGGCCGCCTTCAGCTGCCGGGGCGAGGGGATAAAGCCCTCTCCGGCGGAGGCGATCACCGGCACGGGTACGCCGCCCGCCATGCGGATCATCTCCGGGTAGCTCAGCCAGCAGGGCGCGGGCAGCAGCACCTCGTCGCCGGGGTTGAGCAGCGCGGTCAGCGCGCCCAGCAGCGCCTGCTTGGCCCCCGTGGTCACGATCATCTGATCGGCCTGATAGGGCACGCCCAGTCGCCGGTAGCGCGCGGCCAGCTCCGCGCGCAGCTCCGGAATGCCCGCCGTAGCGGTATAGACGGTGCGCCCGGCATCGATGGCCGCGCAGCCCGCCGCCCGGATGTGCTCGGGGGTGGGGAAATCCGGCTCGCCGGCCGCCAGGCTGATGACGTCGAGCCCCTGCCTGCGCTTTTCCGCCGCCAGGGCGTTGAGCCGCAGGGTGGCTGAGGGAGTGATGCCGCTGCATACCGCTGAAACGCTGAGTGCCATGTGTGCCTCCGGTCCGTTTTTGAAAGTCAACGCGGTATATTCTGCATTTTTCCTCCTCCGCTGTCAACCGAAAAACGCCGATTTTCAAAATAAAATTCGCGCCATCTTCTCCGTTCCCCCATTTTCCTTTCTTTCTGATTTGTGATTTTTTCATTTTAATCCTGCATTTTCTCCCTTCTTTGCCCGACATCCTCCGCGGGCTGCCCGCATGGCAGGAGACGCACGTTCTTATACGATTAAGAAAATTTCTTCACTGCGCCCCAAAAGCATTGACACAGCCCTCAAAAAAGAGGATGATGCATTCATACACGGAAGGCACGTGCCTTCACTATATTTAGGAGGAGTGAAAATGAAACTCACCCGTCTGTCCGCCCTTGTTCTGGCGATGATCATGCTGCTGTCCCTGGGCATGAGCGCCGCGTCGGCGCAGGAGCAGATCGAGCTGCGCGTACTCAACTACCGCGACATGACCAGCCCCAACGCCATGGAAGAAACCGAAAAGGTATGGAAAGCCTTTGAGGAAGCCAACCCCGACATCAAGCTGGTGATCCAGGACGAATTCAACGATCCCTTCCACCAGGCCACCGAAGCCTACGCCGCGGCGGACAATCTGCCCGACGTGCTCTACGCCTGGCCCTCCGGCCGTTCCACCACGCTGCACACCAAGAAGCTGCTGAAGGATCTGGCCCCCCTTGCCGAGCGTGACGGCCTGAAGGATACCTACCTGCCCATCGCGCTGGACGGCAGCCAGCAGGCCGGCGGCTACCTGGCCATCATCCCCTCCGGCGTGACCGCCACCCACACCTTCTATGCCAACCTCGAAGTGCTGAAGGATGCCGGCCTGGAGCCCGCCAAGACCTATTCCGAGCTGGTCGCCCAGGTGCCGGTCCTGGCTGCCAAGGGCTATGAGACCGTGCTGATGCCCAGCCAGGATACCTGGGTGATGCAGAGCTGCCTGTTCTCCATGATCGCCGGCCGTTTCTGCGGCGAAGGCTGGGAGCAGAAGATCCTCTCCGGCGAAGCCAAGTTCACCGATCCCGATTTCATGAACGCCCTGAACTTCGTCAAGAAGATGTATGACGACGGCGTGCTCAACAGAAGCACCCTGGCCGTCGGCTACGGCGAGGGCCCCGGCCTGTTCGCCACCAACACCGCCGCCTACTACATCGACGGCGACTGGCGCGTGGGCGCGTTCATCACCGATGCCAGCACCAAGCAGGCCCTGATCGCCCCCGAGCGCCAGAGCAACTTCCTGGTTTCCGTCTTCCCCGAGATCGACGTGGAAGGCGTGAAGTTCAACCGCTCCAACTCCGCCGTGCTGGCCACCGGCTACGGCATCAACGCCAAGCTGGAAGACGGCTCGCCCAAGCTGGAAGCCGCGTGGAAGCTGGTCAAATGGCTCACCGGCAACGAAGTGCAGACCTACCGTCTGTCCACCGGCGGCCTGGTCACCCCCTCCCGCTCGGATATCGACTATGCCAGCATGAGTCTGGAGCCCCTGCAGGTGACCCTTGCCCATCTGACGAGCGAGTATGACACCGCCACCGTCGTGATCGACGGCGCCTTCGCGGGCCCGGTCTATACCCCGCTCAACGACGGCCTGCAGGCCATCGGCCTGGGCACCCAGACCCCGGAAGACGTGGCCAAGGCCACGCAGGACGCCTTTGACGCCTGGAAGGCCGCTCAATAAGAGGCGTTCACAGCCATAAGCAATACGGACTAAGAAAATAAATGGGGGAGGTCACCATGACGACGAAAGGTGAAAAACGACTGGCTTACGCGGTGTTCGTTCTGCCCGCGGTTATCATCTACCTGGCCGTGGTGGCCTTCCCCACGGTATTCTCGGTGCTGCTGAGCCTCACTGACTACAACGGCGGCGTCATTTTCGGCAACCCGGACATCCACTTCGTGGGCCTCAAGAGCTATGCGTGGATGTTCACCGAGCCTGCGGGCAACTTCTACACCGCGCTCAAAAACAACATGCTCATCGTGGCGGTCTCCGTCTTCGGGCAGATCCCGCTGGGCTTTATCCTGGCCTACATCCTTTCGCGCAAGCTGATCCAACGGGGCAACGATCTGTTCCAGACCATGATCTACCTGCCCAACGTGATCTCCTCCATCATCATCGGCGTGCTGTTCAACGCCATCATCTACGGCCGCAACTCGGTGCTGATGGATATCCGGCGCTTCTTTAACCCCGCAGCCGTGTACACCATCTCCGACAAGCCCATGGTGCCCATCCTCGTGGTCATTCTCTGGATGTTCACGGGCTTTTACATGATCATCTTCCTGGCCAATATGCAGCGCATCGACCCGGCGGTCATCGAGGCCGCCCGCATCGACGGCGCGAAGGAATCCGGCATCCTCTGGTACATCATGCTGCCCGCGCTTTCGGGCGTGATCATCACCACGGCCATCCTGGCCATCTCGGGCTCCCTCAAATCCTTCGATCTGATCTACGCCATGACGGGCGGCGGCCCCGCCGGGCAGACGAGGGTGCTCTCGTTGTATATGTACCAGTCCGCCTTCCAGGGCGCGCCCAATTATCCCCTGGCCAACGCCATTTCCACCGTGATGGTGCTGATCAGCATCGTGCTCATCATCGTCACCATGGCCCTTGGCAAGGCGTTCAGCGAGAAGGAGGTCTGAGACATGGAACAGCGCAATATCTCCCGCTCCGCCAAAGTGCTTGTCTACACCGTGATGATCCTCTTCACGGTACTGACGGTCTACCCCATCTTCTGGCTGGTGCTGCAGTCCTTCAAGACCAATACCGATTATCTGACCCACAGCAAGCTGGCCTTTCCCAGCACCTGGTACCTGGGCAACTACGCCTTCGTCATGAAGCAGGGCAATTTCCTGATGTTCTTCAAGAACAGCGTGATCTATGCCGGCGTCACCGTGGTGGCTGTGGTCATCCTTTCCAACATGGCAGGCTATGCCTTTGCCAAGCTTGAATACAAGATCACCAGGCTGCTGCACGGCCTGTTTATCGTGGGCATCCTGCTCACACTGCAATCCATCCTTATCCCCCTGTTTCTGATGGTCAACGCCACGGGCATCCACAACACGCGCCTGGCGGTGCTCATCCCCTACATCGCGCTGGGGCTGCCGATGGGCGTGTACCTGTGCACAGATTTTGAAAAGAGCATCCCGGATGAGCTGCTGGAGGCCGCCCGCATCGACGGCGCGGGCTTCATGCGCATCTTCTTCAGCGTGGTGCTGCCCATGTGCGCGCCCGTCTCGGTCACGCTGGCCATCATCACCTTCACCGGCACCTGGAACGAGTTCGTGCTGATGAGCCTGATGACCTCCTCGGAAAAGTTCAAGGCCATCCCCTATATGGTGGGCCGCTACGCCGGCGCGCTGGGCTCCGATTACGGCAAGCTCTTCACCTCGCTCACCGTGGCACTGGTCCCCATCCTCGTCTTCTACGCCGTCTTCAGAAACCAGATCACCAAGGGCGTCGCCGCAGGGGCCGTCAAGGGCTGAGGCTGCGTTTCCTATTTTTCGGAGCCCTGCCGCGAATCTGGCAGGGCTCCTTTTTCTGCCGTAAATCAAAACTTAGCGTTCAACCCCATTGCAAAGAAGACTACACATCTATTTTCCGCTATATCCACTTATTCACCGACACATGTCAGTATTTTTTACTACCGTCGCCCCTTGAAATGATTAAAAATTCGGAATAAATGCAGCAAGATTTCTACATGTTATCTATTGACATCATCTTGCACCCATACTATACTTTGGTCAACGTACACGTGTACCTAGTCGTTTTTGCCCCTGATAATGAAGGAGGAAGCCCTATGATGAAAAAAATATTGTCCCTGTTTCTGATTGCTACCCTGCTGTTCACCGGCATCGCCGCGTCGTTGGCTGAAGAGACGTCTGAAGAGGTCGAAATCAAGCGCAACCTGATCGGCGACGGCAAGAATACCGTGCGCATCGTGATGGACGGTGAACCTTTCAGCGTCAAAGCCATGCAGGAAGTGCTAACGAAGTTCTTTGAGGAAACCGGCATCTCCGTCGAGCTAATGTTCGTCCCCTCTTCCGGCGGATGGGCCGGCTTCAACTCCAAAATCCAAACCATGATCGCGGGCGGCGATACGCCAGACGTGATCAGGTTGGCCATCGAAGGCTTTGAGGTATTCCGCTCCAACGGCCTCATTGAGCCTCTGAACCCCTACATTGAAAAGTATCCCGAGTGGGCGGCGATGGTGGAAGACAACATCCCCGAAATCAGCGCACCTCTGACAGTGGACGGCATCACCTATGCCTACGGCTTTGAGTGGAACAACATTGTCACCCACATTAATCTCAACGTTCTCAAAGAAGCCGGCCTCGAAATGCCCCCTGCTGACTGGGACTGGGATACTTTCCTTGAGTATGCCAAGAAGATGACCTTTACCCGCGCGGACGGCACGCAAGTCTACGGCGTCAACGTCCCCAACTGGTACTTCGCCATATCCGCATGGCTGTTCAATAACGGTGCCTCGATTCTCAACGATGATATGACCGAGTGCGTCATCAACTCGCCCGAGGCCAAGGAAGTCTTCCAGTTCATTCACGATCTGATTTATGTGCACAAGGTAGCCCCAGTCAACAACGGCACCTTCATCGCCGATCAGGTGGGCATGGATTTTGCCGGCCGCTGGCTCTTCAAGACCTACAACGAATCCGGCTTCAAGGATGTGGACGTGCAGTGGTTGCCCACCAACAAGACCCAGCAGGCTATCGCAGGCTTCGGTCTGTGGCCTATTTCCTCCGCCTCCACCAAGAAAGATGAGGCCTTCAAGCTAATCTGCTGGTTATCCTCCAAATACTCGCAGAGGACCATCATTGATATCTCCGGCATCCCGATGTCTGAAGAAGTGATGCAGGAAGTCGTTGTGAATACCGATTTCCCGGCCAACTCCAGGGTGTTCTTCGACAGCGCAAAGACCGCGAAATCCGTTGAGTGTCCGGCCACCTACAATGAGATTCAGGCTGTCTTCGATCGCTACACCTCTCTGATCCTGGCAGATGAAATGGGTGTCGATGAGGCGCTGGACAAAATGAAGGAAGAAATCGACCTTGTTCTGATGGATTTCTAAACCCCGCCTGATAATGTGCGGGGGAAAGTTTGGGAGTCCTCCCTCACTATCCCCCGCATGTTCTTTATTCATCTGAAGGAGTGATGCGCATGAGTATCGTGAAGCACCGAAAGAATCCCAACCACGATGCACAGGCAGCTTGGTTGTTTTTGCTGCCCAGCCTGACGGGGTTCGTATTGTTTGTAGTTCTTCCCTTTATCATGGTGATCTATCTGTCTTTCATGAAATACAATATCATCACGCCCGCCAAATGGAACAACTACAAGAACTGGATCATGCTGACACTAGATAAGCGCTTCCTGCTGACGCTGGGCAATTCCGCCAAATTTGTGCTTCTGCTGGTGCCCATGCACATGCTTATGGGTCTTGTGCTGGCTCTTGGAGTCAACAGTCTGAAAAAAAACAAGGCGCTTGTTTTCGGTTACAGAACTGTTTTTTATTTTCCAACGCTGCTGGCCACCTCCTCCATCGCCATCGCCTGGTCCATGGTGCTCAACAAAGATTTTGGCCTGCTCAACTATTACCTCGGCCTGCTCGGGGCAGAAAAAATCGCGTGGCTCAACTCATCCTTCTGGGTGTACCCCGCCACCATGCTGTTCAGCCTGTGGAAGTTTGTAGGCGGCTACTTCCTCTACTTCCTGATTGGTTTACAGGGTATCGACAAGGGCTACCTTGAAGCCGCGGAAATTGACGGAGCAACCGCCTGGCAGAAGACGCGCCATATCACGTTGCCCCTGCTCAGCCCCACCATCTTCTTTGTGTTCATAACCATGATGATCGGTACCATTCAGATCTTTGACGAGCCCTATATGTTGACTGGCGGCGGGCCCGGAGATGCCTCCCGTTCCATCAGTTTGTACATCTACGAAACCGCCTTCACCTCGCAGAAATTCGGTTATGCCGCGGCGCAGTCACTAATCCTCATGGTAATTGTGATGATCATCACCCTAATTCAGTTCAAGACATCCGGCACACTGGTTTCCTACGACCGCGAATAGAATTGGGAGGAAAGATAAAAGATGTCACTGCGCCGAACACTATCCTTTCTTGGCAGGTTCACAGTCATCGTGCTGCTTTCCTGTTTTGCCTTGTATATTCTCGTGCCAATTCTATGGATGATCTCATCTACGCTGCGTCCGCCGATGGATTCGTTCAAGCTGCCGCCTGCCATCTTGCCCTCACAATTTGAGCTGGAAAACTATCAGATCGTCTTTCAGAAAGTGGCCTTCGGGAGCTTTGTGTACAACTCACTGAAAATCTCCATGCTCAGCACGGCGCTGCAGCTGATTTCTTCCTCCATGGCGGCTTTCGCCTTCGCGAGACTGCACTTCCGCGGCAGAAACGTGCTGTTTATCGCCTTTCTGGCTTCGATGATGATCCCGGCGCATGTGATGGGCATCCCGCGTTTTATCATCATGAGCAAGGTCAAATTGATCGACAATCACGCCGCACTGATCCTACCTGCTATTTTCGGCGCAATGGGTATCTTTCTCATCCGGCAGTTTATGCTGACCATCCCCAAAAGCTATGATGACGCAGCCTATATTGACGGGGCGAGCAAACTGTACTGTTACCTGCGCATCGTGCTGCCCATGACCAAACCCGCGCTGGTGGTGATCGCGCTGCAGACCGTCATCAGCACTTGGAACGATTTTTACGGCCCTTTGATTTATATCAACTCAGAGGCAAAGATGACGCTACCCCTCGGCCTAACTGTGCTGAAAGGGGTGTTCATGTCCGGTAATCAAGGTGTTATACTGGCTGGTGTGCTGCTGTCCCTGATCGCTCCTCTGGTCTTCTACCTGTTCGGACAGCGGTTCCTCATCGAAGGCATTACACTCAGCGGATTGAAAGGATAATTGCTCACCCATGACGGATCAACGACCCGGTGAAGGCATTTCACCACGCATGACAAAGAAAGAAATTGCGAGGCTTTGTGGCATCTCCCGCATCACTCTCGACCGCGTGCTGAATGACAGGCCCGGTGTAAGCGAAGCAAAACGCAAGGAAGTGCTGTCCTTCCTTGAAAAGCACGGTTACCGCGAGAACCGCATCGCGCAGTCGCTGGTACGAGGAGAGAGCCGCAGTTTCGGCATCATTGTATTTGACCTCAACAACAGTTTCTACGCGCAGATGGTCAACGCCTTTCAGCAGGCCGCGCAGGAGGCGGGCTATGTCAGCTACATCATGCTGTCAAACAAGAACCCGGAGATGGAGCAAGTGTTATTGGAAGATCTGCTTGCCCGGCAGGTAGATGGCATCGTGCTTAATTCCGCCGTGAAAGGCCCCGATTACGGCGGCTATTTGCTCAATCAGGGGCCGCCTATTTTATCGGTCATGAACCGCATCTCGCCCGAGGTACCCTTCCTCGGTTTTGACGAGTACGCATCCATGCGAGAGCTGACTGCCTACGCGGCCTCTCAAGGCTTTAGGCGCTTTTACTATGTCTGCCCACCGCTTGCGAGGAAGGAAACCAGCAACATGGATTCTCTTCTGCGGCGCAGGCAGGGCTTTGAAGATGAAATCGCCCTTATTTCCGGCGCATGGGAGCGGACAATAGATAGCCCGGATTTCTCCATGCAGCTAACCGAAGCTCTCAAAGCAGAGAGTGAGCGCCCCTGCATCCTCTGCACCAGCGACATCTACGCGGTGGAGATCCACCGCGCGCTGATGAACGAGAAGTTTGAATCGCCCCGTGACTACGCCATAGCGGGCTATGACAACATCCCCATGCTTCACTCTTTCAGCCCGAGACTGACCACGGTTTCGCTGAATATCGCGGAGCTCGGCAGAGAGGCCGCCCGCCTGCTCGCCAACGCAAGGAAGGGACAACCGCTACCTAAGGAACGCCTGATGGCACACACTCTGATGAAGATGGATACACTGTAATCTGAAGGAGATCTTACAATGAACAGCAAAGCATTCTGGAAGAGGCTCAATCACCTGCAGGAATACGATGAAAAGGCTGCGCAGACGGCCTTCTTGCTGGGCGGCATCGGCACGGGCAACGTGTCGCTGGGGGCGCGGGGCGAGCTGAAAGACTGGGAGCTGTTCAACAGCCCCGGTAAGGGCAATTCCTTCCCTTACACCTTTTTCGCGCTGCACGCGGATAACGGCAAGAAAGGCGAGGCCCGCCTGTGTGAAAACCGCGTGCTTGAGGGGCCGATACAGCCGCCGCACAACTTGTCGCACGGCTATGACAGCGCGAGTCTGGCCGGCCTGCCGCGTATGCGGCACAGCACCATGCGGGCGGAATATCCCCTCTGCGCCGTGCGCCTGCGGGATGAGGCCTTGCCGCTGGACATCACGCTGGAGGCCTTCACGCCCTTTATTCCATTGGATGACGAGGATTCGGCCCTGCCGGCCGCCGTTTTACGCTACCGTGTGAAGAACACGGGCAAGGAGCCTCTTTTTGTCTCCATCGCAGGCTCCATGAGCAACATGACCAGCTTTGGCGGCTACGGCGTGTTCAACTACGTCCAATACAAAGGCGGCTGCAGGAACAGCCGCGTAGAGAGCGATGGCCTGAGGGGCTTTCTGTGCGAAGCGCTGCGCGCCGATAACGGGGAAGCGATCGAAAACACCATGGCGCTGACCAGCCCGGATGAAAACCTCTGTGTCAAGCCCAACTGGTATCTGGGCGCCTGGTACGACAGCGCGCAGGATTTCTGGGACGATTTCAGCGAGGACGGCCTCCTGCGCGAGGAGGGCGGGCAGGCGGCCGCAGAGGGACAGATCCTCTTTCAGCAGCGACAGCGCATCGGCTCTATCGCAAGCCATGCCACCCTGGAAGCTTCTGAGGAGCGCTGCTTCACCTTCTACCTCAGCTGGCACTTCCCCTGGCGAAAGCGCAGCTGGTCACAGGAAGACGGCGGGCAAAAGCCCCTGACGCGCAACTACTACAGCCTGCGCTTTGAAAACGCCTTAGGTGTCGCCGAGTATCTGCACAAAGAGCTGCCGCGGCTGGAGCGCGCGACCCTCAGCTTCCACGACGCGCTGTTTGGCAGCACACTGCCTGCCGAGGTGCTGGACGCTGTCTCTGCCAACATCACGGTGCTGCGCTCCACCACCTGCTTCCGCATAGAGGACGGCAGCTTTTTCGGCTGGGAGGGCTGCTTCTGCCAGTCCGGCTGCTGCGACGGCAACTGCACCCATGTGTGGAACTACGCCCAGACCGTGGCCTGGCTCTTTCCGCGGCTTGAGCAGAACATGCGCCGCAACGAATTTACGATCGAGACCAGGGAAGACGGCGCGATGAATTTCCGCTCGCGCCTCAAGCTCGGCGATGAGGAATGGACGCTGGCCCCCGCCATTGACGGCCAGTGCGGCAGCATTGTGCGCCTGTACCGGGAATGGATGCTGTCAGGCGACGGCAGTTTGATCGAGGAAATGGGCCCGAGGGCGCTGCTGGCGCTCGACTACGTGATCGCCCGCTGGGACCCGGACAGAACGGGCATCCCCGCAAACGGCCGCCAGCACAACACCTATGACATCGACTTTTATGGGGCCAATCCCCTTAGCTGCGGCGTGTATCTGGCGGCGCTGCAGGCGGGCGAGGCCTTTGCCCGCAGGCTGAACCAAAGGGCAAAGGCCGAGGGCTACGCCGAACTGTTTAAGAAGGGCAGCCGGAAGGCAGACGAACTGCTCTGGAACGGCGAATACTATGTGCAGCGCTTGGAAAATCTGGACGAGCATCCCTATCAGCACGGCCTCGGCTGCCTGTCCGACCAGCTGATGGGGCAGTTCCTCGCGAACATGGCGGGGCTCGGCCCCATCCTGCCCAAAGAGCATGTGAAAAAGGCCCTGCTGAGCGTCTACCGCTACAATTTCCGCAAGGATCTGAGCCGCCACCAGAGCGTGCAGCGCTGCTTCGCCCTTGGCGACGAGCAGGGCCTCCTGCTGTGCAGCTGGCCCAAGGGCGGGCGGCCCAAGTTCCCCTTCGTGTACTGCGACGAGGTGTGGAGCGGCATCGAGTATCAGGTGGCCTGCTGCCTGATCGCGGAGGGGCTGACAGAGGAGGGGCTTGAGATCGTGCGCGCGGCCCGCGCGCGGCAGGACGGCTATAAGCGCAATCCATTCAACGAGGTGGAATGCGGCAACCACTACGCCCGCTCCATGTCCAGCTGGGGACTGATCCCCGCGTTGTCGGGCTTCTCCGTTGACCGGGAGACGAGGGCCCTCTCCATTGACCCCAAGGTGCATGCAGACAACTTCCGCTGCTTTTACAGCACAGGCACCGAGTGGGGCGTCGCGGAGCAGACGCCGGATGACCAGGGCCGCATGGTACAGCGCTTCACGCGGCTCGGCGGCCTGCCCGAAAAGAAATAAAAGAAACGCAGACAAACGCCCCCTCGAAGATAGCTTCAAGGGGGCGCCTCATATGATCCCGTATCAGGCTTCGCGGGCCTGCAGCATCTCCTTCACCTTCATCAGCCGGGTCAGCGAGCCGCGCTCGTTCTCCTCCAGCTTCATGGAGATATAACGGATGGTCTCCTCCAGCTGGGGGATCATCACATATTCCAGCGCGTTCACGCGGCGGCGTGTCTTCTGGATCTCGTCCGCCAGCAGCTCGCAGGTCTTTTCCTTTTCGGAAAGGGCGATCAGCTGGGGCAGCACGGCCGCCATGGTGGCGATGGCGTTGTCCAGCTGGGCCGAGGTCTCGGCCATGCCGTAGGGCAGGCTGAGGGCCTGCCGCTCCCCATCCTCCCGCATACGGTATTCCGGCACCTTCACGGAGAGGATGCTGGCCCTGCCCAGCGTCAGCTCCGCCTGTCGGGCGGGGTAGAGCAGGGCCTGCCGCAGCGCGCCCGGCTCCATCACCGCGCGGGCCAGCGCGAAGTCCTGCATCGCCAGGCCCAGCTCCTTTTCCACGTCAAGGCGCAGGCGCCAGTTCTCGCGGGCCAGCGCGATGAAGCGCCGCACCAGCTCGTCGCGCTTGTCCTTGAGCAGCTTGTGCCCCCTCCTGGCGGTGGCCAGCCGGCGCTTCATCTGCGTCAGCTCCATGCGCGTGGGGTTGACGTTGAGCACGGCCATGCTTACTTTGCCTCCCCGTTTTCGGGCAGGGGCAGGTAGGCTTCCAGCAGCTCGCTGCGGATGCGCTTGAGCTCGGTGCGGGGCAGCATTTTCAGCAGCTCCCAGCCCAGGTTCAGCGTCTCCTCAATGCTGCGGTTGGTCTGATAGCCCTGGGAAACGTAGCGGGTCTCAAAGGCGTCGGCAAACTTGGCGTACTGCTTGTCCACATCCGACAGCGAGCCCTCGCCCAGGATCACCGCCAGCTCCTTGGCTTCCTTGCCGCGTGAATAGGCGGCGAACAGCTGGTTCATGGTGTCTGCGTGGTCGCGCCGCGTCTTGCCCGCGCCGATGCCCTTATCCTTCAGGCGGGATAGCGAGGGCATCGCGTCAATGGGCGGGATCACGCCCTTGCGGTACAGTTCGCGGCTCAGTATGATCTGCCCCTCGGTGATGTAGCCCGTCAGGTCCGGGATGGGGTGGGACTTATCGTCCTCCGGCATGGTCAGGATGGGGATCTGGGTGATGGAGCCTGCCTTGCCCTTGATGCGGCCTGCGCGCTCGTAGAGGCTGGCCAGGTCGGTGTACATGTAGCCGGGGTAGCCGCGGCGGCCGGGCACTTCCTTGCGCGCGGCGGATACCTCGCGCAGGGCCTCGGCGTAGTTGGTGATGTCAGTCATGATCACCAGCACGTCCATGCCCTTCTCGTAGGCCAGGTACTCCGCGGCGGTCAGCGCCATGCGCGGGGTGGAGATGCGCTCTACCGCCGGGTCGCTGGCCAGGTTCATGAACAGCACAGCGCGCTCGATGGCGCCGGTGCGCCTGAAATCGCTGATAAAGTAATCGGCTTCCTCAAAGGTAATACCGATGGCGGCAAAAACCACGGCAAACTTGCTGTCGTCGCCCAGCACGCGCGCCTGCCTGGCGATCTGCGTGGCCAGCTGGGCGTGCGGCAGGCCGGAGCCGGAGAACACGGGCAGCTTCTGCCCGCGTACCAGCGTGTTCAGGCCGTCGATCACGGAGATGCCGGTCTGGATGAACTCGCTGGGATAGTCGCGCGCAGCGGGGTTCAGCGGCTCGCCGTTGATGTCCATGCGCTTGTCGGGGATGATGGCAGGGCCGCCGTCCTTGGGGTTGCCCATGCCGTCGAACACGCGGCCGAGCATATCCGTCGAGACGGACAGCTCGATGCTGCGGCCGAGGAAGCGGGCGGTGCTGTCGTCCATGCGCAGGCCCCGGCTGCTTTCAAACAGCTGCACCAGCGCGGTATCGCCGCTGACCTCCAGCACCTTGCCGCGGCGGATCTGGCCGTCGCCCTGGCGGATCTCCATCAGCTCGTTGTAGGTGACGCCCGATACCTGATCGACCAGCATCAGCGGCCCGACCAGCTCCTTGATGGTGCGGTATTCCTTAAGCATCGGCCTTCCCTCCCCGGTTGATCAGCGCGCCCATCTGGCCCGCCAGCTCGGCCTGCACGCTTTCAAACTGGCTCATATCGTCTTCATGGATGTATTTGGCGCGGCCGATCCGCTCTCGCACGGGCAGGTGCAGCACCTCACTCAGCGTCGCGCCCGCTTCCAGCGCCTGCTGGCCCAGACGGCCAAAGTCCACGATCAGGCGCAGCATGCGCAGCTGCTTGTCCAGCGAGCTGTAGGTATCCACCTCGTCAAAGGCATTCTGGTGCAGATAGTCCTCGCGTATGGAGCGGGCGACCTCCATGGTCAGAGCGTCCTTCCAGCTGAGGGCGTCCGCGCCGATCAGGCGCACGATCTCATCCAGCTCCTTCTCTTCCTGCAGGATCATCATGGCCCGGGCGCGCAGCGTGTTCCAGTCGGGCGAGACGGCATCACTGAACCAGCCGGCCAGGTTGTCCGCGTACAGCGAATAGCTGGACAGCCAGTCGATGGCCGGGAAATGCCTGCGGTAGGCCAGCTGAGCGCTGAGGCCCCAGAACACCTTCACGATGCGCAGTGTGGCCTGGGAGACGGGCTCGGAAATATCGCCGCCGGGAGGGGACACCGCCCCGATGGCCGAGATGGAGCCGCGGCGGCCGTCCTTGCCAAGGCAGGTGACCAGGCCCGCGCGCTCATAGAACTCCGCGATGCGGCTGGACAGGTAGGCGGGATAGCCCTCCTCGCCCGGCATTTCCTCCAGGCGGCCGCTCATCTCGCGCAGGGCTTCGGCCCAGCGGCTGGTGGAGTCCGCCATGATGGCCACGCTGTAGCCCATGTCGCGGAAGTATTCGGCGATGGTGATGCCCGTATAGATGGAGGCCTCGCGGGCCGCCACGGGCATGTCGGAGGTGTTGGCGATCAGCACGGTGCGCTGCATCAGTGTCTCCCCCGTGCGCGGGTCGTGCAGGCGGGGGAACTCCTCCAGCACGTCGGTCATCTCGTTGCCGCGCTCGCCGCAGCCAACGTAGACGATGATGTCCGCGTCCGCCCACTTGGCCAGCTGGTGCTGCACCACCGTCTTGCCGGAGCCGAAGGGCCCGGGGATGGCCGCCACGCCGCCCGAAGCGATGGGGAAGAAGGTATCGATGACGCGCTGTCCGGTCACCATCGGCTTTTCAGGCGAGAGCTTTTCCCGGTAGGGACGGCCCTGCCGAACAGGCCAGCGCTGCAGCATGGTGAGGGAGCGAACGCTGCCGTCCGCCAGCTCCAGCTCGCACACCGTGTCCTCCAGCCGGGCCTCGCCCTCATGGATGCTCTTGACGGTGCCGGAAAGGCCATAGGGCACCATGATGCGGTGCTCCACCACGGCGGTCTCCTGCACGGTGCCGATGATGTCGCCCGCTTCCACCCGGTCGCCCGCCTTCACGCGCGGCACAAAGCGCCACACCCTGTCGCGGCTGAGCCGGGGCACGCTGATGCCCCTGGTGATGCGGTCGCCCGCCTTGTCGCGGATCAGCTCCAGCGGGCGCTGGATTCCGTCGAAGATGGAGGTGATCAGGCCGGGCCCCAGCTCCAGCGAGAGGGGCGCGCCGGTGGATTCCACCGGGTCGCCCGGCCCAAGGCCGCTGGTCTCCTCATAGACCTGGATGGAGGCGCGGTCGCCGCGCATTTCCAGTATCTCGCCGATCAGGCCGAGCCTGCTCACACGCACCACGTCGAACATGCGGGCGGAGGACAGCCCCTCCGCCACGATCAGCGAGCCGGCAACTTTGATGATCTTACCCTGCTGGGCCATGCTACTGTTCCTCGTTTCCGTTATTTGTCAGGATGTCTGCCCCGATGGCCTTGATCACGCGCTCGCGCACGCGGGAAGCGCCAAAGCCGTCCGTGCCATGCACGCCGGGGATGGGGATGAGCGCCGCATCGGGCGACTGGGCGTAGCGCTCCATCACCTCGGGGATCATGCGCGCCGCCCGCTCGGTAATAAAGATCAATGGGATGCCCTCGCTCAGCAGCCGGTGGACGGCCATCTGCGCCTCCTCGGGGCTGTCGGCCGCGGCGGTCACCGCGCCGACCGCGCGGAAGGCAAGGATCACATCCTCTTCCCCCACCGCGCCGATCCGCAGCTTACTGTCCATATGCTTCACGCAGCCTTTCCCTGAGCGTTTCTTCACTGAATCCGTTCAGCTTGGCCGCCAGGATCAGGCGCACGGCCTGCGCCGCGCGCTCATGCGCCAGCAGCCAGCCGATCAGCGCCTCCACGGCGAAGGGCTCGTGCCGATAGGGCCGCCACAGGCTCAGCAGATGGTCTTCCGCCGCCTTTTCCAGCGCGGGGATCTGGCCCGGGTCCGCTGCGGCTCGGGCGACCGCCGCGCGCACCGGGGCAGGCCAGCCGCGAAACAGCCCCTGCAGCTTCTCCGCGGCCTCCGGCCCCTCCGGCCAGGCCGTGATGCGCCCTCCGGACAAGTAAAGCTCCTCCGCCTTCACGTCCAGGCTGCCCATCCGGCGCAGCCTCAGCGTGGTGATCAGATTCTGCAGGTCGGCCCTGCGGCTGAAATATTCACGCGCGGTCGCGTTGCCCGAGCGCCGGACCATGTCAAGCGCCATCTCATAGGCAGCGCGGTCGATGCGGGCGTCGATCTCAATGGGCCGCACCTCCAGCGCCACGCGCTTTTCCAGCGTTTCCATGGCCTCCTTCAGCGGCGTGGGCAGGCGGGTATACACCCGCTCGCTCACCGCGTGGCGCAGCGTCTCCTGCGGCAGCGTGCCGCAGGCGGAGAGCGCCTCGGGAGCCCGGCCCAGTATGCGGGCCTTGAGCAGGGTCTTCAGGTTCTGCGCGTCATAGCGCAAAAGAAAGCTGTCGGTCAGCTCAGGCTCGGGCGAGATGCGGCGCAGATAGACGCAGGCATCCTCCAGCGCCCGCACGCTCAGGGCGGCCACACTGTCCTCCTGCCCCCCGCCATAGCCCATATCGCTGAGCTGGCGGCGCGCTTCCTCATAGCCGGAGGCGGCGATCAGCCTCTCCAGCTCCGCCCTGCCCAGCGGCGTCCTGGATGGGGCGCGCACACAGCCAACGGCGTAGGCAATGCTCGGTTGCGGCATGGACGCCTCCTTTACGATACTTTTTCGTCAAACAGAAGCGCGGCGACCCGCTGCTCCAGCCCTTCGCGGCCGGCTTCCACCAGCGCGTCCACCGTGCAGTAGGTGCTGCTGCTCCCGCTTCTGAGCACCAGGCCGCAGCTGCCCTTTTCGCGGTTGCCCGAATCGCGCAGCGCGCCAGGCCTGCCCGCCTTGACGAGGGCCTGATTGGCCTTTTCGATAAAAGCCGGGGTATAGAAGCCATCGTTCACATCGCCCGCGGACAGGCTTTCGCTGCCGGAGGCGTTTTCAAGGACGAGGCCCAGCATCAGCCGCCCCATTTCCTCATCGCTCAGCGCGCGCAGGGCCTGCACGGCCCTGTCAAACGCGCGGTCCATCAGCTCGCGGCGCGCGCCCAGCGCCCACTTGCGGTCTTCCAGCTCGCTCAGGCGGCGGGCGCGTGAAAGGGCTGCCTCGGCTTCCCGGTCGGCGTCCTCTTGCGCCTGCGCCAGCAGGCGGTCCGCCCGCTCGCCGGCTTCCCGGCCGATGCGGCCGGCGCGCTCGGAGGCCTCGGCCTCGATCCTGCGGGCGGCCTGCTTCGCCTCCTCCAGTATTTCCGAGAGGATGGGCTGCGTATCCATGGCCGCCACCTTACAGCTTGATGGCGTTGACCATCAGGAAGGAGGCCAGCAGCGCCAGCACGGCGTAGGTCTCCACCATAACGGTCATGGTAATGGCCTTACCGGACATATCGGGGTGCTGGCCCACCATCAGCATACCGGCGGCGGCCACCTTGCCCTGGTGGATGGCGCTCAGCAGGCCCACCAGCGCCACGGGCAGCACCGCGCCGATGTACATCAGGCCCTGGGAAACGCCCACGGCGGCCATGTTGCCGCCCAGCGCGCCGGTGTTCACCAGGATGATCACGGCGATCAGGAAGCCGTAGATGCCCTGCGTGCCGGGCAGGATCTGCAGCACCATCAGCTTGGAGTTGACTTCAGGATTCTCGGTGGACACACCGGCAGAGGTCTGGCCTGCCAGGCCGACGCCCTTGGCCGAGCCCCAGCCCGCGAGGATGACCGAGAGAGCAGCCGCGACAAAGGTAAGGAACTGACCCAGGGAGAGCGTGTTGATGTCCATAAACTACCTAACCTCCAAAGATGTTGATGAAATATGTTTACGAAGCGTCGGTGACGCGAACGTGCCTTGGGGAGAAGCGAAGGGGCCGGAAGGGCTTGCCCCCCTCCTGGTAGAACTTGCCGAAGAACTCGATGTACTGCAGGCGGCATGCGTGCACATAGGCCCCCAGGATGTTGATGGCCGCGTTGAAAAGGTGTGCTCCTACGAAGACCACAGCCCCGATGACCAGGCCGATGATGCCGCTGCCGGTCAGCATACCCACGAGCTGGTTGATCACCATGCCGATCACACCCGTTGCCAGGCCCATGCCGAACAGGCGCATGTAGCTGAGCAGGTCGCTGATCCAGCTGGTCACGCCGTAGAGCGCGCCAAGGCCCGAGATCAGGCGCTTGAAGGGGTTCCTGCTCTTGGCGCGGCCCGCCGTCAGCAGGATAATGCCCGCGCCGGCGATGGCCAGCCACTTGCCGGCGGCGGCGGTCTGCGGCAGCGCCAGCAGGCCCAGACCGATCACCAGCATCATCCAGCTGAACTGGTCATACAGAGCGTCCAGCGGCTTGCCGTCCCGGAAATTCATGTAGGCTCCCATCAGCAGGCCCGCAAACAGGTGCAGCGCGCCGAGGCCTATGCACACGGCCATGACCGGCATGGAATTGTTCACCGCGTCGAACACGCCCAGCTGCGGCAGCGCCGCAAAGCCGAACCAGGTATTGTACAGCGCGCCCCAGAAGACGGTGGCGATCCCGCCGCCCAGCAGCACCAGCATCAGCTTTTTCAGGTTCTCCGCGGGCTGCATCAGGCGTATCAGGATGGGGATGATCACAGCCATCATGATGCCGTAGCCAGCGTCCGACACCATCATGCCGAAGAAACAGGCAAAAAAGGGCATCATCACGGCGGTGGGGTCGATGCCCGCCGGGTCCGGCAGCGCAAAGCCCGTCACTACCGACTCATAGGGCGCGAACACGGGCTTGTTGCCCAGCAGCACCGGTGGCTCTTCCCCCTCCGCCGGGGCCCGGAATTCAAGCTGCGCCATGGGGAACTTTTCCTTCACGCGCTTTTCGAATTTTTCCGTGAGCGAAAGGGGGATCCACCCCTCCAGGAGGCTCGCGCTGGCGGTGACGGCGGCCAGGCTCGCGGCCTCAGAGCGGGTCCTGTCCGCGCTGAGCGCCTCATAGCAGAGCCGCAGCCCGGGCAGCTCGCCGCCCAGCCGCGCCATCTGGCCGTCGATCGCGGCCTGCTCGTCAGCCAGCTCGTCCAGCTCCTTCTGCAGGGCCTCGCGCTTCTGCCTCGGCGTGCCCTCGCCCTCCGCCGGCGAGGCAGGCTGGAAGCCGGCCGCTCGCAGATCGGCGGCAAACTCCTCCTCCACGCTCCTGTGGGCGAAAGCCAGGATATACTCAAGGTCCCGCTCCTGCGTGAGCCGCTGCACGCTGACAGGGCGGCCCTGCCAGCGGGCCTCCAGCTCCGACAGCGCGGCGAGCTTGATGGATCCGGTAAAGGCCTTGGCGGAGCGGGCGGAGGCCAGCTGATTGGCCGTCAGGTCCAGCGGCAGCCAGGGCGTCAGCTGGTCGATCATCAGGCGCAGCCGCGTCTGGCGGCCGCGCAGATCGCCTGAGAGGCGCTCCAGCCTTTCGGCCTGCTCCACAGTCGCCATGGCCTCCTCCAGGTGAAAGCCGTCCAGCGCGTCCGCGCTGACAGCCGGCAGGGGGCTGAGCGGCGAGCGCTTCTTCCCCTCGTATTTGGACAGTCTGGTCAGCGCCCACTGCAGGCGGCCAAGCTTTTCCTGCTCCGCAGCGCCCGAGGCGGCGGCGGGCCCCGCCTCCTGCCCGGCAGGCAGGAAATGCACGCAGCCCAGCCGCTGGGCAAGGCGCAAAAAGGCCTCCTGGTCCCTGCGCATCAGCAGCACGCTGACGCGCCGCATCTCAACGATCGCCATGGGTTACCTCTCGCACGATCAGCCGGGCCGCGCCCTCGAGCCGCGTCTCGGCCTCCCTGATCTGCGTTTGCGCCGCGGCGCGCCGCCGACGGGATTCCTCGTCCAGCATCACCTGAGAGGCCGCCGCCGCGGCCTCCAGCTTTTCTTTATACAGCTCCCGGCCCTTCTGCGCCGCCGCGCGCTCCTGCTCCGCGGCGGCCGCCTCCGCGGCCTTGATGACGCCCGCGGCCCTGTCCCGCGCGCCTTCCACCAGAGTTTCCGCCGACTTTTCGGCATCCAGTATACTCTGCAACAGCTCCAGCGCCATAAACTCACCTCGTCTGAAAACAAACTCGTAATAGTATAGCACAAAGAAATAAAAAACAAAAGCCCGGCCCGCGCCGCGCTAAGTTTTGAGCAGTGCCCTCCTGTCCGCCGGCAGGTAGCGCATCAGCAGCCTGGCCACCGTGCCGGTCAGCGCCCCGGTGACGATCGCCACCGCCACCAGCACCGCCATGTAGTACACAAGCTGGCTGGTCTGCAGCACCAGCATGGCCACGCCCACCTGGGCCACATTGTGCGCCACGGCCCCGGCCACGCCCACGCCCACGGCGCTGACGCCGCGAACGGCGTAGATCAGCAGGATCATGACCGACAGGCTCAGCACGCCGCCCGCAAGGCTGTAGGGCAGCGCCATAAAGCCGCCGAACATGAAGGCGGAGAGAAAGACCTTGACCAGCATCAGCTGCACCGAGACCGCGATGCCCATCCAGTACAGGCTGAGCAGCAGCACCGAGTTGGCCAGGCCGATCTTCATGCCCGGCACAGTGCCGATGGGGATGAGAGACTCAATGTAGGAGAGCACCATCATCACCGCCACAAACATGGCGGAGAGTGCCAGCCGGCCCGTTCCGCGGCCGGAGCCTTTGCTTTGATTTACCAATATTTACTCCTTTTCACCAGGGGCAGGCGCAGCAGGAATCGCAGCGCGAACAGCAGGGCCAGTACCGCGGCGCTGTACAGCGCGCCGAGGGCCAGAGGCCGGGCCACACGCTCCGGCGGCTGTTCGCCGTAGAGCACCTGCGCCTCGCTTTCGCTGAGCACCTCCAGCAGCACCTCGTTGGGCAGGCAGACGATCTGGTTGAACAGCGCCCTCAGATCGCGGTTCTCAAGCGAGACAGGGCTCTGGTGCACGCAAAGCTGGTTGTCGCAGGTGGAAAAGCCCATGGACACCACCCCGTCGCGCACCGACACGATGTTGTGGAAGCCGCCCTTGCGCGCGATGTCCACGGTATAGTCGCCCTCAAGCGGCAGCGCCTCGTACGCGCGGCTGTTCACCTGGATGCTCAGGTAGGCGGCGGCCGCGCTCCGTCTGGAGCCGTCGCCCAGCAGGCTCACCGTCTCCGCCTCCGCGCCCTCGCGCTGCAGCGAGACGGCGATATCCGGCGCGGTCTGATTCAAGGGGGCCTCTTTCCTGTTCAGCAGGCCCGAGCGGCTCAGCGCCAGCAGCGCCAGCGCCAGCGCGCCAGCCGTCAGGATGACGATCCAATCTCGCTTCTTCACGGACCCTCCCGCTCAGCCCGAGATGACCCGGATGAAAAAGCCGTCGCTGGCAAACAGGCGCGCCAAAGCGCTCTGTTCCACCAGCTTCTCCACCCCGTCCGCGGGCACTACGGTGGCCGCCAGGGGCAGCAGAAGCAGCAGCAGGTACACCAGCACGCCGCCGCGCAGCGCCCCGAAGACGCCGCCGGCCAGCCAGTCCAGCTGCTTGAGGATGGGGAAGTCCGCCACATGGCGCACCAGGCTGATCAGCATGGTCAACACGATATAGGCCGCGGCGAAAACCAGCAGGTAGCTGATCACCTCCACCGCGGCGGTGATGATGGTGCCGGACACATAGGTGTTCACCGTGGTCTGCCCGCCGCCAAAGGACTGGTTGACGAGGTTCTGCTCAAGCACCTTGGAAAGGGGCGCGGGCAGGTCCACCGATCGGAGGATGGTATCGATGGTGCTGCGGCCGATGGAGATCACGGGCGAGGAAGCCAGGTCAAAATCGCCCACACGCACCACAGAATCGGTATAGGTGGAGAGGATACCCGTCACCGCCTCGCTCTGCATGATGAGGCCCGCCAGCCTGGGGCCGAAGGCGAAGGCCGCGGCAATGGACAACAGCGCCGCCAGCAGGCTGGCCACCGTGTGGATGAAGCCGTGATAAAAGCCGTAGATCACGCTGATGGCGACCACCGCCAGGATGATGATGTCGATGATGTTCAAGCAAGCCTCCTCCAGTCGCGCGTCAGGGCAGGGTGACGGCCCAGACGCTGTCGCCACAGCTGACCAGCGCCACGCCGTTGGTCAGCAGGCCGATGTAGCCGGTGATCGTGTCGGGGATGGTAGACTGCAGCGCGGAAAAGCGCTGGCCGGACAGGTCCGCCCGGTAGAGCACGTCGCCCGAGAAGGCAAAGACTGTGTTGTTCCAGATGCCCGCGCCCACGCAGGTGTCGGGCAGCGTGTAGCGGCTGTCCTTTCTGGTGCCGGACAGCACGCGCAGCTCGGTGATATTGCGGCCGTCCGCCGTCTGCGATTCGGGGGCGAAGAGCATGGCAGGTTCTCCCCCGCCCGTCACGCTGCCGATCAGCCGCCAGCCATAGACCAGCTGCTTGGCAAAGGGATCCTGCATGCCGCGGCTGTCATAGACCTTGATATCGCGGGTGTTGACCACATAGAGCTTCTTGCCCGAGTAGAGCACCTGATAGGTGATGCCATCGCCCAGCTCCACTTCGCCGGTGTTCATCGCGCCCACGCGGTAGATGTTCATCACCGTCAGCGGGGAGACGCCCAGCACATCCAGCGCCGTGCTCCACAGATAGTCGCCGTTTTCAAAAAAGCCCACATCCAGCAGCACCTTGCCCTCATAGGCCAGGGTCTCGCTGTCCACGGCCAGGCCGTTGGCATCCTTGATCAGCAGCGAGGGGCTGAGTGTATCGCCCGTCACGGCGGCCACATACTTGGGCCCCGCCTTGGCAAACTGGATCACGTCGGCCAGCCTGTCGTTGTAGGTGACGCGGCCGTTGCGGTCGAGTATGTGCAGGCTGCCGCCCGCCCAGGCCGCCACCAGCTGGTCTGACACGCTGAAGCCCGCGCCGGAGCCCAGCACATACTTCCACAGCTCCGTGCCGTTGGAGCTGAGGCAGAAGAGCGTGGTACCGTCATAGTAGAGCAGCCGGTCGCCCATCGGGGTGACGTTCTGCGTCACCACAGGGCGCAGCCTCTTGGCCGACAGCCTGCGCGAAGCCCCGCCGAACAGGCCGGCCAGATAGGCGATCGCCAGCGCCGCCGCCACAATGGCGGCGATCACAGCGGTCATCCTCGCCCGGTGCTGCCTGTCCTTTGCAAAGCTCTCCATGCATCCTCCACGCGGCGGTCCGCCGCTCCGCTCATTATACTTTCCGCCTATCCCCGCGTCAAACAAGAAAGAAGCCCCGGCAAAAGGGCGCAGAATCCGCGGGCCCCCGCCGAAGCGGGGGCCCGAAGGGGTGATATATCATCAAGCTTTATCTTCGCTCGAGTACCTGTCCGTCCTGCGGCGGCGACCCGCGGACGATCTCTCCGCGCCGCCCGCGCCCGAGGCGTCGGCGGACGAAGCGCCGGAGGAGGTCTGCGCGCTCTGGGCCGGGGTCACGGGCCGATAGGCCGTCGTGCCGCTCTGCGAAGCCGTCTGGCCGGGCTG
>DBQV01000008.1:61981-65106 GCA_002305755.1 Christensenella sp. UBA1385 | reverse complement strand
CGAAGCCGTCTGGCCGCTCTGGGCCGGGCGCGGGGGCTGGTAGGCGCTGGTCGGCTGCGCCGAAGCCGGCGGCGCGTAGGGGGTCTGTCCGGGCCTTGTCTGCGCGCCCTGGGTCGGCTGCACGCCGGGCCGCCCCGCCGCGGGGGCCGTGCCGGAGGCCGCTCTGGCCGCCTGCTGCCTGCGCTGCGCCGCGCGCTGGGCCGCTCGTTTCTGGTTATCCTGGTACAGCTTCCAGCCGTAGTAACCGCCGCCGCCCAGCACGCCCAGCAGACCGACGGCGATCCAGGCGCCGGCGCCGCCGCTGGTCCGCTTCACCGGCACCTCGGTGCCCATGGGTTCGAAGGTGGCCAGGGGCTCCAGAGTCGGCGATTCCTCCACCACGAAGCCGGAGCCGGCGGTGCCGGTCGGGGCGGGTGAGAGGATGGCCTCCACGGGCGGCGTCGCCGTGGCGATGGGGCTGAAGGGTTCGTAGCTGGTCTGGATGTTCGGGTTCTGCCAGACGGTCTTGTTGTAATCCTCCACAGCGGTGATGGCGGCGGTGCCGCTGCCGGTGCTGCCGGAGGCAGCGCTGTTGCTGCTTCTGAATTCACTGCTGTTTAGGTAGCTTTCCAGCTCTCCGATCTTGAGCACGGTCAGGTAACGGCCCATCACGTAGCCCTCTGTGCCGCCCTGGCTGATGCGGTACCAGTCGCCGCCGTCCGAGGTCTTCACCGTGCCCAGCACCAGCGCGAAGTCGTTGCGGTTCATCATCTTGACCACACTGGAATTGGTGGTGGCCTCTTTGCGCAGCCTCACCTTGTCGGTATTCACATAGCCGTAGCTGCTCAGGCTGGAGGGGGTCACGGGCTCGGGCGTCACCTGCACGGGCGGCTCCGTGCGGCGCAGACTGCTCAGATAGGTCTGGGTCTCCTGGGCGCTGAGCATTCGCAGCTGGTCGGCCCGGATGTAGCCGTAAAGCCCGCTGTAGGAGACCAGATGCCAGGCCGTGCCCAGCACGTACTCCTGCCCGCTCACCATCACGATGGTATCCTTGGTGAGGATGCGTGCGATGCGGGCATTGGGATCCGCGTATTCGCGCAGCAGCACGTCGTCGCCCAGCGTGACGGCATAGCCGGTCATCTTCAGGGGCTCCTGCGTAACCACAGGTGTGGGGGCGGGCGTGGCGGTCTTCAGATACTGGTCGGCCTCGCTGGGGCTGATGCGCCGCACGGCGCTGTCGGGCACAAAGCCGGATTGGCTGGTCACGCCATTGCTGTACACATCCACATGGTGCCAGGCCTTGCCGTCCACATAGGTTTGGGCAAGTGCCTTGAGCAGCGTGTTTTCGGGCAGCGTGACCAGAATGCTGTCATCCTTCATGTTCGCGCCTGTGCGCAGCGCGGTCTGCCCGGTGGTGAGCAGGTAGCCCAGGTAGGCTTCCGGCACCGCCGTGGGCGTGGCCGTAGGCACGGACGTGGGGGTTGGGGCAGGGGTGTTCTCCGCGGGTTCACTCGTCGGCGAGGCGGTAGGCGTCGCGGTCGGCGTAGCCGCAGGCGTCGCGGTCGGTGTGGCCGTAAGCGTCGCGGTCGGCGTCGCCGTGGGCGTGGGAGCCTGGGTCTCCGCAAAGGGCGGCAGGGAGGGCAGCGCAGCGTTGATGCCGTCGCTCTTCGCCTGATCGTAGAGGCTGACGAGCGAAGCCAGTATGAAACCGTTTCTGCCGTTCACGGTGGCCTCGTACCAAGCCTCTCCGCCGTCGTTGATCACCTGAGAGCGCACCCACACCTGGGTCCCCTGGTTCAGTGAGGTGACGATGTCGCCGGATTTTGAGCTCTTGGAGCGCAGCTTCACCTGGGGGGCGTTGGTCTCGCCCCACAGGTTAAGGGCCATGTCCTCGACGGGCAGATCCGCTGGAGGGGGCGTTTGCTCTTCGGGCAGTGTGATACCCAGCTCCTCCTGCACCTGCGCCGCGGTCATCTGCACGGTGACGGACTGCTTGATATAGGCCGGCGCTCCCTGATACTCGATCAGATACCAGTTCTCGCCCTGCCCGTTCACCACCAGCGCGGAGGGCGTGAGCACGTCTGCCGCGTTCACCTGGCCCAGCACGTTGGAGCTGTCGCCCGAGGAGATCTCAGGCGTGGAGCGCACGTTCATGCCGTCCTTGTGCGGGTGCAGGTAGATGTTCTCCAGCGGGGTGGCGTCGTATTCGATGGCCGGGGGCTGCGTCGCCTCCGTTTTCTTGTACAGGAAGGTGTGCTCCGCGGGCGAAGCCGTGCCGTCCTGCGACACGGTGACGCTCACGCTGCTCTCGCCCTGCAGGGCGTATTCCGCGGGGATATCCGCACGGGCCTGCAGCGTGAAGGTTCCGCTCTCATTAAACACGCGGCGCTCGCTCTCGGCCACCTGCTGGCCGTCCTCGGTGAGGTAGTTGAGCGTCACCTGCGCGGTCACAGGTTGCGGGATGTTCTTGAACTGGAAGACGATCTGCTCCGGGTGCAGCAGGCCGTCCGCGTCGATGGTGGCCGATTTTTCGGCGGCGTCGGCCAGCTCATACAGGGTCTGGTCGATCTGGCTCAGGTCCGCCTGCACCACCGTCTCCTCACCCTCCACGCAGTAGGCCTGCGTGCGGTAGATCTCCGTTCCCGCCTCATCCACATAGATGACGTCGATGAAATCCGCCTTGGGGGCCGGGGCCGCCGTTTCCTGCGGCTGCTCGGTCTTCTGATAGGTAAAGGTAAGGGAGGAAGGCTCCGCGCCGTTCACCGTCACCTGCACATACTGGATGCTCTCGCCCAGCAGCGCATAGCCCTCGATGGGCTCGGCCTCCACGGCGTTGGTGCCGTCCTTCACGGTCTGCGTTCTCTGGCCCAGCGGGTTGCCCTGGTCGTCCACGTAGTATACGGTGATATCGACCGGCGGGGCGATCACGGGCTCGGGCAGCTCGTAGTAAAACTCGATCNNTGTCGCTCTGGCCCTGCGCCAGCACGTAGCCCGCCTGCAGGTCCTGCGGCTCGGCGTAGATTGTCTGCTGGCCCTCGGTATCAAAGCTGTACACGCGCTCGCTGGCCACGCTTTCACCGTTTCCGTTCAGGTAGCGCACGGTCACGCTCGCGGTGAAGGCCGGCAGCTCGTAGTAAAACTCGATC
>DBQV01000008.1:0-61937 GCA_002305755.1 Christensenella sp. UBA1385 | reverse complement strand
TCCTGCGGCTCGGCGTAGATTATCTGCTGGCCCTCGGCGCTGAAGCGATATTCACGCGGGCTGGCCACGCTCTGACGGTCGGCGTTGTAATAGTAAACGGTCACGGAGGTTTCAAAGGGGGTCTGACCGTAGCGGAACTCCACCACGGAGGGATTGGCCCCGTTCTCATCCACCGTCACGGTGCGGGGCTCGACATCGAGGGGCTGGTAACCCTCCGGGATCACCATCAGCTCGGGGTAGACGGTGCTTTGGCCGGGCTCCAGCATCTTGGTCTGGGCGGGCGAGATATCGTTTCCGTACTCATCCACATAGCGTACGGTCACGGCCGCGGGCTGCACTGCGGGCTGCGGCGCGTCGTAGACGAACTGCAGCTGGGCAGGATCCGCGCCGCCGGCGCTCACGCGGACGGTCTGCTGGGCGGGATAGTCCTGTGCCAGGGTATAGCCGTCCATCAGGTCGGCGGGCTCGGGAGACAGGGTATAGTCCCCCTCCGCGTCAAAGTGCCGGCTGGTGGGGCTGGCCACCTGATTGCCCTGCCTGTCCACATAGTACAGCGTGACCGTCGCGTCGATCACGGGCGGCTGCTCGGTGGGCGCGGCGGGGGCCTCCGGCAGATCGGTCACGGAGGAGATATACAGCAGATAGCTGGCCGCGGGCGCGCCCTGAGCGTCCAGCGCGTCAAAGCGCAGCGCGGTCTCCGGCGCGGGGCTCATGCCCGCGTCCGTGTAGATCAAATTGGAAAGCGGCTGGCCGCTTGGCGGGTTGAAGCCGCCCGCGTATGAGCCTGTGTTGTCAACGGCTATCAGCACCGCGCCGCGGCTGACCGCCTGCGCGTCCGCGTACAGCCAGTAGGCGTTCTCATAGCCGGGGAAGGACAGCGGCGTGGCCATGCTCTGCATAGCCGTGCCATCCTCCGCCTGCCAGCTGAGGATGAAGGACACCGGACTGACCGGGGCCTCGGCCAGCGCCCCCAGCGGCGCAAGCGCCATCGTCAGCGCCATCGCCAGGGCAGCGCATCTTGCCAGTAAACTGATTCCCTTGGCATTCTTCATATACAATGCCTCCTCCGAACCGTAGTGGGTTCCAATTCGTTAAGATTTTATTACGAAATTGTGTATTTGTCAAACACAGCCCTGCGCGGGGCAAAGTGAATGTACCCCGGCTGAAGCGCCCATAACGAAATGCCGGGGCAACAAAAAAGCCCCCGGAAAAGGGGCGGAAAACACGGTCATCAGTGCGCCACGGTGTACAGCGCGTAAAAATAGCCCTTCCTTTCCATCAGTTCGTCAAAGCTGCCCTGTTCGGCCACGGCACCGTCCTTGAGCGCGATGATACCGTCACAGCGCCTGAGCAGGCCCGCATCCAGCGTGTGGGTCACGATCAGGCGGGTGGTGCCTTCAAGGTCCAGCATGTCGCTGACGACCCGGTGCGCCCCTTCGGCGTCCAGCGAAGCGGTGGCCTCGTCCGCTATCAAAATAGAGGCCTTTTTGAGCAGCCCCCGGGCGATGGACACCCTCTGCCGCTCGCCGCCCGAAAGGGCCTTGCCATTCTCGCCGCACAGCTCGTTTTCCCCGCGGCGGGCAATCAGCCCCTCAAGATGTGCCCGGCGGATCGCCTCCTCCACCTCCGCGTCCGGGAAGCCGCGGAACAGGGTGATGTTGTCGCGGATGGAAGCGTTGAACACAAACACATGCTGCTGAATGACCGAGATCGCGCCAAACAGAGACTCCGCGCTGATCCCTCTCAGATCCTTGCCGTCCAGCAGAATGCGCCCGCTGTAGCTCTTCCCGGCTGCGCCGGTCAAAAGATTCAGCAGGGTGGATTTGCCGCTGCCGCTGCCGCCCACGATGGCGTAGGCCCGCCCCGCCGCAAGGGATAGTCTGATGTGTCTGAGCGCGCTGCGCTCCCCCTCGTAGCTGAAGGAAACATCCTCAAACCTGATGTCTCCCTCAACCCGCGCAAGGCTTTCGCCGCCTGCGCTTTCGCTCTCTTTTCCAAGGGCGGCGGCCAGCCTGTCCACCAGCCCCGCGGCGGCCCTCCTGGAAGCCAGCAGACCCGGCAGCTCCGCAACCGGCTGAATCATGAAGTTCATCAGGTTGACAAACACGATGATCATACCGGGCGTCAGCCCGAACCCCGCAAGCGACAGATAAGTGCTTGTCACAAATACGCCCAGCTGGGCAATGAGGCCCGCGGCCGAGCCGATCATGCCGACCAGAATCCTGATGCGGCGCTTTGTAAACTTCTCCCCTTCCAGCTGTCTGTTGATGGAGCAGAACAGACGGAAGATCTCGTTTTCCGCCTGAAAGCTCTTAACCACCGAAAAGCCGCCGAGGCAGTCCGCCAGCGCGGCGGTAAATTCCCTGTTGCGGTCGGACACGCGTTTTTCGGCATCGCCCAGGCGGCTGCCCGTCAGAAGCGAGGCGATCAGCGGCAGCACGGTAAACCCGGCGGCAATCGCCGTCATCAGCGGCGAATAGTACAGCATCAGGCCCAGCGCGCCCAGAAAGGTCAGCAGCTTCGTCGTCATTTCCAGCTGCCGCGACAGATAGTCCGCCTCGATGACGCCCACGTCGTTGGTCAGCGCCGAAAGATAGGCGGCGGTATCCTCCTCCCGAAAGCTGGCGATGCTCTTTTCGGTCAGCTTCTGAAAGGCGAGCTCCTTATATTGGCGCAGCGCGCGCTCGATAAAACGCGGCAGCGACACATAGTCAATCAGCGAGGCCGCAAGGCACAGCAGAATGAAGCCCACGCTGATGTAAGCCAGCGTATGAAGCGCGTAGGCGCCGGCATGGCCGGAGGCCGTGTCAATCAGCTGCTGAAGAATCCACGAAAGAATCAGATTGAGCGACGAGGACACCGCTGCGCCGAGGGCCGCCAGCACGAGGTTTGCCCGGTTGCCGCGATAAAAGCTGGCGGTCAGCTGAGCGCCGAGCGTTTCAGTCCGCATGCCTGCTGACCTCCTCCCAAAGCGCCGTAAGGTCTTCATCTTCAAACTGGGCGACGGTCTTTTCAAGCCCTTCCAGCGCGGTGTCTCCGATGTCGTCATGCGCCGCCGCCTCAAGCCCTCTGCTGACAAAGCGCAGCGACTGCACCCGGTAATCGGGCGAACGGTCAAAGGAGACGGCGAGCGATCGGGCGCTGCAGAGCGACCGTGCCGCCTCTTCCCTGCTTCCCGCTTTCAGCTGCGCGAAGGCAAGGCAGGCGTGGAACAGACAGACCATTTTATCGAAAGAGCTGCTTGCCTCCCCCTCTTTCAGCCCGGAAAGAACGGCGATTGCCCAGGGCAGAAGCTGAAGCGCCCCGCTCACCTCTTTTCGTTTGAAATACACGTTGACATAGCCGAACACGACGCGGGTCAGGGTGACCATGGCGTTCACCAGTGCCTCGGAAAGCGGAAGCGCCGCCTCCTCAAATCTGCGGGCGTCCGAAGACAGCGTCAGGCCGATCAGGTCGCTGAAAACTCCGCTGACATTGTTTTTCTCAAGCAGCTCAAGCCCCTCTTCATTCTCCTCAAGCGCCATCAGGGCTACAGCGATTTCACCCGAGAGGCTGATATCGCCGATTCTGGGGTCGCTGTTTTGAGAAAGCAGCGGGCGCGCCGCCTCATACAGCTCGATGCTGCGCCGCAGCAGAGCCCTGTCCCGGCTGTGCAGGCCCAGCACCTGATACAGACCGGCGCTGCGATAGACCACGTCAAAGCTGTAAGGGTACTTTTTCAGCGCCTTTTCCGCCTCCGCAAGGCCCGAAGCGTCTTTTTGGCGCAGGCACAGAAGCAGCCTTTCAGCGGTCGCCTTTTGTCTGTTGTCCTTCAGCTCGTAGCCGATCACCGCGTCCAGCGATGCATCGAAAAAATCGGCCAGCTCGATCAGCAGCGCAAGCTCCGGCACCGAAAGCCCCGCCTCCCACTTGTAGACCGCCCCGGCGGTCACGCCCAGCACCTCGGCCAGCTGCTCCTGCGTGAGCCCCTTTTCCTTTCTCAGGGCCCTGATGTTCTCCCCAAGCTTCCACTCCATGCCCATCCCTCCCTGTCTGCCCCTACTTTACCACCCTCTCCGCCCTCTGTGCAGACACCGTCAATATCGGTAGTATACAAAATATTCTACTTACATTATGGTTTCCCCGCCCCGTTGGAATAGGCCTTCAATCTATGGTATAGTAGAGACGCGCGAATGCGTAATCTTTATATAAAGGAAGCGGGGGCGCGGGCCCCCGCCACAGATACCTTGAACACATCCAAATTTGCCATCTTCGTCGATCTGGAAAACACCGGCGCCAAGGAAGAGACTCTCAACAACATCCTGGAAAAGGTGAAGATCCGCGGCGACATCCTGATGGGCAAGGTCTACGGCTACACGGACCGCTTCAGCTCGCTCAAGGAGCTGCTGCTGAGCAACACCTTCACCGTGGTGCCCTCGCTGCGCTTTGGCGTGGCGCAGAAGAACAACGCGGACATCCTGCTGGTGCTGGACGCGCTGGAGATCGCCTATTCCAACCCGCAGATCGACAGCTTCTGCATCGTGTCCGGCGACAGCGACTATGTGCCGCTGGTGGGCAAACTCAAGAGCATGGGCAAGTTCGTGCTGGGCATCTCCCGCAGCGAGGTGGCCAGCAGCATCTTCATCAACGCCTGCAACGAGTTCCAGTTTCTGGAGAGCGTGGCCGTGCGCCGCAAGCCCGAGCCCAAGCGCAAGCGCGCCATGGACGACGCACAGGGCGACGACCTGGCCCTGCTCAAGCAGATCGAGAGCATACTCGACGAGCAGGCGGATGAAGACGAGATGTTCGCCAGCGAGCTCAAGGGCATCCTGCTGCGCCTGCGGCCCGATTTCAATGAAAAGAACTACGGCTGCGTTTCCTTCGGCAAGCTGCTGACCAAACTGTCGGCCAAGTACGGCATAATCAAGGTGCGCAACGACAATTACAACGTGATGGTCTCCCTCGCCGCGGACACCGAGGGCGGCGACAAGGCGGAGGGCAAGCTGACGCAGGACAACTGGATCAAGGCCTTCAGCGAGCAGCTGGACCACTACAAATCCGACGGCTTTGAGCGCATCAACCCCAGCATCCTCAAGGCCGATATCCAGAGCCTGTACCCGGATTTCACCGAAAAGGGCATCGGCTTCAGGCGCTTCAGCGACGTGCTGAAGGCGCTGGAAAAAGAGCATGTGCTCAGCCTGGAGATGGACGGGCAGAAGAACATGCTGATCAAAATGCTGTAAGAGGATATGCAATGCACATGAAGCCTGTTTACTCGGTCGTGATCCCCTGCTACAACGAGCAGGAGGTGATCGCGGAAAGCTACCGCCGCCTCTCCGGCGTGATGCGGGGCATGGGCGAAAGCTACGAGCTGATCTTTGTCAACGACGGCTCGCGCGACGGCACCGCCGCCCTGCTCAATGAGCTCGCGCAGGGCGATGAGTGCGTGAAGGTGCTGCACTTCGCAGCCAACCGCGGCCACCAGATCGCCGTTACCGCCGGCCTTGACTATGCCCTGGGCAGCGCGGTGGTCATCATCGACGCCGACCTGCAGGACCCGCCTGAGCTGATCCCGGAGATGGCGGCCCTGTGGAAAGAGGGGGCGCAGGTGGTCTACGGCCAGCGCAAAAGCCGCAGCGGCGAGAGCTATTTCAAGCTCAAGACGGCCGAGCTTTACTACAAGCTCATCCAAAGGCTGACCGGCGGCTTCATCCCCCGCGATACGGGCGATTTCCGCCTGGTGGACGAGCAGGTGGCCGACGTGGTGCGCGGCATGCCCGAGCACGCGCGCTTCTTGCGTGGCATGTTCGCCTGGGCGGGCTTCAGGCAGGTGCCCCTGCTCTACGACCGCGACAAGCGCTTCGCCGGGCAGACGCATTACCCGCTCAAAAAAATGCTGAAGCTGGCGGCAGACGGCGTTCTGAGCTTTTCTGACAAGCCGCTCAAGCTGCCGCTGTGGCTGGGCCTTTGCTGGCTGGCGGCGGGCGCGGTAACGCTGCTCGTGCTGCTGATCCTGCTGATCCTGGGCAGGCCCGGCGGCCTGTGGTGGCTGGCCGCACTCGGCATGCTGGGCTTTGGCAGCGTGCTGACAGCGCTGGGCGTGGCGGGCAGCTATCTGGCCCGCGTGTACGATGAGGCCAAGCAGCGGCCGCTCTACGTGGTGGCGGAGACCCGGGGCTTTGACAGCGAAAACAGCGAGGAGCCCGTTGATGACTGAGGCAGCTTCCCTGCTCTCCGTGATGGGCCTGCGGGACACGCAGGCCCGCTATTCGCTGACGCTGCGCGTGGACCGGGGGCAGCTTGTGTATCTCTCGGGCGAGGAGCCCGCCGCGCTTTCGCGCGCCGCGCGCCTGATCGCCGGGCGGGCCAGGCCCGCGGAGGGGGCGGTCTGGCTCTCCGGCCGGGCCATCACCAACGACTGGCCGGACGCGAAGCGGCTGAGCTTCGTCAGCGGGGGCGCAGGTCCCCTTTTTGCTGCGCGCCGCCGCGGTGAATCGCTGCGCGCGCTGGGCCTTTCGCCGGAGGGGCTGAACGACGCCGAGCTGCGCTTTGCCCTGCGCCTGGCCGGCGCGCTGAAGGCCCGCCCGGCCATGCTGGTGGCGGATGCCTCCGCCCCCACCCTGGGCGAGGGTACGCGGCTCAGGCTGCTCGATGCCGTGCGCGGGGCCTGCCGCGAGGGCATGGGCGCGCTGTGGCTGGCAGGCGGGCTGGCTGGCGCAGAGAAGGCGGACCGCGTGGCCCTGACGGCGGAGGGCCGCGTGATCCAGAGCGGCCCGCTGCAGGAGCTCTATGAGCGCCCCCTCAGCGCGAAGGCCGCCCGCATGAGCGGCGAGTGCATCCTGCTGGACGGAAAGGTAGAGGCGGTCAAGGGCAACCGGGTGCTATTCATCACGCAGGGTCTGGACATCCCCTGCCGCAGCGATCTGTGGCTGGCGCCGGGCGAGCGGGCCACGCTCTTTCTGCGGCCTGAGTGGCTGCGCTGGTCCAGGGAGCGGGTCAAGGGCTTTTCGCCGCCTCTGCCGGCGCAGGTGAAGGAGTCGGCGGCGGGGCCGGATGGCCTGTCTCTTTGCTTTTCCCTGCCCGGCGGCCAGGAGCTTCCCATCCGCCGCGCGGGCTATGAAGGCGAGATCCCCAGGGCGGGCGAGCACTATGATCTGTGGTGGGATACGGAGCGCGCGCTCCTGCTTCCGCCGGAAGACGAGGAATGAACGTGAAAACCATCCTGCTCACGGGCGGCGGCACGGCGGGGCATGTCACCCCGCACCTGGCGCTGATCCCCCGGCTGAAAGAGCTGGGCTACGACATCCACTATATCGGCAGCCACGGCATAGAGCGCGAGCTGCTGAAGGATCAGCCCCTGCATTTCCACAGCATCCAGACGGGCAAGCTGCGCCGCTACTTTGACATCAAGAACTTTACGGATCCCTTTCGCGTTTTAGCGGGCGCGTCGCAGAGCCTGGCCCTGATCGCCCGCATCCGGCCCGACATCTGCTTCAGCAAGGGCGGCTTTGTGGCCGTGCCCGTGGTGCTGGCCTGCAGGGCGCTGGGCGTGCCCGTGGTGGCCCACGAGAGCGACCTCACGCCCGGCCTGGCCAACCGCATCAGCGCCAGGTTCTGCAAAAAGGTGGCCGCCACCTTCCCCGAGTGCGCGGCCGCGCTGGGCGAAAAGGGCGTGCTGACCGGCACCCCCATGCGGCCCGAGCTGTTCCGGGGCAGCCGCGACAGGGGCCTTGATCTCGTCGGTTTTTCGGGCGATAAACCCGTGCTGCTCATGATGGGCGGCAGCCAGGGCGCGCAGAGCCTGAACGCCGCCCTGCGGGCGGCCCTTCCCCGCCTGCTGCCCGCCATGGACGTGCTCCACCTGTGCGGCAAGGGCAACCTCGATCCCTCCCTGGAGGGCCGCCCGGGCTACTATCAGGCGGAGTTTTTGAGCGACCGGCTGCCGGACGCCCTCGCCTGCGCCGATCTGGTGCTCAGCCGCTCCGGCGCAAACGCGCTTTGCGAGTTCGCCGCGCTCAAAAAGCCCATGTTGCTCATCCCCCTGCCCCGCAGCGCGAGCCGCGGCGACCAGATCCTCAACGCGCAGAGCTATGAAAGGCGCGGCCTGGCCCATGTGCTGCTGCAGGAGGACCTGACGGAGGACAGCCTGGTTTCCGCCCTCTTCGCCCTGAGGGACGATGCCCCCCGCATGCGCGCCGCTCTGGCGCAGCAGGAAACCCTGGACGGCACCGAGGCGGTATTGAAATTAATTCAAACGTATCAGAAATAATCTCCATGCCCGGCGGCAGAGTAAGGAGCCTTTCCCGCAGATCAAGGAAGGCTCCTCTGTTTTACCGCGCTGCGCGCAAGAGGGACGGTCTGCCGGTGGCAGGCCGTCCCAGGCTATCAAAAAAGTATAATCAGGGAGATAAAGCTCTCGGATCAGCCCGTCAAAGAGCTTAGTTCTTTGGCTGACTGCCACAGACGTGGTCGCGCCGCGTCTGGCTAATATCAGTAACGTTCCCTCAGCATCCCCTCGAAGCGCTCCGTCAGCCCCAGGTCCCAGATCAGGGTGCTGGTGAGGTACTTATCGCGGATCACGCGGGAGCCGCGGAAGGCCTTTCTGGTGTCCTCCAGGCTGATGCCCAGGTCCGCGGGGCAGCAGGGCATGCCCAGCGCGCGCATTTTGCCCAGCAGCTGCGAGGCGTCCGGCAGCTCCTCCCGCAGGATGGCGAGGATCTCCTCCCAGTGGGCCAGTATCCTGTCCAGCCGGGCGGCATGGCGCGCCGGGTCGTTCAGGCCGAGGCGGCCCGCGGCCTCGATGACGGAGGGCGCGGTCCTGCCGAAGATGCCGCGCACCTCCTCATTCCAGACTTCGGTCCGGAATGAGCGCATGGCCCGCTCCGCCGTCTGCCGGTCGGGCCGCGTTTTGGCCAGCTCTTCCATCAAAAAGAGGGTGAGCAGCGTGCCCACGCCCACCTGGATGCCGTGCAGATCGGAGGCCTCGCCCCGCTCCAGCGCCATCATCTCCCACAGATGGGAGAAATAGTGCTCCAGCCCCGAGGCCGGGCGGGAGATGCCCGCATAGCTCATGGCGATGCCGGAGAGCACCAGCCCCTCGGCCACCGCGGCCACGGCCCGCTCCTCCCTGCGCATCAGGCCGTCCGCCATCGCCACGCAGCGGCGCACGGCGGCGCGCATCAGGCCGGCGATGCTCTCGCAGTAGTATTCGCCCGTCACCAGGTGCGAGATGCGCCATTCGCACACGGAGATATACTTGGCCAGCATATCGCCCAGGCCCGCCATCAGCATCTGCCCGGGCGCTTCCTTCATGATGTCGGTATCGCAGATCAGCGCGTCCGGGCACTTGACGTAGAGCGACACCTTGATCCGCCGCTGCACCATGGAGGAGGAGTTGGAGGCGTAGCCGTCCATCGAGGGGGCGGTGCCCACGGTGATCAGCGGCAGGCCGCAGGCATGGGCCAGCACCTTGCAGCAATCGTTGATGACGCCGCTGCCCACGGCCAGTATGCCGTCGCAGCCCGGATCGAAGGCCATGGCGAGCGCGCCCACGGCGTGTTCATCCGGCTCCATCTTCTGCGGGCTTTTGTCAAACACGAAGCGGACGTGCGGGATGCCTCCCTCTCCAAGGCGAGACAGCACCCTGTCCCCCGCGGCGGCCAATGTGTTTTCGTCAAACACGACAAAGGGGCGGGAAACGGACAGCAGCCGCAGCGCCTCCGCCAGGTGCCGCACCGCGCCGGGCCCGATCTTCACATAGCGCAGCGCCGCGCTGTGCAGCCGGCCGCAGGCGCAGGGATGCTCTCCCTCCGTTATCAGCTGTTCGAGGCCTTTGGAAGCGAGTTCTGTCATAAGCATGGCCGCCTTTCAGAGAGATGCTGCGCCCATGGTAAGGCGGTATGAGCCACCTGTCAACCGCGCTCTTGCCAAGGGGAAGCAAAAGCGATAATGTATCGGCATCGGGCGGAAAACCGCCCTTGGAAAGGGGAGAGAAGCGCTTGCCCCGCTGCGCCGTCGGAATAGACTTTGGTACGCTTTCGGCCCGGGCCGTGATCGCGGAGGTGGAAAGCGGGCGCGAGATCGCCTGCGGCCAGTGCGAGTACCCGCACGGCGTGATGGAAAATGCCCTGCCTGCGGGCGAGCGGCTGGGGCCGGGCTTTGCCCTGCAGCACCCAGGCGACTATCTCTACGCGCTGGAACGCAGCGTGCGCGACGCGCTGGCCCAGGCGCCGGAGGCCGCGCGGGATGTGATCGCGCTGGGGCTGGACGTGACGGCCAGCACCCTTTTGCCGCTGGACGCAGAGGGCCGGCCGCTGTGCCTGCGGGATGAATTCGCGCGCGAGCCCTTTGCCTATGCCCTGCTGTGGATGCACGCGGCCCCGCAGCGCTATGCCGACCGTATGACCGAGGCGGCGCAGGCACGGGGCGAGCCCTGGCTGCCCTATCTGGGCGACCGGATCGACGCGCAGTGGACCCACCCCAAGCTGTGGCAGCTGATGGACGAGGCCCCTCGGGTATTTGCCGCGGCGGCCCGCTTTGCCGAGGCGGGCGACTGGCTGACAGAGCAGCTTTGCGGCAGGGCCCTGCGCAGCGCCTCCATGGCGGGCTACAAGGCCCTGCGGGCTGAGGGCGGCGGGCCCGGGCAGGGCTACTTCGCCGCGCTGGACCCGCGGCTGGAGGAGCTGACACGCCAAAAGCTCACGGGCCCCGTGCTGCCCATCGCCAGCATGGCGGGGCGGCTGCTGCCCGCCATGGCAAAGCGGCTGGGCCTGCCCGCGGGCATCCCCGTGGCGGTGGGTCTGATCGACGCACACGCCAGCGTGGCTGGCTGCGGCGTAACGGAGAGCGGCCACATGGTCTACATCGCGGGCACCTCCGGCTGCCACCTGATGCTGGGCGACCGGGCGCTGCCCGTGCCCGGTATCTGCGGCGTGGTGAAAGACGGCATGATGCCGGGTCTTTTCGGCTATGAGGCGGGGCAGAACTGCGTAGGCGAGGCCTTCGGCTGGGTGGCCAGGCACCTGACGCCCGAAAGCTATCACCGGGAGGCAGCGCGGCAGGGCATCGACATCCAGAGCCACCTGACGGCCCTGGCAGGGCGGCTGGCCCCGGGCGAGAGCGGCCTGCTGGCGCTTGATTTCTGGCGGGGCAACCGCTCCATACTGGCCGACAGCGACCTCAGCGGCCTGATCCTGGGCCTGACGCCGCGCACGCGGGCCGAACATATCTACCGCGCGTTGCTGGAGGCTTCAGCCTTCGGCACGCGGACGATCATCGACAATTACAGGGAAAACGGGCTGCCTGTGCGCCGCCTGACGGTGACGGGCGGCATCAGCCACAAGAACGCGCTTTTGATGCAGATCCTTTCGGATACGCTGGGCATGCCCGTCTGCGTGCCCGGTACGCGCAACAGCGGGGCGCTGGGCAGCGCCGTGCTGGCGGCGGCCGCCGCGGGCAGCGGGGGCGGGGGATACGGCAGCGCCGCGGAGGCCGCGCGGCACATGGGCTCGCCGCCCGAGCGGGAATACCACCCAGGCAGGGAAGCCGGCGCGGTGTACGGCCGGCTGTACCGGGAATACGCGCGGCTGCACGATGCCTTCGGCCGCGGGGAGTGGGACGTGATGAAGCGCCTGTCCGCGCTGGCGCGTGAGGCTGCCGGGCATAAGGAAGGAGAAACGGGTGAACGAGACTGAGATCAGGGAGAGGCTTTCCCGGGTACGCTGCTTTCTGCTGGATATGGACGGCACCTTTTACCTGGGCAACCGGCTGCTGGAGGGCTCGCTGGCCTTTCTGGACGCGGCGGAGCGCACGGGCCGCGGGGTGATGTTCCTGACCAACAACTCCTCCCGCTCGGCCGATCACTATGCAGACAAGCTGCGGCGCATGGGCGTGCGCGAGCCCTTCCTGAAGGTACTCACCAGCGGGCAGGCCGCCTGCCGCTACGCCCTGCACGAGCTGCCGGGCAAAAGGGCCTACCTGCTGGGCAATCATATCCTGCGGCAGGAGCTGGAGGGCATGGGCCTTGCGATCGACAACGAGCGGCCCGACTACGTGCTGATCGCCTACGACACGGAGCTTGACTACAAAAAGATGAACGAGGTCTGCGGCTTTGTGCGCCGCGGCCTGCCCTACATCGCCACGCACCCGGATTTCAACTGCCCCACGGAGGATGGCTTCGCGCCCGATATCGGGGCCATCATCGCCTTCATCGAGGCCAGCACGGGCCGCCGGCCCGACGTAGTGATCGGCAAGCCCAACGCCTACATCGCGGGCGAGGCCATGCGTCTGACGGGTCTTCCGGCGGCCAGCCTGGCCATGGTGGGCGACCGGTTGTACACGGATGTGGAGACCGCGCTCAGGAGCGGCATGTGCGGCATCCTGGTGATGAGCGGCGAGACGGACGGGGGCATGCTGGCCGCGGCCGAGCGCAAGCCCGATCTGGTCTTCGGCCGGCTGGCGGATATGATCCCCTACCTGTAAAACCCGCTTTTGAAAACGGTTGCCTCCTCCCGCCATTTCGGATATAATATAGAAAAAGAATGACCGAAATCATACGCGAGGGAGGCAGCCCGGTGCTGGAATCCGATCGGTTTTATTATGCGTCCGAGCAGCTGAGGCAGAGCCTCGACCTTGCTCTGCAGCAAAGCGCCGCCGCCATCGTGGCCCCGGCCGCCTACGGCAAGACCGCCGCGGCGCGCCTTCTGGAAAAGAAGGCCGGCACCGACCGCTGCCTCTGGTACAGCTGCACCGCTGCGGATACGGACAGGCCCTGGGACGCCTTCTGCGATGCCATCGCGCTGGTAAGCGCCGCCACGGGCCGCGCGCTGCGACGGCTGGACCCCGGCGACCTGAGCCACTGGCCGCAGGCCATCGCGCTGCTGCGCGGTCTGTCCCCCGCCGGGCGGGGCGAGCGCTGGCTGATCATCGACGACTACCATCTGATCGGCTGCAGGCTGGACACCGTGTTCGCCTCCTCCCTGATGACGCATTCCGATCAGCGCCTGCACGTGGTGCTGATCGCCAGGAACCTTTCGCTGCTCCACTCGGCTTACTATGAGCATCTGCCCATGTACTGGATCCGCGCGGAGCAGCTTTTATTTGACCGCGGTGATATTGAAAGTTACTTCTCCGAACACGGGCTGGCCCTCGGCCCGCCTGAAGTCAACAGGATCCTGGAGGCCACCATGGGCTGGCCCCTGCCGATACGCACCCATCTGCAAAGCTGCCTGTCGCTGGGCGCCGTGCGCGGCGAGCCGCCCGTGGCTGGCGCGCTGGCGGCTCTGACCGCCGCCCTGCCCGAAGCGCAGTCTCTGGACGCCGTGCAGTGCCTGGCCTTTTTCGACAGGGTGGATATGGCGGATCTGGCCGCGCTCTGCGCGCCGGCCGTCAGGCCGGAGGACAGCTACAACCGCCTGCGCAGCCTGCCCCTGGTGCGGGAGGATAAGGACCTGCGCACGCTCTCGCCCCATCCGGCGCTGAAGAGGTTCCTCTATCGGCGGCTGCGCACGCTGGGTCTGCCCCTGCGGCGGGAGATATGCCGCCGCTGCGCGCGCCGGATGCTGGATCGGGGCGACCTGACAGGCGCCATCGGCTGCTACTACGAGGTGAAGGACTACGGGGCCATCCTCTCGCTGGATCTCAAACTGCTGGCTTTTTCCCGCTGCGGCGAGTACAGCTACGAGCAGATCATCCAGGACATCGCGGAGCGCTGCCCCCGCGGCATCAAGAAGACCTATCCGCTCTCCATGCTGCGCATCGCCTACCAGCTGATCGGCTGCGGCAACCTGCCCGCCAGCCGCCGTCTGATGACCCAGCTGGCCGAGTGGATCACCCCGGACGACACGCCCGCGCTCTACGGCGAATGGCTGGTGGTCGGCATGGTGAGCCAGCTGCCGGATATTTCATCCATGAACCGGACGCTGCGCAAGGCGGAAAAATACCTGAAAGGCTCCTCGCAGGTCATCCCGCAGGAGGAGCCTTACCTGTTTGGCTGCCCATCGCCCTGGTACATGCTGTACAGGCAGCCCGGTCAGGCCGACACGGTGGCGCGGGAGATGAACGCGCTGCGCGAATCCATATCCCGCGTGGGCGGCTCACGCGGCAAGGGCGTCTTTTTTCTCTATCAGGCCGAGCTGGCCCACATGCGCTGCCAGTATGAGCTGTCCGAACAGTATGCCCTGGCCGCCGCCGCACTGGCGGAGCGCTCGCAGGAGCCAATGGTGGCCTTCGGCGTCGCCCTGCTGAGCGCCAGAAACGGCCTGGCGCTGGCCGATCTTGACCGTATCCAGCAGGCCATCAGCTATCTGGAGACCACGGCCAAGGCCTTCCCCGCCCTGCAGGGCACCGCCCTGCTGCGCGCCATGCTGGAGACCACGCGCGCCCTCATCCTGGCGCAGATGCTGGAGTACGGCGTGCTGGACAGGTGGGAGCCCGTGGCCCACCTGCTGCCCAAGGGCAACTCCGCTTTGGCGCGCCTTGGCCTCTATGCACGGGTGGCGGAGCTGTCGATCGGCGGTTATGAACGGCAGATCGCGCCCGCCATGACGGCCGCGCTGCAAAACTATTCCTCCATAGGCGGCATCGGCATGAAGCTGCTGATCTGCACGGCGATCGCGCTGCACCTGGCCGACGCGGGCCAGCCGCAGGAGGCGGCGCAATGGCTTGAAAAGGCGCTGGATCTCGCCCGCCCGGACGGCCTGATCGCCATGATCGTGCAACACCGGGATAAGCTGCGCCCCGTGCTGGATCAGCTGGCGGACGGCCCCTGCGCCCAGGATGTGAGGGCCATCATGAGCGCCCCCCGGTACAGCTTCTCCTCCTCTTCCTCCTCCGGTCACCCGGTGCAGAAGCTGATCGAGCAGCACCTGCCCGCGGGCCTGAGCAAGCGCGAGCGCGAGGTGGCCGAGCTGGCCGCCCTGGGCCTGCGCAACCAGGAGATCGCCGACCGCCTGTTCGTGACCGAGAGCACGGTGAAGAACCACATGAAGCGCATCTTCAATAAGCTGGACATCGACCGGCGCGTGCACCTGATGGAGAGACTCAAGCATCTATAAACCGCCCCGTCCCCCCATGACGGCGGCTCTCTTCCCCTTCGGCCGCGGCCGGGGGCCTTTTTCTTATGTCCGCGCAGAACGGACCGCTTGACAGGCCTCTATTATTAGTATATATTCTCATTAACGCTCCGGAACGCGGCGTGCGAGGCCTGTCAGCTGTTTGACCATGCCATGGGACTCCGGGGCAGAGCCCCAACATCATATCGAAGGAGGAACTGTATGAGAAGCATTACGAAACTGGACCTGCAGTATGCGCACCGCTTTTACGGCTTTAAGGGCGAAGCCCAATACCTGCACGGACACACCGGCATCCTGACCATCGAGGTGGAGGACAGCGTCAACGAAGGCGTGAACATGGTCTTCCCCTGCAACGAAATCCAGAAGACCGCCTGGGACGTGCTGAAAAACTTTGACCACGCGCTGGTGCTGCGCGAGGACGACCCGCTGCTGCCCGCCGTGCTGGATGTGTATGAAAAGCAGGGCATCAGGAACGGCGCGCCGCAGAACACCATGAAGGGCGAGGCCTTCAAGACCGAGCTGGCCACCGCCTACCCGGACTGCCGCCTGGTGGTGACCAAGGAGACCATGACCGTGGAGGGCATGATCAGGATCGTCTACGATCTGCTGAAGGACAAGCTGAACATCGTCAAGCTCACCTTCACCAGCGGCGTCAACGCCGCCAGCCAGGAGTACGAGCCCCGCCTGCACCTGGATCGCTGCCCCCTGTGCGGCATCCGCCTGGGTGAGGACGGCGTCTGCCCCAAGTGCGGTTATAAAAAGAAGTAAGCCTAAGCCACAGCAAACCAAAAGGACAGGAAGCGCGATGTTTCCTGTCCTTTTATTTAGGGTCAAGCACCTATCGATCCCGCGGCGCGCCCGGGCCTCTTCCCATGGCAGCGGGCCTGTCAAAGCACCAAGGTTTGAGCTGGTATAAGAGGGCGGGTTCCTTCCCGTTGACAAACGCAGTTATCGGGGGGCCGACGCGACCGCAGCGGCTTTCAGCCCCCCATCTCCTGCTCGAAATCCTGCCAGGGGATGCCCTCGCCGCTTTCGCCGCGCAGCAGGCGGTCGATGTAGAGCAGCAGGGGGAAGTCGCTTTCCGCCGCCCTTCCCTCTTGGATGGCGGCGCGCACGGCCTCGGCGGTGCGGCCCGCGATCACCAGCGATTCCAGCGTGATGCCGGCCAGCTCCTTCCTGGCCTCCTCAATGGGCACGCCCTTGCCCAGCAGGGTGCCGATCATGCGGGTGCGCCCGCCGAACACGGTCACATACAGGTCGCCCGCGCCCAGATAGAGGTTGTCCTCGCTGCCGCCGAAAAGGGGCAGTATCCTGCGCATCTCACGCACGCTCTGGCCGAAGAGCCCGGCCTGGGAGTTGTAGTGCAGCCTGCCGTCCAGCTTTTCGGAAAGGCCCACGGCCAGCGTCACACCCAGCGCGTAGGCGTTTTTAAGGGCCACGGCGCACTCCACGCCGCGCACGTCCGTGGACAGGCTGATATGATACCAGTCCGCGCTCAGCATGGCCTTCAGCCGGCGCAGCAGGGCCAGATCCGGCCCGCAGAAGCACACCTGGGTCTGGTCCCGGTCGGCCAGCTCGTAGCTGGTGCAGGGGCCTCCGATGGCGCAGAAGGCGATGCCGCTGCCCGGGTGCCTGCGCTCGTACAGCTCCGGATAGGAGATGAATTCCCCCGCCCCGTCTGCGATCATGCCCTTGGTCACCGAGAGGATGGGCAGGCCGGCGGGCACCCGGGGGATCACGCTCTGCGAGAACCAATCCACCCCCATGCTGCTCACGCCGCCGATCAGCAGATCCGCCCCGCGCAGCGCCTCCTCCAGGCCCTCGATCTGATAATATTTCACACCCTCCGGCAGCTGCCGCTTCAGGGTGATGTGGCGGCCCGTCTGCCGGGCCTGATCGATGATCTCCCTGTCCAGCGGCGTGCCCACCAGCCGCACCTCGTGCCCCTTGGCCCGTGCCGGGAAGGCCATGGCCGAGCCCATCATGCCCGCGCCCACGATCGTGATCACGCTCATACTGTTCCCCCTCGTTTTTCTTTCTGTCCGTATTATAGCACGCGGCACTCTGCCCACAAGCCGCGGGCCGCGCGGCTTTCTTGCGCACTTTGGGCGAAAATTTGCGAGGCGTGCGGCCCTCTGCCCCAGCGAAAACCCGCCAATCGCGGGGTGAAGATCTGCCAAGGCCGGTCCTTCTTTCAGGCCGCGCTTCCCGCCTTGCCTTTCCCTCCGTATTTGCGCTATAGTGCAGAAAGCGTGCAGGGCATGGAGAGAGAAAAAAAGAGTATGGCCAAGCGCCGGCAAAGCGTCCTACGCCGGGCCTTCAAGAAGGAGAAGTGAAATGCTGCAAATCGGTTCCGTTGTCTGGGGCGTCAGCGATGTGCCGCGCGCCGTGCGTTTCTGGAGCGAGGCCCTTCATTACCGCCTCAAATATCCCGCCTCCGAGGACTGGGCTATCCTGATCCCCAGGGAGGGACCGGGCCTGCAGCTTTCTCTCAGCCTTGTTTCCTCCCCGCGCGCCAGGCGGCACCATATCGACCTGTTCTGCGAGGATCAGGCCGCCGAGGTGGAGCGCCTGCTGGCCCTCGGCGCGCGGCGCAAGAGCTGGCGCTATCCTGAGGGGCCGACTATGTGGTGCTGGAAGATCCGGACGGCAACCCGTTCTGCGTGGTGCAGAAATAGCCGGGCAAGGAGAACGCCATGAACTACCAGGCTGCCCTGATCCTGCGCGAGCGGCTGCACCGCAGCTGTAGCCAGCAGGACCTGTGCCGCGGCATCTGCGCGGTGAGCTACCCTTTGATGCTGGTCAACCGCGGCCTGTGCGGCTTTCTGGGCAGCAACAGCGCTATCCTGCGCAGCGCCGCCGTGCAGCGCTACATCCCCGAAAACCTGCGCGCACGGGCGAACGCCCTGGACGGCGTGATGATCACGGCGGGCTCCGCCGTCTTTTCGCTGCTGATCGGCCTGCTGGGCGAGGTCATGGACTTCCGCCTCTGCCTCACCATGGGCGGCGGCATCGCCCTGCTGGCCAGCTGGCTGCTGATCCACGGCCGCCGGCGCGATGCGCGGCTGGTATACGAGCGGGCGGACGCGGGTGCCAAGGTGGGTTAGGCTCATGCCCAGGCGCCGCGCCGGGGCCGGCCCAGCGCCGCGGCGATACGTGAAAGGATTGGATCGGCATGCCCTTCTCACCGTTAGTGCCAAGTTGGTGCAGGCAGATGACGGGATGCAGCAAGGGCCCTGCCGCTGCGCGGACAGGTTTGGGGCATTCCGCTGCGTATATTTGCAGGAAGCGCGAAAAAAACTACTCGCGTATTGCCGTGAAATACAGCTAACGCGAGCAGATCTTATTCACTGTACGCAAGGGCCGGGGCTCTTGTTACCCCCGCTCCAGTATTTTCGCCTATTCGGCGACGCCCGGTCGGTCACCTGTTCAGCATATCCAGCACCCACTGCGGGGCCAGCTGCGGCAGCTCGCCGCCCTCGGCCCTGGCCTTGCGGTAGGCCGCGATGGTCTTCTCCCTTTCCTGCTCGTAGGCCAGCTTCTTCTCAGCCTCCTGCAGCACCGTTTCGATATGGCGCAGGGGGATCACGCACACGCCGTCGGAATCGCCCACCACCAGGTCGCCCGGCTCCACCCATACGCCGCCGCAGAGGATGGGCGTGTTGATGCTGCCCTCGTTTTTCTTGATGGGGCCGCGCGGCATGAAGCCGCGGCTGTACACGGGGAAGCCCAGCTCGATGTTTCCGTCGCGGTCGCGGGTATAGCCGTCGATCACCATCCCGGCGAAGCCCGCCGCCTGGCAGGCGCCCATGATCAGATCGCCGAAGTAGGCGCGCCCGTCATAGCCCTTGCCGTCGATCACCATCACATAGCCGTCCCGCTGCACGGCGTAGCTGGCCACATGGATGGGAAAGTTGTCGCCATCCTGCGTTTCCACCGTCATGGCGGTGCCAACCACCTTCATGCCGCGCTCCACCGGGTTGATGGCGGCGCACATGCAGCCGCCCCCGGGGATATCGATCTTCGCCGCCTTCAGCCCGTCCAGCAGCAGGGGTACGTTCAGCTTTTTCGCCCGCTCGATGATCTCATCGGAGAGCAGCGGGGCACAGGGGTTCATCATGCGGTCAGCCTTCTTTCTTTTCTCGCTTCCAAAATGGCCCGGCCCAGTATCAGGGCCGCGATGGCAAAGCCCACGCCGTTGGCCCACAGCGGCTGATCCATCATCAGGGCGACGGCGCAGGGCACCAGTGCCACGCGCTCAAAGCCCCTGAGATCGCGCCCGCACCAGCCAAACAGCGCCAGCCCTATGATGCCGCAGCCCAGCAGGGCGGTGAGGATGCTCAGCAGCACGATCGGCGTCATGCCAAAGGTCTGCAGCGCGGGGTCATACATCAGCAGGTCGTTGTTATACAGGAAGATAAAGGGGATCAGCAAGCCGGAGATGGCCAGCTTCATGGCGGCAAGGCCGGTCTTCCACATCTCGCCGCCGGAGATGCCGATGGCCGCGAACACCGCAAGCGCTACGGGCGGGGTGATGGCCGCGATCACACCGTAGTACAGCACGAACATATGCGCCGCGGGCAGCGACACGCCGATCTTCACCATGGCCGGGGCGATCAGGATGGACAGCACGATGTAGCAGGCGGCCGTGGGCAGGCCCATGCCCAGCAGGATACAGACCAGCGCGGTCAGCACGCCCATCAGCAGGATGCTCCCGCCGGACAGCGCCTCCACCAGACCGCTGATCTTCAGGCCGAAGCCCGTCACGTTGATGGCGCCCACGATGATGCCCGCGATCATGCAGGCGATGGACACCGTCATCATGGACTTGGCCGAGTCAAAGCACAGGTCCTTCAGGTTCCTGAGCGTAAACTTCTTCGGGTCGGTCACCAGGCCGATCAGCAGGCTCATCACAATGGTGATCAGTGCGGCGCGCTTGGTGCTCAGCCCCGAAACCATCATGACGATCAGGGACAGGATGGGCAGGAAATAGTACCAGCCCTTCTTAAAGATCTGACCGGCGGTCTCCTCGTTGGGATCCGGCTCCTTGACCGGTATCCTGTGCCGGTGAGAGTAGGCCAGCACCGAGACGGAGAGCGTCAGGTAGTACAGCACCGCGGGGATCAGCGCTGCCAGGCACACGTTGGCGTAGGAGATGCCCGTCGCGTCCGCCATCAGGAAGGCGACCGCACCCATCACGGGCGGCATGATCTGCCCGCCGTTGGAGGCCACCGCCTCCACCGCGCCCGCCGTATCGGGGTCGAAACCCGTACGCTTCATCAGCGGAATGGTGAAGGTGCCCGTGGTCACCACGTTGGCCGCGCCGGAGCCGTTCACCATGCCCATCAGCATGCTGGAATAGATGGCCGCCTGGGCGGGGCCGCCGCAAACGCGCCCGAAGGCCGAGAAGGCGATCTTGACGAAGAACTCGCCCGCGCCGATGAAAGAAAGCACCGAGCCGAAAAGCACGAACAGGAAGATGTAATTGCCTGCCGTGCTCAGCGCGCTGCCGAACAGGCCCTCGCTGCCCACGGCCAGGTAGGATCCCAGGCGCCGCACGCTCAGCCGGGCGGATTCCCATACGCCGGGCAGGTAACGGCTGAACAGCGCGTAGATGATGAACAGGATGCACAGCGTGGGCAGTATCCTGCCCAGCGCCCTGTAGCCCACGGCCAGCGCCACGATCACGAAGGCGATCATGACAAAGTACTGGTACTCGCTGTACAGGGAGGCGCTGGCGTGATTGCTGTTGCGCAGGCGGATCACCTCCACCGCGCACAGCAAGGTGATGACGATCAGCGAAAGATCAATCACCGGGCCCATGGCCCGGCCCGCTCCGCCCAGCCTTCTGCGCAGGGCAGGCAGCCTGCTGCCCGCCAGATTCAGCGCGGACAGCCCGGCCGAAACAAAAAACACCCACTTGAAAATGTTCTTTTCCTCGGCCGTGAAGGGAGATTTGGAAAACAGCGGCGGATAGACGAACAGCAGGCACAGCAGGCCGCTGACGATGGCGGTGCCCGCCAGAAATTTGGAAGAAGCGACGAAGGCCGTCTCATTGTCCTTGGCCTTCAGCCGGCGCACCAGCACAAAGAAGGTGACGATGAACGCGCCGTGCACGACAGCCAGTTCGGTGTTGTTGAGCAGCAGCCAGGGAGACGCCGCGGCCAGATGGAACAGGCACATGCAGACGGCCACGGCCGCAGCCAGCATTCCGGCCACCCTGTCGAGCGCGCGGTCCGCGCGCGAAGCGGAGAGGGCCTGCGGGGCAGTGTTCGTTTCACTCAATGATACGCACCTCACGATCTCAGTGTATCGGTCTCCCGATGGGAGATACGGGCAGGCCGAAGCCCGCCCCGGGCGGTCGGTAAGCCCCATGGAAGGGGAAGGAGGGCGCGGCCCCCCTTCCCCGCCCTGACAAGCGCAGCCGGTCAGGGCGCTGAGGCTGGGCAGCTCAGTCGATCAGGCCCGCTTCGCGGTAGGCACGTTCCGCGCCGGGGTGCAGCGGGATGAAGGCCGTGGCGATGGTGTCCAGGCTGATCTGCCGGGTGGCCACGTTGGTCTCCTGATAGGCGGGCAGTGTCTCGATCATCTTCTTGACGAACTCATAGATCATGTCTTCATCGGCCTGCGCGCCGGTGAACAGGCAGGTCATGTAGGCCAGGGTCGTGGTGTCCTCCGTGTTGGCCTGGTTCTCATAGGTGCCGGCGGGGATGGTGGCGGGCACGGCGTAGGAATACTTGCTCAGCATGCTGTCCATTACGTCCTGCGGCAGCGAGATGAAGCGGAAGGAGCTGTTGGCCGCGAACTGCTGGATGCCGGCCAGAGGATAGCCGCCCACCTGGAAGGCCGCGTCAATGTCGCCGTTGGCCAGCGCCTCGGAGGCCTCGGCGTAGTTCATGTAGTAGGGGGTGATGTCCTCCAGGGTAATGCCGTAGTAGCTCAGCACGTCCATCACCATATAAAGCCAGCTGGTGTTCTGCGAGCCCACGCACACCTTCTTGCCCTTCATGTCGGCCACGGACTGGATGCCGCTGCCCTCCTTGGTGTAGATGTGCATCTGGGAGTAGTACAGCGCCGCCACCTCGCTGATGGCCTGCGGGCCGGCGTCCTTGTAGGTGAGCTCGCCATGGTAGGCTCCGTAGAGCGCGTCGGAGTTGCCCATGCCGATGTCGATGTCCATGGACTGCACCATGGCCACGTTCTCATTGGAGCCGGCCGTGGGGATAACGTTGACGGAGAAGCCGGCGTTTTGCACGGCGGTGCCGATGGCGGCGCCGACCTGGTAGTAGGTGCCGCTGGTAGCAGCCGTTCCGAAGATCAGGCTGTCGGCCAGCGCCGCGGTCGCGGTCAGCATCAGGCACAGGGTCAGGGAGATGGCCAGTAACTTTTTCATGTTTTCCTCCTATACTCAGCTTGACTTGCAAGCATTCATACCGGTGATCTCGGCTCGCGCATCCAAAGCGCCTGCGCGGCGGCGCTTGCCGATCGAATCAGTGTCAGACCAGCTCTTCGCCCGCCACGGGGAAGAAGCTGGAAAAGCATTCGGCATACCTGTAGCTCTGCTCGCCCGAAATGCGGCGGATGTGGTTGCCGCGCAGGAAGGCGCGCTGCCTGTAATATTCGATCAGGTGGCTCTGGGCCTTGAAGCACTGCATGGCGGCCACCTTCTGCTCGTACACCTCGGTGATGTCCACCAGCTCGCCCGGCACAAAGTGGCTCAGCTCGGTCTGGTGCGGTTCAAAGCCAAACAGCCTCATCTGCCTGGTGGTCTTCGTGCCCTCGATGCGCACGCCGTTTGAGTTGGCCTGTATGCTGCACTCAAACACAAAGCGGCTCACCGCGTTGTGATCAGGGTTCAGCACGTCCTCGCCCATCTTGTCGTGGGTCAGGATGATGTCGGGCCTCACGTCGCGGATCTTGCGGATCAGGCGCTCGCGCACGTTCTCATCCAGCGCGGGGGCCATGGGATAGTCGGGCAGATCCCAGAACTCGATGTTTTCGACGCCCAGCAGGCGCGCGGCCTCCCTGGTCTCCTCAAAGCGCTCCGCCTTGACGGATTCATAGGTGGCGCCTTCCTTCTTCCAAAGGTCGTTGCTCTCGCCCCGCACGCCGAAGCTGAGCACCACCACGTGCACCTCCGCGCCGTTTTTGATGTACTTGGCGATCACGCCGCCGCTGCGCCACACATAGTCCGCCGCGTGCGCGCTGACCACCAGCATTTTCTTTCCCTGAATCATGGTCTTTCTCCTCCGGATCGCGTTTGATTATTCCTTGTCCAGCAGCCTGCGTGGGTTGTGCACCGTCATGGTGCGGATCTCTTCATCCGAGAAGCCCTTTTCCTCCTTCAGGCGGCGGGCGAACTCCGCCATGCCCTCGTCGGGGTAGATGGCAGTCTGCTGGCCAAGGTCCGTGGCCAGGATGCAGTTTTCCGGCCCCAGCTCGCGGATCATCCTCGCCGTCTCGTCAAACTCCACCTTCCCGGTGGCCCAGGTGGTGTAGCAGTGCTCCATCAGCGCGCCGTAGCGCAGCAGCTCCTTCTGCTCTTCCACCGTATAGTAGGTGGCGGGGAAATCCACGTGCGTCACGATGATCTTGCGGATGCCCTTCTCTTTGGCCGCCTTCAGCAGCGCGAAGGTCTCGTCGTGCGCAAGGTGGCCGGTAGTGAGGATGATGTTATGCTCGGCGATGATGTCCAGCACGCTGTGCACCTCGTCCTTGAGCCTGCCTGCCTCGTCCAGGATGCGGATAGAGGGCGCTTCCCGCCCCGCGTCGCGCATCTGCAGCTTCAGCCTGGCCCAATAGGGCAGCTTCTTATTGGGGTCGCCGCCAAACACATGGCTCATTTCGTTCTGCGCGTCGCAGGTGGGGAACCACACCAGCCGCACGCCGCTGAGCGCCGCCATCTCCATGGCCGCGGGGTTGATGCCCCCCACGTAAGAGTTGAGGGAGATCGTCCCCACGAAGTCGCACTCGGGGTACAGCTTGTGCATCAGCTGCGCCCGCTCGGCGGTGTTGAAAAAATGGCTCTTAATGGCATAGCCCGCCATGCCGCTCTTCCTGATGCGCTCCGCCATCTCGATGTCGTCCATCTTGCGGGGCAGTATATCCGGGCCGGAATGCACGTGCAGATCATATCCGCCCTTGATCAGCGATAGTATCTCCTGTGAAAACTCCATGTCTGTTCTCCTTTTCAATACAATTGTTGAACAATTTTGATGCCAGAATATTAGCACGATATTTCACCTCCGTCAAGCGTCCTCAGAGATTTATTCCGAATTTCTTCCGTTTTTCACATGTATGTTTCCTGTTTCCCGAACTTAATCTGCATATTTTCCCGCATCCTGCGGCCAAATCAGTTGACGGTCCGGGCGCTTGAGTATATGATTAGAAGCAGGATTGTTAAACAATGATGCGCAGAAAGTGAGGCCCGTATGACTGCTCAGAATCAGACCGTTTCTGTTTATGAGGCACTAAAAAAGAGAATCGATGAGGGCTTCTATTCCCCCGCCGAAAACCTGCGCGAGTCCGCGCTGTCGGAGGAATACGGCGTCAGCCGCAACACCATCAAGAAGGCGCTGCTGATGCTGGAGAACGACGCCTATGTGAGCGTGGAGCAAAACAAGGGCGCGCGCGTGCGCAGCTACTCCAAGAGCGAGGTGATGGATTTTCTGGAACTGCGAGAGACCTTGGAGGGACTGGTCATCCGCCTGGTGGCGCAGGAGATCGGAGACAGCGAGCTGGACATTCTGCAGCGGAAGCTGGATCAGATGAGCGAGCGACGCGCCGCGGGCGATCTGCTGGGTTATTCCGCCCTCAACCGCGAGTTTCACGCCGTGATCTATCAGGTCTGCCCCAACCGCATGGCGGTGGACACGCTGGTCAAGCTCAAGAATCAGATGAAGAAGTACAACTCCAAGTCCATCCTCATCCCGGGCCGCAGCGACCGCTCCTTTGAAGAGCACACGGCCATCCTGGCCGCCCTGCGCCGGCACGACGCCGGGCAGGCCCAGGCGCTGATGGAGCAGCATGTGCGCAACGTGCGCGATATCTACGATCGGTACTACGGCATCCTGTTCTGATTTTTTCAAAAAAGCAAACAACGGCAGGGCGTCAAAGCGCGCGCCGCGATCGGCGCTCAGGCCTGCGCCCGGTTTTTCCGCCGCAGCAAATGATAAGGGGCCTGTATACAGAAGGTGTTCTGAACCGCGATTTTTAGGATAAGCGAAAAACTACTCACGTCTTCCCATAAAACACGGCGAATGTGAGTAGTTTTTATTCACCGCATGCAAAAGGTGAGACTTCTGTGACGGCCCGTTTGTACTTTTTTTCTTTTCTTCGCCCCAGAGCTTGCGGCGCTTATTGCTGCCCGACCACCGTCAGGCTGTCGCCCGCCTTGATATTTCCCTCCTCCAGCACCTTGCAGAAGATGCCCTCGCGCGGCATCACGCAGTCGCCCGTAGCGCGGCGGATGGCGCAGCCGAAGTGGCATTCCTTGCCGATCTGGGTCACCTCCATCAGCGTCTCGCCCACGCGCAGGCGGGTGCCCACCGGCAGCTCATAGAGGATCAGGCCCTCGGTGAGTATGTTTTCGGCAAAAGCGCCGTGCTGCAGCGGAAAATCGATCTGCCGCTGCACCTTGTCCACGCTCTCCTTGCCCAGCAGGCTCACCTGCCTGTGCCAGTTGCCCGCGTGGGCGTCGCCCTCGATGCCGTGATCGGGGCGCGCGAACACGCTCGCCACCTCGTGTTTCGGGGTTCCCTTTTCCTCGCTGATGCAGACCGCCAATACCTTCGCCATTTCAGTGTCCCTCTCCCTTGATCATATTCATTGCGTGTTTCAGCGCGGGCAGCACGGCCTCCAGGCATTCCCTGGCGGCCTTCTCGCTGCCCGGCAGATTGATGATGAGGCAGTCGCCCCGCAGGCCCGCCGCGGCCCTGGACAGCATACCGAGGGGCGTGACGCTGAGGCTCCTTGCCCTCATGGCCTCCGGGATGCCGGGCACCGCCCGGTCCACCACCGCCATCGTGGCCTCGGGCGTGTTGTCGCGCCGCGAAAAACCCGTTCCGCCCGTGGTCACGACCAGGTTCATATGCAGTTCGTCCGCGCAGAAAATGAGCCGCGCCCTGATCTCCTCCGGCTCGTCCGGCACGATGTCGGTATGGCCCACCTGCCAGCCGTCCTCCTCCAGCATACGCCGCACGGCGGGGCCGCTGGTATCCGCCCGCTCGCCCCGGCTGCCCTTGTCGCTGACGGTGATCACCGCCGCCTGATAGCCCATCTCATTCACCCTCCCTGATATAGTGGCCGGATTTGCCTCCCAGCTTTTCCAGCAGGCGGATGCCGCCGATAGCGATATCCCGCTGAACGGCCTTGCACATATCGTAGACCGTGAGCGCCGCGGCGCTGACCGCCGTGAGCGCCTCCATCTCCACGCCCGTCGCGCCGCGGCAGGACACCGAGGCGCGGATCAGCACCCGGCTGTTTTCTTCGTCCATCTCAAAGGAGATGTCCACGCCCATCAGCGCCACCTGATGGCACATGGGGATCAGCTCCCAGGTGCGCTTGGCGGCCATGATGCCCGCGATCTGCGCCGTGCCCAGCACGTCTCCCTTCTTCATGCCGCCCGATCGGATCAGGGCGAAGGTCTGGCGGTTCACGCTCACCTCGCCGGCGGCCACAGCCGTCCGCAGCGTATCCTCCTTGCCGCCGATATCCACCATTCTGGCGCGCCCCGCGCCGTTGAAGTGCGTAAAATCGCTCATCTCATCCTCCGATGCTGTTCATGCGCCGGCCCGCGCGGCTGGGCAGCGCCTCCGACATTTCCCTGTTTTCGGCGGGCTTAGCGCGGATGGCCTGCCAGAAGGCCTCCTTCAGCGCCTCGCCCTCCAGGCCGCGCACGGGGATCTCCCTGTCCGAGTGCAGGCAGGGCTTCAGCATACCGTCCGCCGTCAGGCGCAGGCGGTTGCAGCCGGAGCAAAAGTGATGGCTGACCGGCTTGATAAAGCCCACCGTACCCGCGGCGCCCGGCAGACGCCAGACCTGGGCCACGCCGTCCGTCTTGTCCAGGCTTTCAAGGCCCGGGATCATGCCGGTCGCCTCCTCCGCGGACAGATAGCCCCCGGGCCAGAAGCGCAGGCCCTCGCCGATGGGCATCAGCTCGATGAAGCGCACATGCACGTCCCTTTCCATGCTCAGCGCGGCAAGCGCGGGCAGCTCATCGTCGTTGAAGCCCCGGATCAGCACGGCGTTGATCTTGATGGGGTAAAGCCCGGCCTTCTTGGCCGCCTCGATGCCGGAGAGAGCGCCCTCAAGGCTGCCCACCCGCGTGATGCGGCGGTACTTGCCCTCGTCCAGCGTATCCAGACTGATATTGACCCTTTTGATGCCCGCCTTTTTGAGGTCTTCAGCCATGCGGGGGAGCAGCAGGCCATTGGTGGTCAGCACCGTTTCCTCAATGCCGGGGATGGCCGCGATGCCCTCGCAGAGCTTGACAAAGCCCGGCCGCAGCAGCGGTTCTCCTCCCGTGAGGCGCACCTTGCTGATGCCAAGCTCCGCCGCGGCGCGCACGATCCGGATGATCTCCTCCACCCGCAGCACACCGTCGTGGCCCTTGTCCTCCACGCCTGCCTCCGGCATACAATAGGCGCAGCGCAGGTTGCATCTGTCCGTTACAGAGACCCGCAGGTAGCGGATCTCCCGCCCAAAGCTATCCTTCATAGGCGCTCACCAGCAGGGCCTCGATGCGCTCCCCTGCCGCCAGCGGCGGCGAGCCCTCGGGGATGAGGCCGATCAGGTCGCAGCCGCGCATAGATCGCAGCACCCCGTTGCCCTGCCCCTCGTGCGGCACCAGCAGGGCCTCGCCCCGCGACAGGTCCAGGTGGCCACGGATCAGGCGGGGCTTGGGGCTGGGCTTTTTGATGGGCGCGGCCAGCCGCAGGCTGAGGCGCGGGCTGAGCGTTTCGGACAGGCCGCTCAGCTTTTTCAGGCAGGGCTGAGCCAGCACCAGAAAGGCGATCAGGGAGGAGGCCGGGTTGCCCGACAGGCAGAACACAGGCTTGCTCCCCGCCAGGCCCAGCGCGCAGGTGCCGCCGGGCTTCATGTTCACATTGCGCACCAGGATCTCGGTGCCCGCATCCTCCGCCGCCTCCGCGGTAAAGTCATAGTCGCCCACCGACACGCCGCCGGTGGTGATCAGCGCGTCGCACCGTGCAAGGCCCTCTCGGATCCCCTCCGCGATGCCCTCCCTGGTGTCCGCCCGCGCGCCGATCGATATGGTCTCAAGGCCCAGCCGCTCACAGGCGGCCCCCAGAGAATAGCGGTTGGAATCGTGTATCCTGCCGTCGCCGATCTCATCGCCCGGCCGCGCCAGCTCGCTGCCGGTGGAAAGCAGGCCCACAGCGGGCCGCCTGAACACGCGCAGGCTTTGCAGGCCCTGCGCGGCCAGCATGCCCAGGGCCGCGGCGTCCGGCCGCTCGCCGGCCGAAAGGATGATCTCCCCCTCGCGTATGTCCTCCCCCTCGGGGATGACATCCTGGCCCGGGCGGGCGGCCTCAAAGAGGCGCACCTCGGCCTCGGTAAACTCGGTGCTTTCGTACTTCACCACGGCATCCGCGCCGGGCGGCACGGGCGCGCCCGTCATCAGGCGCACTGCCTCGCCGGGCCCCAGCCGCCCGCCAGCGGGGCTGCCCGCGGCCATCAGGCGCACCACGCGCAGCGTGACGGGCTTGTCCTTCCCCGCGCCCTGCGTATCCTGCGCGCGGAAGGCGTAGCCGTCGTAGGGCGAGCGGGCAAAGGGCGGTATGCTGCGCGACGCGCGCACAGTGTCAAGGGCCACGCGGCCCGCCGCCAGGTGCAGGGGCAGGCTTTCCCCTCCCACAGGGACGATGCGCCCCAGCATGACGTCCAGCGCCTGATCGATGCTGACAAATTTTGACACGTTCATTCTCCTTGACCGATTCATTTGAGAAACATGATGTCCTGCCCCGGGATGCGCACGGCCAGCCTGCCGGCAGCGTGCAGGGCCTGCCACTGCTCCTTGGGCAGCTCCATGCGGAGCAGGCCCCAGTCGCCCCCCGCCGGCGCGCCGGCGGGCCGCAGCATGACCGCGGTGGAAAACAGCTCCTGCGTGACGCGGTCTACCCGGCAGGGGATGGCGCCCGGATCGCCTGTCTGCGCGGGGCGCACCCGGTGCGCCCGCACGCCGATGTAAGCGGTCTCCTCGGGCACCGGGCTCTCCGTTTCCAGCTCGCAGCCCCAGTCGAGCGCGGCCACCAGGCGCTCGCCCAAGCGCCTGGCGCGTGAAAAGTTCTTGCAGCCCGAGAGCAGGGCGGCGGCCAGCGTCTGCGGGGCCAGGAAGAGCCTGCGCGCGCTGACGGGTGGTTCCGTCCTGCCATCCTGCATCACGCAAACCTCCCCGCACAGGCGGTAGACCTCGTCGCGGTCGTGCGAGACAAAGAGCGCGGGCCGCCCGAAGCGCGACAGCGTGTCGGACAGCTCCATCTCGATGCGCCACTTGAGGTAGCTGTCCAGCGCGGAAAAAGGCTCGTCCAGCAGCAGGATATCAGGCCCGCTGGCAAAAATGCGGGCCAGCGCCACCCGCTGCTGCTGTCCGCCCGAGAGCTGATGGGGATACCGGTCCCCGAGGCCCTCCAGATACAGGGCCCGCAGCTGTTCCTCCGCCTGCTGCCGGCGCTCCCGGCGGCTGCCGCGCGCGGCGATCTCCACGTTCTGCCGCGCCGTCATGTTGGGAAACAGCGCGTAATGCTGAAACAGATAGCCCACGCGGCGCTGCTGCGGCGGCAGATCGATGCCGCGGGCGGAATCAAAGAGCGTCTTGCCGTTCAGCCTGATGCTCCCCTCCTCGGGCTTCACGATGCCCGCGATACAGCGCAGCGTAAGGCTCTTGCCGCAGCCGGAGGCCCCCAGCAGCGCCATGGTGCCGCCGTCGAAGGCAAAGCGCGCGTCCAGATGGAAGCTGCCCAGCCTTTTGCGGATATCCACCTCAAGCGCCATCAGTTCGTCGCCTTTCCGAGCGCGCGGCGCTGCAGGCCCGTCAGGATGTTGAGCGCCAGCATGGTGATCAGCGAGATCCCCATGATCACCGCGACCCAGTGCGAGGCCAGGGCGCGGTTATTGCCCGCCACCGCCGAGGCGACGGCCAGCGACATGGTCTGCGTTTTGCCCGGGATATTGCCCGCCAGCATGCTGGTGGCCCCGTACTCGCCCAGCGCGCGGGCGAAGGCCAGCAGGGCCCCCGCGGCGATGCCGGGCCAGCAGCCGGGCATCACAACGCGGAAAAAGATGGTGCTCTCCTTCAGGCCCAGCGTGCGCCCGGCGCTGATCAGGTTTTCATCCAGCTGCTCAAAGGCCCCTCGCGCCGCGCGGTACATCAGCGGAAAGCTGACCGCCGTGGCCGCGATCACCGCCCCCTGCGTCGTGAACACCACCGACAGCCCGGCGCGGTAGAGCAGGCCCCCCAGCAGGCCGTTTTTCCCAAAGATCAGCAGCAGAAAATAGCCCACCACCGTCGGGGGCAGTACCATGGGCAGCGTCAGCAGCCCGTCCCAGAGGTTCTGCAGCCGCCCCGCGCGGGTCACGGCGTGAGCGGCCCACACCCCCAGCACGAAAGTGAGAAGCCCTGCCGGGATGGCGACCTGAAAGGAAATGACCAAGGGGCTAAGGTTCAAAAAGCCCTCCATGCTTCAAGGTCCCGCCCGGCGCATAGCGCCGGGCGGGACGGGGATCTGGTATCGCTTATTCCGCCGCGGATTCCGCCATGGTGAAGCCCGCCGCCTCAAACAGCGCGCGCGCCTCCGGGCCGGCGAGATAGGAAAGGAAGGCCTGCGCGGCCTCCGCCCGCTGCGTGGCGGCGACCACCGCCGCGGGGTAGATCACGGGCTGGTGGCTGCCCTCGGGGGCCTGCGCCACAACCCGCACGCGGTCCGTGGAAGCCGCGTCGGTCGCGTAGACCACGCCGCAGTCCACATCACCGGATTCCACCCAGGCCAGCACGGCGCGCACATTGCTGCCGAGGTTGGCCTTGGCCTTCACGGCCTCCCACAGCCCCAGATGCTCATAGATGGCCTGTGTGTACTGCCCCACCGGCACGCTCTCATCGCCGATGGCCACCATCTTCACCTTCTCGTCCTCCACATCCTCAAAGGATGAGATCGCCGCTTCCGAATCGGCGGGCACGATCAGCACGACGCTGTTCACCAGCAGGTCCCTGCGGCTCTCCTTCACGATCAGGCCCTCTTCTTCCAGCGCGTTCATCTGCTTTTGCGCGGCCGAAACGAAGATGTCCGCGGGCGCGCCGGCTTCGATCTGGCTCTGCAGGGTGCCGGACGAATCAAACACAAAGGTGAGCCTCACGTCGGGGGCCGTTTCCCGGTAGGCCTCGCCGATCTGGGCCATTACGTCGGTCAGGCTGGCCGCCGCCAGCACATACAGCTCCGTCTCCTCCGCCGCCCTGCCAAGGCCCGTCGGAGCCAGCGCCAGCAGCAGGCTCAGCGCGCACACCGCCAGTTTTTTCATGATCCTCTCTCCTTTGCTCATTGTGTCAGTTTCCCATCGCGCTGCCGAAGGCGCAGCGCGGAAAAACGCAGTTTTCGCAGTCAAGGCACAGGCCGCCGTCCCCCAGAGCGCTGATCCACTCTTTTTGCGGTTCCACGCCGGCGAAGATCAGCGGCAGGAAAACGTCCAGGCTGGTCACCCTCGAGTGCAGCGAGGCCCCGGGCACGCCAAGGATCGCCGCCTCTCCCCGGTAGGCCAGCGTGAGCATGTTGCCCGGCTGCATCGGCACACCCTGCATCACAAGGCGCGCGCCCGAGGCGCGGATGGCCGAGGGGGTGAGGTCGTCCGGGTCCACCGACATGCCGCCCGTCATCAGCACCAGCTGCGCGCCCTGACTCAGATACCCTTCCAGCGCCGCGGTGAGCCTCGGAAGCTCGTCCGGACACTTGGTCACACCGATGATCACGGCCCCATAGGCGGGCAGCTTTTCCCGCAGCACGGGCTCAAAGCGATCCCGGATCAGGCCCTCGTAGACCTCGTTGCCCGTGATGATGATGGCGGTCTTCAGCGGGCGGTAGGGCAGCACGCTCAGCACAGGGCGGTGCGCCCGCGCGATGGCCAGCGCGCGCTCCACCGTCTCCCGTTTCGTCACCAGCGGCACGATGCGCGCGCCGGCCAGCTTATCGCCGTCCCGCACCGCGGTATTGCCCGCACGGCTGGCCACGGTATAGTCGCCCACGCCGTTGATCTCTCGCAGGGCCGCCTTGTCCGCCCGGTAGAGACCTGGCCGCGAGGCAGTCAGCGTGATCTTTCCCTCGGAGGGACCGCTCAGCGAAATGCCCTCGCCGCACATCTCCTCCGCCAGCAGGCGCGCGGCGTCATCCTCGTGCACCTCGTCAGCCTCCGGCTCCCATACGAACACATGCCGCTTGCCCATGGCGCGCAGCGCCTCGACGTCCTCCTGGGCGATCACATGGCCGCGCCTGAAGCGCACGCCCTTGAAGCCGTTTTCCAGTATGGCCGTCATATCGTGGCACAGCGTCTGCCCCACGGCCTGCTCCACCGCCACTTTCCTCACGCGCGCACCCCTTTCATCATTAAAGCCACCTGCCCCCTAAGGAGAACAGATGGCCTCACTGCCCCGCCGCGGGTCCGGCCCGCCGCGCCGCTGTCTCCTTTTCAAACACGGAAGGTCAGGGCGTTTTCGCCCCGGCCCTTTGCCCTTGGGCAAGGCCCCAGCGCCATGAGTTGCCTTTTAGGCGCTGAAGCTCGGAAACCGTCTATGAAATTGTGAATATATTATCTTAAATCAGGGATTCTGTCAATCGCAGAACGCGCGCAGATACGCTGAAAAAACAAAGCGGATATTCACTTTCCCGCCATCAATAGCATAGAGGCGAGGGCCAGCGCGCCCCGAGGAGGGCCGTATCAAAGATGGCCGCGCAGTCCACGGAATCGCTCAGCGGCATAATGTCGCTCTGAAGCCTTCCCTCGCGCAACAGCCCGGCGAAGTGGCGGATCTGGTAGATGAAGCCGTCCTCAAAGCTGTCGGTGCACTCCTCGATCAGGCGCCCCTTCCCATCATAGAGCGCCGCCCTGTCGGCCCGGTAAAAGTCGCGCGGGATCTCGATGCTGCCCCTTTCGCCGCGCAGGGCTGCCGCGGCGGGCGCGGAGGCCATGATGCCGCTGGTGGCCGTGCCGATGGCCCCGTTGTCATAGATCAGATTGACCACGCTCAGATCGTCTACCCCGGAGGGCCCGACATGCAGGGCGCAGTTCACGCGGTCCGGCCTGCCCAGCAGTCCCGTGATCAGTTCCACGGCGTACACGCCCACATCGTACAGCGCGCCGCCGCCCATCTCCTTCACGTACAGGCGGCTCTTCGGGTCAAACTCGCTGTAAAAGCAGAAGCTCGCCTCGGCCAGGCGCACCGCGCCGATGCGGCCCTCCTCCACCCAACCTTTCACCCGGCGGATGACGGGCAGAAAGCGCGTCCACATGGCTTCCATCAGCAGCACGCCGTTTTTGGCCGCGCAGTCGGCCATGGTGCGCGCATCCGCCGCGCTCAGGGCCATCGGCTTCTCGCACAGCACGGCCTTGCCCGCCTCCATGGCCCGCAGGGCGGCGGGCAGGTGCCTGTCGTTGGTCAGGCCGATGTAGACGGCCCGGATCTCGTCCATCGACAGCAGAGCGTCCAGATCGTCCACCGCGCGGCAGCCCTCAAAGCGCGCCGCCAGACTCTCCGCCCGGTCGATGTGCCGGTTATAGACCGCGCTCAGGGCCATGCCCTGCTCGCCAGCCAGCACCCCGGCAAACCTGGTCGAGATGCCTCCCGCCCCGATGATGCCCCAGCGGACGCCGTCCGTATGTTTCATTACTCATCTCTCCTTTTTGTCCGTCAGACAAAGGCCGCCGCGAAAGCAAGCGACAGCAGCAGGAAGGCAAGGCCCGTCCAGATCAGGAAGGCATAGCCCCTCGCGCGCCCCGTCCGCCTGCTTTCCATGTAATCATAATAGGTTTTGGGCTTCTCCGCGCGGTGCTTCCCGCCGCGCACCAGCATCAGCACCTTGCCGACACCGAATCGCAGCATGTCAAAGGTGCCCCTGTCCGCCACAAAGAGCATCCCGCCCGCGCACAGCATCATGATGCCGGGCACCATGAAGGCGTCGCTCAGGTCCGTCAGCGCCTGATCGTGCGGCACGCCCCGCAGCGTGCCGCGGGACAGCAGCAGCACGAAAGCCACCGCCAGCCCGACGGCGGCGGCGATCAGGAAGCGCCTAAGGCCGGCACCGCGCGTCATGCGTGGACTTCCTGCCGGTACTTTTCCATCTCGGCCCTGTTGCCCAGGACGAAGTGGCCCGGGACGATCTCCACCAGCTCCGGCTGATCCTCCGAGTAATCGTGCGCGAGGATCGGCTCATACTCGATGCGGCGCCGCTGCTTCTCATAGTGAGGGTCGGGGTAGGGGATGGCCGACAGCAGGGACTTGGTGTAGGGATGCAGCGGATGCAGGAACAGCTCCTCGCTGGGAGCCATTTCCACGATCCTGCCGTAATACATGACCGCGATGCGGTCGGAGAAATACTTGACCACGGACAGGTTGTGGGCGATGAACATGATGGTCAGGCCCATGCGGCTGCGCAGGTCGTTGAGCAGGTTGATGATCTGTGCCTGGATGGACACGTCCAGCGCGGAGATCGGCTCGTCCGCGATGATCAGCTCGGGCTCCAGCACGATGGCGCGCGCGATGCCGATGCGCTGCCGCTGGCCGCCGGAAAACTCGTGCGGATAGCGGTCCGCGTGCTCGGGCACCAGGCCCACCAGGTCCAGCACCTCGTACACCTTGTCGTTGATGAGCTTCTTGTCCCTGACGCCGCGGATCATCAGGCCCTCGGCGATGATCTCGCGCACCGTCATGCGCGGGTTGATGCTGGCGATGGGATCCTGGAAGATCATCTGGATCTTGGTCATGACGTTATCCTTCGCCGCGACCTTCAGCTCTTCCCTGTACCGGGCGGTGCGCTCCTCGAGCCGGGCACCGTCGAGCCCCCGGATATCCTGCTCATACCGATCGGTCAGCTCCCTGCGGCGCTGCTCGCGGTAGAGCATGGTGCACTTGTTCTTCTCCTCCTCGGATTCAAAAGCGTGCACCAGCACGCGCTCCATGGCCTCATGGCGCTCGGCGCTCAGGCGCCTCAGCTGCTCCCGGCTCTCCCGCTCGATCCTGTCGGCCTCGGCGGGGCGCTCCTTCTTTTGTTCAGCGGCCCGCGTTTTGACAGCCTTGACCTTCGCCTCGTATTCTTTTTCCAGCTGATAGCGCATCACGGGCGCGCCATTTTTCGTGCTGGAGATGCGCAGACCCTCAAAGTACACGTCGCCGCCCGTGGGATCGTAAAGGTTGATGATGGTACGGCCAGTGGTGGTCTTGCCGCAGCCGCTTTCGCCGACCAGGCCGAAGACTTCGCCCTTTTTGATATAAAAGCTGACCTTGTCGACCGCCTTGTTGACGTAATCGCCGGATTTGAAGTACTGGCTCAGGTTGTTGACCCGCAGCAGCACGTCCTCTTCATCGGCCTTTTTCACGTACTCGCGCTTTTTGATGATGGCGGCGGCCGCAAGGCGGGCAAGCAGCGAGGCGCCGACAATCAGCAGGAGCCCCGCCATCCCGATCCCCATCGCATCGGCGGCCAGCAGCCATACAGCCGAGGACAGCGGCACCTTGCTCCGGTCGTCGCTGTTTTTGACCAGGGTGCGGCTGAGCTCCTGCCCGAACTGCTCAAAGGAAGCGGCCCTCGCGGCCTGCTGCAGCTCGCGCAGCCTGTCGCTCAGGGCTTTGTAGCTGCCGTCGAAGGCCCAGGCCGGGCCGGCCGGAGAATCCGCCCTGGGATCGATGCCGGAAACGGCCGCGCCGAGGAAGGCCCCGTAGCCCGGAGCGGCGCCCTCGGCAAACTGCGACTTGATCTCCCCGTATTCCGCCTCAAAGAAAGCGTCAAAGCCCGCCGTTTCCCCGGCCTTCACCTGCCCGGCCGCCTCCGCGAAGGCGTCGGTGAACAGACGCAGCTCCTCGCCCCCGGTCTCGGACCGGGTGAGGGCCAGCGCCGCCCGATAGTCTTCAAAGCTGTAGGGCTCGGCAAAGGCCTGCGCGTTTTTCACCGTCCCGTCCGCCTGCATCAGACGCCGGAAGGTGAGCAGAAACTCCAGGTAGCTGCCTGCGTCCTCGCCGTATTCTTCCTGCCACTGCGCATACCTTTGCTCAAACCAGGGCTCCACGCTGGGCGCCTTCAGCTTGGGCAGCACCTTGCCGGACTTGCTGGTGAGGTTCGACAGGCCGTTGAGATATTCAAAGATCTCGTTGATCTGGGCCCTGTCGCGCGCGCCCTCCTGCTGCTCGTACTTGGAAAGGAAGGCGTCAATGTCAAAGCCGCCCTCTCCGCGCTCGTTCAAATAGGCCAGGATGGCCCGGGCCTTTTCGCCGTCCTGCCTCAGCTCCGCCTGTTTCCCCCGCTCGATGAAGGGGCTCAAGGGCTTCAGCGCCTCCGCGGCGCGGATGCCGGCAGGCTGCCCGGCGGTGTCTCGAGCGCTGCGTAGGCTCTGAAAATAGCCGCGGCTGAAGCCAAGGCGATCAAGTAGACTGGTCCGCTCCGCGCTTGCGGTCAGCCTGTCGCTGACCTTTTTCCACTCGCCGCCGCTGGTGAGCGTGGCATAGACGGTCAAAACCAGGCACAGCGCCAGCAGCACGGCGCCGGCTGTCTTCAGGATGTCGGAAATTCGCTTGATCTTTCTCACGGGCGGATGCCTCCTTCCGCGTCGGATGCCGCATGGCGGGCCAGCATTCGGTCGATGCGTTCAAGCACGATTTTGGGCGGCTCCACCTTGGGGGCGTCCGGATGCAGCAGCCAGGTCGCCGCGCGGTGCGTGTCGGTGATGCGGAACATAGGAGGCTCCTGCTCGAAATCAAGCTCGAGCGCGTACTGATTGCGCGCGGCAAAGGCATCGCCCTTGGGCGGGATGATCATGTTGGGCGGCGTGCCGGGAATGGCGGCCAGCTTCTCCCTGGTCTCCAGATCCGGCACCGAGGAAAGCAGAGCCCAGGTATAGGGGTGGGCGGGCGAATAAAACACCTCGTCGGCCGTACCCTGCTCAACGATCTTGCCGGCGTACATCACCGCGATGCTGTCGGCCATGTTGGCAACAACGCCCAGATCGTGCGTGATGAAAATGACGCTCAGCCTGCGCTGCACCTTCAGCCTGTTGATCAGCTCCAGGATCTGCGCCTGGATGGTCACGTCCAGCGCCGTGGTGGGCTCGTCGCAGATGAGGATGTCGGGGTTGGCGCTCAGCGCGATGGCGATGACGATGCGCTGACGCATGCCGCCCGAAAACTCAAAGGGATACTGGCGGAAGCGTTTGTGCGGCTCGGGGATGCCCACCTCGTCCATCAGCTCGATCGAGCGGTGCTTGGCCATGGCCGGGGACAGCCTGTAACCATAGTCATTGGCGGCATCGGCCAGGTACCGCACGATGGCCTCCGCCTGCCTGTCCTTCGGGCCGTCCGCCGCGCCCAACTGCTGCTCATAGCGCTCGATCAGGTTTCGGATGTCGCGCACCATGTTGCCCTTGGCCATGTCCGTATCGATCAGGTTCATGGGCACCACGGAGGAGGTGACGCGCTTTTTGGCCAGCTGCCGCTCGTAATTCTTCGTATCGCGCTCAAAGCGCAGCTTCTCCCCCGGGTTGGCCTTCAGCCCGGTGAAATAGCGGCCGATGTTCGTCTGCATGCTGCTTTTGAACACGTAGGACAGGTTATCCTTTTCCAGCTGCAGGGGATCGATGGCCTTTTCCACCGCGGCCGCGGCGCGGGCATAGGCGGCCTTGACCTCACCCTCCGAAAGAGCCTCTTTTTCAAAGACGGGGAGCACCTCGCGCAGCGTCTCAAGCGCGCTCCGCTTCTGACGCCGCGAGAGATCGGCTGAGTGGCTCAGCGCCTTTTCGATGTCCCGCCCGAAGCCGTCCAGAAAGTCCTTTTCAAGCAGATCCTCTGCCTGCCGGTTGATCGACAGGATATCCCCCTCCGGCAGGGCGGCGCGGCCGTCCCGCATGCCGTAGGCGATGGCATGGAAGGAAGGCGCGGGCAGATCGAGCGCTTTTCGGATGCTTGCCCCAAGCAGCTCCGCCTCCCTCCCGGTCTCCTCGGCGTCGGCCAGGGCATAGGCGCGGGCCCTGCCCGCGAGCGCGTCCACCAGGGCCCTGTAATCCCGGTCGTCCTGTCGGATCAGGTAGGGATGATAGCCCGCGGAAGCGGCTCTGACCAGGCGCCCCAGCGTCTCGCGCACGGTCTTTGGGTTGTTGCGCTTGAGCTCCAGCCGCAGCTCATCCAGATAGTCTCCGGCCTCGGTCAGCGCGTCGCGCGCGTCGGAGTACCCGGCCTGCAGGGCAACGCCCCGGTCGGTATAGGCCCGGAACCTGCGGATCTTCTCGGCCGTTGCCGCGCGCGTATCCTTCCCCTGCGCCGCGTCCGCGGCGCCGATGTTCTCCTCCAGCAGGGAGATCATCCGCTTGAAGCGCTTCCTGCCGTCCTTGCGGCGCTCGCGGTTGTTGAGCAGCATGGCCTCCGTCAGCTGGCGGCCGATGCGCATGACCGGGTTGAGCGCGGACAGCGGGTCCTGGAAGATCATGGCCAGCCGGTGGCCGCGCAGCGTGTGGAAATCGTCCTCGCTGATCTTCAGCAGGTCCTGCCCGTCGTAAATGATCTCGCCGTTGTCCACCATCGCGTTGCTGGCCAGAATGCCCATGATGGCCCGCGCCGTGACGGACTTGCCCGAGCCGGATTCGCCCACGATGGCCAGCGTCTGCCCCTGATGGAGTTCGAAGGAGATGTCGCGCACCGCGCGCACCGCGCCGCTGTTGGTGCGGAACGAAATGCGCAGGTTCCTTACTTCAAGCTTCGCCATTACTCGTCAGCTCCTCTCAGGGAAGGATTGAAGGCATCACGCAGGCCGTTGCCGAACAGATTGAAGGAGATTTCCAGCACGGAGATGAACAGCGAGGGGAACAGGATGATGTGCGGGAAGGTGTTCAGGTAGCCCTGGCCGTTGGCCAGCATGGTGCCGATGGAGGTCAGGTGCGTGGTCTCCAGGTTGATGATGTTCAGGTAGGACAGCATGGATTCCGAAAAAATGACGCCGGGGATGGCCAGCACCGAGCCCGTGATGATGGTGCCGATGGCATTGGGGAAGATGTGCTTGGTGATGATCCGCAGGTCGCTGGCGCCCAGCGTGCGCGCGGCCAGCACATACTCCTGCCGCTTGAAGCGGTAAAACTGCATGCGCACCCTGGCCGCCATGCCCACCCAGCCGGTCATCACAAAGGCAAAGAGCAGGGAGCCCAGCACGCCCGCCCTCTCGGACAGGTGCATCTGGAACAGCGTGGCCACCACGATGAAGGGCACGGAGTACAGCACGTCGGAGATGCGCTCCATGATGATGTCGGTAGTGCCGCCGTAATAGCCCTCGATCGCGCCGTAGGCAGCGCCAATGATAAAATTGATGAAAGAGATCGCGAAGGCCAGCAGGAAGGACAGCCTCGCGCCCGCCGCCAGGCAGGTGAAAATATCCTGCCCGTAAATGTTGGTGCCAAAGAGAAAGACGGGTTCAAAGCCGTTTTTGAACTTGAAATACTCCATATAGTCGACGCGCAGCTTGTAGCCGGACTGGTTTTTGACCGCGTACACATACCAGCTGTTGCCGTCCTCGCCGCCCGTATCGCCCGCCAGCTTCAGGCTGTTGTAGCCCGCCTGATCGGGGTTCGCGCTCAGCATATAGTTGGGCACGTAGTTCCCGTTTTCATCCAGCGCGGCCTGCCCGGTGGAGGTGCTGCGCGGGTCGGCCAGCTTGTACCAGAAATTGGCCCCCATGTTGCCCATCACGTAGTTGGTGCGGTAGCTTTCCTGCAGGGGATAGACGATCTGGATGCCCGTCTCGTCCTGATAGTCGAGCAGCGCCCTGTACTCGTCCGCCGACAGGCTGACGTAGATATAGCCCACCTTGGCGTAGGAATCCACGTCGATGGAGTAGTAGACGATGCCGTTGGGATCCACGGTCCTGTCCCTGACGGATTTGACCACCGTGCGCCCGCTCTCTACGCCGATGGAGTTAAAATAATCATAGCCGGCCTGGGTCTCCCGCTGCACCTTGGCGCCGTCCCAGAAGCCTGATCCGGCCAGGAGGGGGTTTTTGGGCAGCACGGTCTTGTAATAGCCGTCGCGGAAGGTGACGGTGTAAGGCGATATGAAGGGAACGAGGATGGCAAACAGCAGCAGGATGAGGATCAGCACCGCCGCGACCACGGCGCTGCCGTTCTTGCGGAAGCGCAGCCAGGCGTCTTTGAAGTAGCCGATGGGCTTGGTCTCCAGCTTGACGTCGTGCAGGCGCTCCGTCCTCTGCGCAAATCTGAACTTCTCCTTGGGGAAGCTTGGCAGGTTCATGTTGTCGCTCATTTCTTCGCCCCCATTCTGATCCTCGGGTCGATAAAGCCGTAGCTGATGTCGATCACGATGCCCGAGGCCAGTCCGATAAAGGTGTAAAACACGGTCAGCGCCATGAAGAAGTTGTAATCGCGCACGCTGATGGAGCCCACGTACAGGTTGCCCACGCCCGGGATCGCGAAAATCTTTTCGATGATCAGGGAGCCGCCCAGGATACCGATAAACTCACCGATGATCATGGGCAGGATGACCACCATGGCGTTGCGCAGCGCGTGCCTTGAGATGGCCTGCGCCTTGGTGAGGCCCTTGGTGCGCGCCAGCAGCATGAACTCGCTGGTCAGTACCTCGGAAAGCTCCGCCCTGGTGTAGCGCGTCAGACCCGCCACCACGCCGAAGCCCAGCGACATGATGGCCGGCATCATGCTGCGGAACATCCTGCCGGAAAAAAAGGCGGCATTCTCCAGCGACTCGACCGTCAGCGGGAACCAGCCGAGCTTGTAGCAGAACAGATACTGCACGAGCAGCGCGTAAACATAGCTGGGCACGGAAATAAAGACCACCACCAGCGTGGAGACAGCGTGATCCTGCCACCTGTTCTTCCTCAGCGCCGCGTAGATGCCGAACATCAGGCCCAGGGGTATGGCGATGAGAATGGAATAGAGGTTGACGATGACCGTATAGGGCAGTTTCATCATCAGCACGTCCCAGACGGGCAGCGCCTCGTACATCTGCTCCCCTACGCCCCAGTCCCAATACAGAATGATGTTCTTCAGGAACAGGAAATACTGCACGAGCAGCGGCTTGTTATAGCCCATCTGTTCCCGCTTGGCGAGGATGAGGTTCACATCACGGCCCATCTCCCGGATGGCGGGCAGCGGCAGCAGCTTGATCAGGATGAAGCACATCGTCATGATGATGAACAGCGTCAGAAACATCAGCAGGATGCGCTTGATAACGTATTTTCCCATGTCTCTCTCCCGAACCTGGATTTTGATGCCGATGCGGCCCGCGCCCGCGTCAGCGCGGCGCGCAGGAGCCTGATCGGCATGAGCCGGGGTTGTCTTCGGGCTTCGCGTATGGCCCGATGTTCGATTGAAGGCATGGGCGGACTGCCCATGCGTCAAAGTGCAGCAAGCCTCGGGGAGGGGCTGTGGAACCGATTCCTCCGCCGCGGCCGCGCGGCTTGTCAACGGAGAGGGGCATAGGCGGACAATCCGCCTATGCCCTTGATGCCGCTTTCAGGATCGATCAGCAAGCGGCAGAGCCGATACTTAATACTCCAGCTTGTTGTTGGCGATGTACTCGCTCCAGCCGGCGTCGTCGTAGTTGTAGGTCATGAAGTCCACGCCGCCGAAGGCCACCAGCTGCAGGTAGGTGTCCACCGGGCTGTTGACCTTCTGGGATTCCAGAGAGGCAACGTTGCGGTAGTAAACGGGGGTGGTGGTATAGAAGGCCATGAAGGCCTCTTCCATCTTGGCGAAGAAGGCGCAGCGGGTCTCATAGGACAGATCCATGAACTTGCCCACCGCCGTGTCGATGGCCTCGATATCGGCGTTGTTGGCCCACATCGTCCAGTTGCGCAGGGAATCGGTCACTTCCTTGCCGTCCACCTTGTAGGTCACGGCGATCTTGTCGGTGTCGTAGCCGAACTCCATCTGGTTGCCCGAGCCGTCGGCGGCGTCCGTGTAGACCTGCGCCAGCATGCCGAAGGGGCTCATGGCGGCGCCGCCCCAGGTGGTGAAGATCATGTCCGCTCCGCCGGAGTAGTTGGTCTCATAGTAGTCGGGGTCGACCGTCATCTTCAGGCTCAGCTTGCCTTCAAAGCCCGAGCCCTTCACAGCTTCCTTCACCTGGGTATCAAGGTAGGTGAACATCTGCACCAGCGAAGTATCGGAATTGTACACGCGGAACTCGATCTCGATGGGGCTGGTGCCGTCATAGATACCGGCGGCCACGGCCTTGTCATAGGCTGCCTTCATCAGCTCCTGCGCGGCGGGCATGTCGTAGCCGGTCATGGCGTCATAGGCCTCGTCCAGCGTGGCATAGTCCGCGCCTTCGCCGTACTTCACGCCGTACAGGCTGACCAGCGCGTCCTTGGCGGCCTCGCTGTCACGGTAGATGGCGCCGGTGAAGGGATTGTAGGTGTACAGATAGTTGAGCAGGCCATAGCCGGCGCTGCCTGCGGCAGTATAGCCGGTAGCGAAGTCTTCGCGGTTGATGGCCTTGGCAAAGGCCTCGCGGAACTCATCGATCACCAGCACCTGGCTGTTGGTCCCGCGGGAAAGCAGCTTCTCATAGTCGGTGTTGAAGCTCACCTTGGTGGTGTAGCTCTGCGGGGTGTACATGATGTACTTGCTGGAGGCATATTTCTCCATGTCCGCAGCCACCAGGCTGACAGTATCCAGCTCGCCCGCCAGGAAGGAGAGCAGCTGCGTGGCCTGCTCGGCGATCACGGTGAAAACGATGCGGTCGGTCTGGAACTGGCCCAGGTGCCTGCCGTCGGAGTAGCCGTACCAGGCCTCGTTGCGCTCGAGCGTGAACTGCTTGTCCAGCTCGAAGTATCCCAGCTTGTAGGGGCCGTAGCCGATGGTCTTGTCCAGGGTGGTGCAGTAGTCCGTGGTCACCTTGGTGGCTTCATCTTCGGTAGCCACCTCGTTGCCGTCCGCGTCAAAGAACTTCTTGCAGCTCTCGTACAGAGGCTTATAGACCAGGAAGTTGCTGGACATGTTGTAGGGCATGTAGAAGCTGGCTTCCGCGACGGGCTTTTCAAGGATCAGGTCGAAGGTGTAATCGTCCACCTTGACAAAGCCGACCTCTTCCCACGGCACGCCGTCCACCTTGGCGCCGACAGCCAGATACTCGCCCGCGTAAGAGGCATACTGCGCGCCGTCGGCCAGGTAGTTCTCATACAGATACTTGCCCGATACCCAGGCCTCATCCGCGGTTTCATCCTCAACGCCCGCATCGCGGTACAGGACCTCGTCGTTGATGCTGACGTACTGCGGGATCTCGTTGCCATCCTTATCCAGGGCGCCGGCCAGGTTCCAGAAGCCGTACATATCCACATACAGCTCCTTGCCGGCCGCCAGAGCATCGGCCGTGCTCTCTTCACCCAGCGCCGTATAGGCCACCTTGCCCGCGTACAGATACTTCTTGGCGTTGACGATGGAGAAATCGCCGTCATAGAAGGAGTCCGCGCGGCGGTTGAGCATCTTGGGGTTCAGCTGCTGCTGCATGGAGTAGACATAGTCGTCGGCGGTGATCTTGTCGCCGTTCTGCCAGGTCGCCGCCTGGTTGAGCGCGATGCGCCAGGCCTTGGCGGATTCGCCCTCGGCCACGCCGAACCTGCCCACATACTCGCTTGTCACGTCCAGAGGCATCTCGGCCGCCATCTCGGGCACCACGGAGTAGCCATCCTTGCCTGAGTTCAGCACGAAGGCGTAGAAGCCGCGGGTGATATAATCCAGGATGATGGAATCGTCATTGGTCTCCCAGGTCTGGGGGTTCCAGTCCATGCCCGCGCCCATGGCGGAGAGATAGTCGTTATAGGTATAGACCTTCTCGTCGGTATAGTCCTTGCCGGGCTCGCCCGCGTACACGTCGGTGGTCACCTGGCCGCCGGACTCGCCCTCGAGCCTGACCAGCGTGATCTCACCCGCGTCGAACTTGCGCTCGCCTGGGTCGTAGCTGGCCGCGGGGGTGAAGGCGCCTTCCGCGAGGCCCGAGAGGCAGGACAGCGTCAGCACCAGGGCCGCCATCACAGAGAGTAGTCTTCTCATCACAGATCTCCTCCTTATTCTGTTTCCATCCTCTTCCTTGTATCCACAGGAATTAAGTTATTCTACAATAATTGAAAACAGGTTGCAACCGTTCCGCGACCGCGCTGTCCGATCAAACGCGAAAACGCCGACGCGGAGCGTATCCGCATTCGGCGCTTTCGGGTGCGGGCCCGCATACTGCTCTCTTGTTCAAGGGCTCGCTTTTATTCTGGATCTTGTGTCGCTTCTCTCTGAATACAAAGGAAATCTGTTCACGCATTCAATGCGGGGAGTCATGTTGATCTAAGACTATGAATCGGAAGCGCAGGCTTAGCAGATCCGCGTCAAGCTTTCAGCGGCACGGCATCAGCCCCGGATGACTGACGCAAGGATGCATGAGCAGCTTGGACCGGTATGAGCCGGCCGCGCCAGCCGCCTCCGGCGAGACAGGGGGCGGATACTATCCGCGCGGTTTCTGCCTGTAACGTGACAGCGACTGCTGCAGCTGCTTCTCTTTCAGCTCCATCGCCGTCCTTGCCCTGGTCCTCGTTTCCCTGATTTCCGCTTCCAGCTTTTTCTTTCTCGCCCGCATCTGCTCTATCACGCGCCGGTTATAGAGGCTCGCGTCGGGGAACGCGTGCAGGATCCTGCGGATCAGCGCGGGCTGGGCGGAAAGCGCGCTGCGGACCGCGCCGGTAATGGATTCCGTGCTGTCCCCTTCCAGAGAAGCCGCGTGGCGGCGCAGGCGCAGGAGCGTGACGCCGGACAGGGCCGTGTCTGTCAAAAACAGTGTAAGAAGCGTTTCACACACCGTCCGCAGGGCCGCTTCGCTCATCATCCCGTACAGGTGAAACAGGAAGGGCTTCGCAAAGTAGATCATGCCAAGGCCCAGGAGCCCAAAGGGAATGAGCGTATCGGCGCATACCCGCCCGTTGAGGTTGAACTTCTTGGTGGAATAATCCCACCACCTCGCGTGAAACGCTTTTTCCATCGCGTAGCTGGTGAGGTATTCCAAGGTGCCGCAAAGCAAGATGGCCAGACCGAAAACAGCCAAGGGATCATCAACAAACCTGGATAAGAGCAGCGTGATCAGAACCGTGCCGAAGCCGTAGATCGGGCACCAGGGCCCGATCAGAAAGCCGCGGTTGATAAACCGCCCGAACTGCACCAGCTTGCAGGCGACCTCCATGCACCACCCCAGAAAGGAAGCGGTGAAAAACAAGAGGATGTAAGGTCCGATCAGCGCCCATTCCATGATCTTCGCCTCCTTTTGCCGGACGATCCGCGTCCCTGCCGGCCAGCCGCAGGGGCCGCTGCCCTGATTATAGTCAAAAGCCCGGGCATAACAACAGGAGGTAAGAAACGATGTGAAGGCGCGGCGATGCGCCAGGGGTTTGGATCGGTGCTATTTCTGCCCGTAATAGGCGTTCTTGCCATGCTTGCGCTCGTAGTGCTTTTTGAGCAGGCAGTCCGGCGCGGGGCGCGCGGAGGGATTCAGTTGCTCGGTCCAGAGGGCCATTCTGGCTACCTCCTCCAACACTACGGCGTTGTGTACGGCCTCCGCCGCGTCCTTGCCCCAGGTGAATACGCCGTGATTTCTGCACAGGATCGCGGGCATCTCCAGCGGGTCGAGGCCCAGGCCGTCCAGCGTTTCCACGATCACGCGGCCCGTGTTCAGCTCGTAGGCCTCCTCCACCTCGCGCTCCGTCAGCTGCCTTGTGCAGGGGATGGGGCCGCGGAAGTAGTCCGCCTGCGTGGTGCCGTAGAAGGGGATACTGCGCCCGGCCTGCGCCCAGGCTGTGGCGTGGGCGGAGTGGGTATGCACCGCGCCGCCCAGGGCGGGATAGCGCCGATACAGCTCAAGGTGGGTCAGCAGATCGGAGGAAGGGCGCAGGCCGCCCTCCACCGAGCGGCCTTCCGCGTCCACGATCACCATGTCCTCCGCGCGCATCCGGCCGTACTCCAGCCCGCTGGGCTTGATGACCACAAGGCCGGTCACGGGGTCCCTCGCGCTGACATTGCCCCATGTATAGGTGACAAGGCCGCGCCTGGGCAGCTCCAGATTGGCTTCCAGCACCGCTTGTCTGAGCGCTTCCAGCATAGCTCAGTCTCCCTCCTTGCCAAGCAGGTCCACGGCCTGCCTCTCCAGCTTCAGGCCCTTCTTAAAGCGTTCCATATAGCGCGCGAAGCCCGCCTCGTCCCGGGGATCGGGCGCGAGCGTGCTGACGGGCGCGCCGCCGAATACGCTGCTTTCAAGGAAGGCCTGCAGCCCCTCGCCGCTTTCGCGGCGGCGCCTCATAAAGGCCGCCAACAGCGCGATGCCGAAGGCGCCGCCTTCGTCCGCCGTCTCCATCACGGAGACCGGCACGGAGAGCGCCGCGGCGGTAAACCGCTGGCCGGTCTGCCCCGTCCTGTACAGGCCGCCGTGCCCCAGGAGCTTATCCAGCTTCACATTCTCGTCCTTGAGGATGTCCATGCCAAGGCGCAGCGTTGCAAGGGACGAGAAAAGGATGCCGCGCGCCAGGTTGCTGAAGCTCAGATCAGCCGTATCGGCCCAAGAGAGCAGCGGGCGGCCGGATCCAAAGCCCGTGATGTGCTCGCCAGAATAATAACCCACCGAGAGCAGATCGCCGCAGGCCTCGTCGCCCGCCAGCGCCTGACGGAAGAAGGCGCCGTAGATGGCGTTCTTATCCTCCTTCATCCCCGCCGCGCGCAGGAACTGGGCAAAAAGCTCCACCCAGGCGTTCAGATCGGTGGTGCAGTTGTTGCAGTGCACCATCGCCACGGGCAGCCCTTCCGGCGTGGCCACGATGTCGATCTCCGGGTAGGGGCGGGACAGGGGCTTTTCCAGCACCGCCATCAGAAAAACGGAGGTGCCCGCCGATACGTTGCCGCCCCGGGCGGCGATGCTGTTTGTCGCCACCATGCCGGTGCCGGCGTCGCCTTCGGGCGGGCACAGCGGCACGCCCGGCAGCAGGTCTCCCGCCGGGTCGAGCAGCAGCGCGCCCTCCTGCGTCAGGCGGCCCGCCTCCTCGCCTGCGGGCAGTGCGCGGGGCAGAAGCTCCCTGATGTGTTTTTTCAGCGCGCGGCAGGCGGGCATGGCCATGAACTGAGCCATTTTTCCGGCGTCATAGTCCCTTCCCTCCGCGTTCAGCGGGAAGATGCCCGAGGCCTCCCCCAGGCCGACAGCCTTCAGGCCCGTCAGCCGCGCGTGCACATAGCCCGCCAGGGTGGTCAGACAGTCGATGCGCGCCACATGCTCTTCCCCGTTCAGTATGGCCTGATACAGGTGGGCGATGCTCCATCTTTGGGGAATGTTGAACTGAAACAGCTCGGAGAGGGCAGCGGCGGCCTCCCCCGTCACGGTGTTGCGCCAGGTGCGGAAGGCCGCCAGCTGGCGGAACTCGCCGTCGAAGGGCAGGTATCCGTGCATCATGGCCGATACGCCAAGGCCGGAAAGCCTGCTGAGCGTGAGGCCGTATTTATCCCTGACCTCGCGCTTCACCCCGGCGTAGGCCGCCTGCATGCCGCGGATCACTTCATCCAGATCATAGGTCCAGTATCCGCCCTCGAAGCGGTTTTCCCAGCTGAAGCTGCCTGTGGCCAGGGGCTTGCAGTCGGGCCCGATCAGCACCGCCTTGATGCGGGTGGAGCCGAACTCTATGCCAAGGCAGCCTTCGCCCGCCGCCAGCTGCGCCGCGCGGGTGCTTACATCCTGCTGTGCCACGGCGCTCACCGATACAGCAGGCGGCCCAGCGCCAGATCGCGTTTCAGGCCCTGCATGGTGGTGTTCTGATCCAGCACCACGGCCTCCACGCCCATGTAGGCCGCCCAATCGGCCATCTGCTCGGCGGACAGGTCAAAGCTGAAGGAGGAGTGGTGCGCGCCGCCCGTCAGCACCCAGGCCTCGATGCCGGTGTAGAAGTCGGGCCGCGGCGTCCAGAAGGCGGTGGCCACGGGCAGCCTGGGCATGGGCCTTTCGTTCTTCTTGCAGTCCACCTCCTGGATCACCAGGCGGAAGCGCGTGCCCAGATCGATCAGCGAGGCGGCGATGCCCGGGCCGGTCTTGGAGGTGAACACCAGCCTCGCCGGATCCTCCCGGCGGCCCATCGAAAGAGGCTGGCAGCGGATGGCGATCTCGCCGTCTGCCAGGCTGGGGCAGATCTCCAGCATGTGGGCCTGCAGGATGCCCTCCTTGCCGGGCACCAGATTATAGGTATAGTCCTCCAGCATCGAGGTGCCCTTGGCGTCCTTGACGCCCGCGCTCATCAGCTTCATCAGGCGCACCATGGCGGCCGTCTTCCAGTCGCCCTCCGCGCCGAAGCCGTAGCCCTTTTCCTCCAGCCGCTGGATGGCCAGGCCCGGCAGCTGCTGCAGGCCCTCCAGGTCGTCAAAGTGCGTCACCACGGCGTGATAGTTCTTCTCCTTCAGGAAGCGCTCCAGGCCGAGCTCGATCTGCGCCTGCACGGCCACATGGCGGCGGAACTCCCCCGGGTCGCGCCCGTCCAGCAGGATGGTATAGCGCTCATAGTACTCATCCACCAGCGCGTTCACATCGCTTTGGGATACGTCGCGCACGGCTTTTGCGATCTCGCTGGAGGGATAGGCGTCCACCTCCCAGCCGAAGACCTGCTGAGCCTCCACCTTGTCGCCCTCGGTGACGGCCACGTTGCGCATGTTGTCTGCCATGCGCATCACGCGAATGCCCCGGCTCTCCACCACGCCGACGGCGGTGCGCATCCAGGAGGCGATGCGGGTCAGCACCTTTTCATCCTCCCAGTAGCCGGCGATCAGCTTGCGTTCCATGCCCAGACGGGTGACGACGTGACCGAACTCCCTGTCCCCGTGGGCCGACTGGTTCTCATTCATGAAATCCATGTCGATGCTGTCGTAGGGGATTTCGCGGTTGAACTGGGTCAGCAGGTGCAGCAGGGGCTTTCTCAGCTCCTTCAGGCCCGCGATCCAGGATTTGGCGGGTGAAAAGGTGTGCATCCAGGTGATCACGCCCGCGCAGTTCTCATCCGCGTTGGCGGCGTTCAGCGTGGCGCGGATCATGCCGCTGGTCAGCAGCGTGGGCTTCAGCACCAGCGGGAAGGGCAGCAGGCCCGAGGCGTTGATCCTGTCCGTCATGATGCGGGCGTGCTCGGCCACATGGTTCAGGCACTCCTCGCCGTACAGGTCCTGCGAGCCGACGCAGAACCAGAACCGGTATTGCTTCATCTCGATCATTTTTCCCTCTCCTTTGCCGGGGGCCCGGCAGGGGTCTTCTCCTCCGGGCCTTTCTCAGGCTTGCTTGATATTATCTGATTGCGCGGATCACGTTCCAGCTGAGTGCGGGCACGGTGATCTCCAGGTATCCGTCCTTCAGCTCCCCGCCCCTGGCGGAAACGGGCCTCACCTCGTCCGGCTTTAGCTCCGTATTCACGGCGTTCACGTCGTCGTGGTGCAGCACCGAATGCTCCACCGCGCGCAGCCCGTCAAAGCTGCGCAGATCCGCCCGCAGGCGGATATCCTCCGTCAGGCTGCGGTTGACGGCGAAGATGCTGACATGGCCCTCTTCATCCACGGTCGCCGTGGCGTCCAGCTCCGGCACGGCCTCGTAATCCCCGCAGTCGTACAGGGGCGAATCCACGATCGCCCGCAGCGCTTCGCCGCGGCCGTAGCGGCTGGCCTGCATCAGGGGCCAGTAGATGGTCTGCGCCCAGGCCCCGCCGCCTTTCCTGGTCATGATCGGGGCGATCACGTTGACCAGCTGCGCCATGCAGGCGATCTTCACGCGGTCGGCGTTGCGCAGGAAGGTGATCAGCATGCTGCCCACCAGCAGGGCGTCCTCAAAATTGTACACATCCTCCAGCAGCGGCAGTGCGCGGTTCCACTTATCCTGCTTCCAGACCTCCTGATCCTGCTCGCGGCTGTGGTACCACACGTTCCACTCGTCAAAAGAGAGGTGCAGTTTTTTCCTGGCGTGCTTCTTGCCGCCCACCGCGTCGCAGATGGCCGCCACCGTCCTGATGAAGGCGTCCAGATCCATGGAGCGGGCGAGGAAGGCGCGGGTATCGCCCGTGGGGTTGCCGTAATAACGGTGCAGGGACACATAATCCACGTTTTCGTAGCACTCGTCAAGCATCTGCAGCTCCCAGTCGCCGAAGGTCGGCATCTGGGAGGAGCTGCTGCCGCAGGCCACCACCTCGATGGAGGGATCGACCCATTTCATCACCTTGGCCGCCTCGTTGGCCACCCGGCCGTACTCGGATGCGGTCTTATGGCTGATCTGCCAGGGGCCGTCCATCTCGTTGCCCAGGCACCAGAGCTTGATGCCGAAGGGTTTGTCCGCGCCGTTCTTGCGGCGCAGGTCGCTCCAGCAGCTGCCGCCGGGGTGGTTGGCATACTCTACCACCGCTCGGGCGGCGTCCACGCCCCGGGTGCCAAGGTTGATGGCGTACATAGGCTCGGTATTTGCCTGGCTGCACCACTGCACAAACTCATGCAGACCCACCTCGTTGGTCTCGGTGGTGAACCAGGCCAGGTCCAGCCTGTGCCGGCGCTGCCCGCGCGGGCCGACGGAATCCTCCCAGTCAAAGCCGGAGACGAAGTTGCCGCCCGGATAGCGCGTGACCGGCACATTCAGCCTGCGCACCAGCTCGATCACGTCCCGCCGGAAGCCGTTCTCATCCGCCGTCGGGTGCCCCGGCTCATAGATGCCGCCGTAGACGGCCCGTCCCAGATGCTCGATAAACGAGCCGTAGATGCGCGGATCGATCCTATCGATCACATAGGCGCGGTCGAGGGTCATGTTTGCCTGTTTCATCCGCCATCCTTTCGGTCGCTCCGCCAAGCGCTGCCCTCTGTCAGGCTTGTACCAATGAAAGTTGTTCATGCATCCAATAGGGCGAGGATTCTTGGTCTGAGGCAAGAAGCGAAAGCGCAGGCGCAGCAGCGCTGCGTCCAGCTTTCAGGAACACAGCATCAGACCAAAAAGGCCGCCCGGAAGATGCGTTAACAAGTTGAATTGGTATTATTCCGTCTTCTTCGCCCTGTCGGAGGAGGCCACCACCACGCGCTGGATGATGATGAACAGCAGCAGCAGCAGGCCGGTGAAGATCTTGGCCCACCAGGAGTTCATGGTGCCGTTGAAAGTGATGATGGCGGGGATGGTGGCCTTCAGCAGCACGCCCAGAAGCATGCCCTGCATGTAGCCCACGCCGCCGGAGAGCATCACGCCGCCGATCACGCAGCAGGAGATCACATCCAGCTCCGAGCCCTGAAGGGCAAGGTTCCAGCCGGATTTCACGTAAAGCGCGTAGGCGATGCCGGACAGCACCGAGCACAGGCCGTTGAAGCCGTAAACCAGCACCTTGGTGCGCGCCACGGGCAGGCCCATCAGGCGGGCGGACTGCTCGTTGCCGCCGATGGCGTAGACGTTGCGGCCGAAGCGCGTCTTCTGCAGGATGATGGTGCCGATGATGATCATCGCGATGAAGATCAGCACGCTGAGGTTAATGTAGGCCACGGGCTTCAGCTTGACCCATTCGCCGTCCTGCAGGCGCATGATGTACCACTTGAGCCCCGCCAGATAATCGATGGTGGGGTTGTCAATGGAGATGGACTCGCGGCTGATCAGCGCGCACACGCCCCGGGCCATAAACATGCCCGTCAGCGTGGTGATGAAGGGGGGCACGTTCAGGTAGTGGATCGCCGCGCCCATCACAAGGCCCAGCGCCGTGCCCACCGCCAGCGAAAACAGCACGCACACCCAGGGGTCCAGCCCCAGCACCGTGACGCCGTAGGCAACGAACATGCCCGTCAGCGACGCCACCGCGGCCACGGAAAGGTCGATGCCGCCGGTGATCAGCACCATCGTCATGCCCACCGCCGAAACGCCCACATAGGCGTTGTCGGAGAACATCAGGGTCAGCGTCCGGAGGGTGGTAAAGCCCTTGTCGCCGTACATCAGCGCGCCAAAGAGGTAGATGACCAGAAATACGCCCAGCGTTGCGTACACCATGATGTACTTGGGGTTGAAGATTCTCGTCAGCGCGCTCTGGCGCCTGGGTTCCGCCTTAAGCACGGACAGCACCTCCCGTCGCCGACGCGCGGCTGCGTTTGCGGGACGCAAAGAACTTGCGCACCGGTTCGGACTGGAGCACGATGACCACTGCGATGATCATCGCCTCAAAGGCCATGATCGCCTCGGACACCACGCCGAAGAAGTACACCAGCGTGACGATCGTCTGGATGATGAGCGAGCCGATCACCGTGCCCGTCAGGCTGAACTTGCCGCCGGACATGCTGGTGCCGCCGATGACCACCGCCAGAATCGCGTTCATTTCGTTGTTGATGCCGGCGTTGTTGGAATCGCAGGAGGAGATGCGGCTGGAATAGATCAGCCCCGAAATGCCCGAGAGGAAGCCGGTGATCATGAAGGCGATCAGGATGATCCGGCTGGACTGAAGCCCGGATACGCGGCTGGCGTTGGGGTTGACGCCGACGGACTCCACAAACATGCCGTAGGACGTCTTGCGCGTAAAGAGGGCCACACCGAGGATCACCACCGCGGTGATGATGATGGGCATGGGCAGCTTCAGAAAGTACCCCTGGGCGATCTGCTGAAAGGGCGTGTACATGGTGGTGAACTGCTTGCCGTTGGTGGTGATCTGGGCGATGCCGCGCCCCGCCACCATCAAAATCAGCGTGGCGATGATCGGCTGCATGCCCAGTTTGGAAATGAGCAGCCCGTTGAACGCGCCCATCAGCGTGCACACGGCCAGCGGCACCAGGATGACCAGAAAGTAGGGCATCACGGTATAGTCGCCGGGCGTGGGGTATTCCAGCACATCCCAGCGCAGAAATTTCAGCGCCATGGCCCCCGAAACCGCCACCAGCGCGCCCACGGACAGGTCCGTACCGCCCAGCGCGATGACCAGCGTCATGCCCATGGCGATGATGGTGATCTCGGCCGAGCGGTTGAGAATGTCGATCGGCGTGCCAAACAGCACCCGTGAGCCGTCGGCCAGCGTCATCAGCTGCACGCTGAGGAAATCCGGCCGCATGATAAAGCCGACCAGCAGGATCAGAAGCTCCGCGATCACGGCCCAGAGCAGCTTGGAGCGGACGACGGTCTCCCGGTTCAGTTTCGCTTTCATACGGCCTCCCTCCCCGTTTCCTCATCCGCGATGATGGACAGGATGGCGCTCTGGTCGCAGCCCTCGCCGTCCAGCTCCGCCGCCTTCTGCAGATCGCGCATCACGATGATGCGGTTGGAGCAGCGGATGATCTCATCCAGCTCCGAGCTGATGAAGATGATGCTCATGCCCTGGCGGCACATATCCAGCATCAGGCGCTGGATCTCGGCCTTGGCGCCCACGTCGATGCCGCGGGTAGGCTCGTCCAGGATCAGCAGATCCGGCTGCGTGGCCATCCAGCGGGCCAGTATCACCTTCTGCTGGTTGCCGCCCGACAGCTCGCCCACCTTCTTTTCGGCGTCCGGCGTGGCGATGGAGAGGAGCCTGATGTACTTATCCGCCAGCTCCTGCTGCTCGGCCATGCTCATGGGCTTCATGAAGCCCCGCGTGGCCTGCACGGCCAGCACGATGTTCTCGCGGATGGACAGATCCGCCACGATGCCGTCCCGCTTCCTGTCTTCCGGGCAGAATGCCATGCGGCGCTTGATGCTGTCCAGCGGTATCCTGGCTCCCACGGGCTTGCCGCGCATGCTCACGCTGCCGCGGGCAGGGCGCTGCACGCAAAAGAGCATTTCCGCCGTTTCTGTGCGGCCGGAGCCCAGCAGGCCCGCAAAGCCCACCAGTTCCCCCTCCCTGACGTCAAGCGAAATGCTCTCCACCTTGCCCGGCACGCCGAGGCCCGAGGCCGCAAGCACCACGGGTGCGTCCCCGCGCTGCTCGGCCTTCTTCAGGTTATAGATCTCGTTCATGTCCTTGCCGATCATGCTGGTGACCAGGTCGAGCCTGCTGATGTCCGTTATCCCCCACTCGTTCACCAGATGGCCGTTGCGCAGCACGGTGATGCGGTCGCACACCTCAAACACCTGGTTCAGGAAGTGGGTGATGAAGATGATGCCCATGCCCTGCTTTTTCAGCTCGCGCATCACGTCAAACAGGCGGCGTACCTCGTTGTCATCCAGCGAGGAGGTGGGCTCGTCCAGTATCAGCACCTTGGCGTTGATATCCACCGCGCGCGCGATGGACACCATCTGCTGGACGGCGATGGAGTAGCCCGAAAGCGGCAGCGTCACGTCGATGTCCATGCCCATGCGGCGCATGAGCTCGGACGACCTGGCGTTAATGGTCTTCCAGTCGATGCCGCCGCGGCGCATGGGCTGGCGGCCGATGAAGATGTTTTCCGCCACGGTCAGGTTGGGGCAGAGGTTGACCTCCTGATACACCGTGGAGATGCCCAGGCGCTGCGCGTCCTGGGGGGAGGTGAGGCGGATGCTCTGACCGTCCAGCACGATGCTGCCCGCGTCCATCCGGTGCACGCCCGTCAGGCACTTGATCAGCGTAGACTTTCCCGCCCCGTTCTCACCGAGCAGGGCATGTATCTCTCCCCTGCGCAGCGTGAAATCCACGCCGTCCAGGGCCTTTACGCCGGGAAACTCTATCTCCATCCCCGTCATTTTCAGCAGCACATCATTGCTCAAGCACATCACCCCTCACGATTGAAGGACGGATGAGGGTTCCTCCCCCATCCGTCCCGGCCCTGCCGGCGCGGACCGCCGGCAGGGCCGATATCGGTTTTTCTCAGTACTGGCGCTCGCCGATCTTGTCGGCAGCCTTTTCGGACAGTTTGCCGTCCAGCGTGAAGACGATGCCGCCTTCCGCGTCGAAGCAGCTCTCTTCGGGGTGGATGAGCTCGCGGCCCAGGTCCTCACCGGCCATCAGGCGCTTGAGGGCGTCCACAACGAAGGGGCCGTACAGCGGCGTGCACTCGATGGTAGCGTTCATTTCGCCGGCGATGATGGCGTCAAACGCGGTCTTGGGGGAGTCGCAGCCGACGATGATGATGTCCTTGCCGGGCACCTTGCCGGCGGCCTTGATGGACTCGATCGCGCCCAGCGCCATGTCGTCGTTATGGGCCAGCAGCACGTCGATCTTGTCGTGCGCCTTGAGGAAGCTCTCCATCACGGCCTGGCCTTCCGCGCGGGTGAAGTTGCCGGTCTGCGAGGCGATCACCTTGAGGTTGGGGGTGTCTTTCAGGATCTCCATGATGCCGTTCTGGCGGCCGGTGGCGGCGTCAGCGCCGGTGGTGCCTTCCAGGATGACAACGTTCAGCTCCTCATCCGAGCGCCCCAGCTTTTCCACGTAATTCTTGGTCCAGATCGCCATGCGGCGGCCTTCCTCCACGAAGTCTCCGCCGAAGGCGGCCGCGTACTCGATGTCGTCCATGTTGTCGGGCATACGGTCCAGCAGGATCAGCGGGATCTCGGCCTCGTTGACTTCCTTGAGCACCTCGTCCCATCCGGTGGACACCACGCCGGTAAACAGGATGTAATCCACGTTCTGGCTGATGAAGTTGCGCAGAGCCTTCACCTGGTTCTCCTGCTTTTGCTGGGCGTCGTCATACACGTAGTTCCAGCCCTCGGCCTCGATGGCCTTTTTCACGCTGTCGGTGTTGGCGGTTCTCCAGTCGGACTCCTGCCCGATCTGCGAGAAGGCGATGGTAACTTCCGCGCTCGCGACGCCGACCACCATGCACAGTACCAGTGCCAGAGTCAGTAATCTCTTCATGTTTCTTCCTCCGTTCCTATTCTGCCGGGCATCCGCTCGGCGTTCCTGTATGAAATGTTACAGCATTCACCAAAAAGAACAAGAGACAGATTTTGGAATCTTGCGCCGATATTTTACGCAATACACGGAAAAAGAAAAAGAAGTTGGATATTTTTGGTAAAAGGGGAATTATTTTACGGCGCGCCCTCCTGTCGGGCGCGGTAATCCCTCGGGCTCATGCCGTAGTTCTTCTTAAATGTATAGCTGAAGTAATGCGGGTCGCGGTAGCCCACGCGCTGAGCAATGTCGCCCGAGCGCAGCGAGGTGGTGAGCAGCAGTTCGCGCGCCTTGTCCATGCGCAGGCGGGTCAGGTACTCGATGAAGGTGCTGCCCGTTTCCTGCGAAAATATGGTACAGAAGTGGTTGACGGACAGGTGCACGTGCTCCGCAGCGTCGGAGAGGGCAAGGTTCGGATCCTCATACTGGCTGTCGATGTAGGCGCAGGCCTTGAGGATCACGTCGCGGTAGCGGGAGACGGACTGTCTGTCGCGCAGCGTGAGCGCACGGACAACGGCCTCGCGCGCGCGCCGGTACACCTCGTCAAAGCCGGGCAGCATGGCCTCCGCCCCGCCCATGGCCTGGGCCTCGGGCAGCTCGGCCTGCGGGTCCAGCCCCAGCTCCTGCACGATGCGCACGGCGGTCAGCATGCTCTCTACATACAGGTAGTTGAGCATCATCACGGATTTGCCGCCGCCCGTCTGCGAGAAATAGTCCCGGAGGATGTGGTCCACATCGCCGATGGGCGCGAAGCGCAGCTGCTCATAAAGCCCGGCGTTTCCCGCCAGCGACACCACCTCGTCCACCTTGATCAGCAGCTCCGCGCTGTCCATGATGCGGGTATCCTCCCCGTGGTAGTTGGCATTCATGGCCTGCAGCGTGCGCAGCGCCGCCAGATAAGAATCGCCCAGCGCGTAGACATTGCTCACCACGCCGCCGATGGCGACGCGCAGCGGGATCTCCGCCTCGTGCTGCAGCGCCTGCGCCAGCCAGAAGGCCCCCTCGTCCAGCTCCTCCCCCGTTTCGCCCAGCAGCAGGAGGAGGATCAGCCCTTCAAAGGTCGAGGAGAGGCAGCGAAGCCCCGCCCGCCCTGCCGCCAGCCTGTCCGCCAGCAGGCGCAGGGGCACGACCTGCTCAGGGCTCTGCCCGGCGGGAGTGAGGATCAATGCCCGGTACTGCCTGGCCAGCAGGTCCAGCTCCATCTCCCGGGCGCGCACAAAGAGCTGCTGCCGCTCCTCTGCCGGGAGCTTCCCCCGGATAAGGCCTGCCAGAAAGCGGTCCCGCAGCAGGCCGCTGGATTGGTCCAGGCGGCTCTGGGCCTTGCGCAGGTCGCGGTCACGCTGGCGCTCGCCGTCGATCAGGGCGGCCATGCGCCGCAGAGCCGCCTCCAGCTCCTGCGCGCTGACGGGTTTGAGCAGATATTCCTTTACGCCCAGCGCCAGCGCTTCCTTGGCATAGGTGAATTCGTCGTAGCCCGTCAGGATGATGATCTTGATCCAGGGAAGCTGGGCCCTGGCCTGCCGGCACAGCTCCAGCCCATCCATAAAGGGCATGCGGATGTCGGTGATGAGGATATCGGGCTTGATCTCCCGCAGCAGCGAAAGCGCGATCTCGCCGTCGGGCGCCTCGCCCGAGAGCACGAAATCTGATTCCTCCCAGGGGAAGGACCCGCGGATGCCCTCGCGCACCACCACCTCGTCATCCGCCAAAAACACCTTATACATCCGTCTTCTCCCCTTCCCTTGGCGCGGCGGGCGGCTGCCCCGGCCCCAGCAGCGGCACATTGAAGGAGATGCTGCTGCCCCGGCCCTGCTCCGAATCGATCTCAAGGCCCTGCGCCTGACCGTAGTAAAGCTTGATGCGCTGATCCACGTTGAACAGCCCGAAGCCCGGATAATCCGCCCCGCGGTGAGAAGCCATCATACGGCGCAGCTCGCCGAGGCGCTCCGCGCTCATGCCCGCGCCGTTGTCCTTCACCAGCACGCGCAGCCGGCCTTCCTCCTCCCACACCCTCACGGTGATGCGCCCGCCGCCGCGCCGGTTGCGGATGCCGTGGTAGATGGCGTTTTCCACCAGCGGCTGGATGGAGAGCTTGAGGATCATCTCGTTTCTGATCGCGGGGTCGATGTCGATCTCATAGTCGAGGATGTCGCGGTAGCGGATCTTCTGGATGGTCAGGTAGCCGCGCAGATGTTCCTCCTCCTGCGCCAGGGTGATCCAGTCATGCCCGTCAGACAGCGAGATGCGGTAGAAATCCGACAGCGCGCGGGTGATGGAGATGACCTCCTCGGTCTTTTTCGCCTCGGCCAGCCAGACGATGGCGTCCAGCGTGTTGTACAGAAAGTGGGGCGTCACCTGCGCCTGCAGCACACGAAGCTCGCTCTTCTTGAGGCTCTCCTGCTCCAGACGGTTCTCCTCCATCAGCTCGCCCAGCCGGCCGGCCATGGCGTTCAGGCTGACGGAGAGCTGGCGCAGCTCGTCCACATCCGGCTCGGGCGTGCGTTCGTTCAGGTGCCCGTCGGCGATCTTGCCGGCAAAGGCCTGCAGCTCCCGGATGGGCTCCGCCACCGCGCCCGACAGCGACCTTTGAGAGGACTTCACAAACAGCATGGCAAAGGCGATCAGCGCGGCCTCCAGCGCCATGGTGACGGACAGCACCACGCGCATGCGGCGGCTGGCCTGCGTGGCCGCCCGGATCTCGGTGGAGACCGCGTCGCGGAACATATCGCCCATCAGGGCCGACACATTGCGGATCTCCTCATGCACCTGAAAGTTGTCTTCCACCGGCGCGTCCTGCTCCATCTGGAGGCCGAGGCGGTCAATGTAGCTTTCCAGCGTATTGCCGGTGCGCCTGGCTACCGTCAGCTCCGGGCCGCTGGCCCCGCCCTCGCCGATCAGGCTGTCCAGCGTGCCGTTGACGGTGCGCATCATTTCCCGCTGCGGCCCCTCCTCAAAGGTGCCGCGCCCGGCCACGATGTTGAACAGCTCGCCCGGCAGCTGGTCCACCACGATGGCGGTCAGATCGTTGATGCGCTGCGCGCGGCTGAGGAAGCCGTAATACAGCTGCGAAAAGCCGATCATCATCACCAGGGAGACAGCCGCCGGCACCACCATCAGGATCATGATGGTGTGAAAGGCCACGCTCAGCCGGCGGCTCAGCGAGCCGTACCGTGGCATGGTATTGCGAAAAGCGGGCCGCGCCGGCATCTCAGTAGCCCCTCGGCGGGATGCTGAGCAGATCCTCATCAAACTCGGTGAAGACCTCCTCCTCTGAATAGATCAGGCGGGGCACCTCCTGCCCGGCGGCCAGCTTCTGCGCCAGCTGCATGATGAGATCGCCCAGCATGGGCGTGCACTCCACCACGCAGTTGATCCTGCCCTGCTTGAGCAGGTCGATGGCCCCCTGCTCGCCGTCCACCGTGATGATCACGATGTCTTGGCCGGGCGCAAGGCCCGCCTCTTCGATGGCCTCGACCGCGCCCAGCGTCATCGCGTCGTTGTGGGAGTAAAGCACGTCGATCTTCTCGCTTCGGAGGATGTCCTTCATCACCTCACGTCCCAGCGAGCGCAGAAAATCTCCTGACTTGCTGTACACGATCTCAAACCGCTCATCCTGCGCGATCACGTCGCGAAAGCCGCGGGCGCGGTCACGCTGGGGCGTGGAATCAAGCGTGCCGGAGATCTCCGCCACGCGGATGGGACCTGGCACGCCCTCCATCTTGCGCAGAAGAAACTGGCCCGCCCGCTGCCCCTCGGCATAAAAATCAGAGCCCACGAAGCAGGCGACCAGGGAATCGTCCTCCACATTGACCGAGCGGTCGGAACAGATCACGGGGATGCCCGCCTCCTTGGCTTCGCGCAGCACGTTGTCCCAACCGTCCTCCACGATGGGGGAGAAGGCGATCACATCCACCTGATAGGCGATGAAAGAGCGCAGGGCCTTGATCTGGTTCTCCTGCTTCTGCTCGGCGTTGCGCTCCATCAGCTGGATGCCCGCCTTCTCGGCCGCCTGCGCCACCGAGCGCGAGTTGCCGATGCGCCAGCCGCTCTCGCTGCCCAGCTGGGCAAAGCCGAGGATGATGGGCTTTTCCCCGCCCCGCTGGGCGGCCTCGCGCCCGGGAGCCGTAACGAACCAAAGCCCGCCCAGCGCCGCCAGCGCCAGCAGGAGGATGGAGACCAGCCATTTGATGCGTGTTTTCGGGTTCATACGCTATGAGGCCACGCTTTCCTTGTGGATACAGCCGTATTATCGGGGAAGAAACCTGCCTTGTCAAATGCCGGTCCCCGCTTTACAGCCGCGGCAAAGGCCGTATAATGGGAACCGCAGCTCAGTCGTTTTACCCCCCGCAAAAAGCATCTGCGCCGCGGCGCGGAAAGGAAGCATATGTTGAAGATCAGCGGTGGCTGGGAGTACACGCCCGTCTGGAGCGAGGGCTTCGCCCGGGGCGAGGGCGGCGGGCAGGCCGTGCGCCTGCCCCACACGGTGAAGGAGGTGCCCCTTCACTACATTGACGAGAAAAGCTATCAGACGGTCTGCGGCTACCGCAGGGCCATCCGCCTGCCCGCGGGCGGCAGGGACAGGCGCGTGTTCATCCGGCTGGACGGCGCGGCCCACATCGCCACGCTCTACTGCAACGGCCGCGAGGCGGCCTCTCACGCCTGCGGCTACACGGCCTTCCGGGCCGAGATCACGCCCTTCCTGAACGCGGAGGGCGACAACCTGATCGCGGTCAGGCTCGACACCACCGAAAACCCCGCGGTGCCGCCCTTCGGCTTTGTGATCGACTACCTCACCTACGGCGGGCTGTACCGCGACGCCTGGCTGGACATACGGCCTGCGCGCCACATCGGCGATGTTTTCGTCAGAACGCCGGACCCGGCCACGGCCCGCGTCTCGGTGACGCTGGATGGGCCCGCTCAGGGCGGCAGCCTGCTGATCGAGATCCTGGACGAGCAGTCGGGGCGCCTGCTGGCCAGCGCGGAACGCGAGGCGAATGATGAGCAGCAGCTTGAGCTTGCCTGCGAGGGGGCGCAGATGTGGCGCATCGACAGGCCCGCGATGTCGCTCTGCCGCGTCACGCTGAAGGATGCCGCAGGCCGGGCGTCGGACGTGCAGGAGGCGCTTTTCGGCTTCCGCACCGCCGTGTTCCGGCAGGACGGCTTCTATCTGAACGGGGAAAAAATCTTCCTGCGCGGGCTCAACCGCCACCAGTGCTACCCCTATATCGGCTACGCCGCGCCCGAGAGCCTGCAGCGGGAGGACGCCCGCATCCTCAGGCACGAGCTGCAGCTGAACGCCGTGCGCACATCACACTATCCTCAAAGCCAGTATTTTATCGACCAGTGCGACCGCGAGGGCCTGCTGGTGTTCACCGAGATCCCCGGATGGCAGCACATCGGCGATGAAGCCTGGAAGGAGCAGGCCGTCGCCAACACGCGGGAGATGGTGCTGCAGTACCGCAACCACCCCAGCGTCATCCTCTGGGGCGTGCGCATCAACGAAAGCCAGGACGACGATCCCTTCTACGAGCGCACTAACGCCGCCGCCCACGCGCTGGACGACAGCCGGGCCACCTCCGGCGTGCGCTATCTGGAAAAGAGCAGCCTGAAGGAAGATGTCTACGGCTTCAACGACTTTTCGCACAAGGGCGACAACCCCGGCTGCCGCCGCAAGAGGGACGTGATGAAGGAGCGGGACAGGGCGCTTTTGATCACCGAGCACAGCGGCCACATGTTCCCCACCAAGATCTTCGATCCCTGGCGCATCCGCCAGGCCCATGCCATGCGCCACGCGCGGGTGCTGAACGACGCCATGGCGGACGGAGAGCACGCGGGCTGCTTCGGCTGGTGTATG
>DBQV01000061.1 GCA_002305755.1 Christensenella sp. UBA1385 | reverse complement strand
TGCACTTGATATTACAAATCGGGCCTACAAAGAATCGCAAATTTTCGGGCGTTTTTCTCTTGCGTTCGGGGAATGAATGTGGTAAAGTAACTTTTGCTGTTAAGCACAAGCTATTCGGGGAGGTGAAACAAGTTGCCGAACATTAAATCAGCCATTAAGCGCGTGAAGGTGAATGAGAAGAAGAACCTGCGTAATCGCATGGTGAAGTCCAGAGTGAAGACCGCAGTGAAGAAATACAATGCTGTTCTCGCGTCTGATCCTGCCGCCGCTGTCAAAGAGCTGAGCGCTGTCGCCTCCACTTTGGATAAGGCCGCGGCCAAGGGGATCGTTCACAAGAACGCCGTCAACCGCAAAAAGGCCCGTCTGGCCAAGGCTCTGAACAAGGCTACTGCCTGATTGTTTGCCCTGACCTGGAAGCCGCCGACGCAGCGAATGAATGCCGGCGGCTTTTTTATACCTTGCCGGCTGGCGGCTTGCCCGCGCAGGTCGGACAGAAGAAGGAGATGAGAACCGATGGACGCCCGAAAGTTTCTGGAGATCATGCGGACGGCCGAGAGGCTGAAGGATACCATGCGCCACAGCTATACATCCGGGGGCAGACGGGAAAGCGTAGCCGAGCACCTGTGGCTGACCACGCTGATGGCCTTCTTCCTGCGCGATGAGTTTCCCGGCGCAGACATGGATAAGGTGATCAGGATGCTGATCATCCACGACCTGGGCGAATGCTTTACCGGGGATATCCCGTCCTTTGACAAGACGGCGGAGGATGAGCGGCGCGAGGAAGCGCTGCTGCGCGGCTGGGTGGACACCCTGCCGGCGCCCTACGCGGAGGAAATGAGGGCGCTCTACGAGGAAATGGACGCGCGCGAAACGGTGGAGGCCAAACTGCACAAGGCGATCGACAATCTGGAGGCCGTGATGCAGCATAACCTGGCGGACCTATCCACCTGGCTGCCCATGGAACGGGAGCTGAACCTTAGGTACGGCGAAGACAAGGTGCAGTTTTCAGAGTATATGAAGGGCCTGCGCGAGGCCATCCGGGAGGATACCCTAAGAAAGATCGAAGAGAGCAGGTAATATCTGACGCATCAAAACCGAATCCCGCAGGACGCTCTGCGGGATTCGGCATTTATCAGGACGCCGCTGCCGGCTTACAGGGCGGCGGCGATCTTCGCGGCGAGGGCTACGTTGTTGTAGACCAGCCGGATGTTGCTGGCCAGGCTGTCTCCGCCCGTCAGCTCGGCCACTCTGGCCAGCAGGAAGGGAGTGGTGGCCTTGCCCTTGATGCCCTGCTCGCCCGCCTCGTGCAGCGCCTGGTCGATGGCGGCGTTGATCACGCCAGGTTCCATGGCGTATTCGGCGGGGATGGGGTTGGTGATCAGCATGCCGCCGGGGAAGCCCAGATGGTGCTGCGCGCGCAGAGCGGCGGCGATCTCCTCGGGCGTATCCATGCGATAATCCACCTCGAAGCCGCTGCGGTCGGTATAGAAGGCGGGCAGCTCCTTGGTGCCGTAGCCGATCACGGGCACGCCCCGGGTCTCCAGATATTCAAGCGTCAAGCCCAGATCAAGGATGCTCTTGGCCCCGGCGCAGACCACGGCCACGGGCGTGTGGGCCAGCTCCTCCAGGTCCGCGGAGATGTCCATGGTGGTTTCGGCGCCGCGGTGCACGCCGCCGATGCCACCGGTGGCAAACACGCGGATGCCTGCCATGGCGGCGATGATCATGGTAGCGGCCACCGTGGTGGCCCCGTCCTGACCGCGGGCGACCAGTACGGGCAGATCACGCCTGCTGGCCTTCTGCACGCTCTGGCCGGCCTTGCCCAGGTATTCGATCTGATCTTCGGTCAGGCCTGCGCACAGCTTGCCGCCGATCACGGCGACGGTGGCCGGTTCCGCGCCGTTTTCCCGCGCGATGCGCTCGCAGTTGAGGGCGGTCTCCACATTCTGCGGGTAGGGCATGCCGTGGCTGATGATGGTGCTCTCCAGCGCGATCACGGGGCGCCCTTCCTTCAGCGCCTTCCTGACCTGCTTGGATATTTCAAGGTGTTTCATGGTCTTCCCCTTCCTCGGCGGCGAGGGCCGCCATACGGTTCAGATGTTCGGCCGCAAAGCGCAGCCCGTTTTCGGCGGATGCCTGTAAGGAATAACCTCTGGCGATGGCGCAGACCAGGCCGGCGGTCATTGCGTCGCCCGCGCCGGTGGCCGGAGCCTTGGGGGCGGGCAGGGGGGGCAGCCGGAGGCGCTCGCTGCCGCTGGCGCAGTAGAGGCCGTCCTTCCCGAGTGAAATGTATACCCGGTTTACCCCCTTGTCAAGCAAGGCGGAGGCTGCCTCGCTCAGGCTGTCCTTGCCCGTCATGAAGAGCGCCTCCTTCAGGTTGGGCTTGATGGCGGCCAGACGCGGCAGCACGGGCACAAGGCGCAGCGCCTTTTCGCAGCTCACCGGGTCTGCCGCCAGGGGGACGTTCAGATGCCTTGCTGCCTCGCTCAGGGCTTCCTCGCTCAGATTGGTATCCAGCACACAGGCGGAAAAGCCATCGCGCGGCAGGCTGGCCACGGCTGCGCCATTCAGCAGGCGCATGGCCCCCATGTCGTTGACGGCCACCGCCATGTCGCCCTGCGCGTCATGCACGGCCAGGTAGACGCAGCTGCTCTCGTGGGTGCGCAGGGCATAGTCAAGGCCGATGCCCAGGCGGGCGCAGCTGTCTTCCAGCAGGCGGGCAAAGCCGTCTCCGCCCAGCACGCTCATCAGCTGCACGCTGTCGCCGCTGCGGGCGATCCGCTCGGCGATGTTGCGGCCTACGCCGCCCGGCACCATGCGCACGCGGCCGATCAGCGAATCCCGGTAGCTGAAATGTCCTTGCGGCATGCCGAGGATATCAAGGTTGAGCCCGCCGATGACCAGGATCGGGTTCAAGAGGGTTTCACCAGCCTTCCCACCGCCCCGCGCGCCAGGCTGACGATCAGTGCTGCAGCCACCGCCCAGGGCAGGCTTTTGATGCGAATATGCTCGGGAAACAGGCGCACGATCACGAGGATCAGCGTGGTGTCAATGGCTACGTTGATCAGCCCGAGCGTCAGAAGATTGAGCGCGAACAGCGCCACGCGGGCCAGCGGGCGGATGATCAGGTGCAGCAGCGCCAGACAGGCCCCCGCCAGCAGCGCGGCCTCCAGGCTGCGGCACCACAGGCCGTACAAAAGATGATCCGCCAGCGGAAAGGCCGCCGCGCAGGCCAGCAGACGGAACACAAGGGACAGCATCAGCCGACCAGATGGCTGCCGATCAGCATGCAGTCGCCGAAGCTGAAGAAGCGGTAGCGCTCTCGGACCGCCTGCTGGTAGGCGTCCAGAGCGTTCTCACGGCCCATAAAGGCGCTCACCAGCATCAGCAGCGTGCTCTGGGGCAGGTGGAAGTTGGTCAGCAGCAGGTCCGTAGCGCGCAGGGGGACGCCGGGCTTGATGAAGATGTCGGTCATGCCGCTGCCCGGGTGCACGGTGCCCTTGTCGTCCGCCAGCGTTTCCAGCGTGCGCACGCTGGTGGTGCCGATGCAGAGGATACGGCCGCCCCTTTCCCTGGCGCGGTTGATGCGCTCCGCCGCCTCCTCGCTCACCTCGTAATACTCGGTGTGCATCTGGTGGCGGTCAAGGTCCTCCTCTTTTACCGGGCGGAAGGTGCCGAGGCCCACGTGCAGCAGCACCGGCACGATGTCTACCCCCCTGTCGCGCACGCGCTGCATCACTTCAGGGGTAAAGTGCAGCCCGGCGGTCGGCGCGGCGGCGCTGCCGTCATACCTGGCGTAGACGGTCTGATAGCGCTGCGGATCGGCCAGCTTTTCATGAATATAGGGGGGCAGAGGCATCTCGCCCAGCTGCTCGAGTATGTTTTCAAACAGCCCCTCATAGCTGAAAGTGACCTCGCGCGTGCCGCCCGCGCGGTCGCCGCCGATGGCCGCGCGCAGCAGGCCCTCGCCGAAGCTCACTCTGGCCCCTGCGCGCAGCCGGCGCCCCGGCCGCACCATGGCCTCCCAGCTGTCAGCGCTCAGGCGACGGAGCAACAGCAGCTCCACCGCCGCGCCCGTTTCCTCCTTGACGCCCAACAGGCGCGCGGGGATGACGCGGGTGTGGTTGATCACCATCACGTCCTCGGGACGGAGATAGTCCGGCAGGTCACGGAAGATGCGGCCCTCGCGCAGCCTGTTCTCGCGGTTGCACACCAGCATGCGGCTGGCGTCGCGCGGGGTGATGGGGGTCTGGGCGATCAGCTCTTCCGGCAGATCATATTGAAAATCACTTGTCTTCATCATCAAAAAAACGCACCTGTTCGCTCTTGGGGGCATTTCCCGCCGGGGCCGTGCGGCCCAGGTGGCGGTAGGCCAGATCCGTGGCCACTCGGCCGCGCGGCGTGCGCTGGATAAAGCCCAGCTGCAGCAGATAGGGCTCGTACACATCCTCGATGGTGACGGCATCCTCTCCAGTGGAAGCGGCCAGGGTATCCAGGCCTACCGGCCCGCCGGAAAACTTGTCGATCATGGTCGCCAGCACCGCGCGGTCCACCTGATCGAGGCCGAGCCCGTCCACATCCAGCATGTCAAGGCCCTCCCGCGCAACGGCGCGGGTGATGCGTCCCTCGGCTTTCACCTGGGCATAATCGCGCACGCGCTTGAGCATGCGGTTGGCGATGCGGGGCGTGCCGCGGCTGCGCCCGGCGATTTCCAGGATGCCGTCCTCGTCGAAGGGCATGCCGAGGATGTCGGCGGAGCGCTTGAGGATCTGCGCCAATTCCTGCGGCGTGTACATCTGCAGGCGAAAGGTGATGCCAAAGCGGTCGCGCAGCGGCGCGGAGAGCTGGCCGGCCCTGGTCGTCGCTCCGATCAAGGTGAAACGGGGCAGATCCAGCCGCAGCGAGCGCGCGGTCGGCCCCTTGCCGATCATGATATCCAGCGCGCCGTCCTCCATGGCGGGGTAGAGCACCTCCTCCACCGAGCGGCTCAGGCGGTGTATCTCGTCGATGAACAGCACGTCGCCTGCGTTCAGGTTGGTGAGGATGGAGGCAAGGTCGCCCGGCCTGTCGATGGCAGGGCCGGAGGTGATGCGCACGTTCTGGCCCATTTCGGCCGCCACAATACAGGCCAGCGTGGTCTTGCCAAGACCGGGCGGGCCGTAGAGCAGCATGTGATCCAGCGCGTCGCGCCTCTCCAGCGCCGCTTTGATGTAGATGCTCAGGCTTTCCTTGATGGCGGCCTGCCCCACGTAGTCGCGCAGGGCCTTAGGGCGCAGCGAGAGCTCGATCTCGCCGTCCTCGCGGTGCACGCCGGAGGTCATGATCCGTTCGCTTTCCATGCTCATCCTTTCATCATCCCGCGCAGAGCCAGCCGCACCAGCTCATCCGCGCCTGCCGCTTCGCCCGCGCCCTGATGGGCAGCGGACACGGCCCTGGCCGCCTCCGCCTGCGTATAGCCGAGCGATTCCAGCGCCAGGATAGCCTCGCCGACGGCGCTGCCTGCGCCGGCGTCCTTGGGCAGGCTCACGGCGGGGCCGCCCGCGGGCAGATCATCGGCCGACATCCTGTCCTTGAGTTCCAGCACGATGCGCTGTGCAGTCTTCTTGCCGATGCCTGGCGCGCGGCAGAGCATGGCGGCGTCGCCAGTCAGAATGGCGAGGGTCAGGTCGGCCAGCGGCATGGCCGCCAGCACGCCCAGCGCGGTCCTGGGCCCGATGCCGGAGATGGCGGTCAGACGCAGGAACATGTTTTTTTCTTCCTGCGAAATGAAGCCGAACAGCTCCGTGGCGTCCTGCCGCACGCTCAGGTAGGTATAGATGCGGGCAAATTCGCCCCGCGGGGGCGCGGCGGACAGGGTGGACTGGCTGCACAGCAGCTGATAACCCACGCCGCCCGCGTTGACCACCAGTTCGCCCGCGGATTTGTATTCGATGATGCCTTCTATGAACGCGTACATACTGCCTCTACTTCATGCGGAATTGAAACTTGGAGGGGCCTGTGTTCAGGTGGGTGAGCGCGGCGGCCACGGCGTCCGCCGCGTCGTCGGGCTTGGGTACGTCGCTCAGGCGCAGGATCAGCGTCACCATCTGCTGCACCTGCTTTTTATCCGCCTTGCCGTAGCCCGTGATGCCCTGCTTGATCTGCATGGGCGTGTACTCATACAAAAGGGGCGTGTACTCGGAGCAGGTGGAGATGGCCACGCCGCGCGCCGCCCCCACGGTAAGGGCCGTGGTCACGTTGCGGGCGAAGAACAGCTCTTCAAACACGATCTCGTCGGGCCTGTATTCATCCAGCAGCTCGCGGATGCCCTGCCGGATGGAGGAGAGCCTTTCCTGCAGGCGCATGTCAGGCGGCGTGACGATGACGCCGCAGGCCACAAAAACAGGGCTGTGCGCGCCCGCGTCCACCACGCCCCAGCCCATCGTGGCCAGGCCCGGATCGATGCCAAGTACCCGCATGCGCAGCTCCTTCCCTCAAGTAAAATCATGATAGAACAAAGGTTCCCGCTTGTCAAACCGCCGCCTGCCCGCCAGGAAAGTATTTCAGGAGCAGCTTCTCGGCATGGCGCCTGGCGAAGGCGGCATCCTGCGCCTCGCTCTGCGCGCTGGGCGCGCTTTCACCCATCAGGCCCATGAACTGGCTGACCTTAAGGCCAAGATGTTCCTGAATGTCCGCGTCGCTGCCGCCGGGGCTGACCAGATAATAGCACAGCAGCGAGTCCTTCTGCCCGATGCGGTGAGCCCTGTCCTCGGCCTGGCTGTGCACGGCGGGGGACCAATCCAGCTCGCCGAACACCACAGCGGTGGCCCGCTGCAGGTTGAGGCCGGAGGCGGCGCGCAGGGAGACGCAGCACAGGTCCGTCCGCCCCTCCATGAAACGCTCCACGCTCTTTTGCTTTTGCGCCTGCGTTTCCCGCCCCGTGATGAAGGCGGGGGACAGCGTGTGCAGCTCCCTGTGATAGCTGTCCATCACCGCGTGGTGATGGGCGAAGAGCAGCACCTTTTCGCCGCTCTCCACCAGCGCGCGCACGAACTGAGCTACGAAGGGGGCCTTGGCCAGGCCGGCCGCCTGCCGCTCGTCCTGAGAGATTCTGTCCTCCAGCAGCGCGCGCTGCGAGGGGCTGAGATCGCCGGAAGACAGCTTTTGCAGGTTCACCAGCACGGGCTGCATCAGGCGTTTATAGAGGGCGCTGTCCGCGTCGATCTCCTGCACCAGGCGGCGCTTGTCGGGCAGCTCCGGCAGCACTTCCTTTTTGGTGCGGCGCAGCATCATGCCCTCGCGCCTCAGATGCTCGCCCAGCAGCTCCGGGTGGATCACCACGGCGTTGCCGTAGCCGTAGCACCATTCTCTGGAGAAGCTCTCCCAGTCTCCCAGAAAGTGATAGTCGAGGATGTTGACCACGTTCCAGATTTCGCCGCCCTGGTTGTAGATGGGCGTGCCCGAGAGCCCCCAGACCCGCTCGCAGGCGGAGGAGAGCAGCGAGGCAGCGGAGTATTTCTCCGTGCCGGTGTGGCGCAGCTCCTGCACCTCGTCAAAGATGACGGCGCGCACGGGCAGAAGAGGCAGGGCCTCCTTCCAGCCCCGCAGCAGGAGGTAGTGTACCAGGTAGATATCCGCCTCAGGCAGGGGATAGGGCCTGAGGCCCCTGAGCACATGCACGCGCGGCGCACCGTCCGCAAGGCGCAGAAAGCGGCGGATCTCCGACTGCCAGTTGAGGCTCAGATGCGGCGGCACCACGATCAGACAGGGGAAGGAGCCTGTGGCCGCCAGCGCAGCCAGCGCCTGCACGGTCTTTCCCAGGCCCATCTCATCGGCCAGCAGGCCGCGTTTCACCCGGCACAGCCAGCCCGCGCCCAGTTTCTGGAAGGCGCGCAGCTGCCCGAGAAAGCTGCCCTCCGGCGGTTCGGGCAAAGACGCAGTATCAAACAGCAGGCGCTTTTCCTTTTCATAGTCCTGCGCTTCGCGCAGGGCCTGCTGCCAGCGGTCGCGGTCGCGCGCGGCAACGGCGAGCGGGTATCGCTGCATCAGCCAGTTCAGGTCGCCCACGATGCGGCGGTGGGCCGTGAAGCGGGCAAGGCCGCGCTTGCCAGAATCGCTGCCGGGGAAGAGGCGCTTGGCCATCTCCGTGACCGCGGGATCGCCCTTGATCTGCCAGGCCTTGCTGCGCGCGTTGTAGCTGAGCGTGCCGTAGAGGTGACCGTCTTCCTCGTGCGGGCGCAGGTAGGCAGGCAGACTCTCCCCGGTCGCCGCGGTCGGGATGGCGGAAGGTTCCTCCGCCTCGGCTGCCGCCGGCGGCTCCGGCGCGGCGGCCGGCCTTTTTCTGCTGCCCAGGGGATTGGCCGGGCCCCACAGCCTGCGCAGGCTGAGAACGCGGCAGGGCAGGCCGAGGATGCTTTCCGGCATCTCAAGCCCCTGCTCGCACACGAGGATGATGCCGGACAGCCTGCCGCTTGACAGGTAGCGCTCTGCCTGGCGCAGCAGCGCGCTCCTGTTGGGACGGCCACGCTTCACTTCCACCCCCACGCCGCCGACGAAAAAGTCGATGCGGCAGCGCGGCATCAGCTGCTTTTCGTGCTCAAAGGCCAGGCCCCGCTCATGGAGGAGACCCGCGATCTGCCTGTGCAGCTCATATTCATCGGTGCTGAGGGGAGCGCGCAGCCCGCGCAGCAGGACAAGGACCTGTTCAAGCTCTGCCAAGGCGCGCCTCCTCCCCGTTTCTGCCCCGTATTATAGCGGAGCGGGCCTTCCTTTACAATGAGGGGTTTAACACTGTGTTTACAATTTGTTACTTGCCCGTAACAATACAATCTGCTATGATGATTTGGCAGAATCTGCTTTAAAGGAGAGACCATGATCCGCACCCGGCTCATCGCCCTTTTGCTTATCCTTTCCGTGATACTGGCCCCCGCTCCCGGCCTGGCCGAGGGCGAGAGCCTTTCTTTTGAGGAAGTGCCCGCGGAGATCCGTCCGGGCAAGACCGTGCGCATTGCCTTTCACAGCCCTGCCGCAGCCGAGACCGACCTGGTGGTGGAGGACGGAGAGGGCCGCAGGGTCGGCCTTGCGGACAGTGTGGAAGCCGTCATAGGCCACAATGAGCTGTTTTGGGACGGAGAGCTCATCGAGGGCGAGGGCGGCATGCTGGCCGAGGGAGACTATCTGCTGCGCCTTGAGCAGGGTGGGCAGATCGCTTCCGCGCCGATCAAGGCGGGGCCCCTCAGCCCCGTGCTGAGCGATGTCAAGCCCAGCGACCCCGTGCTGACGGCGGGGGATGAGGAATGGTCCTTCACGGCCACCGCCAACATGCCCGGCACGCTGCACCTCAGCCTGCGCGGCGCGGACGGCACCGTGCGCAGTATCCTTTCGGCCCCGGTACCGGCGGGCAGTCTGCTGATCCCCTGGGACGGCAGCATGGTGGACGGTCTGCCGGATCCGAGGGGCACCGTCACCGTATCGCTGACGCTGGAAGCCTCCGACGGGTTCATGAGCAATGCCAACCACCTGGTGGTGAGCATCGAGGACGGGGAGCCGGCGGAAGGGGCCGCTTCCTCAGAGGGCACTGCGGAGGAGACACAGGAGCCGGAGCAGACGGGCGCGGAGCCAGCCGCTGCTGAAGAGATCACTGTCCAGGCAGAAGAAACCGCTGTCCGGATGCAATACAAGATCCCCAGCGCCGAGGCGGTGCCGGAATCCGAATGGGGCAGCAGCTACTGGAACCTGCCCATCGGCCAATTTGATGAAGACAGGATCTGGGAGATCATGATGCAGCCCCTCACCGTGGTGACGGGCGGCGATCAGCGCGAGACCTACAAGCTGCGCAAGACCCCTGACAGGAGCAGCGCGCGGGACAATGTGGTGGGCGAGATCACCTATGTGTCGCAGGGCGTGCACGTGATCGAGACGCTGGACAGCGGCTGGTCGCTGGTGGAGACCTACAACTCCAGCTACGGGCCGGACAACCGCAGCCGCCGCGGCTACGGCAACACGGACGAGCTGATTCGCGGCTATGTGGAGAGCAAGGTGCTGGAAACCGTGACCCCGCGCGTGGACTATGGCATACTGATCGACAAGCTGAAGCAGGAGATGTATGTCTTTAAGGATGGCAAGCTGTTCACCACGCTGATCATCTCCACCGGCAAGCCCACCAAGCAGCAGCCCTGGAACGAGACTCCCTCGGGCGAGTACCTGATGGTGAGCCGTGTGGGCGATTTCAACGCGGGCAACCTGGTGTGCCGCATGGGCATGCGCATCAACGGCGGCACGCTGATCCACGAGGTGCCCTACATCCTCAACCAGACCTCCGGTTACGCGGATTATTCCAGCCAGGAGAGGGTGCTGGGCGAGAAGGCGAGCCACGGCTGCGTGCGCGTGCAGCGCAAGAACAACGACGACGGCATCAACATGACCTGGCTGTGGAACAACATCAAGGTGAACACCAAGGTGCTGGTCTGGGATGACAGCAACCGCTACCGCGAGATCCCCGATGACAATCTGGCGCTCTATTTCAACCCCACGGGCGGCAAAAACTACCATCTGGACGCCCGCTGCCCCGGCGTGAAGGACAGGTATCTGCCCCTCAAGGGTGAGCTGACTTACGCCCAGCTGGACGACGCCGAGTTCGCCAAGCTGACGCCCTGCCCCTACTGCAACCCGCCGGAGCGCAGAGCCCAGATCGAGGAGCTGAACCGGCAGAACGGCTTCTGACCATGTTGCCGACAGGCCTTGCCTGAAGACAGCGGGCGCCCGCCCAAGGGCGGCGCTTGCTGTCATCTTTCATTTTGGATATAATCTCATTGATGGGGCCGGCTGACGGGCCTCAGGCGGCTTTGTTGCGCTGAAACATCAAAACCTGTATACTGAACTGTGTCAGAGGCACAGTTCCTTACAAGGGAGGTTTCTCCGGATGGAATATAAGATCAAAAACGATATGGGCACTATCTTCATTTCCGAAGAAGTCATGCTGAAGGTTGTCGGCTATGCCGCACTGGAAAGCTACGGCATCGTGGCCATGTCATCCAAGCGGGCCAAGGACGGCATCGTCGAATGGCTGGGGCGTGAAAACCTCAGCAAGGGTGTGCAGATCCGCCTGGTGGAAGATATGATCGACGTGGATCTGTATGTCGTGGTCGAGTACGGCATCTCCATGACCGCCGTCTGCGAATCCATCAAGGAAGTTGTCAAGTATAAGCTGGAGAGCATGACGGGCGTGAAGGTTCGCAATGTCAATATCACGGTAGAGGGCATCCGGGTCTGACGAGACCCTGAACGGAGGAAAGCAGTTTTGTCAGAGATAAAGGCCATAGATGCCCTTCTGTTCCGGGAAATGGTCAATGCGGGCGCATCCCTGCTTGAGAAGAACAGAGAGGCTGTCAATCAGCTCAACGTGTTCCCGGTGCCGGACGGCGATACGGGCACGAATATGTCCATGACCATGATCTCCGCGATCCGCGAGCTCAACGGAAGGGAAAACGTCACTGTGGGCGAAGCCGTGGGCGCGGCCGCCAAGGGGGCGCTGCGCGGAGCGCGCGGAAATTCGGGCGTGATCCTCTCCCAGCTCTATCGCGGTTTTTCCAAGGCGCTGGACGGCGCGGAGGAAGGCATCACGCCCCCCCTGTTTGCCGCGGCACTCAAGAGCGCGGCGGAGACGGCTTACAAGGCCGTGATGAAACCCAAGGAGGGCACCATCCTCACCGTGGCCCGCGTGATCGCGGAGGATGCCGTTGCCCAGGCGGAAAAGGCGCCGGATGATTTTGATGCGCTGTTCCGCACCATTCTGTCTTCGGGCGAGAGCATCCTGGCCAAGACGCAGGACATGCTGCCCCAGCTCAAGGCGGCCGGCGTGGTGGACGCGGGCGGCCGCGGCCTGCTGATCATCTTCACGGGCTACTATGCCGCCTTCCGAGGCGAGCCGGTGGAGGATCTGGTGGTGCAGATGGCGCAGGACACCAAGGCGGGCGCCGAGGAGTTGCCGGAAGACCACGACAATCTGGACGACATGAAGTTCACCTACTGCGCGGAGTTCTACGTGCAAAACCCCTACAACACGCTGACGGATACCGAAATAGACACCTTCCGCCGCAAGCTGAGCCGCATCGGCGACAGCCTGCAGGTGGCGGGCGACAAGGACAGGCTGAAGGTGCATGTGCACACGGACGATCCGGGCAAGGCGCTCAGCTATGGCCTGATGCTGGGCGAGCTGGTGGGGCTCAAAATAGAAAACATGGCACAGAAGCGGCGCGATCGCGACGCCCAGCTGGCAGGAAGCGGGCGGCAGGAAGAGCCCAAGGAGTTTGGCATGGTGTCCGTCTCCGTGGGTAAGGGCTTTTCCAGCATCTTCAAGGATCTGGGGGTGGATGCCGTCGTCGAAGGCGGACAGACCATGAACCCCAGCATCGAGGACATCGAAAACGCGGTGGACGGCGTAAACGCCAGAACCATCTTCATTCTGCCCAACAATGGCAACATCATCCTGGCGGCCCGCCAGGTAGCGGAGCTGAGCGATAAGAACATCGTGGTGCTGCCCACCAAGAACGTGGCCATGGGCCTGGCCGCCGTGGTGGCCTTCCAGCCAGATTTCTCCGCCGAGGAGAATGAGAGCCGCATGAACGAGGCCGCCGAGCGCGTGCGCACCGGCACCATCACCTACGCCGTTCGCGACACGCACATGGAGCAGCTGGATATCAAGGAAGGCAGCATCATCGGCCTGCACAACGGGCAGGTGACCGTGAACGGCCTGAGCATCGAGGAAACGGCGCTGGAACTGATGCGCCAGATCGTCACCGAGGACGACGCGCTGATCACCGTCTACTACGGCGAGGACACCGTACAGCAGGATGCCGAGGCGCTCGGCGCGAAACTGGCCGAGCTTTATCCCGACTGCGACGTGGAAGTGCAAAACGGCGGTCAGCCGCTGTACTATTACCTGCTGTCCGTGGAATAGGCCACGGCCAAGGCCGGTTCATAAAAGGCTCTGCTGCGGTAGAGCCTTTTGTGATAAGAATGGATTCCGAAAAGCGGGGAAAGGAGGCGGCGCGTGCTGCTGAAGGAGCTCAAGGGCCTGGGGCCCAAGCGGCTGCAGGAGCTGGAGCGGGCGGGTATCGATACGCCGGAAGCGCTGCTCTGGCGCTTTCCCACCGACTATATCGACAGCACGCGCGACACCCCTGCCGCGCAGGCCGCTCCGGGAAGGGCCGCCTGCTTTTGCCTGACCCTGCAGACCGCGCCCACAGTGCATTATCTGCGCGGGCTCAGCATGGTGACGGCGGAGGCGGGCGACGGCACGGGCCGCCTCCGCCTCGTCTGGTTCAACCAGCCCTGGATGAAGAACCAGCTGAAGGCGGGCGAAAGCGCGCTGCTTTACGGCAGGCCCGAGACCGTGAAGGGACGGCTGACGCTCAACAACCCAAAGCTTGTGAAACAGCGGGGCATCATCGCCCAGTATGCCCCCGTCGGCAGCGTAACAGGCAGCCTGCTCTCCTCCCTGATCGACCAGCTCTTGCCCGGCATTGACAGCCTGATCTCGGAGACACTGCCCGAATCCCTCATCAGCGGGGAGAGGCTCTGCGGCATCCACGAGGCGCTGCGCGAGGTGCACCGCCCCACGGGGGGAGAGGCGCTGGCGCGCGCCAAGCGGCGTGTGGCCTTTGAAAACCTGCTGCTTTATCAGCTGGCGCTGCGCAGCCTGCGCGGTGAGGATCAGAGGGGGCCCGTGATCGCGCAGGACGGGCCGCTGCTCTCCGCCTTCTGGCGCGGCACGGGCTTTGAACCCACCGGGGCGCAGCGGCGCGTGCTGGCCGCCATCTCCGGGGACCTTTCGGGCGGGCGTGCCATGCGCAGGCTGGTACAGGGCGACGTGGGCAGCGGCAAGACGGCCATCGCGCTGGCTGCGGCGGCTCTGGCGGCCAGATCCGGCTATCAGACCGCTCTGATGGTCCCCACCGAGATACTGGCCAGGCAGCATCTGGAAAGCGCGGAGAAGCTGCTGGCCCCGCTGGGTCTGCGCTGCGGGCTTCTGCTGGGCGGCATGAAGTCCGCGCAGCGGCGCGAAGCCCTCGAAAAGATAGCGGGCGGCGAGTGGGACCTGGTGATCGGCACACAGGCGCTGCTGAGCGATAGCGTGCGCTATCATCGGCTGGCGCTGGTCATCACGGACGAGCAGCACCGCTTCGGCGTGAGGCAGCGCAAGCTCCTCAGCGACAAGTCGCAGCCGGGGCAGGAGGCGCACGTGCTGGTGATGTCCGCCACGCCCATCCCGCGCACGCTGGCGCTGATGCTATACGGCGATCTGGATATCTCGGTGGTGGACGAGCTGCCGCCGGGCCGCAGCCCCGTCAAGACACGCGTGGTGCCTGAGAGCAGGCGCGGCGACCTGTACGCTTTTATCCGCAGGGAGGCGGAGGAAGGGCATCAGGCCTATCTGGTATGCCCTCTGGTCAGCCAGAGTGAAGCTGTGGAAGCCGAGAACGCGCAGGATATGTACGAGCGCCTGCGCACGGGGCCTCTGCGGGGGCTCTCGCTGGGGCTTACCTGGGGCAGCCAGAGCGCGGAGGAGAAGGAGCGGGTGATGGCTGCCTTCGCGAGGGGGGAGCTGCACGTACTGGTGGCCACCACGGTGATCGAGGTGGGGGTCAACGTGCCCCGCGCCACCGTGATGGTGATCGAAAACGCGGATCGCTTCGGCCTTTCGCAGCTGCACCAGCTGCGCGGGCGCGTGGGCCGCGGCGCGGACGAGAGCTGGTGTTTCCTGATGGGCGAAAACAACGAGCGCCTGCAGACGCTCTGTGCCACAAGCGACGGCTTTGCCGTCGCTCAGAAGGATCTGGAGCTGCGTGGGCCGGGCGATTTTCTGGGCACCCGCCAGCATGGGCGCCTGTCGCCGGATGGCTTTGGCGTGGAGGATCTGCTGCTGATAGAACAAACCCGCGAGACCGCTGCGGCGCTCTATGCGCAGCGGGATCATCGCGGGGAGGCGCGGACGCTGGTCGAGCGCGCGCTGAGCAAATATGAAAGGGCGCTTGAACTGGTGGCGCTGAACTGAAGATCAGGGCCGGAGAGCTTCCTGCCCCCGCCTGTGGCGCAGGTCGCTGCCCAAAAAGGGCAGCACCAGGCTCTGCCGTTCGTCCAGCAGGCGGGACATCAGCCGCTCCGTGTAGCGCGCCTGCAGTTCGGTCAGGCTCAGGTTGGTGCTGATGACCGTATGCAGGCGATGGCTTTGCCGGTGCTCGATCAGCGCGAAGAGCTGCTCCACCGTGATCCCCTCCCACAGGGGCTCGGTACCCAGATCGTCGATCAGCAGCAGCGGCACCTCAAAATGGCTGTCGTCCGCCATCTCGCCCTGCCGCGCGAAATACTGCGCCCGGATACGGTTAAGCAGGGCGTTGGCGCTGAGACAAAGCGTCTGCACGCCGCGCTGCGTGGCGCGCACGCCGATGGCGCGCATCAGATAGCTTTTGCCCAGGCCGCTGCCGCCGTAGAGCAGCAGGTTCAGCACCGGCCCGTCCGGCAGGCTGTCGGCATAGCGCTCGCAGTCGTTTCGCAGGGTCCGCGTATAGGCCCGCTGGGTCACGCTGTGGCCGGGCAGGGGCTGGGCCGGGATCAGGGCCTCGTCGTAGTTTTCAAAGGTCTGTCGTTCGTCCTGAAAAGTCTCCCCTGAAAGCAGCTGCTGATAGCGGGTCGTGACGCAGCTGCACAGCGTCTTTCTGCCCTTGCCGCGGTAGCCCGTGTCCTCACACAGCGGGCAGTCGAAGATGGGGGAGAGATAATCCTCCCCGAAGCCCCGCTCCCGAAGCAGCTGCGAGATGCGCCGGGTCCTTCTCTCCGTTTCCTCCTCGATGCCCACGGGGGCGACGCCGTTCATCGCCGAGCGCAGCCCGGCGAAAAAGGCCTGCCTGCGCTCCTCGATCAGCCGGGCGATCTCGGGACAGGCGGCACAGACCTCCTGCGCGCGCTTTGCTTCCAGCTCTTCATTGCGGCTCCTCGCCGCCTTTTTTTCGGACAGTATTTTTTGAAGGATCTCACGGTTCATCATACTTCTGAGCCTCCTTCATGCGGTCCTCCAGGCTGCTGCCCAGCAGCTCCGTTTCGGTGTAGCCCCTCTGGGCATACTGCTGCGCGCTGACGGTCTTTGTCCCCCTGCCGGCGGCGTTCGGCCTTGGCGGCAGGGCGGCGCGCGCCTGATCGGGGCTGACGATGCCTTTCTTTTTCCAGTCCGCCAGCTGTTTTTCGATGTCCTCAAACCGGCCGCGGCGCAGCGCCACCTCTCGCGCCGCCATCATGATCATCTCGTGAGGGGCCAGCCGCAGCAGGGCCTCATAGGCGCTCCTGACGGCGGTGGGGGCCATGCGGATGCCGAGAGCCTCCAGCACTTCGCGCGCCCCGAGGAGGATTTGCCTGTCTTTCTGCAGGCTTTCCTCCGCCTTCTTCGCGCCGCCCGCGCCGCCGCGCTGGCGGATGCCGTCCAGCACGCCGTTCAGATAACCGAAGGAGGGCGTGGCGGCCTTCACGGTCTCCGAGCAGGCGCTCAGGATGCCCTCCTGCGTGAAGCCCCACTCGTCCAGCCACTTTTGGTAGAGCGTAAGCTCGTCCTCCGTGGGGAGACGGCGGAAGTTGAAGCGGCGCAGCACGGCGCGCGCTCCATCGTGCACTGAGCGGGAGTGGCCGAGGAAATCCTCCGCCTCCTCGGGCGTGAGGGCTCCCGCCTCCCGCATCGCGGTCGCCATCTTCTCGGCAGCCTTGAAGGAAAAGCTCTTGCCGCGCGTGCTTTTCATGAAGTTGAGCAGCATCAGCACGGCCTCCTGGGAAAGGCCCAGGTCGCTCACCCATTCGTAGGCGGCGACGATGTCGGCGGGGCGCACCTTTCGTTCATTGCCAAACAGCGCGTAGACAGCCTCGCTGAAATTGATGTACGCGCTGTCCTCGCTTTCCATGCTGTGCCCGGTGAGGGTTCTCTGGCCGATGTGGTACAGCCGGTAGCGGGGCGGGTCGTCGCTCAGCCGCTCGATCAGGCGGCGGCGCTCCCAGTAGCGCAGCGCAGACTCCACGTCCTGAAGTTCCATGTCGAGCGCATCTCGGACCTCTTCAAGCCCCGCCTCCTCGCCACCCGGGTGCTGGCAGCGATACAGCAGGAAGAGGTACACCTTCACGTATTCACCCTTTGCGGCGCGCAGGTATTCGGTGATGAACAGGTTTTCGATCACCGTCACGCCGAAGGTTATCATCTGTTTATCCGGTTCAAACATCGTGTTTCTCTTTTTCCTCGGCTGCCGCTTCGTCCCCGTCGGGCGGGAGGGCATGGTCCCGCTCCGTCTCGATGCGCCGGTAGATCATGTAGGCCACGGCGCTGATCAGCATGACCACGGTCATGGTGATGATGGCGGCCCGGTAGTTCTGCCTGCCCAGCATGCTGCCGCCCAGCGCGTTGCCGATCATGGAGGGGATGCGCGCGATGGAGGTAATGATCAGATAGCGGGGCAGGGGGATGGGCAGCAGGCCCGCCACATAGGTCATCAGGTCCTTGGGCGTGCCGGGGATCAGAAAGAGGATGAACACCATGAAGTCCATCCGCCGCTGCTCGCGCATCAGCTTTTGGGTCAGCTCCTCGATCTTGGCGTCGTCCATGAACAGGCGCACCATGCTGCGGCCGAACATACGGGTCAGCGAGATCACGATAGCGTTGCCCAGCACGGTGCCGATCAGGCACAGCCCGATACCGCCCCAAAGGCCGAAGGCGTAGCCGGCGGCCATCTCCACGGGTGCGCCGGGGATGAGCGCGATGATGATCTGCACAGTCATGATGCCGATCATGATCAGGTACTTGAAGGGGCCCTGCACCTCGATCCACACGCGGAAGCTTTCCTTGTTGCGCACCGCCCGCAACAGCGGCGCGCCGATCAGACGGCCCAGCAGGAACAACAGCAGCAGCACCGCCAGCACGGAGGCGACGGTGAACAGCAACCGGTGTTTTTTCAGCTTTTCTCTGTCGATGGCGCGTTCATGCCCGGCCGATCCCTGTGGTTTCTTTGACATCTGCTTCCTGAAAGAGCTTATTTGGCGGTCATTTCCTGCCTGAGCGCCGTGAGCACGCGCCGCTCCATGCGGGAGACCTGCATCTGCGTCATGCTCAGCTTCTGCGCGGTCGCCTGCTGGGAGAGCCTGTCGCGGTAGCGCAGCACCAGAAGCCGGCGTTCCGTATCGCTGAGCAGGCGCATGGCTTTTTTTAAGTCTTCTCTCGATTCAAAGGAACTGTAGCCGGCCTCTTCGCCGCCCAGCTTGTCAAAGAGCATCAGGCCGTTTTCGTCGGGCGCGTCAAAGCTTGTAAACTGGGTCTTTTCGCGCATGGCCTGTACGTCCAGCACCTTCTGCAGATCCCAGCCCAGCGCGTCCGCCAGCTCCTGCACATAGGGCTCGCGGTGCAGCTGCTGGGTGAGGGTCTCGGTCATCCTGTCCATCTGGATGCCGCGCTCGCGCAGCCCGCGGGGGGAGCGCACCAGTTGGGCCTTATCGCGGATGTGATTTCGCAGCGTGCCGATGATGCTGGGCGTCACATAGGTGGTGAAGCGCAGGCCCCGGTGCGGGTCAAAACCCTTGAGGGCCGAGACCAGCGCCACGGCGGCCACCTGCCTTAGATCCTCTGTTTCTATGCCTCTGCCTGAAAAACGCGCAGCAATGGCATAGCAAAGCGGAAGCGCGGCCAGGGTGGCGGCTTCCAGGTTCTCCTCGCTCGGGTCGAGCGCGTATGCCTTTGCTGTCTGGTGGATCAGGTCTGCATCCATCGCTTACCTCGTTCCTGCGGGCACTTTCATATGCACCGAGTAGATGCCGCATGAATCTCCTTCAAGGTGTACATCGGTTACAAGCGTGCCGATGATCAGGTGTGCCACCTCCGGGTCGACCGGGGTGCACATCTGGGAGGCAAAGGCGCGCTCCACGCTCAGGCGGATCTGCAAAAAGCCGTCCTTCAGCTCGCAGACGAGCACCACGTGCTGGATCAGCTGTGATTGGTGCGTCAGCAGGCTGAAGGCCTCATCGCAGGCGATGCGCAGGTCGTCTATCATGTCGACAGTCAGGTTGGCCAGCGCGCCTACGCCGCTGAGCGCTGTGCGCATCACCAGCGCCCATTCATCCTTGGCCGGGACTGTCAGTGTCATCTTGTTCATGTCGGTAAACCACCTTTATATCCTGATGGGGTAAATAGTCCGTCAGCGCGGTCAGCGCCAGATAGCCGTCCCTGCACCACCAGCTGGTAGGGGCCAGCAAGGAAAGGCCCTCATCGGGCAGGCTGAGGTAAACGGGCACATTGCCGGGTATTTTGCGGAGCTGCTCCTCAATGACCGGCATTTGGCTCCTCTTCAGCCTCAAGTATACCTTGCAGCGGGCTTGCTTTGCAAGGGCGGCCGGATCCTCCGGCTCCTCCGGCGGCGGTTCGGGGTCAGGGGCCTTCAGAGGGACGATATGGTCCGCCACCACCTTGATCTCCTCATCTTCGCGCACACTCAGCCTGCCCTTGACCAGCACGGCCTGATCTTCCTTCAGATCCTGCCCGTATCTGGCCCAAACGGCCGGGAAAAGGATGCACTCCACCTGGCCGGTCAGGTCTTCCAGCTGCACAAAGCCCATCAGGCTGCCCTTCCTTGTGGCCTTGTGGCGCACGGAGACCACCATGCCGCCCATGCGCACGCTCTGACCGTCCTCGGAAAGCCCTCCGTCTTCCCGCTGGGCCAGTTCCGCCAGATAGGCGGTGCTGTGGGGCAGCGCATCCAGCTCCTGCGCGTAGTCATCCAGCGGATGGCCGGAGATGTAGACGCCCGTCAGCTCTTTTTCATGGGCAAGGTTGAACTGCCTGTCGGGCTCGGGGAGGCTGGGGTAGGCCGGGTGGTCGTTCGCGCTCTGCGTCTGCGGGCTGTCAAATAGCGAGAGCTGGCCGGCAACATTGCCGCGACGCCTGGCGCTTGAGGCGTCCATCACCCGCTCGTACACGGCGATGCACTGAACGCGGTTGGCGCCCAGACCGTCGAAGCAGCCGGTCTTGATCAGGCTCTCCACCGTGCGCTTGTTCACGGTTTCCGTATCCACGCGCCGACAGAAGTCGAAGATGTCGCGGTAGGGCCCGCGTTCCTCCCGCTCCTTCACGATGGCCTGCACGGCCTTTTCACCCACGGACTTGATGGCCGCCATGCCAAAGAGGATCATCTTTTTGCCCCCCTCATCCGGAGCTACCGTGAAGCCGGAGAGGGATCTGTTGATGTCGGGCGGGGCCACGCGGATGCCGCGCTTGCGGCAGTAATGGATGTAGCCCGCGATGGCCGTGGAGGCGCCGAGGAAGCTGTTCATCATCGCGGCCATGAACTCGGCGGGGTAGTGCAGCTTCAGCCAGGCGGTCTGCACGGCGTTGACGGCGTAGGCAGCAGCGTGGGATTTGTTGAAAGCGTAGCTGGCGAAGGCCGCCATCTCGTCAAAGATGCGGCTGGCGGCCTCGGCGGAGATTCCCCGCCTGACCGCCCCGGGCACGCCCTCCTCCTGCGAGCCGTAGATGAACACCTGCCGCTCTTTCTCCATCACGTCATGCTTCTTCTTGGCCATGGCGCGGCGCACCAGATCGCTTCTGGCGTAGCTGTAGCCCGCCAGATCGCGCACGATCTGCATCACCTGCTCCTGGTAGACCATGCAGCCGTAGGTGACGTCCAGGATGGGGGCCAGCTGCGGCGTGTGATAGCGAATGCTTTCGGGGTGCTGCTTTCCCTCGATGTAACGGGGGATGCTCTCCATGGGCCCCGGACGGTAGAGCGAGATGGCGGCGATGATATCCTCGAAGTTCTCCGGCTTCATGTTGGTGAGGAAGGCGCGCATGCCGCCGCTTTCCAGCTGGAACACGCCGTCGGTATCGCCGGAGGAGATCATCCTGTACACCCCGGGATCGTCCATCGGGATGTCCTTGAACTCCATGTGCACGCCCTCCAGGGCCATCAGCTCCAGCGTGTGCTGGATCACGGTCAGCGTGCGCAGGCCGAGGAAATCCATTTTCAGAAGGCCGAGCTTTTCCACGATACCCATGGGGTATTGGGTGGTGATGATGTCGTCGTTGGTCTGCAGGGGCACATACTCGGTGGCGGGCTGCCGCGTGATCAATACACCGGCGGCGTGCGTGCCCGCGTGCCTTGGCATACCTTCCAGCAGCAGAGCGGTATCGATCAGGCGCCTGACGCGCGGATCGGTATCGTAGAGCGCCTTGAGCTCCGGATTCATCCGCATGGCTTTTTCAAGCGTGATGTCCAGTTCCCGCGGGATCAGCTTGGCCAGCGCGTCCGTCTCCTGATAGCTGTAGCCCAGCACCCTGCCCACATCCCGCACTACGCCACGGGCAGCCATGGTGCCGAAAGTGATGATCTGGGAGACGTGGTCGCTGCCATACTTGCGGGCCACGTAGTCGATCACCTCCTGCCGGCGCTCGTAGCAGAAGTCGATGTCGATGTCGGGCATGGAGATGCGCTCCGGGTTCAGAAAGCGCTCAAAGAGCAGCTTGTAGCGGATGGGGTCCACCTGCGTGATGTCCAGACAGTAGGCCACGATGCTTGACACACCGCTGCCGCGGCCCGGCCCCACGGGAATGCCGTGGTCGCGCGCGTACTTGACAAAATCCCATACGATCAGGAAATAGTCCACATAGCCCATGCTGACGATGACGCCGATCTCATACTCCAGCCGCTGCACGGCTTCCTCGGGATGATCCGGGTATCGCCGGTCAAAGCCCTCCCTGAGCAGGCGGCGGAACAGGGCCTCGGAGCCCTCCTCGCCGCTGGGATAGTAGGGCAGGTGGGTACTGCTGAAATCAAAGTCCACCCGGCAGCGGGCCGCGATCTCTCCCGTCCTGTCCAGCGCGTCCTGCAGATCGGGGAAGAGGGCGCGCATCTGCGCTTCGGACTTTACATAGAACTCGCTCCCCTCCATACGCATACGGCTGTCGTCATCCAGCGTCTTGCCCGTCTGGATGCACATCAGCACCTCCTGCGCGGCGGCATCCTCCTTTTGCAGGTAGTGGCAGTCGTTGGTAGCCACCAGCGGGATGCCTGTCTCCAGGCCCAGACGGATCAGGCGCGGCAGCACGGTCTTCTCCTCCCTGATGCCGTGGTCCATGATCTCGATAAAATAATTGTTGTCGCCCATGATCTCCCGCATCATCAGGGCGTGCTTCTTCGCGTCCTCATAGCGGCCATCCAGCAGCAGACCGGGCAGCTCGCCCGACAGGCAGGCCGACAGCGCGATCAGCCCTTCGTGATGGGCGCGCAGCAGCTCGTAGTCGATGCGGGGCTTGTAGTAAAAGCCGCTCAAAAAGCCCTCGCTCACCAGCTTCATCAGGTTCCTGTAACCGGTGTTGTTTTCGCACAGGAGGATCAGGTGGCTGTATTCGCGCTTAAAGGAGCTTTTTTCACGCCTGTCGGGGCAGATGTATACTTCGCAGCCGATCACGGGGCGGATGCCCGCGGCCCGGCAGGCCAGATGGAAGTCCACCGCGCCGTACATCACGCCGTGATCGGTCACGGCGCAGGCATCCATGCCCAGCGTTTTCAGACGCGCCACCAGATCTTTGATGCGGCAGGCGCCGTCCAGCAGGGAATACTCGGTATGCAGATGCAGATGCGCGAACGACATGTGGCCCTCCTTTATTGGGAACAGTATATATCATTTACACTTGGGTGACAAACCGCATTGTCAGCGGGAGGGCGATGGGGTATACTCAGGCCGAACGGAGGAGCACATGGAGAACACCACCATCGCGGCCCTGGCGACCCCGCCCGGCAAGGGGGGCATCGCCATCATCCGCGTCAGCGGCGGGCAGGCGGAGGAGCTGCTGCGCGCCGTGTTCAAACCGGCCTCCGGCAAGGAGGCTTTCAGCAGCCACCTGCTCATGTACGGGCATGTGGAGCAGGGGGGCGCCGTGCTTGACGAGTGCATGGCGGTGCTGATGAAGGCGCCCCGCAGCTATACCCGGGAGGACGTGGCCGAGATCCACCTGCACGGCGGCGAATACGTGGCCTCCCGTGTGCTCTCGCTGCTGTGGGCGCTGGGGGCCGTGCCCGCCCAGCCGGGCGAATTCACCAAGCGCGCCTTTTTGAACGGACGGGTGGATCTCAGCCGCGCGGAGGCCGTGATGCAGCTGATCGAGGCCTCGGGCGAGCGTTCGGCCCGCGCAGCCCTGCGCGACCTGGCAGGCGGGGCCAGCCAGTTCATCAGGAGCGCGCAGGACGAGCTGACCGGGATACTTTCGGGTGTGTCCGCCGCGCTCGACTACCCGGAGGAGATTTCTCAGGAGGAGTCGGCAGGGGATCTGCTGCCCCGCCTGCAGGCCCTTGAAAACAGGCTGCTGCGCGCCTGCGACGAGCGCTCTGCCCGCATCCTCGAGCGGGGTCTTGAGGTAGTGATCGTAGGGCGGCCCAACGTGGGCAAGTCCTCTCTGCTCAATCTGCTGCTGGGGGAGGAGCGCGCCATCGTGACCGACGAAGCCGGCACCACGCGCGACATCGTGCGCGGAAGCACGACGCTTGCCGGCGTGCGCGTGAACTTTTCCGATACCGCGGGCATCCGAGAGAGCGAGCAGAAGGCCGAGCGCATCGGCATCGACCTGGCCAAGAAAAGCCTGGCCGGGGCCGACCTGGCGCTGGCCGTGTTTGACCGCGGAGAGGATATGCGCGAAGAGGACAGGGCGATCCTTGCCCTGATCGACAGGCAGCCGCACATCCTGGTGCTCAATAAGTCGGACCTGGCGCCCAACCCTGCCTGGCCGGAAGGGCTCTCCATCAGCGCCCGAACGGGCGAGGGGCTGGAGGAGCTCAAGCGGGCCATTGCCAGCTATGCCGGACAGGCCGGTGAGAGCGAGCTGAGCCTGCTGCGCCACATCCGCCTGGCGCGGCGCGCGGCGGAAGCCCTCGGCGCGGCGCGCGAAGCCATCAGCCGGGGCGAGCCGCTGGACCTGGCGGCCATCCACCTGCACGAGGCGCTCTACGCGCTGGGCGAGGTGACGGGCGATCAGGTGACGGACGGCCTGCTGGACAGGATCTTTTCCTCCTTCTGCGTGGGCAAGTAAGGGCCGCGCACATATTATTTGAGGTGAATGAATGAAAAAGACCACGGTTTTGCTTCTGCTTTTTTGTCTGCTGATACCCCGGCTGCCTGCCATGGCGCAGCAGGAGATGACGTTTGAGGATCTGCGCCCCCTGGCTCCTGCCGGTACCTTTCTGGAAGAAGGGCAGGAGCCACAGGTGACGGAGATGAGCTACAAGAGCCCGAACATCTCCATCACCATTGAAAAGAGACGCGAGTATGACAGCGACGTCTATGTGGCGGATATTTATCTGGCCGACATGCGTTATTTTAAGCGTGCCTTCAGCCATGACAAGTGGAAGTCCAACGCCGAAAATCCGGGCGTGCTGGTGTCGCGCAACAACGCGCTGCTGGCCATGACGGGCGACTATTCCAGCCTGTTTGATAAGGGGCTGGTCGTGGCCAACGGCGAGGTGCTCAGAAAGACTGCCAACCAGATCCGCCACAACTGCCTTATCTACCCCGATGGCCGCATGGAGACCTTCGGCAAGGGCGAGCTCAATGTAAAAGAGGCGGTGCAGCAGCCCATCTGGCAGAGCTTTCTGTTTGGGCCCGAGCTGCTGGATGAGGGCGGAGCGCCCTTTGAAAAGTTCGATTCCAAAATAGGCGCGGCCAACCCGCGCAGCGTGATCGGCTACTATGCGCCGGGACACTATTGCTTTGTGCTGGCCGATGGACGCGGCAACGGCAACAAGGGCCTCAAGATGACCCAGCTGAGCGCCTTTATGTCCTCCCTTGGCTGTCAGGCGGCCTACAATCTGGACGGCGGGCAGAGCGCCATTCTGATTTTTATGGGTCAGGTGGTCAACAGCCCCTATCACGGGGGGCGGGCGCTCAACGACATGGTTTATATCGGGGAGTAGTCCTGCATGAACGGTCGCGGACAAACGGATATGGCCCGGCGCATGCTTGGCAGCTTTGGCAAGATCGTGCATGAGGGCTGGTTCGTGGAGGGGGATGAGTGCAGCAACGCTTCCCGCCGCGCGCTGCTGCTGCACAACGCCATGGCGAACGTTATCGCCAACCTGATCGGCGGCAACTTCCTGACCGGCCTTCTGCTGCTGATGCAGGCGGATGACGCCTTCATTGGCCTGATCCCGATCCTGACCTTCGCAGGCAACCTTTTGCAGCTGCTTTCGCCCTATATTCTCGAACGTTTCCACAGGCGCAAGCCCATCTTGATCACGGTGCGCGCGGTGATGCACGCGATCAACATCGCGGTCATCGGCCTGATCCCGCTGATGCCGGCCGCAGTGCAGACGCGCCTGTCGCTGCTGGCGCTCAGCATCCTCATCGTCAATGTGCTGAACGCCTTCCTGAACCCGGGCATGTCCATCTGGCACATCGCGCATGTGCCGCCGCGGGTGCGGGTGCAGTTTTTCTCCACTGTGCATCTCATCAATGGCGTGTGCATCGCCCTGTTCAACCTGGCGGGCTCCTCGGTGGTGGATCGCCTTAAATTGCAGGGGCAGGAGCTGCTGGGCCTTGAGACGCTGCGCATCGTGGCTTTCGTGATCGCGGTCGCAGACATCCTCAACCTGCTGCGCATCCGCGAGCTGGATTACGGGCAGGCCCCGCAGCGGGTGAAGCTGAGAGAGCTGTTTATCAGGCCTCTGCGCAACAGGGTCTACCTGCGCAGCGTGCTGGTCATCTTCATCTGGGCGCTGTTCGTGAACATGCCCGGATCCTTCTACACGGTCTATCTGCTCAAGGAGCAGCACGTCAGCTATTCCTACATCAACATTGTGGCCATGCTCAACGTACCTGCGCTCCTGCTCAGCATGCCTGTCTGGCGCCGGGTGTTCATCAAGCACAACTGGCTCAGGCCGCTTTCCTTTGCCATGATGGCCTTCTCGGGACACTACATCCTGCTGGCCTTTGCATCGGGCAGCCTGCTTTTTCTCTATCCCACCGCCATGGTGCTCAACTATGTCTGCGTCAGCGGCATCAACCTGGCCTTTTCCAGCGTGGGCTACCTCAATATACCGCCGGAAAACCAGACCATGTACATCAGCTTTTATGCCACGGCCAACAACCTGGCCGCGCTGCTGTCGGCCGTGATCTCCCGTTCCTTTGTGGCGGGGCTGAGCGGGCTGCGCTTCCATCTGCTGGGCGTGCCCTTTGGCGAAAAGCAGCTGCTGGTGCTGCTGATCGGCGTCATGATGCTGGGCGGGGCGATGATCATCCATCACATTTACCGGCTGAACAAGAC
>DBQV01000042.1 GCA_002305755.1 Christensenella sp. UBA1385 | reverse complement strand
TGTTGTGATCCGGGCACAGACGGTCCAGCAGATAAAACAGCTCTATGTTCCTCCCACATTCCCGCTCCAGCTTGCGCGATGAACGGATCCCGTTCAGGTATCCGTACAGATACAGCTTGATCAGATCCTGCGGGGCATAGGCCGGCCTTCCTGTACAGGCAGGCTCAGAACGGATGAATCCAAGCCCGGCCACGTCCAGGCTTTCGACAAACACCTCAATCAACCGCGCCGGACTGTTCTCCGACACTTCCTCTTCGATGCTCCATAGCCCCATTCTCATCTGCCGGCTGTCTGAGCCTGAGATATATCCCATTGCTATCACCCTGTCCTATCATAACAGCTTCTCCCGCGCTTTTGCTGCCTTTCTTCAGGGTTTTCAGACAGTCGTCTGGCCAACGAGACAAAGGATCGCCGATACTATGAAGGATCAGCGCTTCTTTGTTTTGCCCATAGCCCGATATCCGCATCGCAGTGGCGGGAGGCCAGCGGCAGGCGTATAATGGAGCCGTCAAGCGTTGCAGTGAATGTATCAAGGGAGTATGAATGAGGACATGAACAAGCGGAAGGGCGTTTCCGGCGCGCTGATGTTCATTACGCTGATGGGCATCGTGAGCCTGTTTTCGGACATGACGCACGAGGGGGCACGCAGCGTGCTGGGCGACTACCTGAACCTGGTGGGCGCGTCCGGCGCGACGATCGGCTTTGTGGCCGGCGTGGGCGAGCTGTGCGGCTATTCGCTGCGGCTGCTCTCCGGCTACCTGGCGGACAAAACGCGCAGGTACTGGACGCTGACGGTAGTCGGCTACGTCATCCAGGTGCTGGCCATCCCCGCCCTGGCGCTGGTGCCGGAGAACGGCTGGGTGATCGCCTGCGGCCTGGTGATACTGGAGCGCGTCGGCAAGGCCGTGAAAAAGCCCGCCAAGAACACACTGGTCAGCTTTGCCGCCAGCGAGATCGGCACGGGCAAGGGCTTTGCCTATCAGGAGTTTTTGGATCAGCTGGGGGCCTTCCTGGGCCCCGTCATACTGTTTCTGATCGGCGCGGTCAAGGGCGGCGGGGATCAGTTCACCACCTACCGGCTCAGCTTCGCGGTGCTCGGCATCCCGGCCCTCATCACCATCGCGCTGATCCTGACCGCCAGGGCCAAGTACCCCGACCCCGAAATATTCGAAAAGCGGCAGGATGATGCGACGCAGCTGCGGCCGCAGAGATCCTTCCTGTATTACATGATCGCCATTTGCCTGTTCGCCTTTGGTTTTGCAGACTTCGCGCTCATCACCCTGCACGCGGCCAGGACGCAGGCCTTCCCCTCCTCCGCGCTCAGCCTGCTCTATGCGGGCGCGATGGCCGCGGATGCCTTCGCCGCGCTCTTTTTCGGCTGGCTCTACGACAGGATCGGCCTCAAGGCCCTGTCCATCTCCACGCTGTGCAGCGCCTTTTTCTCCTGCTTTGTCTTTCTGACGGACAATCCAGTATGGATGGGCGCGGGCATCCTGCTATGGGGCGTCGGCATGGGCGCGCAGGAGAGCATCATGAAGGCGGCCGTCAGCTCCATCATCCCGCGCAGTATGCGCAGCACAGGCTTTGGCATCTTCGAGACGGGCTTCGGCGTGGCCTGGTTTTTGGGCAGCTGGCTTCTGGGCTGGCTCTACGACATCAACCCCGCCTACATCGCGGCGGTCTCGGTGCCCGTGCAGCTGCTGGCCATCGCTTTCTACGGCGTCTGCATGAAAAAACGCCGGGAAGAAGAAACAGCCGTCACCGAGGGCTGATCTCAGCCGAGGCCCTCGCCGCTGAGCAGCTGAGGCATCTGCCTGCCGATAGCCTTTAGCGCGGCCTCGGCCACCATCCTGTGCCCCTCCGCGCTCAGGTGGATGCCGTCCACGCAGTGCACCTGCTGGCCTACCAGGCGCTCCAGAAAGTATTCCCTCAGCGGAAACAGCAGCGAGCCGCTGGCGACCGCGGCACGCTGCGCGACGGCGGAGTACAGCTCCTGCCAGCGGTAGATGCGCTGGCTGCTGCCGCCCAGAAAGCGCAGGATGCTGTCGCGCGACAGCCCGCGGCTCACCCAGTCCAGATAGCGCTGCGGATGCAGCGGCGGCAGCGTGCTGATCACGGGCAGGCCGCCCCGCTCCCGTACCAGCCCCGCCATATCCAGCAGGGCTTTTTCATAGTCCGCCACCGGCGTCGCGGGGCCGTGATCCTCCTGCGGGCGGTCGGACACCTCGGCCCAGTTGAGATCGCAGTCGTTGCCGCCCAATTCGATCAGCACCAGCGCGCCCGTGAGCGGGGCATCCTCCGCCCGCAGCTCGTCCAGCGCCTGCGGCGCGGTGCGCCCCATCGCGCTGCGGTTGATCAGAGGCACGTTCAGAGCTTTTTCGATCATGCGCACCGCGTTGTCGCGCACGATGGCGTAGCGATGGCGCGCCTCATCATAGAAAACGCCCTTCAGAAGCGAGTCTCCCCAGATCTGGATCGAGGTGATCGTCATGCTCTTCACCGCCTTACATAGTTTATAATACTATATTACATGTTCTTTTTTATTGTGTCAAGATCCGCATCGTTTCCTTAGGCAGCGTACACCATCGTATGATATAATGAGGCATACCAAAACTGCCCGTTCATGCATCCAAAACGGCGGGGATTCTGCTCAGGGCAAGGATCGGAAGCGAGGACCGCGCGGCGAAGGGACGAACGACGGGCGCAATCAGCATGGGAGGAGATCGGATGGATATAGAGCGTTTGGAGGCTGAGGTGGCCGCGTGGCAGCCTGTCCACTGGGACAGCATGCCGGATATCGAGCTGTATATGGATCAGGTGGTCACCTATCTGCAAAGGCAGCTCTCCCTCTTTCAGGGGGAGGGAGGGGCCAGCCTGGTCACGCCCTCCATCATCAACAACTATGTAAAGGATAGCCTGGTGCCGCGCCCGGTCAATAAGCGCTACGCGCGCGAGCAGCTGGCCTCGCTGATCATGGCCTGCGTGCTCAAGCGGGTGATGCCCATGCAGCAGGTGAAGCAGCTGCTGAGCAGCGAAGGCAGCGCCGGCTATGCCTCCTTCTGCGAGGGGCTGAAGGCCGCGCTGGACGGCGAAGCCCATCGCCTGGGGACGCGCAGGGAGGAGGAGCCCGTCGCGCTGGCGCTGGACTGCGCGCTGCGCGCCGCGGCTGCCTGCCTGATGGCCGACCGCCTGCTGGCGGCAGCCCGCCCGGAGCAGGGAGAGAAGGCCGCAAAATAAAAAACGGGCGCGGGGCCGCTTGGCACCGCGCCCATATCTCACCGCTTTACGGCGCCCTCTTCTTCAGCGCTCTGGCGCGCTCAAAGTTCTCGGGCCCGAGGTGGCAGTAGCCCTGCGGGTTTTTATCCAGGTAATCCTGATGGTAGTCTTCCGCCGGCCAGAACACGCGCAGCGGCGCAAGCTCCACATAGAAGGCCTCGTGCTTCGCCTTCTCCCGCTCGGCCAGGCGCCTGACCTCGGCCCCGTCCTCCTCGCTTTCCCAGTAGATGCCCGTCTGGTACTGGCTGCCGACATCGTGCGCCTGCCGATCCTTCACCGTGGGATCGATGGCGCTGAAGTAGAGCCCCACCAGATCCTCAAGGCCGATGACGCTCTCATCGTAGCTCACCTTCACGGTCTCCCGGTGGCCCGTGCCGCCGCCGCAGACCTGCCTGTAATCCGGGTGATCGGCGTGGCCGTTGGCATAGCCGCTCTGCGCGTCCGCTACGCCCTCCACCAGTGACATCAGCTTTTCCATGCCCCAGAAGCAGCCGCCCGCAAAATAGATGGTCTTCATTGCTCATCCCCCGCTTTCCGTGGCCGCCCGACACCGGCCCCCGATGCTCATGCCGATCTCCCTTAAAACGGCGCGCGGCTCCGTCGCATGCCTCCCGCCCGCCTCAGCCGGGAAAGGGCGCAGCGGATCACAGGAGCATCGGCATCAGACAGATTATACCACGGCGGCCCGCTGTGCTATACTGTCCCAAAGAAAGGAGGCTGCGATGCCGCCGCTTTTGACCGCCCTGACCGTCGCGCTGACGCTGCTGGCCGACCAGATCAGCAAGCGCTTTCTGCAGGATGCTTCTGGCCCGCTAATACCGGGCCTTGTCAGCCTGCGCGGCGCGCGCAACACGGGCGCGGCCTTCAGCCTGCTCTCTCATCTGCCCTGGCTGACGCCGCTGCTGAGCGGCCTTGTCATCGCCGGCCTGATGTATTTCCTGATCAGAAAGCGCCCGGCGGGCTTCACGGGCTTCGCTTTCGCGCTGGTGCTCGGCGGCGCGCTGGGCAACCTGACGGACAGGCTGCGCCTGGGCTATGTGATCGACTTTCTGCAGCTTGATTTTATCAGCTTTCCCATCTTCAACCTGGCCGACGTGGCCATCACGGCGGGCTGCGCGCTGCTGATCGCGCGCATACTGCTTTCAAAGGAGGGGCCTCATGCCTGAGCTGCGCTATGCGGGCCGCCCGGAGCGGCTGGACAAGCTGCTGGCCGCGCCGGAGCTGACCCGCTCGCGCGCGGCGGCTCTGATCCGGGAGGGGCGCTGCGCCGTCAACGGAAAAGTGGTGATTCAACCCGCTTTCAAGCCAAAAAACGGCGATGAAGTGGTTTTATGCGTTCCGGAGGCAGAAGAAACATCCCAAAAAGCGGAGGATATTCCCATCACGCTGCTCTATGAGGATGCGCACCTGGCCGTGGTGGTAAAGCCCTGCGGCATGGTGGTGCATCCCGCCGCGGGCAACGAATCCGGCACGCTGGTCAACGCGCTGCTCTACCGGCTGGACAGCCTCTCGGGCATCGGCGGCCAGAAGCGCCCCGGCATCGTGCACCGGCTGGACAAGGATACCAGCGGCCTGCTGATCGTGGCCAAGGACGATCAGGCCCACGCGGCCCTCTCGCGCCAGCTTTCAGAGCGCAAAATGGAAAAGCACTACCTGGCCGTGGTGGCCGGGCGGATGAAGGGGGAGGAGGGCAGCGTCGATCTGCCCATCGGCCGCAGCCCGAAGGACAGAAAAAAGATGGCGCCCCGCCCCGACGGTCGCAGCGCCCTCACCTATTGGCGCTTGCTCGATCAGCGGCCGGACCGCGCGCTGCTGGACGTGCGCATCGTGACCGGCCGCACCCACCAGATCCGCGTGCACATGGCCGCCATCGGCCACCCCGTGCTGGGCGACCCGCTCTACGCCCCCCGCAGCGCCCCCAAGGCGCCGCGCCTGATGCTACACGCCTGGCGCCTTTCCTTCACCCACCCCGTGACAGGCGAACGCCTCAGCTTTGAGGCGCCGGCGGACAAGCTGTTTGGATATGCAGAAATAAAAGAGGCCGAGGCATAAACACCCTGCCTCGGTCCTTTTTCCCGTTCTTCAGCTTAATTCGATGAAGCGGAGCTTTTCCGCGGTGAACTGTCCCTCCAGCGAAAACCCCTGGACGGTGTCTTCGGGATAGGCAAGGCTGGTGAGGGCGGCGCGGCCGCCATGCGCAAACACTTCAATAGAGCAGCTGTCCACCAGGATATCCAATTCGAGCGTCTCCATGCCTGCCGGCAGCTGCACCTGCGCAAGATCGTGCGCCTCATTGGCGCCATGGTTGCCAGGCATGGCCAGCACGGGCCAGTACATCCCAGATCTGTCCAGCGACAGCACGCCGCTTGTCCTGTCATAGCACAGCCTCGCATAGGCCTGCGCGCCGTCATCCTTGAGCCGGATTACTTGCTCGCGGCCCTGCATATCGCCAAGCGTCAGCTGCAGGCGATATGCCTTTGCCCTGAGTTCCTCCGCGACCCAAAGCCCGTTCACGCAGATCTGTTCATAGGCCCGCACGCGGCCGTGGCGCTTTTCCAGTTCCCGCACAGGGCGCTGAATGAGCTCGTTCCCCTCAAGGCTCAGCTCTCTTGGGATGGTATAGGCACCCTGCCAGCCGTGCTTCAAATAGAAATTGGGCGCCGCTTCGCCCCACATCTGCATCCAGCCGATCATGATCCGGCGGCCGTCCGGCGCCTTGACGGTCTGGGGCGCGTAGAAATCCTGCCCAAGGTCAATGCTGCGCAGATAGTCCGCCGCAAAGCGTCCGTCCATCTCTTTGCCTACAAAGTACACGACCGCGTGATGCTCGTTTTGAAATCTCAGGCCATCCTTGGGCTGATCCATCAGGCAGGTCATGAGGACGTCCCGTCCCTCCAGCGGAAAATAATCGGGGCATTCGGGCATGGTGCTGATGCCGTCTTTCAGTTCCCCCTCGTACTGCCAGTCGTACAGGCTGCTGCCCCGGAACACAACGATGTGCCCGCTGCTCTTTCCCCGATGCGCCGCGAACAGGCGCAGCCCCCGCTCATCATCGAGCAGCTTGGGGTCTCTGAAGTCGTGCCTGTCGCTGCCGGGCGGAAGCATGTCTGCTGTGACGATAGGATTCCCTTCATATTTTTCAAAGCGAATGCCGTCGTCGCTCACGGCGAGGCACTGCTCCTGAATCACCTCGCCCTGTCCATCCTCGTGCACGCCGGTATAAACCAGCCAAAGCCTGCCCTCGCGCTCCAGCGCCGTGCCGGAGAAGCAGCCGAGCCGATCGTAGGGCTGATTGGGAGCCAAGGCAACGCCAACCCATGTCCACGAGATCAGATCCGGGCTGGTCCAATGCCCCCAATGCATGGGCCCCCATACCGGCTTGTAGGGGTAGTACTGGCAGAACAGGTGATAGCTGCCCTTGTACCAGCAAAACCCATTGGGATCGTTGATCCACCCAATGGGAGCGGTTATATGTACGGCGGGCTGGAAACGCCCGTCCACAGCGTGTGAAGCGATAAAGCGGTCCGCGCTTTCCACGGTGTATTCCATATGCTCCTGTTTCCTTTCGCAAAGCCGGGGAAAGGGTTCCCTTTCCCCGGCTCATGAACGTCTTGCCGATGTTTATACCGATCCTCTTCTAAAGCGGCATCAAAATCAGTTCGCGGGCTGGTTGATCCGGTCGATGGCGCCCTGATAGATGGCGACGATCTGCTCCACGCCGGCGGCCTTCATCTCATTCTGATAGGCTTCCCAGGTCTCTGCCACATTGCCGTTGAGCACCCAATCCACCACATAGCGGTCCACCGTGTTGGCAACCACATCGTAGATGCGGGCCACGTTGGCCTGCTCTTCAGGTGTCAGCATGATCTTGGGCAGGGGCGAATAGGCGGCCAGATCCTCATTTTTGCCGTTGACGATCTGGGATTCCAGCAGCGTCTTGGCATCGTAGGTGTATTCGGCCACGGTGTCATAGTATTCGTTAAGGATAATCATGGAGCCGCGGGCGGTGGTGGTATTCACGCGCATTTCACCGAAGTTGCGGTAGGGGGCAACGGGCACGATGTCCCCGCGTTCATCCAGGTTGAAGCGCAGCACGCCGTCATCGGCCAGGTAGTAGTTGTAGCCCACAGCGCCCCAGTTGCTCTGGATGGAGATTGCGGGGTCGGCGATCATGTACTCGGTGAAAGCCGCCACGATCTCGGGGAACTGACAGTCAACCGTGATGGCCGTGTCGCTGGAATCCTGCATTTCCGAATAGTTGAGCACGAAACCGGTGGTGCCCGCCTCACCCTGAAGCTTGGGCAGAGGCACGTACTGATGGCGCACATCGTTGTTGGTGATTTCCATGTCAGTCCACACGCCGAATACACCGACCTTGGCCACATCCTGCCGCAGCTCGTTGGTGCGGTAGTTGCTGGTGGAGTTCACCACATCAAAGGCGTCCTTGTTGAGCAGGCCTTCCTTGTACAGGGAGTGGAAGTACATCGCGGTCTTCCCCATGGCCTCGTCAAGGCCGGTGTAGTGCACTTTGCCGTCCACCAGGCGCATATGATCGGCGAAACGGTTGCCGCCGCAGTAGCTGTCGGCGCTGCCAAAAGCGCCCGTGAAACGGTAGAAGGAGTCGTAGGAGCCGAAGGTGTCTTCGCTGCCAAAGGAAGTGGCGAAAGGAATCTCATCCGCTTCACCGTTGCCGTTGAGATCGCCCGCATCGCGGAAAGCGATCAGCGCGGCGGTCAGTTCGTCAACGGTGGTGGGAACCGGCAGGCCAACCTGATCCAGCCAGACCTTGTTGATCAGGAAGGGACCGGGGGTCAGCACAAGGCCCTTCATTTCCTCAATGTAGGGGAAGCCATACATATGTCCGTTAGGCGCGGTCGCCTCTAGCACATACTTGGGATTGTCGGCAAACACTTTGACCAGCGTCGGCATGAAGGCCTTAATCAGCTCTTCGGTGGGCATAAACACATCCTGATCCAGGAAGGTCATGATGGTGGAGCTGGAGCGGCCATCGCCAAAGTTCCAGAAGATGTCGGGCAGTTTGTCGCCGCCGGCCAGCATGAGCGCGATCTTTTCCTGCGCGCCGTCCGCAGGGATGGGCTGCCACTCGAAACGCACGCCAGTATCCGCTTCCCATTTCTTGACCATCTCAAGCTCCGGGACAGGCACCGTGCGGTCGGCGCTGTTGACGATCAGGCAGGTGAGCTTGCCATACCTGGCCTCAAAGGCCTCAGGATCGGGGATGATGGGCAGGCTGCCGTCCAGCTTGACCAGGCCCAGCTCCACCGCCTCTTTCGTTTTGGGGCTCAGCGGGTACTGGCTGCGGTCCGTCCCCGTGAAGGCGGACGCGTTCGCAGGCAGCGCCACAAGGGCCGCCAGCATCGCACAGGCGAGGAATAAACTGACAAGTTTTTTCATGGTTTCCTCCTTATTTTTATGCCTTTACGGCATTGGGATCAGAGCCGGTCCTATCCCTTCACCGCACCGATCGTGACGCCGGCCACAAAAAACTTCTGCAGGAAGGGGTAGGCGATCATCAGGGGCAGAGCGGACAGGGTGATGATGACATACTTGAGCTGATCGATGATGCGCTGGCGCTCGGCAAACTCCGCGCCCGAGGACCCCTGGCTGAGCTGATTGGCCAGCACAAGGTTGCGAAGCACCACCTGCAGGGGCATCTTATTGTCATCCTGCAGGAACATGAGCGCGTTGAAGAAGGTGTTCCACATGGAGGTTGCGTAAAAGAGCGCCATGACCGCGATGATGGTGGAGCTGATGGGCAGCGCAATGCGGAAGAAGAAGCCAAAGTCTGAACAGCCGTCTATTTTGGAAGCCTCCAGCAGCTCGATGGGCAGCGTTGAATCGAAGAAGGATCGGCATACGATCAGGTTGTAGACCGACACGGCGGCGGGCAGCACCAGGGCCCACGATGAGTTGTAGATGCCGACCGAGCGGATCGTGAGATACATGGGGATAATGCCCCCCGAGAAAAACATGGTGAAGGTAAACAGGAACATGATGGCCTTTCGCCCGGGCAGGTCCAGGCGCGACAGGGAGTAGGCCGCCGGGATGGTGGTGCACAGGGATACCGCAACCGACATCAGCGTATACTTGATGGTGTTCAGGTAGCCGAAGGTGAGCGAAGGAAACTCAAGCGCCCTTGAATAGCCGTCCAGGTATACGGCTTCCGGATAAAAAAGCAGCTTGCCCGTGTTGACGATCTTGGGATCCGTCACGGAGGCGATCACCACATACCACATAGGATAAATGATGATGACGGAGATCAGCACCATGATGACGGCGTTCAGCGCGTCAAACACCATATCGCCCCTGGTCCTGGCCTCAAAATGCCGATGGCTTGCCATGGCTTTCTTCATTTTCAACCCTTCCCCCTCTCTCAGGCAGCTCAGAAGATGCTGATGTCAGCAAACCTTTTGCTCAGCCAGTTGGCAATAAACAGGATGACGAAGTTGACAACGGAATTGAACAGGCCAACCGCCGTCGCGAAGGAATACTGCGCCGTTTGAAGGCCAACCTTGTAGATATAAGTGGAGATGATTTCGGACACCGTGGTGTTTCCGGCCGCCTGCATCAGGTAGGCTTTCTCATAGCCAACGGTCATGATATTGCCGACAGCCAGGATAAACATCAGGATCACGGTCGGAAGGATCAGCGGGATGTCGATGTACAGAATGCGTTTGAGCTTGCCTGCGCCGTCGATCATGGCCGCCTCATAATATTCGGGGTTGATGCCGGTCAGGGCGGCGATGTAAATAATCGCGCTGAAGCCCATGCTCTGCCAGATGGTAGAGCCAATATACAGAGGCCGGAAGTACTGCGCCTGTGAGGTAAACAGCTTTACCTCGCCGCCCGAGGCGACGATCAGATTGTTGATAACGCCGTTGGCGGAAAACAGAACGGAGATGATGGATACCAGCACCACGTTTGAAAGGAAGTAAGGCGCATAGGAGACGGTCTGCACGACGCGCTTGGCCCTTGCCCCGCGAATCTGATTGAGCAGCAGCGCGAACACGATAGGCACCCAGAAGGAGAACAGCAATTGGTAAACGCTGAGCAGGATCGTGTTGCGGATGGACTCGACCGCGATGGAGGTGGAGAAGAACTGCTGAAAGTACTTAAGCAGCGGCTGCGCCCAAGGGCTCGCCAGAATGCCCGCGCGGATCCTGAAATCCTTGAACGCAATGATCAGCCCGTACATAGGGTAGTAAGCAAAGGTAAACAGCCAGACCAGCGCCGGGATGAGCAGCACATAAAGCTGCCAGCTGCGCAGCACGCGGCTGAGCGTGCTCTCACGCCCCAATACTTTACTCACAAAAGAACCTCCTCTCGTCTCACAACGGTCAGGGAATTGGGATTCTTCAGACAATAGTCGATCGCCACCGCGGCTGCGCCAAAGAGTATGTCATCGCCCTTAAAAGTGGATACAAGAATATCGACCGTATCAAACAGATAGGGAAGCAGCCGCTGGCGGGCGACTTCCCTGACCTTTTGAAGCAGAAACTCGCCGCCTACAGCCATTTCGTTGCACAAGATCACGCTGGAGGGGTTGAAGCAATTCACAATGTTCACCAGGCCGAGGCCGATGTAGTATGCCGCGCGGTCCACGCAGGCGGCGGCGGCTTCATCTCCTGCCCGCGCCGCTTCAAACACCATTTCGGGCGTCAGATGCTCATGCAGGTTGAGAGACGAGTGAGGCGCCGCCCTCCTTCGCTCATAGGCGTCTTTCAAAAAGGCAAGGCTTGAGCAGTACATTTCCAGACAGCCGTGGTTGCCGCAGGCGCACCGCTCGCCCTCGCTGTCCACCGAAACATGGCCGATCTCGGCGCTGGCGCCCTGCGCGCCGCCGAAAACCTGACCATCGATGATAACGCCGGCGCCCACGCCCTCGCCCAGCAGATAGTGAACGACCACGCCCTTAAAAATCCTGTCCTCGATGCCGAACCACCAGTCCGCCAGCACACCCGCATTCGCATCATGCGAGATGATCACCGGCTTGCCGCCAAACTCGCGCGAGCTGAAGATGTCCGACAGATCGATATCTCTCCTCGGCTCTACCCCGTACTCGGAGATGAGCAGTATTTTCTTCTCTTTGGAGAGAAAGGGACCGGGCACGGAGACGCCGATGGCGGCGACATCCTCAAATTCGGCGATATAGCCCAGCACCGTGCTCCTGATCCGTTCAAAGGCCTCTTCAAAGCCCTGCCCCACCTCAATTTCCCGCTTCACCTGCCGCAGCATCTGCCCGGACAGGTCAAACAGGCCCACCGAGTAGTTGCGCCTTGACAGCTTGATGCCGATCACCTTCCAGCCGTCGCTTCTGATACGAAGGGCGATGGAACGCCGTCCCAGGCGACCGGTCAAAAGCCCAGCTTCTTCAATAGTGCCGGTCGCGATCAGATGGGCGGTAATCTTGGAGACCGCCGCTTGCGTGAGCCCGGTATGCGCGGCAAGCTCGGTCCGCGTCGCCTTTCCGGCACGCTGCAGGTGCTGCAGAATCTTGATTTGATTCCGCAGCAGCATACCGTCCGCATTGTCCACCATCACGATGTTTTTGGCCTTGGCTGTTTTCAAAGCCGCCTCCTCTTAGTGCCTAACGCCGTTAAACAATAAACCGTGTTAATGATTTAACCCATTTAATAAATACAGTATAGGGCAGTTCACACGGCCAGTCAAGTAGTATTTGGAAAAATTTTCAGAATAATTTGACAAATCCGCCGCGAGGGTGAAAAGCGCAAGGTGAAAGCCCGTGTCGTTTCGGTTGACACGGGCTTTGATATGCGGCCGTCGCCGCGGCGGCGATGCGTGAAATCGCCGCATCTTATGCGGTTTTGATCTTAAGGCTGATCGTCGGCAGGCGGCGAGATGCCCAGCAGCTGCGAGACGGTCACCATCTCGTAGCCCCTGGCCTGCAGCTCGGGCAGTATGGTCTTGAGGGCGCGCAGATCCTTCTTGCGGCCGTGCAGCAGGATGATGCTGCCGTTCTGCGTGTCGCGCAGAATGTCCTTCGGGTCGGTCGAGTCGACGTCCCAGAGCACGGCGTGCTCGTAGCCCGCGTCATATATGGCCTTGGCAAAGGCGCTTCTGGTGCCGCGGTGGCGGCCCGCGCCGTAGGGATAGCGCACGGTATTCATCACATAAGGGTGGCCCAGGGCCTTTTCCAGCCGCTTTTCCATGTTGTTCAGCTGGGCGATGATGCTGTCGCGGCTGGCCTTGTCCAGGTTTTTGTGCGTGTTGCTGTGATTGCCGATCTCGTGCCCCTCGTCGATGGCGCGCTGCCAGACGGCTCCGTCCCGCTCCAGCACATTGATGCCGATGGGGTAGAGCGTCAGCTTGCAGCCGTATTCATCCGCCACGTCCAGAAATTCGCCCAGCATCTCGGGCTCAAACCAGTCGTCCACCGTGACGGCGATGCGTTTTTCATCGCGGCTGCCGTTGGTGTACTGGGTGATGTATTTGGTCCGCTCCTCCGCCAGGCCGCCGGTCACCGCCAGGCAGCACAGCAGGATGAGAGCAAGCAGTCTGCGCAAGACACCGTCCCCCTCGTCCCTCGTTACTTCATCAGCAGTATAAAAAGAGCCCCGCGCGCTTGTCAAGGCAGGCGGGGCACGGGGCACGGCCCCTGCGGCAGTTGTTACATTTGAGGCGATTCACCCCAGCACCATGCGGTCGGGGATCTCCTCCCCGTCTCCCCTGGCCTTTTCAAAGAGCTTGAGCAGGTCCTCCACCGTCAGGTTCTTTTTTTCTTCGCCCGACACATCCACGGCGATGCCGCCGCCGGACATCATGATCAGCCGGTTGCCGTAGCGGATGGCGTCGCGCATGTTGTGAGTAACCATCATGGTGGTGAGCCCGCCCTCCGAGATCACACGGTCGCTGAGCTCCAGCACCTTTTTGGCGGTCCTCGGGTCCAGCGCCGCGGTATGCTCGTCCAGCAGCAGCAGCTTGGGCGCGCGCAGCGTGGCCATCAGCAGGGTGAGCGCCTGCCTCTGCCCGCCCGACAGCAGGCCCACCTTGGCGCTCAGCCTGTCTTCCAGCCCCAGGCCCAGCGCCTCCAGCATGGCGCGGTATTCCTCCCGTTCCCGGCGCGTCACGCCCCAGGAAAGGCCGCGCGGCCGCCCTCTGCGTCTGGCCAGCGCCAGGTTCTCCTCGATATTCATGTCGGCGCAGGTGCCGCGCATCGGATCCTGAAACACGCGGCCCAGGTGGCGGGCGCGCCTGTACTCCGCCAGGCGGGTCACATCCACGCCGTCCACCACGATGCTGCCGCCGTCGGGCGGATAGACGCCCGCCACGCAGTTGAGCAGCGTGGATTTGCCGGCCCCGTTGCCGCCGATCACGGTGACAAAATCGCCCTTTTCAAGGGTCAGGCTGACATTTTCAAGCGCGACGCGCTCGTTGACCGTGCCGCGGTTGAACACCTTGTAAAGCCCCGTTACCTTAAGCATCCTGCGGCCCTCCCGGCAGCGCGCGCCGCCTGGACTGCGCCGCCTTTTTGATGCCCGGCAGCGTCAGCGCCAGCACCACGGTGATGGCGGTGAACAGCTTCAGATCGTCCGCCGGCATGCCCAGTTTGAGCACGAAGGCGATGATCAGCCGGTAGATGATCGCGCCCGCCACCATGCTGGACAGGCGGATGAAGAAGTTCCGCTTGCCAAACAGCACCTCGCCGATAAACAGCGAGGCCAGGCCGATCACGATCGCGCCGGTGCCCATCTGCAGGTCGGCATAGTTCTGCGACTGGCCGATCAGGGCCCCCGAGAGGGCGATCAGGGCGTTGGACAGCACCAGGCCGATGATGATGGTGCGGTCGGTATTGATGCCCTGCGCGCGCGCCATGTGCGGGTTGTTGCCCGTGGCGCGGATGGCGCTGCCGATCTCCGTGCCGAAGAACCAGTACAGCAGCCCGATGATGACGGCACAGATGACCAGGCCCACCGCGATCACCGACAGCCCCTTGTCGATGCCCAGAAGAGAGGCCACGGGGCTGTAGACGGTGGGCATGCGCAGCAGAGAGATGTTGGCCTTGCCCATCACGTGCAGGTTGACGGAGAAAAGCGCCGTCATGGTCAGGATGCCCGACAGCAGGGAGGGGATCTTCAGCTTGGTATGCAGCAGGCCGTTGCACAGCCCGGCCGCCATGCCGCACAGCAGGGCCAGCAGCAGCCCCAGGTAGGGGCTGCCCCCGCCGGCGATGGTCTGCGCGGCTACAGCCGCCCCCAGCGTGATGGAGCCCTCCGCCGTCATATCCGCCATGCCCAGCACGGAATAGCTGATGTAGACGCCGATGGTCATCACCGCCCAGAGCAGGCCCAGCGATACGGCGCCGATGATGATTTCTTGCATGGATCACAAGTCTCCTGATGCCTGCCGCCGGGGGAAGGTCCCTCCTCCCGGCGGCGTATTTGAAGGATGAGCGGATTATTCCGCCTTCACCTGATCCAGCAGCTCCTGCGGGATGGTGAGGCCGATGGCCTCGGCCGCCTCCTGATTGAAGGCGTAGTCAAACTCGGTCTGCCGCTGGATGGGCATCTTTGATATATCCGCCCCGTTCAGCACCTCCACGGCCATCAGGCCGGTCTGGTAGCCCAGCTTGTAGTAGTTGATGCCCAGCGTGGCCGTACCGCCCGCCGCCACCATGTTGGCTTCGCCGCAGATGATCGGCACCCTGGCCTGGGTCATCACCTCCGCCACGATGGGCATGGCCGAGGCCACCACATTGTCGGTGGGCACATACACTACGTCGCACTGGCCGACCAGGCTCTGCGCGGCCTGCTGCACGTCGTTGGAGTTGGTCACCTTGACCTCGGTCCAGGCCATGCCGCGCGCCTCGATGGCCTGCTTGGCGATGGTGGCCTGCACGACCGAGTTATCCTCGCTGCCGGTGTAGATCAGGCCCACGGTCTTTGCCCCGGGCACCAGGCGCACAAGCAGGTCGATCTGATCCTCGATAGGGTTCATGTCCGTGGTGCCGGAGACGTTGTAGCCCGGCTCCTCATTGCTGACCGCCAGCTTGGCGGCCACGTAGTCGGTGATGGCGGTGCCGAGGATCGGGATGGTCTCGGTCTTGCCGGCCAGAGTCTGCGCGGCGGGCGTGGCGATGGCCAGGGCCAGGTCCACCTTCCTGGCCACGAAGCTGTCGGCGATGGTGGCCAGGGTGTCGCTGGCACCGTTGGCGTTCTGCAGGTCGATGACGACGTTCTCGCCGTCCACATAGCCCTGATCCTTCAGGGCGTCCAGAAAGCCCTCGCGCGCCGCGTCCAGGGCGGCGTGCTGCACCAGCTGCACGATGCCGATCACGGGCACCTTATCCCCGGCAAGCGCCGCGCCCGGCGCGAGCAGGAGAGCCGCCAACGCGGCGGCAAGTATCATAGCGCTGAATTTTTTCATGGTATTGCTCCTTTCTCCTTCAGAGGCTGCCTGTGTTAAAAAAACCGCCCTCTGCGCATGCAGAGGGCGGGAATACCCGCGGTACCACCTCAATTCGCTGCCCGAAAGCAGCCTCAGGGGGCGAAACGCCCGGCCCTGTAACGGGGGCAACCGGCCAAGCCTACTCAAGTTCAGCCCGCGGCTCTCGGGGTGTACTCAAGGCCCTGCCCTTGCTTCCTCGCAGCTACCGGAAGCTCTCTTGAAGGGGCGGCGGGCCTCTACCTGTCCCCGGTCATCGCCTGTTGGGGGTATTGTAGTGTGCAGTTTTCCTGTATACAATGTACTTTATGGCCATAAATCGGCCATAATATGCGATTTCATGCAAAGAACAAGGAATAAACATTCATTTTTGAGCTGCGCCTCAGCCCAGCCGCTCCTTGCCGGGGGCGGCCTGTTCAGGCTGCTCCGCCGCGCGCTGCACCACGGGTTCCAGCGCGGCGGGGGCAAAGGCCTCCATCTCGCGCTCGCCCTCCTCCCTCGTGGGGGCGCGCACCGTCAGGTAGAGTTTGAGCAGGGGCTCTGTGCCCGAGGGCCGGTAGACCGCCTGCCGCCCGCCTTCCAGCGCGAAGCGCAGCACGTTGCTGCGGGGCAGGCCGGTATCGTCATGCAGATAGTCCGTCCTTTCCAGGATGCGCAGGCCCGCGATCTCCTGCCGGCCGCGCAGCGCGTCCATCTTTGCGCGCATCAGCTCCTCGCCCTCGCGGCCCTCGTAGCGCAGGGTCTCAAGCCGGCTGACGAACACGCCGTAGCGCTTTTCCAGCGACTCATAGGCGTCCACCAGCGTCATGCCCTGGTTTTTGTAGAAGCTGGCCATCTCGCAGACCATCATGGCCGCGCCCACGCCGTCCTTCTCGCGGATATAGGGGCCGATCAGATAGCCGAAGCTCTCCTCAAAGGCGAAGATGAAGCCCTCGGCCTTCCCTTCCCGCTCCAGACGATTGACAATATCGCCGATGTACTTGAAGCCCGTCAGCACCTTGTACAGCTTCACGCCATAGTCGCTCGCGATCTCGTCGGCCATCGGCGTGGAGACCACGGTGGTAGCGGCGGAAGGCTGCTCGGGCAGGCTCTCCGCGGCGCGCAGGCCTTCGCAGATAAAGTGGAACATCAGCGCGCCCACCTGGTTGCCGCTCAGCAGCTTCACGCCGTCCGGCGTGTTCACGCCCACGCCCACGCGGTCGCAGTCCGGGTCGGTGGCGATGCAGATATCGGCCCCCAGCTCCTCCGTCAGCTGCACGGACAGCGCCATGGCCTCCGGCAGCTCCGGGTTGGGGCGCGGAATGGTGGGAAACTCCCCGTCCGGGTTCTCCTGCTCGGGCACGACGCTGACGCGCAGCTTGGGCAGGGCGGCCAGGGCGCGGCGCACCGCGCGGTTTCCCGTGCCGTTGAAGGGGGAATAGACCACGTGCAGCTCTTCCGGCGGCAGCTCTATGCTGCGCTCCAGCACCGCCTCGTGGAAGGCGTCGTACACATCGCGTCCGATCGGCAGTATCTTTCCCCTGCCCGCGAAATCCGCGCAGTCGGGCAGACGGGACACCAGATCCTGATGCCGGGCGATGCAGGCCGCCACCTCGCGCGCCGCCTCGTCATTCAGCTGGCAGCCGCTGCGGTCGTAAACCTTGATGCCGTTGTATTCCCGTGGGTTGTGGCTGGCGGTGATCATGATGCCGCCGTCGCAGCGCAGGTAGCGCACCGCGAAGCTGAGGATGGGGGTGGGGACCAGCTCGTCAAACAGGTGCACCCGCACGCCAAGTTCCGCCAGCACGGCAGCCGTCAGCTCCGCAAAGCTGCGCGAACAGCGCCGGCTGTCGTAGCCGATGGCGCAGCTGGCCAGCTCGCTGGCCTGCAGCAGATACTTGCCGATGCCGCGCGCCGCCTTGGCCACCGTGTAGACGTTCATGCGGTTGGTGCCCGCGCCCAGCTTGCCGCGCAGGCCGCCGGTGCCAAAGCTCAGATCCTTCCAGAAACGGTCGGCGATCTCATCCTCCCGCCCGGAAAGCGCTTCCAGCTCATCGCGCAGCCCGCCGTCCAGCTGCGGGTACCGCAGCCACTTTTGATAGGCTTCCAACGGGTTTGACATACTGCTCCATCTCCTCACGCGCCGTGCCGCGGCTATCGGCTTTTATTATATCATACTTGCGCAAAAAATCACCATGCCGGGGCATGACCACAGGCTGTCAAAAAGTATAATCAGGAGGTATCGGAGGGCGAAGCCCTCTGATTTGAATCCGCCCCAGCGGTCTCAATTCGCAACGGTCAAGCGCTTCACACCGCAAGCGGTGTTTGCGCTTTTCCTTGCTCATTGGGCTGCCGTCTCGCTTGCTCCCGCACAGCGGGCGCTCGCCTCTGCCCATGCGCGGTGGGGCGGAAGGCCTTGCAAAGCCCGGGTTTCCTTGGTCTCAATTCGCAATAGTCGCAGGCCATGCCTGCTCCTTTGCTCATTGGGCCTTCGCCTCGCTTTTTCCGCCACAGGCGGAGCTTAGCTTCGGCCCATCCGCCGCCCGGAGAGCGAAGCGAAAAGGCGGATGGCCCGTCCCCTTCCCCGTCAAAGAACTTGGTTCTTTGACGGGCTATGGACATGCCGGGGCATGGCCAAATCTTCCGCCGCCCTGTTCCAAGGTGTAAAATGTGGGTATACGCTAAGAAGGAGAAAGAGGTCTCAGCGTTTCAAAGCGGCGGAGCACGCCTCCCCGCAGCGGGAGCAGGGCGCCTTCCTTCATATCCTCTTGACCCAATCTTTATCGAAAGGATGGAGACACAATGGATACGATCAACGTTGCAAACGGCCCTCAGAAGGTGCCCGGCATCATCCTCGGCTGTATGCGCATGCCCGCGCTGTCCAGGGAGGCGGCGGCTGAGATGATCAGCACCGCCTACGGGGAGGGCATCGACTTTTTCGATCACGCCACCTGCTACGGCGACGGCGAGGCCGAGACCCGCTTCGGCGAGGCCTTCCCGCTGACCGGCCTGAAGCGCGGGGACGTGGTGCTGCAGACCAAGTGCGGCCTGCACTTTGACCGCGGCGAGTTTGACTGGAGCCGGGATGACATCCTCTCCAGCGTGGACGGCAGCCTGAAGCGGCTGAAGACCGACTATCTGGATGTGCTGCTGCTGCACCGCCCGGATCTGCTGTTCGATCCGCAGGAGGTGGCCGAGGCCTTCGACACGCTTTACCGCAGCGGCAAGGTGCGCCACTTCGGCGTGAGCAACGTGACGCCCGGCCAGCTGGAGCTGCTGAAAAAATACGTGAGCCGGCCGCTGGTGTTCAACCAGCTGCAGTTCTCCCTCGACCAGACCCAGCTGATCGACGGCGGGCTCTACCTGAACAACCTGACCACCGAGCGCTCCATCGACCGGGACAACGGCATACTGGACTACTGCCGTCTGCATGAGATCACGGTGCAGGCCTGGTCGCCGCTGCAGTTCGGCATGTTCAAGGGCTCCTTCATCGACCACCCGGACTTCCCGGAGCTGAACCGCGCCCTGGACGAGCTGGGCGGCAAGTGGGGCGTATCCAAATCGGCGGTCGCCATCGCGTGGATCCTCCGCCATCCGGCGAAGATGCAGGCGATCGTGGGCACCATGAACCCGCAGCACCTGAGGGAGATCTGCGCCGCCTCCGGCGTCAGGCTCTCTCACCGCGAGTGGTATCAGCTCTACCTGGCCTCCGGCAAGTTCCTGCCCTGAGCGTCTGACCGAAACCCCACCCGCCGGAGCCTGCCGCTGACCGCAGATCCCAAGGGCTGCGTGGGCTGCGCCGCCGATCCGGACAGCCCCGCTTTCTGACTTTCCAAGCAAGGAGAACATTGAATGCTGAATTTCATCCATGATATTCCCACCAGGCTGTATTTCGGCCGGGGCCAGATCGCCCATCTGGACGAGGCGCTGCGGGCCTTCGGCACCCGGGTGCTGCTCACCTACGGCGGCGGTTCCATCAAAAAGACCGGGCTGTACGGCGAGGTGATGGATATCCTTAACAAAGGCGGCTTTGCCGTGACGGAGCTCGGCGGCATCGAGCCCAATCCCCGCATCGAATCGGTAGAGGAGGGCGTGCGGCTGTGCAAAGAACGCGGCGTCGAGGTCATCCTCGCCGTGGGCGGCGGCAGCACCATCGACTGCTCCAAGGCCATCGCGGCGGGCGTCTTCTACGAGGGGGATCTGTGGCAGATGGTCGAATCCGAGCACGGCGCGCTGAAGGCCCTGCCGCTGGTAGACATCCTCACCCTCAGCGCCACGGGCAGCGAGTTTGACGGCGGCGGCGTGATCAGCAACCTGAAGCTCAGAAAAAAGCTGGGCAACATGTTCACCTACCCCGCCGTCTCCATCTGCGACCCCAGCTACACCTTCTCCGTGCCCGCCTATCACACGGCGGCGGGCGCGGCGGACATCATGAGCCACATCTTCGAGGGCTATTTCTCCCGCACCGAGGACAGCGATCTGTCCGACAGCATCGCCGAGGGCGTGCTGACGGCCGCCATCAAGTACCTGCCCATCGCGCTGCAGGAGCCCGATCATTACGCCGCCCGCGCCAACCTGATGGCCATCTCCTCCGTGGCCTGCTCCGGCATACCGGAGTACGGCAAGCAGCCCACCTTCTGGCCCTGCCACGCCATGGAACATGAGCTCTCCGCCTACTACGACATCACGCACGGCGTGGGCCTGGCCATCCTGACGCCCCGCTGGATGCGGCACATCCTGAAAAAGGACCCCTCCTGCCTCTGGCGCTTCACCCGTTTTGCCAGGAAGGTCTGGGGCCTTGAAAACGACGATGAGCTCGCCCTCGCGCAGGAGGGCATCGACCAGCTGGAAAATTTCTACCGCGAGGCCGGCATCCCCATGACGCTCTCGGAGCTGGGCATCGGCACCGAGCACTTCAAAGCCATGGCCGCCCACGCCAACCGCGGCGGCCGGCTGGAAAAAGCCTTCGTGCCCCTCAATAACGAGGACATCGAGGAGATTTTCAGGGCCTGCCTGTAAAAGAGGGAAGGGACGGAGGATTTTTGGGGGATTTCTTGAAAGAAATCCCCCAAACCCCCAAAGAACTTTACCAGGGGAACATCGTGGCAGTCATCGCCCCAAAGTAAAGTTTTCGGGGGATGGGTACGGGAAGGGGCGCTTTTTCAAAAGCGCCCCTTCCCGCTTCGTATTCGTATCCTATCGTATCCTACCGTACCTGCCCCTTGCCCTCGATCACATACTTGGTGCTGGTCAGGGCCTTGATGTCCACCGGGCCGCGGCAGTGCAGCTTCTGGGTGGCGATGCCGATCTCCGCGCCGAAGCCGAATTCGCCCCCGTCGGTAAAGCGGGTGGAGGCATTGTGGTAGACGGCGGCGGCGTCCACCTCGCTCAAAAAGCGGCGCGCGGCGGACTCATCTCCGGTGATGATGGCCTCGGAATGACGGGTGCCATAGCGGGCGATATGGGCCAGCGCCCCGTCAAGGCCCTCCACCACGCGCACGGCCATGATGAGGTCGTTGTATTCTTTTCCAAAGTCGCTCTCCTGCGCGGGCTTCATGCCGGGCACCAGGCGGCAGGCCGCCTCGTCGCCCCGCAGCTCCACGCCCCTGTCCATCAGGGCGGCGGCGATGGCGGGCAGGAGGCGTTCGGCAGCGTCCTGATGGATCAGCAGGCATTCCGCCGCGTTGCACACGCTGGGGCGGCTCACCTTGGCGTTCACCGTCACGGCTATGGCCATGTCAAGGTCCGCCGCCCTGTCCACATAGATGTGGCACACGCCCTCGCCCGTCTGAAGCACGGGCACGGTGGCGTTCTGCAGGGCGCTTTGGATCAGCCCGCGGCCGCCGCGGGGGATCAGCAGGTCCACATAGCCCGAAAGGCGCATCAGCGCCAGCGCGCTCTCCCGCTCCGTATCGCCGACCAGCTGCACGCAGTCCTCCGCAAGGCCCGCCAGCAGGCAGGCCCTTCTGGCCAGATCCGCCAGCGCGGTATTGCTGCGGATGGCCTCCTTGCCGCCGCGCAGGATGACGGCGTTGCCGCTTTTCAGGCACATGGCCGCGGCGTCCATCGTCACGTTGGGCCGCGCCTCATAGATCACGGCGATCACGCCCAGCGGCACGGACAGGCGGCGGATATGCAGGCCGTTGGGCCGCGTATCTTCAAACAATACCCGCCCCAGCGGGTCGGGCAGGGCAGCGATCTCCTCCATCGCGGAGGCGATGCCCTCCAGGCGCCGCCTGTCCAGCAGCAGGCGGTCCCGCATGGCGGCGGAAAGCTCCCAGGCCGCGGCCAGGTCTTCCCCGTTGGCACGCAATATCCCTTCCGGCTCCTCGCGCAATAGGCGCGCCATTTCCAGCAGCGCCCTGTTTCTCACTTCGTTTGCGGACTGCGCCAGCGCCTTTTCGGCCGCGGCGGCCCTTTGACCCATGGCTTCAAGCATGGCTGCCTCCTTCAAACACGGTGCCGATGTCGGCCCCCTCCAGCGCGCTATACAGGTTGTCCGGCGGGGTGCCGTTGATGATGACGGTGCTGATGCCGCCCTCGCGCGCGATCTCGGCGGCGTGCAGCTTGGTCTCCATGCCGCCCACGCCAAGGCCGCTGCCCGCGCCCGCGCAGGCCGCGCGCAGCTCGGGCGTGATCTCGCTCACCCGTGGCACGCGGCGGGCCTGCGGGTTCCTGCGCGGGTCGGCGTCGTAGAGCGCGTCGATGTCGCTGAGGATGAAGAGCGTATCCGCCTTCACCAGCCGGGCTACGATGGCCGAGAGGCTGTCGTTGTCGCCGTAGACGATCTCCTCCACCGCCACGGCGTCGTTCTCGTTGATGACGGGCAGCACGCCCATCTCAAACAGGCGGTCAAAGCAGGCGATCAGGTTGGCGTGCCGCTTCTCATCCTCCACATCCTCGCGGGTGATCAGCAGCTGGCCCACCTTGTGCCCGTATTCCGAAAACATCTTGTCGTACATGAACATCAGCTCGCACTGGCCCACGGTGGCCGCGGCCTGCTTGCCGGGGGTATCCTTAGGGCGCTCCTTAAGGCCCAGCTTGCCCACGCCGATGCCGATGGCGCCAGAGGTGACCAGGGCCACCTGCGTGCCCCCGTTCATGATGTCGCTGATCACGCGCACCAGCCGCTCCATCTCCCGCAGGTTGGTGCGGCCGTTGGGGTGGGTCAGCGTGGAGGTGCCCACCTTGACCACGATGCGCCGCTTGCTTTCCATTGTTCCGTTCCTTTCTTCAGGCGGCCTCAGAGGCTGATGCCGCTTGCCAGCACATAGTTTTCAAAGCTGTCCGCCGCGCGCAGCACGGTATCAAGGCAGCCCTGCTCCGCTGTTTTGTACCTGGGCTTCAGCTCGGCGCAGAGCGTCCCGCCCAGATTGCGCCGGAAGCTCTCTACCCACTGCGCGCACAGCTCGGAAAAGCCGGGCGTGTTATGCGCCCTGTCCTTCACCGCAAGGGCGCTCAGGCCCATCACAGCCCCGGTCAGCGCGCCGCAGACATCCCCGCAGCCCATGCCGCCGCCAAAGCCCGCGGCCAGGCGCAGCGCCTCACCGGAAAGCCCAAGCCCCGCGTAGGCGTCGATGCCCCGCAGCAGGGCCTCCGCGCAGTTATAGCCCTGCCGGTAAAAGCCGCCCGCCAGCTCGCGCAAAAGGGGCCTGCCCGCCGCCCGCGCCCGGAACCAGCCCCGCGCGATGGCAATATCCCTCTGCATCATCTCGCGCAGCGCTTCCCTGCTGTCAAATCTGATCTCGGGCCGTATGTAGTGCAGATAGCTCACCCGGATGCGCCTGCCGTAGAGATCCTCCCTGAAATCCAGCAGGTAGACCTCCACTGTGGGCCCGCCCTCGGGCAGCGTGGGGTGGAAGCCCTGGCTGAGCACGGCCTCGTGCGCCGCTCCCCCTTCCTCCGGGAAGCTGACCTCCGCCACCCAGATGCCGTTTTCCGGCCTGCCCTCCTCGGGCGGCAGGGGCAGGTTGGCCGTCGGCACGCCCAGCGTGCGCCCGATCTTCTTGCCCTGCGAAACGATCCCCTCCACCACGCCCAGCGGCTGCATACAAAACCTCCATCGCGTATTCAAGCTGGATGATAAAGCCGCGGCAGGGGAGTGTCAAGAAAAAGCGGGAGAGCCGAAGCTCTCCCGCCGGAAACGAACCGATCCGCATCCTCCCCGCTCACCCGTGATAGCCTATCAGCATCCTGGGCAGGAAGAGCACCAC
>DBQV01000006.1:66772-69116 GCA_002305755.1 Christensenella sp. UBA1385 | reverse complement strand
CCGCAGGCCGTAGGGCGCGTTTTCGGTATCGCCGAAGTACAGGCAGTTTTCATGGGGCAGCGCCTGCCGCGCGCAGCGCAGCACGCTGAGCCCGCCGATGCCGCTGTCAAAAAAGCCAATGGGCGCTTTTTCCGTCATAGCCCTTCCCCGCCGCGCGCCGCTATGGGCGGCCGCTCCCGTTTATCCCTCACGCGGATCCGCACAAGCGCCTGCCGGCCTCACTGCCTTTTCAGCTCCCGCGTCCGCTTCTTGATGGCCTCGAAGCTGCTATCGCTGATGTCGTGCTCGATCTTGCAGGCATCGTCCACCGCGGTGACGCGGTCCACGCCCATCTGCACCAGGAAATCGGTCAGGATGGTGTGCCGCTCGTAGATCTTTTCGGCGATGTCCGCCCCAGAGGGCGTGAGCTGCAGATGTCCCTGATCGTCCACCGTCACATAGCCCGCGTCGCGCAGGATGCCGATGGCGCGGCTGACGCTGGGCTTGGAAAAATTCATATATTTGGCAACGTCGATGGAATGCACCGGCTTACCCTTCTCGGAAAGGATCAGGATGGTCTCCAGATACATCTCTCCCGATTCGCGTAGATTCATGCTTTCACCTGCTTTCTCCGGGTCTTTTGGGTTTTTTCATTGCATAGCATAGCATAGACGGAGGAAAAACGCTATATCTATATGATATTATCAATTGAATCCGGAACGGCATAAAAAGGCCGCGGCGGGCGGATGCCTGCCGCGGCCCGGGGCCTATCGCTTGGTCTTACTTCGCGAAGAAGGCGTCGATCTGGCTCTGCAGCTCGGCCATCACGGTGTCGAAGCCCACGGATTTCAGCTCGTCCATCATGGCGGGCACGATCTCGGCGGGGTCGGCGGTGCCGGTGATCAGCTCGGACAGGTACTTCTCGTACACGGCCTTGATCTGGGTCAGCTCGTCCTCGATCTTGCTGCGGTCAAGGTTGAAGCCCATCAGCACGCTGGGAACGGCGTTGTCGTTTACCCAGGCGATGCCGTCAAACAGGTCGGGGTTGGCGGTGGTGGGGGTCAGGATGGCGTGGTTGCCCTGCGTATAGCGCGCCCAGGGCCAGGGCTTTTCAACGTTCTGCTGCACCAGGCCGTCCACATATTCAAAGTTGACGCCCTCTTCGCCGTAGCAGATCATGTCGCGCAGCTTGGTATCGGTGTTGACCAGCTGCAGGAACTCCATCACCTTTTCGGGGTTCCTGGTGCCGGCGTACACGCCGTTCATGCTGCCCATGATGGTGCCGGCGGAGGAGATGGGGCCGATGAAGGGCACGGTGGTGCCGGTCACGACGCCGTCCGCCTTGGTGTAGGTCCAGGCGCCCGCCCAGCCCTGCGCCACGTAGAAGGGCAGCTCACTGCCGGCCTCGGCCAGGGTGGCCGCGTCGGCGTTGATGATGCCTTCGTTGTACCACTTGTGCAGCAGCTCCAGGTTGGCGCGGATCTCGTCGGTCTCAAACACGCTGACCACCTTGCGCTCCGGGTCGTCATAGCGCACGCCCATCACGGGCACGCCGATGCCGCCGCCGTCATATACGTCCAGCATGTGGTAGGCGCCGCCCTTGGCCAGCTTGAAGGGGGATTCGATGCCGCCTTCCTTCATCTTTTTGAAGATCGGGTCGAGATCGGCCAGGGTCTTCACGCCGGAGACGTCGATCTCCAGGTCCTTGAGCATGACCGGGTCAAACACAAAGAAGTGGGCCAGTGCGCTGTCCTTCAGCGTGGGCACGGCGTAGATCTTGCCGTCCACGGTGATGGCGTCCCAGAAGCTCGCAGGCACGACGGCCTTCAGCTCGGGCACCTTGTCCAGCAGGGGCTTGATGTCCAGCAGCACGCCCTTGGAGATATCCGCCGCGTAGCTGCCGCCGTCGGTGAAGATGATGTCAAAGTATTCGCCGCCGTTGATGATGGCGTTGCGGCGGTCGCCGTAGGCGCCCCAGCTGAGCACTTCGGCATCCAGGGTCACGCCGAGCTTTTCGGTGGTGTAGGCGTCTACCTTGGCCTTCCAGCTGTCATAGTTTTCGGGCATGCCGCCGCCCAGCGATACCCACCGCACGGGCGTGGTTTCCCCCGCCAGCGCGTAGGGAACAAGGCCCGCTACCATCAGCAGGGCCAGAGCCAGAGAGAGGAGTTTCTTCATAGGGTTCAGAGCCTCCTTGAAATAAGATATATGATTTCCCCGAAGGGGCAAATCCGAAGAAGGGGACCGGCTTAGCCCTTCACCGCGCCGATCGTCAGGCCGGAGATAAAGTATTTCTGGAAGAAGGGGTAGGCCAGCGCGATGGGCAGCACGATCAGCACGGCGATGGCCATGCGCACGGACTCGC
>DBQV01000006.1:37144-66729 GCA_002305755.1 Christensenella sp. UBA1385 | reverse complement strand
AACCAGTCGTTCCAGTAGCCGAAGCTTAAAAACAGCGCCATCGTGGCCAGCACCGGCTTTGAGATGGGCAGCACGATGCTGAAGTAGATGCGCAGCTGGCCCGCGCCGTCGATCTTGGCCGATTCGATGATGGAATCCGGGATGGTGGTGCGGAAAAAGGTCTTGCAGATCACCACGTTGAAGCTGCCGACCAGCAGCGGCAGGATCAGCGCGTGCAGGCCGTTGCGGAACTGGAGCAGCTGCACGTTGATCACGTAGCTGGCCACCATGCCGCCGTTGAAGATCATGGGGATGAACACCATCCAGGTGAGGAAGCCCTTGAGGCGGTAGTTGGGCCGGCTCATCACATAGCCCAGCACGGTGGTCAGCAGCACGCCACAGACCGTGCCGATGGCCGTGGTGGCCAGCGACATCAGCAGAGCCTGGATGATCTGATCCTTCTCCTTCCACAGAAAGCGGTAGGCCTGCAGGCTGAAGGCATCCGGGATCAGCCGGTAGCCCCTGGCGGTGATGCTGGCCTCATCGGTGATGGAGATGAGAAACACCACCACGAAGGGCAGGAAGCAGGCCAGGGCAAACAGGAGCAGCACCGCGTTAAAGGCCAGGTTGGTCGGCCACTTGATGCGGTTGAGCCGGTTGTTGAGCGATTGGCTTTCTTTGTATTGCTTTTCCATGCCGGCCTCCTTATATCAGCGCGTTGTCCGGGTCGACCCTGCGGATCAGCGCGTTGGCCGCCAGGATGGTCACGCAGCAGGCGACGGACTGGATAAAGGTGGGCGCCGCGATCATGCCGTAGGGCATGGAGGAGCGCAGGCTCTGGTAGACGAAGGTATCGATGGTGGCGGATACATTGTAGATGGAGCGCGGGATGCCCTGCGTGACCTGATAGAACAGCCCGAAATCAGAGTAGAAGATGCGCCCGACCGACAGGATGAACATCATGATGATCATGGGCTTCAGGCTGGGCAGCGTGATGTAGCGCACCTGCTGGGGCTTGGTCGCCCCGTCGATCAGCGCGGCCTCGTACAGCGAGTTGTCGATGCCCGTGATGGCGGCCAGGTACACCACCATGCCGTTGCCCACGCCCTTCCACAGGTTGAGCAGCGGGAAGGCGAAGACCCAGAACCTCGGCATGCGGTAAAAGTTGGAGGGGGTCAGGCCCATGGCCTTCTGCATGCTGACCACGATGCCGTTTTGCGCGTTCAGGAAGGCGTACACAAAGTAGCTGACCACCACCCAGCTGAGGAAGTGGGGAAAGAACATCATGGTCTGGTACACCTTGCCCCCCCGCTGGTTGCGCAGCATGGAGAGCAGGATGGCCAGCGTGACCGGCACCACGATGCCCAATATGATGAAGACGATGTTGTAGCCGATGGTGTTGCGCAGCAGGATCCAGATCTGCCCGCCCTTGAACAAATACTGGAAGTTTTTCAGCCCGACGAATTCACTTTGCAATATGCTGCCCAGCAGCCCGGCTCCGGGCACGATCTTGTAGCTGAGAAAGGGCAGCACGATGCCGAACATCGGCAGATAGCAGAAAAGCAGGTACCAGAGGCTGGTCGGCAGGGCCAGCAGCGTCAGCTCCGTATCGTCGCGCGTCCATTTCCTGTGCCGCGGCTTCGCTGCCCGACCGGAGCCAGGTGACACAGAAGCGGGGGCCTGGGCCATATCGCTCATCTCCTTTGCTAAGATAACATCAAACAAGGCGGAAGCCCTGTTTTGTACTTTTTTTGTTTTCTGATTGCAATCATAGCATATGCTTATTATTCTGTCAAATTTTCGACAGATGCCCGCCCCTGCGTCCTGTGATCCTCTCTGTGACTAAGCCGCAAAATTTCGGGTAGAGCCGAAAATTCTATTGACAAGCGCGCTCGCATCATACAGAATAGAGCCGCGTTAGCGCAGGCTAACAGAGGTTAGAGAAATCTAACCCGATTTATGCCGGAAGTTTGGCAAAAAAATACCGGAGATAGGAAGCTTATGATGCCATTAACACTTGCCGCTATTGGAGAAAGCAACATCATCAAGAAGGTGGGAGGCCTGCCCGAAATCAAAAAACACCTGGAAGATCTTGGCTTTGTGCCGGGTGGTTCCGTCTCCGTGATCAGCATCCTTGGGGGCAACGTGATTGTCAGCGTAAAGGAATCCCGCATCGCCATCAGCCGGGAAATGGCGCAAAAGATCATGATCTGACTGTTTGAATGAAAGAGGAGGAAAAGAAATGAAGACGTTGCGCGATGCCGCCGTCGGCGAAACCGTCCGTGTGCTCCGGCTGAACGGGGAGGGCGCGGTCAAGCGCCGCATCATGGATATGGGCATCACCAAGGGGGTGCAGCTGCATCTGGTGCGGGTGGCCCCGCTGGGCGACCCTATCGAGATCACGGTGCGCGGCTACGAACTGAGCCTGCGCAAGGCCGACGCCGAAATGATAGAAGTGGAGTAGGAGGAAGAAATGGAACTGAGGATCGCGCTGGCCGGCAACCCCAACGCCGGCAAAACCACTTTATTCAATGCCCTCACCGGCTCCAACCAGTTCGTGGGCAACTGGCCGGGCGTGACCGTGGAAAAGAAAGAGGGGAAGCTCAGGAAAAACCCGAATGTCATCGTAACGGATCTGCCGGGTATCTACTCCCTTTCCCCCTACACGCTGGAAGAGGTGGTGGCCCGCAACTACCTGATCAGCGAGAGGCCGGATGCCATTTTGAATATTGTGGACGGCACGAACCTGGAGCGCAACCTTTACCTTACCACCCAGCTCACCGAACTTGGCATCCCCGTGGTGGTGGCCATCAACATGATGGACGTGGTCGGAAAAGCCGGCGACAGCATCAACACACAGGAGCTGGGAAGGGCGCTCGGCTGTCCGGTGGTGGAGATTTCGGCGCTGAAGAATACCGGCATCGCAAAGGCGGCGGAGCTGGCTGTGCAGGCGGCGCAAACCGGGAAAACTGTACCGCAGCACAGCTTCTCCGGTCTGGTGGAGCACGCGCTTGCGCATATCGAGGAAGCCGCGCTGCACGACCTGCCCCCCGAGCAGCAGCGCTGGTACGCTATCAAGATTTTTGAGCGCGACGCAAAGGTCCTTGAAAAGCTCGGCTTGCCCGAGGGTAAACTGCTGCACATTGAAAACGATATCCGCGATGTGGAAAAAGAGCTGGACGACGACGCCGAGAGCATCATCACCAACGAGCGGTACGTCTACATCGCCTCCATCCTGAAGGGCGTGCACAAAAAACACGCTGCCGGCAAACTGACGGTTTCCGACCGCATCGACCGGGTGGTGACCAACCGCTGGCTGGCGCTGCCCATCTTCGCGCTGGTGATGTTTCTGGTGTACTACATCTCCATCAGCACGGTGGGTGGCTGGGCGACCGATTGGGCCAACGACGGCGTCTTTGGCGACGGCTGGCACCTGACGGGCGGGGCGGCCTATGCTCAGGCGGTGGAGGATTACCGCCTGCCCGCCGCGCGCATCAGCGCCTTTGAAGAGGCGGCCAAAAAAGCGGGGCTTGAACCCGGGGAAGCCACCGGCCTCACGGCCACAGCCCGGCTGTACGACGACCAGGGCAATATCGAGGAGGAACACCTGACCACGCAGCAGGACTATCTGGCCGCGCTGACGGTGAAGGAACCCGCGCCCGAAGAGTACGGCATCTGGGTACGCGGCATCCCCGCGCTGGTGGGTGAGGGCCTGGAAAAGACCAACGTCGCCCCCTGGCTGCGCAGCCTGATCTTGGATGGCATCGTGGCGGGCGTGGGCGCGGTGCTCGGCTTTGTGCCGCAGATGCTGGTGCTCTTTCTGCTGCTGGCCTTCCTGGAGGCCTGCGGCTACATGGCCCGCATCGCCTTTATCATGGACAGGGTGTTCCGCCGCTTCGGCCTGTCGGGCAAGAGCTTCATCCCCATGCTGATCGGCACCGGCTGCAGCGTGCCGGGCATCATGGCCTCGCGCACCATAGAGAACGAGCGTGACCGCCGCATGACCATCATCACCACCAGCTTCATGCCCTGCGGGGCCAAGCTGCCCGTGATCGCGCTCATTACCGGCGCCATGTTCGGCGGCGCGGGCTGGGTGGCCACCAGCGCCTACTTTGTGGGTATTTCGGCCATCATCTTAAGCGGCATCATCCTCAAAAAAACCAGGCTGTTCATGGGCGATCCCGCGCCTTTTGTGATGGAACTGCCCGCCTACCACTGGCCCACCCTCGTCAACCTGCTGCGCTCGATGTGGGAGCGGGGCTGGAGCTTTATCAGAAAGGCCGGTACCATCATTCTGCTGTCCACCATTTTTATCTGGTTCGCGTCCAGCTTCGGCTGGGATGAGCAGGGCTTTGGCATGGTGGAGATGGATAACAGCATTCTGGCCGCCATCGGCGGCGCTGTGGCCTTTCTGTTCAGGCCCCTCGGCTGGGGCAACTGGCAGGCTGCCGTGGCTACAGTGACCGGTCTTGTGGCAAAGGAAAACGTGGTCGGTACCTTCGGCATTCTGTTCGGCGGCTTTGAGGAAGTGGCCGAGAACGGCTGGCAGGTGTGGGAGAACATGCGCGCCGCCTTTACCCCGCTGGCGGCTTACAGCTTCCTTCTGTTCAACCTGCTGTGCGCGCCCTGCTTTGCCGCCGTGGGCGCGATCCGGCGCGAGATGAACGACCTGCGCTGGACGCTGTTCGCCGTGCTGTACCAGACGACGCTGGCCTACGCCGTTTCCCTGATGGTGTATCAGTTCGGCCTCGCGTTCGGCGGCGGCGCGCAGCCCGCGGGGCTGGCGGCGGCCGCGGCGGTGCTGGTCCTTTTCCTCTACCTGCTGCTGCGCCCGGAAAAAGGCCGCCGCGCGGCGGGCGCGTCCCTTGAAAGGAGTATCTCATGAGCTGGATCCAGGCAAACGTCGGCAACATCGTCATCGTGGCCGCCCTCGCGGCCGCCGTCTTCGCCATCGTGCGCGGCATGGTCAAAAGGAAGCGCAGCGGCGCTTCCTGCACGGGCTGCGCGGGCTGCTCCGGCTGCTCGTCCTGCCCGGGCGCGAAGAGCGGCAGGGCGGAGTAGCGCCGCCTGTTTCACGGGCGCCCCGCGCGTGTATGATGGACAGAGGAGGATGAGAGCATGAGCATTTACGATATCGAAATACTGGACAAGCAGGGCCAGAAGACCACGCTGGCCCCCTACAGGGGCAAGGTGCTGCTGATCGTCAACACAGCCACCGGCTGCGGCTTCACCCCGCAGTACCGGGGCCTGGAGGCCCTGCGGCGCGAGTTTGGCGACAGGGGCTTTGAGGTGCTGGATTTTCCCTGCAACCAGTTCGGCGCGCAGGCCCCCGGCACGGCGGAGGAGATCGACAGCTTCTGCACGCTCAACTACGACACCACCTTCCCACGCTTTGCCAAGATCGACGTGAACGGCGAAAACGAGGCCCCTCTCTTCACCTTTCTGAAGAAAGAGAAGGGCGGCATGCTGGGCAGCGCCATCAAGTGGAACTTCACCAAGTTCCTGGTGGACCGAGAAGGCCGGGTGGCGGGCCGCTTCGCCCCGCAGGACACGCCCGAACACCTGAAGGGCCGCATCGAGGCCCTGCTGTGAGCGAGTGCGGAAAAAAGGCGCAGCCGGGCGGCTGCGAGGGCTGCACCTGCTGCGGGCACAGGGAGCCGCGCGCCGGGCGCGTGCCCTGGCTGGCTCTGGGCCTTTTACTGCTGCTGGGCTTTGCGCTGCTCTTCGGCCTGCTGTTCCCAAAGAACGCGCCGAAGGGACCCGCCTCGCTTTTTAACAAAACCGGCCTCAGTGCCGAAACGGAGGAAGCGCAAACGCCATGACGCGCTATCAGAAGAGATCCAGGGAAGAATTAAGGGCCCTGCTCACGCCGCTGCAGTACGCCGTCACGCAGGAGAACGCCACCGAGCGCCCCTTCGACAACGAGTACGCGGCCAACTTTGAGGAAGGCATCTATACGGACATCACCACGGGCGAGCCCCTCTTTGTCTCGGCTGATAAGTTCGAGAGCGGCTGCGGCTGGCCCGCCTTCTCCCGGCCCATCGACGACAGCCTGCTCACCCGCCACGCGGACCATACGCTGGCCCGTGCGCGCACGGAGGTGCGCAGCGCCGCGGGCGACGCGCACCTGGGCCATGTGTTTGAGGACGGCCCCAGGGAACTGGGCGGCCTGCGCTACTGCATCAACAGCGCCGCGCTGCGCTTTATCCCCAAGGCCGATATGGAAAAAGAGGGCTACGGAGAGTATCTGAAACTGCTGCCCTGATACAGACAGAGGGGGCGGTCCCCGCGGGAGGCAAGACGCGTCTTTGCCTCCTTTTTTGATGGACGCCGTTAAACTTGATATTTATCAATATTTCATGACGCGATTCCCTGTATACTGGTCAGGGGCCGGGGCCTCATGAAAGGAAGGGAGAAAGAAACATGGAGCGCAAGGAAATGCTCAGGCAGCTCATTGGGCGGCTGAGCCGCGGTGAAGATATGCAGGCGGTGCGGGAGGATTTCAAAAGGCACTTTCAGGATGTGCCGGCGGATGAGATCGCCGCGGCGGAGCGCCTGCTGATGGACGAGGGCATGCCGGTGGAAGAGGTGCAGCGGATGTGCGACGTGCACGCCTCGCTCTTTGACGGCGCGGTGCGGCAGCCGGAGGAAGCGCCCGCCGGCCACCCGCTCTTCGTCTTCCGCCGGGAAAACGAGGGGCTGGAAAGCTTTCTTGACGCCATGCTGCTGCCCGTCTTCGAGGCCTGGCATATGATCGGCGGCGAGGACGCGCGCGAGGGCCTGCTGGCGGCGCTGCGGGAGCTGGCCAAGGTGGACCGCCACTACCGCCGCAAGGAAAATCTTTTCTTCCCCTACCTGGAAAAGGCGGGCGTCAGTGGCCCGCCCAAGGTGATGTGGGGCGTGGACGATGAGATCCGCGCGCTGATCAAATCCTCCACCGCCGCCGTGGAGGCGGGCCGCCGCGAGGAGGCGACCGCGCTGATCCCGCAGATGCTGGAAAAGCTGCGCGCCATGATCCGCAAGGAGAACGAGATCCTCATCCCCCTGCTGGCGAACCATCTGACGGAGCAGGATTTCAAAACGGTGGCCGGGGAGAGCGCGCAGATCGGCTTTGCCTTCGCGGACGGCGTGGAGGGCGCGAGCCTGTCGGATACCCGCGCCTACTCAAGAGGCAGCGGCGACGCGGCGGAGGCGGCCGTCTCCGCGCCCATTCGCCTGCCCAGCGGCGGCTTCACCGCCGAAGAACTCACCGCCCTGCTCAACACCCTGCCCTGCGACGTCACCTTCGTGGGCGCGGACGACAGGGTGCACTTCTTCAGCGAGCAGAAGAAGCGCGTCTTTCCCCGCACGCGCACCATCATCGGCCGCCGCGTGGCCGACTGCCATCCGCCCAGGAGCCTGCCCCGGGTGGAGGCCCTGATCCGGGCCTTCAGGGAGGGCCGCAAGGACAGCGAAACCTACTGGATCCAGCGCGGCGGCGCCTTTGTGCTGATCCGCTACTACGCGGTGCGCAGCCCCGAAGGCGAATACCTGGGCGTGCTGGAATGCACTGAGGAGATCAGCGCCCTGCGCGCGCTGGAGGGCGAAAAGACGCTGATGAGCTGATACTGCACTCAAACCTTCATGCTTTGACAGGCTCATTCTTTTTCGCAACTGTGTTGTCTTGCTCAGTCAGCGCGGCGCCGCTGCGCCACCCTCGCTCTGCTTTGCAAAAGTGAAAAAGTTTTTCGTCTGTCTGTGCGCTAAGGCTTTCGTTCAGCATGAGGGCGTCAAAGCGGCACGTGTCCTGCCGATCCTCCGCCTGCGGGCGGGGGACAGAGGCCTCTCGGCCTATACTGTTAAAGCCGGTCTCTTCGTCGAAGAGACCGGCTTTGTCAAAGGCTTGGGATGCCGCGGCTGCGCGCATCCTTTTGCCGTCATGGGGGCTCTATCCGAGCTCCGGGGGGACCGACTGGTTCAGGTGCTCGTTCTTCATATCGGTCTCCAGCACGCTGAAATTGCTGTCTTTGTCGGGCGCGGTGGCGGAGGCCCGGCCCTCGTCGGCCGGGGCTTTCTCCACGCGGTCGCCCTCCTCGCTGGGCGCGTCGGGCGAATCGTAGGGGATGTCGCCCTCCACGGGCTGGTCAAAGTAGGTGTCCTCATCCTGCGCTTCGGGGGCTTCCTCCGCCGGGGCGGCGGGGCCCTCCTGCTGCTCGCGCACAAGGGCCTGAAGATGGCGGGCCAGCTTGACGGTCAGCGTGGCGCGCTCCCGGAGGCCGCGGATCAGCTGCTCGGCAAAGGGGACGGCCAGATCGTCGTCCAGCCCTTCTCCCAGCACCCTGCGGTCGTTCTCCACCTCCCTGTGCAGGTCCTCCAGCGCGCCCTGCAGCGCCTCCTTCGCGGCCTCGGGGGTGGTGTAGGGCTTGACGGCCGGGTCTTCCATCGCGGCCTTGATGCTTTCAACGGTCTGCGCGCCCAAATCCTTGACCTGGCGGAAGATGTCCTCCCCCTTGTCCTTGACGGCGCTGAAGGTCTCTTCGCCCTTTTTGGCGTATTTCTCACGGTTTTCCTTGGAGACGGCTTCCCCGATCACATCCGCCGCTTTCTGGGCGGCGCTGGACAGGGCGCCGAAGGCGGCCATGGCAGCCTGCTTGATCGGGCTGTCGCTGTGCCCGCTGCCCGCGGGCTGATTGCGGTTGTTGTCATTTTGATCCATAGCTTGCCCTCCTTTCGGGTCTACTAACAGTATACACGGACGGCGCGGCCGTAAAACCGGGGCCGGGCCCCGAAAATTTTATACCGAAATTAACCCTGAGTGCTTTGACAGGCCCGTTCTTTTCCGCTATTGCGTTGTCTCGCTCAGCCGGCGCAGCGCCGCTGCGCCCGGACTGTCACAAAAGCAGATCAGGGAGGGCTTTGCTTGTCATCATATCCCGGGGTTGATATAATGGCTGCATTGCGGAGGGGTGCGGCATGGAGGAGATCAGGCTGTACGATGTCGTTGAGATGCGCAAGGCGCATCCCTGCGGCTCGAAGGAATGGACGGTCACCCGCATCGGCGCGGACATCAAGATGCGCTGCTCGGGCTGCGGGCGCGTGGTGATGCTTGACCGCGCGGAGTTTCTGCGCCGCCGCAGGAAGCTGATCAGGCAGGGGCCGGAGCCGGCGGAGGTGACGCTGGGGCTGGCGCCCAGGCCGGCGGCGGAAGGAGAGAATCAGATCGATGGATGAACTGAAACAGGGGAGCGCCGCGGAGACGGAGACAAGGGCCGAAAAGCCGGCGGAGGCCGCGCAGGATAAGAAGGCCGCGAAAGAGAAGAAGAAAAAGACAGTGGGGCAGGAGATATTAAGCTGGGTGCTCACCCTGCTGGCCGCGGTGCTCATCGCCAGCATGATCCGTTATTTTGTGTTTGAGCCCGTGCGCGTGGACGGCCACAGCATGGACAGCACGCTGTCCGACAGCGAGGTGATGCTGGTCACCAAGCCCGAGGTGCTGCTGGGAAAGCTGAACCGGGGGGACGTGGTGGTGGTGCGCTACCCCGACCGCTATCAGGATACCTCGCTGCGCCTGGGCGCGCCGCTTGACATCAAGCTTTCCGTGCATACGCTCTTCGTCAAGCGCCTGGTGGGCCTGCCGGGCGATACCGTGGCCGTGCAGGGCGGGCACCTCTACCTCAACGACCAACTGGTGGACGAGCCTTATATCGATGCCGACAAGCTCGGCGGGCGCGATTTCGGCCGCTATACGCTGGGCGAGAACGAGTATTTTGTGCTGGGCGACAACCGCGCCAATTCCAACGACAGCCGCTCGCCCGCGGTGGGCCCGCTGAGCGGGGATATGATCGTGGGCCACGCCAAGATGGTGCTGCTGCCGCTGGGCAAGCTGAGAGTGATCCGCTGAGCCCCCGGTTGCCGATCGACGTGGATAAATACGAAGCCCTCAGACAGGTCTTTGGTCACAGCGCCTTCCGCCCCGGGCAGGAGGCGCTGATTGATACGCTGCTGGCGGGCGGCGACGCGCTGGGCATCATGCCCACGGGCGCCGGCAAATCCGTCTGCTATCAGATCCCCGCGCTGCTGCTGCGCGGTGTCACCCTGGTCGTCTCGCCGCTGATCTCCCTGATGAAGGATCAGGTGGCGGCGCTCAGGCAGGCGGGCGTGCCCGCCGCCTACATCAACAGTGCCCTCACGCCCGCGCAGTGCCGTCTGGCGCTGGAGCGGGCGGCGCAGGGGCAGTATAAGATCGTGTATGCCGCGCCGGAGCGCCTTCTGACGCCCGGCTTTCTGCGCTTTGCGGGGCTTTGCCCGCCCGCGCTGGTGGCGGTGGACGAGGCGCACTGCGTCTCCCACTGGGGGCAGGATTTCCGGCCCGCCTATCTGTCCATCCCCCGCTTCATGGAGCGGCTGCCCGAGCGCCCGCCGCTTTGCGCCTTTACCGCCACGGCCACAGGGCAGGTGAGGGACGACATCATCCGCCTGCTGCGCCTCAGGGAGCCGCTCATCCGCGTGACGGGCTTTGACAGGCCCAACCTTCGCTTTCTGGTCTTTCACCCGCGCGACAAGGACGAGGCCATGCTGGAGCTGCTCGCGCAGCGGCGCGGCGCGCCGGGCATCATCTACTGCGCCACCCGAAGGACGGTGGACGAGGTCTGCTCGCTGCTGCGCGCGCGGGGCTACGCCGCCTGCCGCTATCACGCGGGTATGCCGGAGGAGGAGCGGCGCGAGGCACAGGACGACTTCCAGTTCGACCGCGCGCAGCTGATGGTGGCCACCAACGCCTTCGGCATGGGCATCGACAAATCCAACGTGCAGCTCGTGCTGCATTACAACATGCCCAAGAACCTTGAAAGCTATTATCAGGAGGCGGGCCGGGCGGGGCGCGACGGCTCGCCCGCCGACTGCATCCTGCTCTACGCCAGGAAGGACGTGGCGCTGGCCGCCTGGATGATCGACCACGGCGAGCAGAACCCGGAACTGACGGAGGAAGAGCGGGAGCGCCTCACCGCGCTTGAAAAGGAGCGCCTGAAGGAGATGACCTTTTACGCCACCGGCAGGCGCTGCCTGCGGCGCAGGCTGCTGGAGTATTTCGGCCAGACGGACGCCCCCGCCTACTGCGGCAACTGCTCCGTGTGCCTGAGCCTGGCCGGCGAGGCCGCCCTGAAGAAGCGGGCCGCGGCGGCGTCCCCCGCCGCCGATGGGCGAGAGCTGCGCTTTGCCGCCCTGCGCGCGCTGCGCAACATGGTCGCCAAGGAAAACGGCATCCCCGCCTACGTGGTGTTTTCGGATGCCAGCCTGCGCGAGATGGAGCGCCTGAAGCCCCGCAGCAGGGAGGAGCTGCTGACCGTGCCCGGCGTGGGCGCGCAGCGCGCGGCGCAGTACGGAGAAGCCTTTCTCGACTTCCTGCTGCACCTGGATGAACTGCTTGGGTCGGGCGGCCCCTGGGATACCGCCGCGCTGTCCCGCCTGGTGCGGAGCCGCTACGCGGTGGAGGTGCCCTGGTCGCAGAGCGAAGTGAGCCGCCTCAGGGCCCAGGCCGCCATGGGGCTGCCGCTGGAAGCCATGGCCAGGGGCCTGGACAGAACGCGCGAAAGCGTGGAGGACAAGCTGCACGAGCTGGGCCTGAAGAGCGGTTTTTAGCGTGAAGATCCGGCGCGCTTTCGGCCCGGACCCATCTATGCTACAATAAGCCCATCAAAGGGAGGTGATCAGGGTGCAGGAGCGCTGCGTCATCGTGGACGGGCACAGCCTGATGTACAGGGCCTACCACGCGCTGCCGCCGATGGACGCGGAGGGGGTGCCGACCAATGCCGTGCACGGCTTTTTGAGCATGCTGCTGCGGGTGTTCCGCGAGCAGCGGCCGCAGTACTGCGCCGTGGCCTTCGACGACCACACGCCCACCTTCCGCCACGAGGGCTATGAGGAATACAAGGCCGGGCGTGCGCCCATGCCCGATGAGCTGCGGCCCCAGTTTCCCCTGATCCAGGAGATACTGCGCGCCATGGGCATCGGCGTGGTGATCCTGCCGCGCTGGGAGGCCGACGATATCCTAGGCACCATTTCAAAGCAGGCGGACGAGCGGGGCATCGAGGCCCTGCTGCTCACGGGCGACCGGGACGCGCTGCAGCTGGTGGGCGGCGGCACCAGGATGCTGTTCACCAGGCGCGGCATTTCGGAGACCGTGCTCTTTGACGCCCAGGGCGTCAAGGAATACTTCGGCGTCAGCCCCGAGCAGGTGCCCGACTGGAAGGGCCTGATGGGCGACAGCAGCGACAACATCCCGGGCATCCCGGGCGTTGGCGACAAGACCGCGGTCAAGCTGCTGGAAAGCTACGGCACGCTGGAGGGCGTGCTGGAGCACGCAGACGAGATCAAAGGAAAGCTCGGGGAAAAGGTGCGCGCCAACATGGATCTGGCCCGCATGTCAAAGCGGCTGGCCACCATCGACAGGAACGCGCCGCTGACCGCCGCCTTCGGCGACTGGACGGTGAACCGCCTGCAGGGCGCGCTGCCGATCCTGAAAAAATACCAGCTCAATGTGATCGCCTCTGAGGTGATGAAGCTCGCGGACGCTGCCGAGATCAAGGCGGACAGCGGGGAGGAGGCGGCGCTGCCCGCCCCCGCGGAGGCCGCCGGCGCGGAGGAGCTGATCGGCTTTGCGCGCTATCTGGGCCGCGGCAGCCTGATCCTTTACCTGGGCGAGGATGCGCTGAGCTTTGCCAAGCCCGACGGGCAGGCCGTCCGCCTGAAGCTGAGCGAGCCGCAGCAGGATCTGTTCTCCTCCGCCTCCGGCCCCACCATGGAGGAGGCGCTGCGGGCCGTGGCTCCCGTGCTGCAAAGGACGGGGCTCATCACGCACGACGCCAAGCGCTTTCTGCACCGCATGAAGGCGCTGGACCTGCCGCTGCCCGAGGTGCTGCACGATACCATGGTGCTGTGCTACCTGCGCAACCCGCAGGAAAAGGGCTATGAGCTTTCCCGCTTTGCCTCGCAGGACGCGCAGGGCGTGGCCCTGCTGCTGAAGAGCCGCCTGGAGGGTCTGCGGGACGACGGCATGGAGCGCCTGTACCGTGAGATCGAGCTGCCGCTGGTGCGCGTGCTGTTTGACATGGAGGTCGAGGGCTTCCAGGTGGATAAGGCTCCGCTGATCGAGATGGGCGAGAGCTTCAACGCGCGCACGCGCGAGCTGCAGGAGGAGATCTACGCCCTGACGGGCGTCAGGGGCTTCAATATCAACAGCCCCCAGCAGCTGGGCAAGGTATTGTATGAGGATCTGGGACTGCCCTCCGGCCGCAGGACGCGCACGGGCTATTCTACCGACGCCGACACGCTGGAAGGGCTGCGCCCGCTGCACCCGGCCATCGACAAAATTCTGGAATACCGCCAGATCGTCAAGCTGAACGGCACCTACATCGACGGCCTGCTGCGCAAGGTGGACGAGAGCGGCCGCATCCACACCACCTTTGACCAGGTGGGCACGGCCACGGGGCGCATCAGCTCCAACGAGCCCAACCTGCAGAACATCCCCGTGCGCACGGCCCTGGGGCGGGAGATCCGCCGCGCCTTTGTGGCCAGGCCCGGCTGCGTGCTGGTGGACGGCGACTATTCCCAGATCGAGCTGCGCGTGCTGGCCCATATGTCGGGCGACGCCGCCATGCAGGACGCCTTCAACCGCGGGCAGGACATCCACACCCGCACCGCGGCGGAGATAAACGGCGTGCCCATGCAGCAGGTGACGGCCGAGATGCGCTCGGCCGCCAAGGCGGTCAACTTCGGCATCGTCTACGGCATCAGCGATTTCGGCCTGGCCGGCAATATCGGCATCAGCGTCAGGCGCGCGGGCGAGTTCATCAGCCGCTACTTCGAGCGCTACCCCAAGGTGCACGAGTTCATGGAGAACGCCAAGAAGGACGGCTACCTCAACGAATACGCCCACACGCTGCTGGGCCGCAGGCGCGCGCTGCCCGAGCTCAAGAGCGGCAACGCCAACCTGCGCAATTTTGGCGAGCGCGTGGCCATGAACATGCCCATCCAGGGGACGGCGGCCGATATCATCAAGGCCGCCATGGTGCGGGTGCACGACAGGCTGCTCAGCGAGGGCATGGCCTCGCGCCTGATCCTCACCGTCCACGACGAGCTGCTCATCGAAGCCCCGACGGAGGAGGAGGCCCGCGCGGTCAGCCTGCTGCGCGAGTGCATGGAGCAGGTGATCACCCTGTCCGTGCCGCTCAGAAGCGACATCAAAACGGGAAACAGCTGGTATGAAACGAAATAGACCCTACGTCGTTGGCCTGACCGGCGGCATCGCCAGCGGCAAATCCAACATCGCAAGGGCGCTGGTGCGCGAGGGGGCCTTCGTGATCGACGCGGACGGGATCTCCCACGCGCTCACCGCCCCGGGCGGGGCGGCGCTGCCGCTTTTGCGCGAGCGCTTCGGCGACAGGATTTTTAACGGCGATACGCTTGACCGCAAGCGCTTTGGCGACTATGTGTTCGGCAACCGTGAGGGGCTGGAGGCGCTCAACGCCATTTTGCACCCCATGATACTGGCCGAGATCGAGCGCGCGATCGAGGAGCACAGGGGTCTGACCGCGCTGGTGATGGATGTGCCCCTGCTCTATGAGGTGGGCTGGGACAGGATGTGCGACGAGGTGTGGTGCGCCTACGCGCCCTTTTTTGAGCAGGTGCTGCGCCTGATGCGGCGCGACGGGCACAGCTTCTGCCAGTCGCTGCGGCGCGTGCGCGCACAGCTGCCCCTGCGGCGCAAACGCCGCATGGCCGACCATTTCATCGACACCCGCGGCACCAAGGAGCAGAGCGCCGCCCAGGCCGTCAGGCTGTGGCAGCAGGCGCTGAGGAGGGCGCGCGGTGAGTAACGGCAGGCAGTTTGGCGGCGGGCGGCCCGCCCCGCGCTACAACGCGCGCTTTGAGCCGCCAAGGCAGGAGGACCCCTTCCGTCTGCCCCCGCGCGAGGGGGCGGAGCGCCGCAGGCGCAGCGAACGCAGGCAGGAGGAGCCTTCGCGGCAGCCCCGGCGCGGCGGCCTGGGGCGCGCGCTGCGCCTTGCGCTGCTTGGCGCGCTGGCCCTCACGCTGGCGCTCAGCTTCCTGCGCTATTCCGGCGCGCAGGGCAGGCTGACGGCCCTGCGCGACGAGCGGCAGCGGCAGATCGAGCAGCATGAGAAGGAGCTGGGCTACTACGTTCAGATGCGCAGCGCGTCCGGCTTTGACGAGTATATCAAGGAGTACGCCCAGGAGTTTCAGGTGGACCGCTCCTTCATTTCCGCCGTCATCGCCAGGGAGAGCCATTACGACCCCAAGGCCGAATCGCAGGTGGGGGCCAGGGGCCTGATGCAGATCATGCAGGATACGGGCGAGTGGCTGGCGGGCCGGCTGGCCGTGCGCCCCTACAGCTACGAGCTTTTGTTTGATCCCGCGCTCAATATCCGTTTCGGCGCGTGGTATATCGGCTACCTGAGCTCTCAGTTCGCCGGTGACCCGGTGATGATCGCCGCGGCCTACCACGCCGGCGCCAACAACGTGAAGCTCTGGGCCCTCAAGTACGCGGATGACAGGCGCACGCTGCGCCTTGACCAGATCCCCACCGACGATACGCGGGACTATGTGGGCAAGGTGATGAGGGCCTACGCGCTGTTCTATGAATACGACAGCACGCATTGAGCCCTTCAGGAGGTGGTGACGCAATGAAAAGAATACTTGCCCTTGCGCTGGCGCTGAGCCTGTGCGCCATGCCCGCCCTTTCCCAGGCGGGCGCAGCGCGCGGCCGCTCTATCACCTTCGGGATGGTGGGCGGCACCGGCGAGCACCTGAACCCCCTGGTGCTGCCCGAGCGTGATCTGATGGCCATGACCTCGCTGGTGTATGAGGGCCTGATCGAGATCGGCGACGATTACACCCCCAGGCCCGCGCTGGCTGAGCGCTGGGAAACCAGCACCGACGGCAGCACCTGGACCTTCTATCTGCGCGAGGAGGCCGTGTTCCACGACGGAAGCCCCGTCACCGCGCAGGATGTGGAGGCCACGGTCAACGAGATCCTGCGCCTGGCGACCGAGGAAGGGGTCAGCTACCGCGGGCCCTATGCCTCGCTGCGCTACCTGATCGAATCCGTGCGCGCCGCGGGCGAGCGCACGGTGGAGATCCGCGCCAAGCGCAAAAATTACGGCTTCATCTTCGGCATGACCTTCCCCGTGCTGCCCGCCTCCGGCGTGCAGGCCAGCCAGCCGCCGGGCTCCGGCCCCTTTGTCGTGGCCAAGTACGTGCCGGAGAACTATCTGATGCTCACGGCCAACACCGCCTGGTGGGGCGGCTCGCTGCAGCTGGATGAGATCATGACCATCTTCCACGCCTCGCAGGCCGACCTGATGAACAGCTACGAGTTCAACCGCGTGGACGCCATCCTCACCCGCGCGCTCAACGCCGCGCAGTACCGCAGCGGCGTGAGCACGCTCAACATCAGCTACCGCACCAAGCAGCTGGAGACGCTGCTGTTCAACTACCAGTCCTACGAGCTGGCGGACGTCAAGGTGCGCAAGGCCATCCGCTTTGCCATCAATATCGAGTCGCTCGCGGGGGGCAGCTACATGAGCATGGTCACCCGCAGCGACACGCTGATGCCCACCGGCACCTGGATGCAGGGGGGCGTGCGCAGCGTGCTCCGGCAGGATACGGAGCGCGCCAGGGCCCTGCTGGCGGAGGCGGGCTGGAGCGACCCCAATGAGGACGGCATCCTCACCAAGATGATCGACGGCACGCGCAAAAAGCTGAGCCTGAGCTTCATCGTCTACGACGAGGGCAGCGACAGCGCCAGGATGGCCGCGGCGCAGCAGATCGCCTCCATGCTGAAAACAGTGGGCATCGAGGCGCGCGTCACCGTGCTGCCCTTCAGCCAGGCGCAGGCCAAGCTGAAGGCGGGCACCTTCGACCTGGCGCTGGTCGCCTTCAATATGGACGCCGTGCCCGACCCGGGCTTCCTTCTGATCAGCGGCAACACGGGCAACTACATGCGCTACAAGTCGGAGAGGATGGACAAGCTGTTCAGCGACCTGCGCTCCACCCTGGACAGGGACGCCTACATGCTCAAGCTGTATGAGATACAGGCCCAGTTCGTGGAGGACTGCCCGCTGGTGAGCCTCTATTACCGCAACGGGGCCATCATCACCCGCACCATGTTCACCAACGCGCGCGACCTGCGCGAGCCGGACCCCCTTCGGGGGATCGGGGATTACTGACCGCCCTTTGACAGAGAGGGGAAGATAGATATGCCTTTCAGATCCATCGGCAGGGGCACGCTGCTGGCCCCCGCGTCGCTGGCCATGCTCGGCTGCGCGCAGGAGGCCGGCGCGCCCAACATCATCACCGTGGCCTGGCTCGGCACCGTCAATTCCGAGCCGCCGATGCTGTCCGTTTCCATACGGCCCGGCCGCTTTTCCTATGGGATCATCGACAGGACGGGCGAATTCACGGTCAACCTTGTCAGCCGCGAGCTGCTCAAGGCCGCGGATTTCTGCGGCGTGCGCTCCGGCCGGGACGTGGATAAGTTCGCCAGCTGCGGCCTGCACGCGCTGCCCGCGGAAGGCCTCACGCTGGCGCCCTGCATTCAGGAAAGCCCGCTGTACCTCAGCTGCCTTGTGCGCAGCAAGCTGGAGCTGGGCTCGCATCATATGTTTCTTGCGGAGATCGTGGCCGTGGGCGCGCAGGAGCGCCTGCTGGACGAGCGGGGCCGTCTGGATCTGAGCCGGGCCGGCCTGATGGCCTACAGCCACGGGGAGTATGTGCCCGTGGGCGGGCCGGAGGGCTTCTTCGGCTACAGCGTGGCCAGGGACGAGGTGCTGCAGCGGCGGATGCCGGGCATCAGATAGGCTGCTTTTCTTCCGTTTTTTCCTCCGCCTGCCCAAAGGAGGCGGCGAAGGCCCCCAGCAGCATCAGCGCCAGCGCGAAGGCGAAGCTGAGGGAAAGGCTCTCCCCGAACACGGCGAAGGAGACCAGCATGCCAACAAAGGGCGCGAAGGCGTAGTAGGCGCTGGTGCGGGCCGCGCCAAGGTCCCTCTGCGCGCGGATGTAAAACCAGATGCTGAGGCCATAGGCAAACAGGCCCAGCAGCAGCGCGAGGGCGGCATAGAGCGCGTCAAGGCGCAGGCCGCCCGAGAGAAGGGCCACCAGCAGCGCGCCCAGGCCGGAGCCCAGGCCCTTGATAACGACGATCTGGAGGGGGTCTTTTGAAGAAAGCACGCGCGTGCAGTTGTTTTCAAGGCCCCAGAGGGCGCAGGCCAGCAGCGCCAGCAGCGCGCCCGGCGAAAAGGTGAAGCTGCGGAAATCCTCCACCGAGAGCAGCAGGCTGCCCGCCGTCACCAGCGCGATGGCCGCCCAGAGCCGCCCGGAGATGGGTTCCCTAAAGAGGGCGAAGGCGATGACGGCCGTGGCTGCGATCTCAAAATTGTTGAGCAGCGAAACCGTGGCGGAGGAAGTCAGCCGCAGCGCCAGCATCAGGCAGATGGGGGCCGCGACGTCCAGCGCGATCATGGCGAGCACATAGGGCAGCTCGCGCCGCGACAGCTTTTTTTCGCGCTTCCCGCCGCCCGCGCCGCGGCGCAGCAGGGAGAAAAGCCCCATGCCCAGGCCCGCCCCCAGGTAGAGCAGCGCCGCCATCAGCTGGGGGCTGATCCTTTCAAGCAGCAGCTTGGAAAAGGGCGCGCCGACGCCGTAGCAGACGGCGGCGAGCAGGGCGCAGACGATGGCGGTTTTCTTTTGCATACTGTAGCTTTCTTCGGCCGGGGCCGAACGTTCTGTGCGGGAATGGCGCCATGATAGCACGGCCGCGGGGGACGGTCAAACCTTGTCAAAGAATGCACGAATATATGTTCGCATCATTTGCTTGTGACCCCGTTTTGGCTATGCTATAATGACAGATGGTATCAATACCGCGAACAAACTGTGAGGAATGTGAATGAAGGTAGGGGTCGTTTCGCTGGGCTGCGCGAAAAACCGTGTCGATACGGAGGAAATGCTGTCGCTGCTGGGCGGGGCCGGCTATGAGCTGACCGAGAAACCGGCGGAGGCGGAGGTGCTGGTGGTGAACACCTGCGGCTTCATCACCTCCGCCAAGGAAGAATCCATCGACGCCATCTTTGAGATGGCCCAATATAAAGAAAAGGGCCGGTGCCGGGCCCTGGTGGTGACCGGGTGCCTGGCGCAGCGCTACGGTGAGGAGCTGATGCGCGAGATCCCGCAGATCGACGTGCTCAGCGGCGTCACCCAGTACGGCACGCTGGCCGAGGCCATCTCCGCCGCGCTGGAAACCGGCGAGCGGCGCATGAACACCGAGCGCAGGCAGGGCTTTTTAGAGTGCGGCCGTGTGCTGACCACGCCAGGCTACTCCGCCTATGTGCGCATCGGCGAGGGCTGCGACAACCGCTGCGCCTTCTGCGCCATACCCCTGATCCGCGGCCGCCATCAGTCGCGCGGCATGGAGGAGATACTGGGCGAGATGAAGCGGCTGGCCGCTTCCGGCGTGAAGGAGCAGATCCTGGTGGCGCAGGATACCACCGCCTGGGGGCGCGATCTGGGGAAGGAGCGGCTGAAGGATCTGATGCGCCGCGCGGCGGAGGAAACGCCGGGGCTTGAATGGCTGCGCGTGCTCTACTGCTATCCGGACGGCACCGACAAAGCGCTGATCGACGAGATGGCGGCGCATGAAAACATCTGCCGCTACCTCGATCTGCCGCTGCAGCACGCCTCCAAAAAGATACTGAAGGCCATGCGCCGCAGGGGAGATATCGACAGGACGCGCGAGACGCTGCTGTACGCGCGCGCCCTGGGCTTCGCGCTGCGCACCACCTTCATCGTGGGCTTCCCCGGNNGAGACGGAGGAAGATTTTGAAGAGCTGATGGCCTTCTGCCGCGAGATACGCTTTGACCGCATGGGGGCCTTCGCCTACTCCCCGGAGGAGGATACCGCCGCCGCCGCGATGCCGGACCAGATCCCCGAGGAGGTCAAGCAGCACAGGCTGGACCGCCTGATGCAGCAGCAGGCCGCGATCAGCCGCGAGGAAAACGAAAAGCGCGTCGGCAGCGTCTGCCGCGCGCTCGTCACGGGGCGGCGCGGGGGCATGTACACGGCCCGCACCCAGTGGGAGGCGCCGGACGCGGACGGCATCATACTGATCGGGACCGACCGCCGGCTGAATATCGGGGATTTCGCGCAGGTGAGGATCACCTCTGCCGATACCTACGATCTGAAAGCGGAGCTGTGTGAGGAGAGGCTATGAATCTGCCAAACAAGCTCACGATCCTGCGGGTGCTGATGATACCGCTGTGCCTGCTGCTGATGCTGCTCGCGCTCTATCCCTGGGCCGCGCTGGTGTTCGCTCTGGCGGCGCTGACCGATCTGGCGGACGGCTACCTGGCCCGCAAGCACGGACTGGTGACCAACTTCGGCAAGTTTGCCGACCCTGTTGCCGATAAGATCCTGGTGCTCTCCGCGATGATCGTGCTGCTGCATCAGGGCCTCTTCCCCTGGTGGGCGGTCTGCCTGGTGGCTGTGCGGGAGCTGGCGGTGGACGGCCTTCGGCTGGTGGCCGTGGAGCAGGGCGTTGTGATCGCGGCGGGCAAGCTGGGCAAGCTCAAGACCAACGCGCAGATCTTCTCGGTGCTCTCGGCGCTGCTGTTTCTGCCGCCATGGCTGACCATGGCGCTGGTCATCGCGATGAGCGCGCTGACGGTGATCTCGGGCGCGCAGTACTTTATGGGGGCCAAAGGGCTCTTGACACTGAAAGAAACCGAAAGGAAATAACACAGACCATGGCAGCAAAAGAGAAAAAGACGGCGCAGGCGGAAAGCCCGCGGGATGAGAGGGTGCTGGCGCTGGACCGCGCGCTGGCCGACCTGGACAAGCAGTTTGGCCGCGGCACGGTGATGAAGCTGGGCTCGCAGGCCAAGCTGCAGGTGGACGCGGTGCCCACCGGCTGCCTGGAGCTGGACATGGCCCTCGGCGTCGGCGGCATCCCCCGCGGCAGGATCATCGAGATCTACGGACCCGAATCCTCGGGCAAGACCACCGTGGCCCTGCATGTGGTGGCCGAGGTGCAAAAGCGGGGCGGCATCGCCGCCTTCATCGACGCCGAGCACGCGCTCGACCCGGTCTACGCCAAGCGCCTGGGCGTCAACATTGAGGAGCTGTACGTCAGCCAGCCCAACACCGGCGAGGACGCGCTGGAGATCGCGGAGGCGCTCATCCGCTCCGGCGCGATCGACATCGTTGTGGTGGACAGCGTGGCCGCGCTGGTGCCCAGGGCCGAGATCGACGGCGAGATGGGCGACAGCTTTGTGGGCCTGCAGGCCCGCATGATGAGCCAGGCCATGCGCAAGCTGGCGGGCGTGGTCTCCAAGACCAACTCCATCGCGCTGTTCATCAACCAGCTGCGCGAGAAGGTGGGCGTGATGTACGGCAACCCCGAGGTCACGCCCGGCGGCCGCGCGCTGAAATTCTACGCCAGCGTGCGCCTGGACGTGCGCCGCGGCGAGCAGCTGAAGAACGGCAGCAACGTGATCGGCAACCGCACCAAGGTGAAGGTGGTCAAAAACAAGGTGGCCCCGCCCTTCCGCGTGGCGGAGTTCGACCTGATCTACGGCGAGGGCATCAGCCGCGAGGGCACGCTGCTGGATATGGCCGTGCAGCGCGACCTCATCCAGAAGGCAGGCGCCTGGTTCAGCTACAAGGACATCCGCATCGGCCAGGGCCGCGACAACGCCCGCAAGTATCTGCAGGATAACCCCGACGTGGCGCAGGAGATCGAGCAGACCATCCGCGCCGAGTTTGCCCAGACGGCCATGGCCGCCCCGGCGGACGACGAGGGCGAGAGCGAGGACGGGCTGCTGGACGAGTGAACCGGCGGCCGGCCAGCATGAAGAGGGGGGTTCCGCGAGGGAGCCCCCTCTTTTGTCGCTTCGGCGCAGGCAAGCACCGCCGCCGCGCTCTGGACGGAGGGAGGAAACGCGCGCAATGTTTTCTCCGCCTCGGGTATATTCCTGAAGGGGAAAACCCAAAAGCATTGACGGGAAAGGAAACAAGCCATGATCGAGATATATCTCAACCTGAACGGACGGGCCGCCGAGGCGGCGGCCTGGTATGCCCGCGCCTTTGACGCGCCCGAGCCCTATGTGATGCGCGGCGGCCAGCTGCCGGAGGGCCAGCGGGAGGGCTTTTCGGACGGCTGGAAAGACCTGGTGATCCACGCGAACGTGAAGACCTTCGCGGGCGATATCATGCTCAGCGATAACCCGCCCGACCGGCCCAGCGCGCCCAGCCCCGCCCTGAACATCTGCGTGTCGCACAGCGATCTGGACAGGCTGCGCCTGGCCTTTGAAAGGCTGGCCGAGGGCGGCCGCGTGCTGATGCCGCTTTCCCCCACCTTTTTCAGCCCGCTCTTTGGCCAGCTGGAGGATAAGTTCGGCTTTTCCTGGATGATCATGAGCTCGCAGGAGAAGGCTTTCTGACCCGGCGCCTGGTTCGGCTGCGGGGATATCCGCGCCGGCCGGGGCCGTGACAGGCCGGCTGGCATTTGCGGGATAGCTCCGACGCGGCGCAGGAGGACGGGCTGCTGGACGAGTGAACCGGCGGCCGGCCAGCATGAAGATGGGGCTTCCTTTCGGAAGCCCCATCTTTTTATGTTGTTTTCAATGATTTGGTGCCGTCAGAACTTGCCGTTCTCGTTGGCCCAGGCGCTGCGGTCCGCGATGGTCTCCATCACATCCCAGTGCTCGGCGATCTTGCCGTTTTCCACGCGCCAGAGGTCATAGTAGCTGGTCGGCGCTCCGCCGAAGCTGCCTTCCGATACGGCCAGCACGTAGTTGCCCTGGGCGAGCACCATGTGGGTCCTGTCATAGACCATGGCGATGCCCTGTTCGGCCAGGGCGCTCAGCGCGGCCCCCAGGCCGTCCAGCCCGTCCGCGATCGACGTGTTGTGCTGGATGTAAGCGCCGCGGTCAAAGTAGTCCGCCGTCTTGCCGGGGTCGCCGCCCTGCATCACGTCGCTCAGGAAGCGGCGGACCAGCTCACGGTTTTCCTCGGTCCTGTCAAGGTCGGTGATTTCCATCGCCCCGTCGGTCTGGGTGCGGCCGGAGGGATTGGGCGCTGCCACGGGGGCCAGGTTGTCCCAGTGCTCGGCGATCAGCCCGTCCTCAAAGCGAAAGATGTCAAAGGCCACCTGTTCGCCGGAGCCGGCGAAGTTGTACACGGTCTGCAGGAAAACATAGTCTCCGTCTTCAAAGGCGCGGATGTTGTTCACCGTGGTCCTGGCGGGAGCGGCGGCAAGGTACTGCACGGAGGCGACGAAAGCCTCCCGCCCTGTGCCGTAAGCGAGGTTGTGCTGGATATAGTCTTCCTTCAGCAGGGAAGCGGCCAGCTGGGTATCGCCCGAAGCAAAGGTGCCGATCAGGGCGAGCGCCTTGTCGATCTGCTCCGACGTCTGAGCGGTCTCGGCCGCCGCCGCGGCCGAAAGCGCGAACGTGGCGGACAGGATGGTGGCGATGAGTTTTTTCATGGGGTTTCCTCCTTGGGGCGGTATCCTTGCAGGCCTTGCCCCTGCCTGCAAGGGCAAAGTACCATGGCGCGGACATCTTGAAAAGTAGGCACTTTATTGTGGCATAGTTACCGGGAGGTGCCATTTCAGGCAAATAAAGACTTTTGCCCGCGAAAAAACTTTGACACGCTGTCCGAAAGACGCTAAGATGCTGCCAGAAGCTGTGCTCCGGGAGGAGCGGAGGGATACCGTGCCTGTCAAAACCTGTGCCTGTCCTGTGGAGACGACGCTTTCCCTGATCTCGAACCGCTGGGTCGTATTGATCCTGCGCGATCTGTTCATGGGCACGAAGCGGTTTGGCGAACTGAAAAAATCCCTGAGCGGCATCTCTCAAAAGGTGCTCACGGCCAATCTGCGCGCCATGGAAGAACAGGGCCTCATCACGCGCGCCGTGTACCCGGAGGTGCCGCCGAGGGTGGAATATGCGCTGACCGATCTCGGCCTTTCCCTCAGACCCGTGATCGCCTCCATGTTTGACTGGGGCATGGCCTACAAGGAAAAAAACGGCGAAGCGTCCAATGAGATCATCGAGGCGCTGGGCAGGGCGCTGCACTGATGCCGGGGCCCGCTGGACGCGGCAGGGGCAGTTTGATCCCGCAAAGTTTCTTTTTTCTTTTTCCGACCGGCGTTTTGTGATTTCGAACACAAAAATTTTCGGCGGGATGCAACATTTCGCCCGTCTCATCCGTCATATACATAGAGAACACATACAGGAGGGCTGAACCATGAAAAACAACAGAGTATGGCTCAGGCGGGCGCTGGCGATGGGGCTGTGCCTGATGCTGCTGCCGGCCGCCGCGGCGCTGGCCGCGGGCGACGGCGTGCTGAGGCCGGGCGACAGGGGCGACAGCGTGCGCAGCATGCAGAGCGCGCTGAAGGCGCTCAAATACGAGGTGAAGGTGGACGGTGTCTACGGCCCCCAGACCGTGGCCGCGGTCAAGCTGTTCCAGCAGCGCAGCGGCCTGAAGGAGGATGGCAAGGCAGGCCCCGCGACGCTGGAAAAGCTGAGCCTTGACTATGCCTCCCGCGACGGCGTGCTGCGCGCGGGCAGCCGCGGCAGCGAGGTGCGCCGCATGCAGCAGGCGCTGAAGGATCTCGGATATCCTTTGAAGGTGGACGGCGTGTTCGGAGACGATACCCTGAGCTCGCTCCGGGCCTTCCAGCTGCGCAACGGCCTTACGATGGACGGGGCGGCGGGCCCGGCCACGCTGCAGAAGCTTTATTCCGGCAAGGCCCTGGGCTATGCCGGCGACAAGGGGCTGGATACCTCGGCGGTGGTCGATACCCAGCGGGGCCGCGTGCTGCACCTGCGCTCCTCCAAATCGGACAGCGGCCGCGCCAATATCATCCTGAATATCCCCTCGGGGGCGACGGTGAAGGTGCTGGCCAAGGGCGGCGAATGGACGCGCGTGAGCTACGGCGGCAAGACGGGCTATGTGCGCACGGGCTTCCTGCGCTTCCCCACCACGCCGGAGAAGGCCAAGGTCACGCTGAAGGCGGGCCAGGCCATGGTGGCCACCCAGCCGGGCCGCGCGCTGAGCCTGCGCAGCAGCGCCAGCCGTGCCAGCAGCAAGAACATCATCGCCAACATCCCCTCCGGCACTGTGGTCACCCTGCTGGACATGGGCTCTACCTGGAGCAGGATCAGCTACGGCGGCCAGACGGGCTATGCGATGAGCGGCTATCTGCAGATCCCGTAAAAATTGACAATCGCGCCGTCTGTGTTTATAATACCCCTGTTCCAAGTGAAGAGGAACCGTATTTTAGCATATAGATGAGGATGCCGCATTGTTTGGAAGACGTTTGGACGGGCGCGCCGTGCGCTTTGACGAGGATCCCATTGTCGGGCTCACCCCCTACCTGATGCCCATGCGCTGCGACGCGCAGGTGATGCTGAACACGAAGATCGATTACGAGCGGCTGGCGCGCTACATCGTGGCCAAGGGCGCTCAGGGCCATAAGCTGAGCTTCATGGACGTGATCTTCGCCGCCTACGTGCGCATCATCTCCGAGCTGCCCGAGCTCAACCGTTTCGTGGTGAACAAGCGGATGTACGTGCGCAACGAGCTGAGCGTGTCCTTTGTGGTGCTCAGAGAGGGCCCGGACGGCAAAATGCAGGAAAATGTGGTGCAGTGCAAGTTCGATCCGCATGATACGGTGTTCGATGTGGCGGCACGCACCTCTCAGGCCGTGCTGAACGGCAGAAAGCCCGAGGTGGACAACGCCACCTATAAGATCGCCCGGCTGCTGCTGAGCCCCGCGCTGGCCACGCCCATCGTGGGCCTTGTGCGCCTGCTGGACCTCTACGGCCTGATGCCGCGCATGATCCAGGAGGCCAGCCCCTTCCACACCAGCATGTTCTTTACCAACACCATGTCCATCGGGCTGCCGAGCGTCTACCATCACATCTACAATTTCGGCACCTGTTCCCTGTTTGTGAGCCTGGGCAGCGTGCAGCGGGAGCTCAGCCTGAGCGAAAACGGAGAGGTGCAGCGCAAGCGCTACCTGCCGCTGGGCATCACGGTGGATGAGCGCGTCTGCTCCGGCTTCGTGTATTCCGGCATGCTGTCGCTGTTTGGCAAATACCTGAACGATCCTTCCCTGCTGGAAGTGCCGCCCGAAAAGGTGAGCTTCGATCAGGGCATGGTATACAGCATGCCGCCCGCCCCCAAAAAGCGTGAGCTGCGCAAGATGCGCCGCATGCAGCGGAGGGAGCGCAAGCGCTCGCAGTCTGAGCGAAAGAGCGCCTGAGGGCGGGAACCGTGCCTGACCGTCTTGCTCACATCAACGATAGAAAAGGGCTTTTTCCCTTTGCCGCGTTCCGCGGCAGGGAAAGGGGCCCTTTTCTTGCCTTCGGAAAGGCAGCCTTCCTGGCGCTGGCGGCCGCGCTTGTGCTTGCCGCGCCCGCGCGGGCGGACATCGCCGGCTGGCGGCAGGGGACCGGCTATCAATACCTGCTCTTCGGGCGTTATCCCCAGGGCGCGCAGGGCGAGGAAGCGCCCATCCTCTGGCGCGTTCTTGAAAACAGGGACGGCATCCTCTATGTGATGAGCGACCGCATCCTGGACGTGCGCCGCATCGACGGCGACCAGTGGAACTATCCGGGCTGGCAGGAGAGCGAGCTCTACGGCTGGATGAACAGCGACATGCTGGAAAGGGCCTTCAGCGCGCAGGAGCGCGAAGCGCTTCACCGCGATGCGGAGCTGGGATGGCTCAGCCTGCCCTCGGCCGAGGATATCAGAAACCCGGCTTACGGCTTTGGGGACGACAGGAGCCGCTTCTTCGTGGGCAGCGATTATGCCGTGGCGCAGGGCCTCTACCGCTATTCGGGCAGAAGCTACAGCCCCATCTGGACGCGGACGCCCTCGCAGAAAAAGCACGCCCACCGCAGCACCAAGTCGGGCGGGAAGATCGGCTTTATCGGTGTGGAATCGGACGACATCGGGCTGATCCCCGTGGCCTGGATCAGAGAGGACCGCGTTGAGATCGTCTCCGGCATGGGCAGCGAGGCATTGCCCTATGTGCTGACGGTAAAAGGAGGGGAAAATCGGTGAAACGCCTGCTGGCGGCGCTGCTGTGCGCCGTGATGATGCTGCCGGCTGCCGCCTTTGCAGAGCAGCAGGAAGGGGGCGTTACCGCCCTGTTCGGGCGGGGGGAGAGCCTGCCCTGGGCAGATACGGGCACCCTGGCGCTGGAGGGCTTTCCGGCGCTGACGGAACAGGGCTTTCTTCCCGAGGGAGAGCCTGAGTTTGTGACGGAAGACCCCGCGGCAGGCGTCTGGCGCTACGCCTCGCAGACGCTCAGGGTGGTCATCCGCAGGACGGAGAGCCGTACGAACGGGCGCAAGCAGCGCTGCCTGATCGCCGAGATCTTCCTGAAGGAAGGGGAAGAGGGCTTCCGCACGGTGGCGCACGCGCCCGGCCACCTGCTGGACAACATGGACCGCTACAAGGAAAAGCAGAACGTCATTGCCGCCAACAACGGCCTTGTCTTTGCCATGAGTACGGACTTTTTTATTTACCGTATCGCCCGCAGAGAGCAGTCCGGTTCGGGTTATCCTGTCGGCGTCACCATCCGCGGCGGCGAGCTGCTGGCAGAGGCCCCCATCCGTGAGGGCGCGTCCCTGTATCCTCCGCTCGATATGCTGGCCCTGTTTGACGGCGGCGACATGAGGGTCTACAAGGCCAATGAGCTGACGGGGCAGCAATTGCTGGATATCGGCGCGAGGGACGTGCTCTCCTTCGGCCCCATCCTGGTGCGGGACGGCGAGCTGGGCAGCTTTGACAAGGTGCGCGGCGCCACGCCCCAGCCCCGCGCGGGGATCGGCATGTTTGCCCCGGGGCACTATGTGTGCATCATCGCCGAGGGCCGCATCAGGGAGAGCAAGGGCCTGAGCTGCGAGGAATTCGCGCAGCTCTTCCGGTCGCTGGGCTGCACGCTGGCCTTCAACCTGGACGGCGGCAACACCTCCTGCATGATTTTCATGGGCAAGCAGCTCAACCAGCTGACAAACAGCGGCGTGTACAACAACGCCCGCCCCCAGCACGAGGTGATGGGCATCGGGTACACGGAGCTGCTAAAGGGACTGGCTGAGGAAGCCAAGCCGTGATTCGCTTTTCCTGACGGGAGACGCTGCCTTCGGGTGCCTTTGCTGCCCCTTTTTGCCGCGCTCGATCGGGGCGCGGATCGGCGCTCGGTCTGCGCGCTCTTGGAGAAGAGAAGATATATGAACCGCCCCAAGCCCCTGTCAATCAAGGGGGCTGGGGCGGTCTTTATGCCGAAATCTCACTGATTTTCGCTTAAATCTGCTTTGAAATGTTTGGATATGTTCAGCGTTATTCTTCCGACAGCAGATGCACGCTGCCGGGGCTGAAGCTGATGAAGGCCTTTTCGCCCTCCTCAAACACCCGCTTGCCGATGGGGCAGTTATCGTTGATCTTCACCAGGGTATCGCCCACCGTCACATGGTAGTACTGATAGGCGCCCATGAACACGGAGAGGGTCACGGCGCAGGGGATCATGCCCGACTCGCCGATGACCGCGGCCTCGGGCCGCACCACCAGCCGGCAGGGGGCGCCGGAGGGCAGCTGCCGCTGGCTGAGCACCCGGGCCTCATGACCGGCGATGTCAAGCGTGCAGAGCCCGCCCTCGCAGCGCTTGACCGTGGCCGGGAGGAAGTTGGCCTCGCCGATAAAATCGGCCACAAACTCGCTGTGGGGGTGGTAGTAGATGTCGTGCGGCGTGCCCATCTGGGCGATGACGCCCTTTTGCATGATGATGATCTGGTCGGACAGGCTCATGGCCTCGGCCTGGTCGTGCGTCACATAGACGGCGGTGATGCCCGTCTTGCGCTGGATGCGGCGGATCTCCGTGCGCATGGCCACGCGCAGCTTGGCGTCCAGGTTTGACAGCGGCTCGTCAAACAGCAGCACGCCCGGCTCCACCACCAGCGCCCTGGCCAGCGCCACGCGCTGCTGCTGGCCGCCCGAGAGCTGGTTGGTCATGCGGCTCTCCATGCCCTCCATCTCCACCAGATCCAGTATGCTCATCACCTTTTCGCGAATGGTCTCTTTGGAAAGGCCCCGCAGCTTCAGCCCGTAGGCCACGTTGTCAAACACGTTGTAATGGGGGAAGAGCGCGTAGCTCTGGAACACCATGGCGGTGTCGCGTTTGTTGGGGGTGAGCGAATTGATGGCCTCTCCGCCCAGATAGATCTCGCCCTCGTCCGGGCTTTCAAAGCCCGCGATCATGCGCAGCGTGGTGGTCTTGCCGCAGCCCGAAGGGCCCAGCAGGGTGACAAAGCTGCCCGGCTCGATATCGAGGTTCACATCCTTCACCGCGTAGAAGGGTTTTTGCGTTTTGGGGTCCAGGTATATTTTGGAGAGATGCTCCAGCTTGATGCCTTTCTTATCCGACATGGGCGTTTGCCTCCCTTACTTGCTTGCTGGTGCCGAAGTATTTGATAAACAGGTTCATCAGCAGGATGGCCGCGTACACGATGGCGATGAGGATGGTGGCGTAGGCGCAGGCGATGCC
>DBQV01000006.1:36700-37127 GCA_002305755.1 Christensenella sp. UBA1385 | reverse complement strand
GCGCTGATGGCGGTGATGGAGCGCACGAAGGTGGTGACCAGGCCGCTGAAGAAGCTCTCCTTGATCAGCGGCAGCGTGACGGTGGCAAACACCTTGCCGCTGCCCGCGCCCAGATCGTAGGCCGATTCTTCAATCGAGGGGTGGATCTGCCGCAGGGCCGAGATGCCGCTGCGCGTGCCCACGGGCAGCGAGCGCACCACGAACACGATCACCAGCAGGGCGCCCGTGCCGTAGAGCCCCTGCAGGAAGCCGGTGCGGAACACGCCGCCTGCGAAGCCGCGGATGAAGCCCACGCCCAGCACGGTGCCCGGCACCGCCATGGCGAGGATGGAGACAAACTCGATAAAGCCGCGCCCCCGGAAGCGCTTTTTGACCACCAGATAGGAGATCACCATGGAGATCAGCGCGGTGATGGGCGAGGCGATGA
>DBQV01000006.1:21902-36674 GCA_002305755.1 Christensenella sp. UBA1385 | reverse complement strand
AGCTTGAACAGCGAGCCGAAGGGGATGGCGATATACATCAGCACCACAAACACGGAGACCGCGGCGCAGAAGGCCGTCAGCGGCCGGGTGACGGATTTGTCCTCGATGGCCATGCGCGCGCGCGAGGCCTTGCCGGACAGCGTGGCGGCGGTCTTGGCCTCCAGATAATACTTCTGGATCAAAAAGAGGATCACCGTCAGGCTGAGCAGCACCACGGCCATGGCCGCGGCCCCCTGCGTGTCATAGGTGCCGCCGGTGATGCGCAGGTAGATGGTGGTGGCCAGGGTATCGTAGCTGCCGCCGATCAGCATGGGGTTGGCAAAGTCCGCCACCGATTCGATGAAGGTGACCAGAAAGGCGTTGCCGATGCCGGGCAGCATCAAGGGCAGCGTAACGGTGCGGAACACATGGAAGCGGCTGGCGCCCATATCGCGCGCGGCCTCCTCCATGGAGGGGTCGATGTTGCGCAAAAGGCCCTTGAGCATCAGGTAGCAGACCGGGAAAAAGGTCATGGTCTGCACGATGGCGATGCCGCCCAGCCCATAGACGTTGGAATCGTAGATGCCCAGCAGCTGGCGGGTGATGAGGCCGCCCTTGCCAAACAAAAGGATCATCGACAGCGAGAGCACGAAGGGCGGGGAAACCACCGGCAGCATGCTCACCACCGAGAACAGCCGCTTCATGAAGCCGCTGCGCACGCGCACGTACACATCTACATACGCAAACAAGAGGCCGATCAGCGTGGCGGCTATGCCCGTGATGAAGCCCAGCCACAGCGTGTTGGTGAAGGCGCGCCGGAAGGTGTAGTCGTCAAAGATATAGGAGAAGCTCCGCAGCGAGAGCACGCCCTCGCTCTCGGGCACGGCGATCACGGTGCCCGTGAGGCCCTCCCGGACCAGGTCGCCCATGTAGGTGGGGCTGGCGCTGCGGCCCAGCTCGCTCAGCACGCTGAGCCCCTCCGCGGACGGCGTCTGCAGCACCTTCGTGCGACCCACGCCGATCTCGCGCACACGGCCGCCGGCGGCCTCGGCCAGCTGGCGCACAGTCTCCGCGCTTTCTTCCACCGTATACAGCCGCAGCGAGGTAGGGGAATACACGCTGTCGGTCATCAGCATGGACAGCGGATAGAGGATGAACAGCGTCAGCAGGACGATCAGAAGGATGATGACCAGTACCGTGAAGGGATCGGCCATCAGCTTTCTGCGCTCCAGCGATCTGCTTTGAGAGGACATGGCGCCACGCCCCTTTCTTGTGTGTCGTGCCGATTCAGCCTGCTTGCACATCGCCGCGGCGCTGCCGCGCCCGTGCTTTCGCCCTTGACGGAACCGAAATCCCTTGCCTTCCGGGCGCGTGAACAAGCCCCATCAGCTGTCCCGAAGGGAGGGGGCGGCACCCCTCCTTTTAATTAAAACGGAGGGATGGGAAGGCCCATCCCTCCGGGCAGAACCGGGTATCCGGTTTATTCGGTCTTGAAGCGATCGTCCGCGGCGGCGCCCAGCGCGGCGAAATAGTCGCTGACGTAGTTGGAGGTGTTGGCCTTTGCGTCCTCAAAGTCGTAATCGATCACGTTGTCGGGGTCCAGGCCGAAGCGGGCGGCTTCTTCGGGCTGCTCGGCGCCCTTCAGCACCAGGAACTGGTAGGCGCCCGCCGTCTTGGACAGGTTGACCGCCTCGGGCGTCAGGCAGAACTCGATCCACAGCCTGGCAGCGTTCGGGTGGGCAGCGCCCTTGAAAATGGCGGTGGCGCCGATTTCAAAGCTGGTGCCTTCCTTGGGAATGACGAGCTGGATGTTGTCGTAGCCCTCCAGGATCTGATAGATGCCGTCATGCAGGAAGCCTATGCCGATCACGCACTCGCCGATGCCCACCTTTTTGGAGGGGCCGGAGCCGGACTTGGTGTACTGCGCGATGTTCTTATCCAGCTCCACGAAGTACTTCATGGCCTCGTCGTGGCCCTTGAGCTGCACCATGGTGTTGATGATCAGCTTGGCGGTGCCGGCGGTGTTGGGGTTGGACATCCAGATCAGGCCCTTGTACTCGGGCTTCAGCAGGTCGTCCCAGCCCTCGGGGGCGGGCAGGCCCAGGCGGTCCAGCTCTTCCTGATTGACCATGAAGCCGAGGATGCCCTTGTAGACGCCGTACCACTGGCCGTCCTTGTCCTTGTACATGTCGTCCACGATGTTGCCCGCGTTCATGGCGGCGTAGGGCTCCAGCAGCCCGGCCGCGGCGGTCTCGTTGTAGGGGTCGGTCGTGCCGCCGAACCAAACGTCGGCCGAGGGGTTGCCGTTTTCTTCGGTGATCTTGGCCTGCACTTCGCCGGTGGACAGGCGCTGGAACACCGTCCTGATGCCGTATTTTTCCTGGAAGGCGTTGACGATCACGGCCACGTGCGCTTCTTCGGAGGAGCCGTAGACCACCAGCTCGCCCTCGGCCTGCGCGGCCTTGATCAAATCATCCATGGAGGCCTCCGCCGGCGCGGAAACGGCAAGGCCCAGCAGCAGGCTGAGCGTCAGGAGCATCATGAGAAATTTCTTCATGACAGAAAGTCCTTCCTTTCAGATGTGTGATTTTTGTGTCTATATTATAGGAAGCCTCCGCGAGCCTGTCAACAGCCGGAGCCTGCGGGGACAGCGGGCGGCGCCCGGGAGTGAAAACGTTAACATCGTTATGAGGACTGGAAATGCGAAGCCGCTTGTCATAAAAATAATTTTGCGTTCGGATTGTGTAAATTGCTACGGAAGGGTTATACTATGTACATGAATGAGGGCACAGTGCCCCGTCAACATCATGACAGCCGCGGCACCGACCGGCAGGTTGTCATACACATTACGAGGAGGAACAAATGCGTAAATTGTTATCCCTGGTTCTGGCGGCTGCCTTCCTGGTCGGCCTGACGGCTGTCCCCGCGATGGCTGAGGACGTCGAGGTCAAGGTCTTCCAGCTGAAGGTCGAGATCAACGAGGCGATCACCGCTTTTGCCAAGCGTTATTCCGAAGCGACCGACGGCGTGACCGTCACCGTTGAGACGCTGGGCGGCGGCGCGGATTACGGCGGAGCCCTGAAGGCCAAGATGGCGTCCGACTCCATGCCCGATATCTTCATGATCGAAGGCATCGGCGGCTACGAGCTGTGGAAGGACTATCTGGCTGACATGTCCGACGCTGATTGGGTGAAGGATACCGACCTGTACTATGCCCCCGAAGGCAAGGTCGTCGGCTTCCCGATCGGCATCGAAGGCTTCGGCCTGGGCTACAATGCCGAGATCCTGGAGAAGGCCGGCATCGATCCCGCGACCCTGACCACTCTGTCCGCCACCAAGGCCGCCTTTGAAAAGCTGGACGGCATGAAGGACGAGCTGGGCCTTGACAGCGTTGTGTCCGTGGGCACCTCCGTGTCCGGCGGCCTGTGGTGGGTCACCTCCCAGCATGTGTTCAACGCCTTCTATGCCGGCTACCTGGATTACAACGATTCTTCCGTGCATGACAACGCGCTGAAGGGCGAGCTGGACAAGGAACGCCTGACTGCCTTTGCCAACTACCTGAAGATGCTGTACGACTACTCCAACCCCGACATTCTGGTGAACGGCAACTACGACGCCCAGATCGCGGCCTTCGCGCAGGGCAAGACGGCCTTCATCACCCAGGGCAACTGGATCGATCCCAGCATGAAGCAGCTGGGCGCCACCTTCAAGATGGGCTTTGTCTCCCACAACTTCCTGGAGCAGGAGAGCACCGGCCTGTACATCGCTCCCCCGAGCTATTTCGTGGTGAACGCCAAGTCCTCCCCCGAAAAGCAGAAGGCCGCCATCGACTTCCTCAACCACATGGCGCTGACCGAGGACGGTCACAAGTACATGGTGGAAGAGGCCGGCATGGTGCCCGCCTTCAAGTCCGTCAAGCTGCTGCCCCCCGGCGACTTCTCCAAGGCGCTGGTCGAGGCCAATGCCCGCGGCGGCAACTACAACTGGTACTTTGGCCAGAACCCCGACGGGTTCAACCAGAATACCCTCGGCCCCATCTTTGAGCTGCTGGCGACCGACGGCGACGTCGAGGCCTTTGTCAACGATGTGACGGCCGCCTTCCAGAGCATCGCAAAATAAACACTCACTCTGAGGGGAGGGGCGCCCGCGGGCGCCCCTCCCCTGAACGCGCCTTGACTGCGCGGCCGTGCGCCCCGGCGCCTGCCGCCGGTGAGAGGGGGCAAGGGAGGCCCTGCCCTGCAGAGCTTCCGCCGCAACGCGCGACCGCTGCGGCGGTTTATTGTATCAGGGCCCGCCGCCCCGCCCTATCCCTCAAGGCCGCATCTGCAAGGAGGCCTGCTGATGAAACGCCGCGCATACCTGGACTTTCTGTTCATCTTTCCCTGCGTATTCGCCTTCCTGATGGTCATCATCGTGCCCTTCGGCATCGGCATCTACTATTCGCTGACCGACTGGAACGGCGTCAACCCGGTGATCAACTTTGTCGGCTTCAAGAACTTTACGGGGATGTTCAGGGAGCCGCAGTTCGTTTATTCCTTCCTGGCCACGCTGGGCTATACGGCGATCAACGTGGTGCTGGTCAACGTGGTCAGCTTCATACTGTCTCTGCTGGTGACGGGCGAGCTCAGGCTGCGCAACCTGTACAGGGCGGGCTTCTTTGTGCCGAACCTGATCGGCGGCATCGTGCTGGGCTACATCTGGCAGTTCGTTTTCAACAACGTGCTGGTGAATATGGGCGCCACGCTGGGCATCGGCTTTCTGCAGAAATCGCTCATCGCGGATAAGAATACGGTCATCTGGGCGATGAGCCTGGTGAACACCTGGCAGTACGCGGGCTATATCATGATGATCTACGTGGCCGCCATCCAGTCCATCCCCGCCAGCGTGCTGGAGGCGGCCAGCGTGGACGGGGCCAACTACTTCGTCCGCATCCGCCGCATCCTGATGCCGATGGTGGCCAACGCCTTCACCATCACGCTCTTTTTGACGCTGACCAACAGCTTCAAGCAGTACGACCTGAACTTCGCCCTCACCAACGGCGGCCCGGCCATGCGCTTCATGGGCAAGGCCATCCGCGCCAGCGAGCTGCTGGCCATGGACATCTACAAGACCGCCAACGCCGCCAACCGCATGGCGGAGGCGCAGGCCAAGGCCGTGGTGTTCTTCATCGTGCTGGTGGTCTTCTCGGTGACCCAGGTGTACATCAACAAGCGCAAGGAGGTGGAAGCGTGAGCACCGCTGAACTTCGTGATGGAGAGGTCAGGTTCCGCGAAAAGCGCAGGCCCGGCCTGATCGTGGGCGAGATCCTGGTCATGCTGCTGTTTGTCATCTTCATGCTGCCCTTCGCGCTGGTGGTGATCAACTCCGCCAAGACCGCCAAGGAGATCGTGCTGAGCGCGGTCTCGCTGCCGGAATCCTGGAGCCAGATCTTCGTCAACATTCGGGCCATCTTCACCGACCCCACGGTGGACTATACCAGCGCCTTTGTGGACAGCTTTGTCATCACCGTGATCTCTCTGGCCGTGATCGTGTTCTTCTCGGCCATGTGCGCCTGGGTGCTGGTGCGCAACAAGTCCAGGTGGTCCACCTTTGTTTTCCTCGCCTTCGTGTCGGCCATGGTCATCCCCTTCCAGGTGGTCATGTTCCCGCTGGTGCGCTGGTTCAAGATCCTGGGCGACGCCATCGGCCTGCCGCTGCTGGCTACCTATCACGGCATCGTGTTCGCCTATCTGGGCTTCGGCTGCTCGATGTCCGTGTTCATTCTGCACGGCTTCATCAAGGGCGTGCCGCTGGAGCTGGAGGAGGCCGCCACCATCGACGGCTGCAGCCAGGCGCGCACCTTCTTTGAGATCGTACTGCCGCTGCTGCGCCCCGCCTTTGTGACGGTGCTGATCCTGAACGGCATCTGGATCTGGAACGACTACCTGCTGCCCCTTTTGATCCTGGGCAGCGCGGGCGAGGTGCAGACCATCCCGCTGGCCGTGACGGCCTTCGCGGGCGCCTATGTGAAAAAGTGGGATCTGATCCTGACCAGCGCCCTGCTGGCCATGATCCCCATCATCGTGCTCTTCCTCTTCGCTCAGCGCTACATCATCAAGGGCATGGTGGAAGGCGCCATCAAATAATTGACTTCGCGCAAAGACAGAGCCGGGGCTCTTAGATGATTGACAAACCCCTTGGGAGGTAAAGGAGGGCCTCGGCCCTCCTTCCTTAGTCCGCCGCAGCGACATGTGCGGTGCGGCGGAAGGCCTTGCGAAGCAAGGGTTTCCTTGCCCTCCGCCGCCCGGAGAGCGCAGCGAAAAGGCGGAGGGCCGGTTTCCCCTCCGTTGACAAACGCAGTTTGTCAACGGGCTGAGAGCCGGTCGGGGCAGCCCGACCGGCTCTGTCAGTCTGCCGACAAACGAAGCCTGTCAGCGGGCTGCGGATCACACTTCCTCCGGCCTCAGCCTGTCAAAGGCGCGCACCACGATGTAGGTGTAGGGGGCGCTGCCGGGCTGGTTCCTGTCCGAAAAGACCAGCGTGTGCGGCACGCCCAACACCTTGAACACGGTGCGGGCATAGCGCTCCGGACCGTAGGCCGCCATCTCACGGCCGATGTCCTCCGCCAGAGCGGCCACCTTGCCCTCGTCGGGGGGCAGGTACATGGCGTTTTTGTAGCTGGAGCGCAGCATGCGGTTGGTCAGGCGCAGCAGGCCCTCCACGGGCTCATCGCGGCGCAGCAGCAGGCGCTCGGCCAGGCCCGGGCCCGTCATGATGCCGAGCACGGCCTGAATGTCGGCGGAGGGGCGCAGCGACAGCGCCTGCAGAAGGCCCAGGGAAAAGAGGATGGCGTCCTCCGTGCCGCTGAACTGCCGGAAGCGGGCGAGTATGAGCATGAACAGCTCGTCCGTCTCATGGCCGCGGTAGCAAAAGCGCCGGAAAGCCTCGTCCGCGTCCATCACATAGCCGCGCCCGATGTGTCCGAACAGGCCCACGCGGGTGAAGGTATCATCGCTGTTGAGGATGTGGTAGAGGGGGAAGCCCTCCCTGTGGCCGGAGGGCAGCGCGCTCACGCTGGGCGAAGCGAAGCCGTAGCCCAGTACGTTGCCGGGCAGCAGCCCCGCGCGGATCTGCCGGTAGAGCCAGATCTGCAGCACGGCGGCCCCCTGGCTGTGGCCGGAGGCAAAGAGGATGAAGCGGCTGTCGGGCCTGCGCGCTTCCTCCAGAATGTCCTTCAGATTCAGCTGCGCAAGGCCCAGGCGCTGGGCCGTCTGCTCGAAAACGATCTTCTCGCTGTTTTCCTCAAACTGCAGGGCATGGGTGAGGAAACCCTCATGAAAGCCGTCCGGGTGGCTGAAGCGGAAATTGGCTTCCCAGTCGATGCGGCGCTTGCCCGTGCCCATAAAGCCGATCATCACGGCAAATCGTCCATCCCGCATCGGGCGGATCATGGTGATGGCCTTTCCCGTGCGCATGGGGCTCTGCTTCCACACCAGCCCCTTGATCTGGCGGATGGCGCCGGAGGAAGCGATGTGCCGCCGCGCGGCGTAGGGGATCCACTCGTTCATCACCCGCTGGTACAGGGGCCTTTCCGCCGCGTCCGGCAGCGCCACGCCCGTCAGCAGCCGCTCGTCCGCCTGGATGGAGATGTCCGTCCAGCCCGCGTCCAGCCAGGGCTCCACCTCAAAGCTGTAGCTGAGGGCCGAAAGCTCCAGCGCGAAGCGGGCGGCCTCGCGGCTTGGCCCCTCCGATCGCGCTTCCGGCGCAAGAAAATCCAGATTGCTCAGATCGATCTGGGTGAACGGGCCGTATGCGGACATCAAATTTCCTCCGGTTCGTAATAATTTCGTAATAACTCTTTACAAATTCTTCGCATTGTGCTATCGTAAGCGCACCAAAGGAAATGGAGCGGATCTGCCAAATGCGTCGAATGAAGCGTGCCTTTCTGTTCACACTGGTGCTGTGCCTGGCCCTTGGGGCGGCCCCGCAGCGGGGCCATGCCGCCTATGAGACGCTGCGGCCCTGGGCCATCGGCAGCGCCGTGCGCGCCATGCAGCAGGCCCTGAAGGATCTTGGCTACGGCGTGAAGGTGGACGGCACCTACGGGCCCGCCTCGGAGGCCGCCGTGCGCAGCTTCCAGCGCAAAAACGGTCTGCAGGTGGACGGCATCGCGGGCGACAGCACGCTGAGCCTGCTTTTCGCGCAGGCAAAGGCGCCCGCTCAGGATGGCGCCACATCAGTATACCCCCCCTCGGAGGGCTCTGTCACGCAGCAGCCGCAGGCCGCGCCCGACCTGACGGTAAAGCTCAGGAGCGGCAGCACGGGCAGCGAGGTGGCCCTGCTGCAGTCGCGCCTGAGCGAGCTGGGCTATCAGCCGGGCCGCTCGGACGGCGTGTTTGACGCGGGCACCGCCGCCGCCGTGATCAGCTTCCAGAGCCGCAACGGCCTCAAGGCGGACGGCGTCGCGGGCCCCCTCACGCTTTCGCGCCTGCACGGCGGCGCGGCGATCGCCGCCGCGGCAGAGGCGGAGCAGCCCTCTGCCGGCACGCCCGTGGGCACGGCGGTGGTCTCCACGCCAAACGGCGGCAGCGTGCGCATCCGCAGCAGCGCCGCCAGCCAGACCGGCAACGTGCTGGCCAGCATCCCCAACAGGTCCGTCGTGCAGGTGCTTTCCTCGGGCGGCGGCTGGACGCGCTGCGTCTGGAACGGCCGCACGGGCTATGTCATGTCTCAGTACCTGCAGGAACAAAGCGCCTCCACCCCCTCTGAGGGGCAGCAGGCCGCCTTCAGCCGCATCCTCCGCCCCGGCGACAAGGGGCAGGATGTGCTCTACCTGCAGCAGCGCCTGCAGGCGCTCAGCTACACCCTCGGCCTCAGCTCCAGCTATGACAGCGCCACCGTGGCCGCCGTGCGCGCCTTCCAGACGGCGAACGGCCTCAAGGCGGACGGCGTGTTCGGGCCGAACAGCGCCGGCGCGCTGAGCTCTGCTTCCCCCGCCGTTCAGCCCGGGGAGACCCCCGGCCAGTCAAACGGCACGGCCGCCTACGCCACCCTGCGCATGGGCGACCGGGATGGCGCGGATCAGGCCGTCAGCAGGTTGCAAAAGAGGCTGTCGGAGCTGGGATACACCCTCAGCGCGGACGGCAGCTTCGGTGCGAAGACGCACGATGCGCTCGTATCCTTCCAGCAGCAGAACGGCCTCACGCCCAGCGGCGTGGCGGACGCGGCCACCCAGTCGGCCCTCTACTCCGCCGAGGCGAAGAAAAACAGCGGCGCGGCGGCGGGGATAGACCTTTCCGCCGGCCGGATCGGCGGGCCCTCCGTGAGCTCCGTCAAGCTGCTGCGCTGGTATGACGAGGTGAAGCCCGCGCTGGGCGGCGGCCCCACCGTACGCGTCTACCACCCCGCCAGCGGCGTCAGCTTTAATCTGAAGATCTACTCGCTGGGCCGCCACGCGGACGCCGAGCCCAAGACCCTCAAGGACACCCAGCTGATGAACGGCGCCTTCGGCGCGGCCTCGTGGAGCACGCGGCCCGTCTACGTGCAGCTGCCCAGCGGCGTCTGGACGCTGGGCACCATGCACAACTATCCCCACCTCTCCGGCAGCATCGCCGACAACGGCTTCGGCGGGCACCTGTGCGTGCACTTCCTGCGAGATCTGGAGGAGACCAAAAAGCTCGACCCCAACTACGGCATGCAGAACCAGCTGGCCATCCGCAAAGCCTGGAAGAGCATGACGGGGGAAGAAGTCAATTGATACCATATACTTATAACCGCAAGGGCCAGGCTGAACTGCCGGGCCCTTGTTCAGGCTGTCAAAAAAGTATAATCAGGGAGGTATCGGAGGGCGAAGCCCTCTGATTTGAATCCGCCCCAGCGGTCTCAATTCGCAACGGTCAAGCGCTTCACACCGCAAGCGGTGTTTGCGCTTTTCCTTGCTCATTGGGCTGCCGTCTCGCTTGCTCCCGCACAGCGGGCGCTCGCCTCTGCCCATGCGCGGTGGGGCGGAAGGCCTTGCAAAGCCCGGGTTTCCTTAGTCTCAATTCGCAATAGTCGCAGGCCATGCCTGCTCCTTTGCTCATTGGGCCTTCGCCTCGCTTTTTCTGCCACAGGCGGAGCTCGGCTTCGGCCCATCCGCCGCCCGGAGAGCGAAGCGAAAAGGCGGATGGCCGGTCCCCTTCCCCGTCAAAGAACTTGGTTCTTTGACGGGTTGAGCAAGGGCCCGGCTGAACTGCCGGGCCCCTGCTGAAGCTATGCCGCCTGCCTGCGCCGACCGGCCAGCGCCGCTGCCGCCGCGCCGAGCACCAGCGCGCCGCCGACGGGCCAATAGAGCAGGGTGAGAGGGTTTGTGGTGCCGTAGATCTCCAGCGCGCCCGTCATCAGGCTGCCCACCGTCAGCGTTGCGATGCCGGCTGCCAGCAGGCTGCGCGCCGCGGCGGGCATCTCGCTCCTTCCCCGCCGGGCCAGACGGGCCATGGGCAGCGCGCCGAGCAGCAGGGGAAAGGCGAAGGCGTAGACCATGAAGAACGACCAGACGCCGAAGCTGAAGTACTCGTACACCGCCCCTGCCAGGGCCGTCAGCGCGGCGGCCCGCAGATAGCGGAGCGCACCTGCCGAACAGGCCGTGCCTGCTGTGTTAGCTGATGAAGACAATGTCGCTGACACTCCTTTCTTTGATCGTGCGGCCGTTGGTGGTGGGGTTGTTGACCACGCGGCCGTTGAAGTACATCACGGAGCTGCCGCCGCCATCCAGGTTATAGGCGGTCTGAACGCCGAGGCCCTGCATGAAGTCGGCCAGTTCGGACAGGCTCAGACCCTCGCTCTGCTGCGTGCGCCCGTCAGACACCACGAACACGTAGTGCAAAGGACCGATCTGCCCCAGCGCGGTGCGCGGGTTGCTGGCCATGGCCTTGCCAACCTCCTGCCCCTGCGTGACGGCGATCGCGCCGTCCTTGACCAGCGCCGGGCCGAAGGAGAGCAGCTGCACCGCTCCGCGGTCCGCCAGCTCCTGCGCGCTGACCTCATCCTCGCGGATGATCTCAAAGCTGCCGTCCGACCAGACCACCAGGTCCTCCTTGCCCGCAACGGGCGTATCCCTGTATACCACGCCGTTTTTCAGCACATAGCCCTGCCGCTGCGCCCCGTAGAAATCGCCGTTGATGGCCAAAATGGCGCTGTTCTCGCGCGCGATGGCCGAGGTGGCCGCCGTTACGTTCTGCCCGTAGGCGTTCTGCGCCAAAGCTGTCTTCAGGTATTCGGGCGAGCTGAGGGTGATGTCGGCCACGTAGATGTCGGTGTCGTAGGCGCGCACGGTGCTGAGCGTGATGGTGAAGCGGCTGTCCGAGTAGACCGTTTCGCTGGAGACCGTTTCGCTGGAGAGAGTTTCGGCGGAGACCGTTTCGCCGGAGACCGTTTCGCTGGAGACCGTTTCGGCGGAGACCGTTTCGCTGGAGACCGTTTCGGTGGAGACCGTCTCGCCGGAGACCGTCTCGCCGGAGACCGTCTCGCTGACCGTCACGGCCGGCGGGGCGGAGGCATAGACGCGGGGGATGACGAAGGTATCCAGCGCCGCGTAGACGGTGAACACGGTGAGCAGCACGGAATAGATCATCCCGAAGACTGTTTTCTTTCTGATGCGGTTCATGGCTTTGTTCCTTTCTGTATCCCTCGCTCCGGCCGTGTGGGCCGGAGCGAGGGGCTGTGTTCAGAACCCGTCAGGGCCTGCCGGGCCGGCCGAAGCCGCCGGGCATCCTGCCGCCGCCGCCCGGGCCCATGCCGAAGCCGCCATTGCCGCCGCTCTCGCTCAGCTCGCCGCCCGTCTTCGACCAGGTGCCGTTCACGTCGATGGTTTCGCCCTCGCCCACCATGGCGGCCGTCAGGCTGACCGTGCCGCCCGTCATGGAGGCGCTGCCGTTGGAGTCGATGGCGTCGCGGCCCGCGTTCACGGTGATGTTGCCGCCGCTGATGAGCAGCCACAGGCTGCTGTTCGCCGCGAACTGATCCTGTCCGAAACGGCCCATGCCGGTATCGCTGTTGCCGCCCGCCAGGTTGATGCCGTCGTCCACCGTGGTCATGACAACGGTACCGTCCGCGATGGTCATGGTGGAAGCTTCCAGGCCCTCGTAGGCCGTGGTGATGGTGATGCTGCCGCCTGTGATGGTCAGATCGGCGTCGGCGTGTACGCCGTCATCGCCGCTTGAGAGCGTGAACTGACCGCCCGAGATGAGGACGCTGCCGTTTGAGTGGATGGTGTCGTCCGCGCTGTCGATCACGAAGCTGCCGCCCGACAGGTTGATCTGGGTGCCCGCCTTGAGGCCCTTGAGGCTCTGATCCTGCGCCGCCGCGGCGGAGCTGCCGCCGCCCGTTTGGATGGAGAAATCGCCGCCCGAGATGCTGAGCACAGTTATGGCCTGCACGCCCTCGCCCGCCGCCGTGATGCTGTAGCTGCCGCCCGTGATGGTGATGTAGCCCTTGGCAGCGTCTTCATCGTTGGTGGTGCGGATGCCGTCGCGCCCGGCCGTCAGGCTGAAGCTGCCGTCCAGCACGGTCACGGAGTCGCGGCCCCGCAGGGCGTCCTTAGCGGCGCTGACGGTGTAGCTGCCGCCCGCGATCACAAGGTCATCCTTGGTGACGATGCCGTTTTCAAACACGGCGGTCACAGTCAGGCTGCCGGAGCCGTTCAGGCTGAGGTCGGCCTTGGAGAAGATCACGGCGTTCGGCTCCTCCGCCTCGGCGTCCAGATAGGTGAAGCCGCTCCCGTCGCTGAGGGTGTTCTGCGTGCCGTCCGCCAGGGTCACGATCAGCTTGTCCGCCTGCAGGACGTAGATGGCGGGCCCGGTCTCCGAGTGGATGCTCACGCCCTCCAGCACCAGGCGCACGGTATCGGTCTTGGGGGCCTCGATGAGGATCTGCCCGTTATCCAGGCTGCCGCGCAGGATGTAGAGGCCGCCCTCGGTGATGGTGAGGATGCTGCCCTCGGCTCTGGCGCCGCTGCCCGATACCTCGATGGCATCGCCGCTGAGCTGCACGGTGGCCTTGGCCTCCTGCTGGCTGTAGGCGGCCTGGGTGTCCTCCGCCTGATAGTCGGTCGAAATGGTCTGCGCCGCGGCCGTGGCCGCCTCTTCCGCCTGGGAGACGCAGCCCGACAGGGCGGGCGCCATCAGGGCCAGAAGCAACAGAGTCAGGGCTTTCAAATTGGTTCTCTTTTTCATGTCATTTACACTCTCTTTCACAGTTCGTCGTGGGCCGCCGCGGGCATACCGCACACGACCGTCAGGTTGCCGTTGCGCTGGCGGATCTCATCCAGCATGGCTTTTTCGCTGTCGGCGTCCTCGAGCGTCAGGTCGTACTGCAGCTCGTACAGGCCGCCCAGGTTGGTGGTGCGCACCTTGCTGAGGGTGCAGTTTCTGGTGTAGCGGGCGAAAATATCGTCAAAGGCGTGGGTGTAATCAAGGTCCTCCGGCACGGTGACCCGCAGGCGCTTGTCCGTCCGTCCGCTCTCGCCGAAGCGGGTGGCCGAAAACAGCACCGAGGCCAGCCCCGTGGTGGCCGTGAACAGCGCGGCGTAGGCCAGGTAGCCCATCCCGCAGGCCAGGCCGATGGCCATCGAGAAGAAGATGGTGAAGATCTCCCTCGCTCCGCCGGGGGCCGAGCGGAAGCGGACCAGGCTGAAGGCCCCCATCACGGCCACGCCCGCGCCGAGGTTGCCGTTGACCAGCATGATCACGCTCTGGATCACCAGCGGCAGCAGCGCCACCGTGACGGCGAAGGATTTGGAGGCGCGGTTCCTGAACATGTAGACGGCGGCGGCCGCGGCCCCCAGCACCAGGGCGGCCAGGGTGCACAGCAGGATCTCCCCCGCGGTGATGGACCCGTTCTGGGCCAGTACGCTAGACAGCATGGGCGATGTCCTCCTTATCGGTCAGGTATTTTTCAAAGATGGTTCCATACTTGGAGATGGATACGGGGTAGGCCTTGAGGCCGCTGAGCATCCGGACGAAGTCAAGGGGCAGGGCGCCGTGCGCCTTTACCTCCATTAGGTAGGTGCCCGCCTCCAGCAGAGGCTGCCCGCGGTCGCCGTGGCTCAGCCTGAGGTCGCTGTCCCGCCAGCGGATGCCGGAATCGAAAGTGACGCGCAGCGACGGATCCTGAATGCCCGCCAGGGCGATGCGGTCGTAGCTGATGAGCACCTTGGGCTCCATGGGATGCTGGCTCACAAACCAGTCGATCTCCCCGAAGGCCTGTCCCTGCTCGCGCGGCGGGCCGCCGCCGGCCAGGTAGCTTTCCGCCTCCCACAGCGGCAGCGCGATGCGCCGCTTGTACGTGATGCCGGAGAGCTTTTTCTTGAGCTCCAGGTACACGGTGCTCTCCCTGCCGGGCTGGCCGTAGGCGCGCAGCCTCAGCTTCTGCTTGAAGCGCGGCCCCTTCAGGCAGCGCCTGATGATGTCGAAATCCCCGGTGTCGTAGTAGACGGTCGAGATGGTGTGCAGCCCGTAGCTGTCCTGCGCCATGCTTCCCTCGAGCTGCCTGAGCACGCTCTCATACTGAAACCGGTTGAGCAGGTACTTGCGCTCGTAGCGCTCGAAGATCTGGCCTCCGGCTGTGCTTGCCTGCATGTGGATCGCCTCCTTGTCTTTCGGGGCGTTTGACGCTCCTGCCCCTGTCACGGTCTGAGCATAAGGCCCGGGGCTGAAAGAAATCTGAAAAAACAAAAAAACAGAGCGGAAAGAATATTTTCTCTCCGACTCTGAAATCAGGCCCGATCTTCTTATGAAAGCGGCAGCAGCGCCGTGAAGCGGATGCCCCCCTCGGCCG
>DBQV01000006.1:20440-21839 GCA_002305755.1 Christensenella sp. UBA1385 | reverse complement strand
GGGCCCGGCGCCTCGCCCTCGTTGTACACGCTGAGCGCGGCGCGGCCCTGTTCCCTGTGCAGGGAAAAGAGGATGCCGCCCGCGGGCTTTGAATACTTCACCGCGTTATCAAGCAGAATGCTGATCAGCTGCTTGAGCTGCGCCTCGTTGCCCGAAAGCGTGATGCCTCCGTCGATCTCGGCGCTCAGGCTGAGCCCCTTTTCAAACACGACCGGCTCAAAGGTGAGCGCCATGGTGGAGCACAGGTCGCTCAGGTCAAGCGGGAGGCTCTCCGGCTTCTGCGCCGTATCGTCGCCCTTGGCCAGGAACAGCAGGTCGTCCACCAGCCCTTTCATGCGCATCGCCTCCTCCTCGGCGTTGCCGATCCAGGTCATCTGCGCCTGCACCGTTTCCTCCTGGTGGCGCTTGAGGATGCTCATGCTGGCCAGGATCACCGTGAGGGGGGTCTTCAGCTCGTGCGAGGCGTTGGAGACGAACTGCCGCTGCTGCTGCCAGGCCTTTTCCACAGGGCGCAGGGCCCAGCGCGCCAGCAGCACGCTGAGCGCGAAGAACACCAGCAGCGCCCCCGCCATCACGGCACCCGTCAGCGACAGCACCGAGAGGATTCGGCTTCTCTCCAGCGACAGCGCCGTAAAGGCGATCCTCGTGCCATCCTTCCCCGTGCGCTTCATGTAGCGCAGGCCGAAGCTGCCCAGCTCGCCCCTGTCCTGCCCGCTCGCTTCCACGGCGGCAAGGATGTCGGGCAGGCTCTCCTCATCCACGCCGATGTAGTCGGAGCCGCTCAGCGTGTACGCCCCTCCCTCCTGCAGCGTGACCAGGAAGGTGGGCGTGGTGTTGAAGCCCTCGGGCATGGGCTTGCCGATCTCAAAGCGCTGCGGTCGGTCGCCGTCCGGCCTTGAAAGGGCGATTTCCAGGCTCTTGTAGCTCTCCTGCCGCAGGCTGCCCGCGTAGTAGAAGACGATGCCCAGCAGCACCAGCAGCAGCACCAGCGTGACCAGCCCCATGCTGACCGCGACGAATTTCTTGCGCAGGTTTCCGATCATACGGCGGCCTCCTCCAGGCGGTAGCCCATCATGCGGCTGGACGAGATGGAGACCCTGGAGCGCAGGAAGGCCAGCTTCTTGCGCAGGAAGGAGATATAGGCCTCCACGTTGTTATCCTCCGCCGAGGAATCCGCGCCCCACACCTTCACGATCAGGGTCTCCTTGGCGGTCAGGCCTCCTTTGGCCGCCATGAGGATCTTCATGATCTCCAGCTCCTTGCGCGACAGGCGCACGCTCTTTTCCCCGCGGCTGAGCTGGCCGGAGGAAAGGCCGAGCGTGAGGTCGCCGAAATTCATCTCTTCGTATACAAGGTCGCCCGGGCGGCGGCCCAGCGCGCGTACGCGGGCCAGCAGCTC
>DBQV01000006.1:0-20426 GCA_002305755.1 Christensenella sp. UBA1385 | reverse complement strand
CGCGCGGTCAGCATCAGCACGGGCGTGCCGTTTTTCTCCGCCCGCAGGCGCTGCGCCACCTCAAAGCCCGAAAGCCCCGGCAGCATCACGTCCAGTATGATCAGGTCGTACTGGCCGCTGAGGGCGTAGTACAGCCCGTCGTCGCCTGTGTGCACCATGTCCGCGCGGTGCTTCTCCTGCCCCAGTATCTGCACCAGCGCCTGGGCGAGGCGCTTTTCATCCTCTACTACCAGTATGTTCATGCGATCATCTCCTGCCCTTTGATCGGGAAGCCCTGAGAGCATTATACCCCGCGGGCCTTCCCCGGGCCATATTGCGCCGCGGCCCTGAAAAATACCTGAAAATACAAAAGGCCCGCGCCTGTCAGGCGCGGAGCCCCTTGTGCCGGCCAAGCCCGGCCTCGGTCTGTGTTGACTGACCGCAGAACGGGCAGCGGGTTTACAGCGCCAGCGAGCCCATCGGGTCCCAGGGCTCCAGCACCTTCATTTCGCCCTCGTACTGGGCCAGCTGCTCCTCGCTCAGGTACTTCTTGTGCACGACCACCTGATAGGTATACTCGCTGAACCACTCGTCGCTCATCAGGTAATAGCCGTCCTTGCCGCGGTCCTTGCCCCAGCTGTTTTCGACGCGCCAGCGCTGCGGCCTGCCCTCCTTGTCCAGGTGCACGCCCTGCAGCACCATGGCGTGGGTCATCAGGCTCTCACCGTAGTCCAGCCGCTCCTCCTTGCTCATGGGGAAGCCGGTGCCAAAGAGCTTGTCCACGGCGATGCTCGCGGTATCCATGATGCCCAGCTCGCGCACATGCCACTGGCCCACGTCGCAGCCGAACCACACGGGCTCGCCGTCCTGAAGCTGGCGGATGGCGGCCGCCTTCAGCTCTTCCACCGGCAGGTTCAGGTAGCGCACGGGCCGCGCCTCGTAGACCGAGCCCAGGAAGCGCACGGTGTAGGCCTGGCCGTAGGGCTTATCCTGCGTGGGGGCGTTGATCAGGCTCACATAGTCGGACAGGTTCCAGCCTACATATTTCTGATAGAACTCGGTGGGGGTCAGCCCCTCGTCGCGGATCAGGTTGTTGTCCTTGTCGCGCACGATGAAATCCACCTTCTCGGGCGGGAAGCCCAGGCAGATGGTCAGCATGCGGTAGATGGTCTCCAGCATGCCGTCCTTCTGCGCGCGCAGGCTCTCCGGCGATTCGCCGCGGCGGAAGTCTCCCCGCAGCTTGCAGGCGTATTCGCGCAGCTTGAGGGTGAGATACTTATCCATCTCGGCGGTGGAGGAGGAGCAGACGGTCTCCGGCATCGCGCTCTTGGGCACCACGCCGTACTTTTCAACCAGGCCCGCAAACATATCAAACTGCCCGCCGTCGCCCAGCGGGGCCGCCAGCAGGAAGCTCACCACGCGGCTGCCGGTCTCCTCTTCCAGCGTGGCGAGAATATTTTCAAGGAAATAGTTGGATTTTTCCAGCTTGTCCCAGAACAGGGGATAGGCCTGGGAAAACTCATAGGTCTCCAGGTTGTATTTCTTGATCAGGCCGTAGCGCATGGCGTTGAGCGCGGCGAACATCCAGCAGCGGCCGGACTGATTCTGCGAGGTGATCTCACCCGACTTGAGGGAGATAGAAAACTCGTGTACGTTTTTCTTCAGCGCTTCGAAATCGGTGGCGGATTTACCGATGCCGCTTGCGGTGACGGCGTTCATGGCCAGCCGGGCGGCATGGTTGCTGCCGGCCTTTTCGCGCCAGCGGCTGAGGGCTTCCTGATTGATGGATGACATGTGGCTCCTCCTTTGCGATCGTTCTAAGCCATTATACCCCCGCGGCGTACAAAAATGAACCGGCGGATAAAATCAGCCGGTCCATGGCATTCGCCATGATCGTAGGAGGCGCCGGAGGCCTCGTCATCCCGTCAAAGAGCCCGGCTTTGGGGGGATCTTACACGCAGCCCTGCTGCATCATGGCCTCGGCCACCTTTCTGAAGCCAGCGATGTTCGCGCCCAGCACGTAGTTGCGGGGCTGGCCGTACTCCTCGGCGGCCGCGGCGGCTGCCTCGAAGATGCCCTGCATGATGCCCTTCAGGCGGGCGTCCACCTCCTCAAAGCTCCACGAAAGCCGCAGCGAGTTCTGGCTCATCTCCAGGCCGCTCACGGCCACACCGCCCGCGTTGGCCGCCTTGCCGGGGGCGTAGAGCACGCCGCCCTCCTGCATCAGCGCGGCGGCCCCGGGGGTGAGGGGCATGTTCGCCCCCTCCGCCACGGCCTTTACGCCGCTTCGGAGCAGCGCCTTCGCGTCCTCCGTATCCAGCTCGTTCTGCGTGGCGCAGGGCAGGGCCACGTCGCAGGGCAGCTGCCAGATGCCGCGCGCCCCCTCGGTATAGCGGCTGCCGGGCCGGCGGCGGACATATTCCGCGATGCGGCCGCGCTCAACTTCCTTGATCTGCTTCACCAGCTCCAGGTCGATGCCCCGGCTGTCCTCCACAAAGCCCGCGCTGTCGCTCATCGCGGTCACGGTCATGCCCATCTGCATGGCCTTTTCCGCCGCGTACACGGCCACGTTGCCGCTGCCGGAGACGACGGCCCGCAGGCCCTCCGCGCGCAGGCCTTCGCGAGTCAGCATGGCCTCCAGCAGGTAGAGCAGGCCGTAGCCCGTAGCCTGCTTGCGCGCAAGCGAGCCTCCCCAGCTCAGCCCCTTGCCCGTCAGCACGCCCTCAAAGCGACCGGTCATGCGCTTATACTGGCCGAACAGGTAGCCGATCTCCCGCGCGCCCACGCCGATATCCCCGGCGGGCACGTCGGTATCCGGGCCGATGTGGCGGTACAGCTCCGTCATCAGGCTCTGGCAGAAGCGCATCACCTCGCCGTCGCTTTTGCCCTTGGGGTCAAAGTCGCTGCCGCCCTTGCCGCCGCCCATGGGGAGGCCCGTCAGGCTGTTTTTCAGCACCTGCTCCATGCCCAGGAATTTCACGATGCTCAGGTTCACGCTCGGGTGCAGGCGCAGCCCGCCCTTGTAGGGCCCCAGCGCGCTGGAAAACTGCACGCGGAAGCCGCGGTTCACCCGCACGCGGCCGCTGTCGTCCGTCCAGGGCACGCGGAACAGCAGTACGCGCTCCGGCTCACAGAAGCGCTCCAGCAGCCCGGCCGCTTCGTACTCCGGGTGTCTGTCGATCACCGGCGCGATGGAATGCAGGATTTCTTCGGCGGCTTGCAAAAACTCGCTCTCGTGTGCGCAGCGCCGCCGCAGCGCGTTCAGCGTGGACTGTACGTAATCGTTCAAAATTCATCGTCCTTTCTTGTCAGGAGAAAATACCGCTTGGCATCGTACCGCGGAGCGATGAAATAATCAAGAGATGGCATTGCATTTCTTCGGCACTTTGTACGGAAGGGGGGGGGAAAAAGCAAAGGCCCCCGGCCGCGCCGCCGGGGGAGGACCGGCCTTGCGGACAGGAAGCCTTTCCCGGGGGTGTGGAGATTCCTCCGGGCTGAGGAACGCTGTCAGGCGCGCCCTCAGGCTTGATCGCTTGGCGGCGATCGCGTGCCGCCGGGTGCGGTCGACGGAAGCCTCAGGCTTTCGCCCTGGCGTACCTGGCCCTGTATTTCTCGTCCCGCTCTTTCAGGATGATCTTCTTCTTTTCCCATTTTTCGGGGCCGCCTTCCGCCTCCCACAGCGCCTGGCTGGCGGACGCCCACTGCTCGGCCGCGTGCGTGCATTTGGCGCACAGCTCGTGCACGTCTTCCGGGTTCTGCAGGTCGGTAGATCTGGCCCCGCTGGCGTCTACCATTTCGGCCAGCCTGCCCTGGTTGTCAAGCAGAGGGCAGGGGCGCAGCATGTTTTCGTTGAAGGGCTGGCCGCGGCGGTAGGCCATGAAAAGGGGCGACTGCAGCGCCTCCAGCAGCGTCTTCTCGCGGATGTTGCTGTCGCTGTAATGGATGAAGGCGCAGGGCTCTACGTCGCCGTTGGCGTTGATGTGCAGGTAGCGCCGCCCGCCCGCGATGCAGCCGTCGGCATACTCGCCGTCGTTCCAGAAGTCCATGGTGAAAAGGGGCTTCTTGTTGCGCATCTCGCGAACGAAATGATACATGTGGGCACGCTGCTCGGCCGTGACCATGAGCTCGGGCACGGCGTCCCTGCCCACGGGCATGTAGGTGAACAGCCACATGAACTTCGCGCCCAGATCGATCATGGCGTCATAATAGGCCTCGCTGCCGATCACGTTCCAGTTCTTGCTGGTGTAGCAGCAGGAGATGCCGAAGGCCAGCTTCTTTTCCCTGAGCAGGTTCATGGCCCGCACCACGGCCGCGTAGGTGCCCTTGCCGCGGCGGAAGTCCGTCTCCTCCTCAAAGCCCTCCACCGAGATGGCGGGCACGAAGTTCTTCACCCGCAGCATCTCGTCGGCGAAAGCTTCGTCGATCAGCGTACCGTTGGTGAAGGAGAGGAAGGCTGCGTCCGGGTGGCGCTCGCACAACGTGATGATGTCCTTCTTCCTCACCAGGGGCTCGCCGCCCGAATAGATGAAGAAGCGGGTACCCAGCTCCATGCCCTGGCGGATGATGCTGTCCAGCTCGTCCAGGCTCAGGTTCAGCTTGTTGCCGTAGTCAGCCGCCCAGCAGCCCGCGCAGTGCAGGTTGCAGCCCGAGGTCGGGTCCATCAGGATGGCCCAGGGCACGTTGCAGCCGTACTTCGCGCTGCTGGCAAAGCCCGCCGGCGTGCCGATCATGCAGCCGTTGATGATGAAGTTTTCAAACAGGCGCATGCGCTGGCCGTCGTCAATATCGGTATACAGGCTTTTGATGAGCCGATACCAGTTATTGTCCTTGTCCTCCAGCACCCTGCGCACCATCTTGACCTCGCTGGTCACGCCCTTCCCCACGTCGTGAGCGACCAGCCAGTCGCATACCTTCAGGGCGTTCCTGTCAAAATCCTTGTCCAGGTATTTGAGCGCCTGCCTGATGCCGAAGGCCTTCGCGCTATCGGTGAGATTCATGGCTTTTCCTCCTGTTCCCTGTATGGCCGAACAAAGCCTGGGGATCGCCGCGCAAACGGACGGCGCGTCTGAAAGCGCGGCTTGCGCTATTTACTTCAATCAAAGCTCCGCGCTCAGCTCCGCTGAGCCTCCGGCATTGCCGTTGAGCCTGGCGCAAATAGCGTCATTTATCCGATCGTCTGATCCTTCATGAGCAGAAGCCGGATCCGCACGGTCCCCTTCAGGGGGCTTGTGCCCCCTGCGGCGCGGACGGGGGCGGTGTGCGGGTATGATGACCGCCGCCCGCCGCCGGTGTATGAAACATGGCCGGATCAGCTCACCCAAGACCTGCCCTGTTTTTCACTGGAACGAAACCCTGTCACGTTGATTATAGCACATCCGGCAGCGCGGCGCTTTGGGCAAATCTGCCGTTTTGTGGTATACTGTTCATTACAGAATAAGCATGAATGATCTCTGGCGCGCGCGGCGCGGGAAAGGACGGATATGAGCACCACCGGCTCGGTCAACTACATCATCGTCAACCGCGGCAAGGGCGACCGGCTGCTGCGCCGGGCCCACCAGATCGGCGCGCACCGAGCCACCGTGTTTTTCGGCGAGGGCACGCTTCCCTCCCGCTGGCAGGAGATGCTGGGCATCAACCAGACGCAGAAGGAGGTGCTGATGATCGCCCTGCCGGACGAAGCGCAGGACAGCTTTTACAGCCTGCTGCGCGAGGAGTTTCACCTGCACAAGCGCTACAGCGGCATCGCCTTTTCCGTGCCCTACCGGCAGTACACGGCGGACAAGGAGCGCTCCAGCGCAGCGCAGCAGCCCGCCTCGGTGAACCCGAGCCACATCTGCCTGATGACCATCGTGGACAAGGGCCTGGGCGAGAGCTGCATGCGCCTGGCGCGCGAGGCCGGGGCGCAGGGCGGCACCATCGTGCACGCCCACGGCGCGGGCGTGCCGCAGGATTTCGTCTTTCCCATCGCCATCCATCCGCAGAAGGACATGGTGATGATCATCGTGCGGCGCGAGATCGCCCCTCAGGTGCGAATTGCCATCTACGACGGCCTGTCTCTGGAGCACAAGGGAGCGGGCATCATCTTCGCCCTGCCCGTCACCCGCACGCTGGGCCTGTATGAAGACAGCCGCCGGGAGAGGGGGAACGGGAAATGAGCCTGCTGAAGCGCAAATTTGAGGAAGTGACGCGCAGCCTGCTGCCCGTGATGGCGCTGGTGCTGCTGCTGGCCTTTACCGTCGTGCGCCCCGGGCAGGTGGTCATCTGGCGCTTCCTGCTGGGCTCCGTGCTGCTGCTTGTGGGCCTGGCCATCTTCCTGCTGGGCATCGACCTGGGCATGAACCCCATCGGCGATTTCATGGCCATGGAGGTGGCGGCCTCGCGCTCCAAGCGCAGGAGTGCCGGCATCGCCTTCCTGCTGGGTTTTCTGGTGACGGTGGCGGAGCCGGACCTGCTGATCCTTGGCAAGCAGGTGGAGGAGGCTTCAGGCGGCGCGATCGACGCGATGACCATGGTGTACCTGGTCAGTTTTGGCGTGGGCGCGCTGATCTTCATGGGCACCTTCCGCCTGCTGGTGGGGCGGCCCCTGTCCGTCTTCATGGCCGCGGCCTACGGCGGCATCCTGGTGCTTTCGCTCTTCGTGTCTGAAGAGTTCCTTGCCATCTCCTTTGATTCTTCCGGCGCGACCACCGGCGCGCTGACCACTCCCTTTGTCCTCGCGCTCTCCGCCGGCCTCGCCCGCATCAAAGGCGGCGGCGGCGAGGAGGATGCCTTCGGCATGGTGGGCACCATGAGCGCCGGGCCCATGTACGCTCTGATGATCATGAGCATCCTCACCGGGCAGAAGAATATCCAGGGAGAGCCCGCGGCCTTTGCCGTGCAGCCGGGCGGCGTGCTCTCGCCTCTGCTGCACTACCTGCCAAGCGAGCTGAAGGGCTCCCTGCTGGCCTTGCTGCCGCTGGTGCTGTTCTTTTTCATCCTGCAGAGCGTCCGGGGGCGTCTGTCCAGGCGGGAGCTCAGCCGCATCGCCAAGGGACTGGTTTACACGCTGCTGGGGCTCACGCTCTTTCTCACGGGCGTGTACTCCGGCTTCCTCGACATGGGCCAGCTGATCGGCCGCAGCATCGCCGCGCGGCAGGGCCCGCTGCTGCCCGTCGTGGGCTTCCTCTTCGGCATGATCGTGGTGCTGGTGGAGCCCGCCGTTATCGTGCTGGAGGGACAGATCGAGGAGATTACCGATGGGCGCATCCCCGGCCGCATCATCAAGATCACTCTCGCTATCGGCGTGGCGCTGGCCGTGATGCTCTCCATGCTGCGCATCATGATCCCCGCGCTCAAGCTCTGGCACTTCCTGCTGCCGGGCTTCCTGCTCGCGGTCATCCTCTCCTTCCGCGCCGATCCTCTGTTTGTGGGCATCGCCTATGACGCGGGCGGCGTGGCCTCCGGCCCCATGACCGCCACCTTCGTGCTGGCCCTGGCCCGCGGCGCGGCGGACATCGTGCCCGGCGCCAACGTGCTGGTGGATGGCTTCGGCGTGATCGCTATGGTGGCCATGGCCCCCGTGCTCTCGCTGATGATCGTCGGCGCGGTCTTCCGCCGCAAGACGGCCAGGCACGCCGCCGCGGCGCAGCGGCCCGCCCTGCATGGCGCGCCCCGGGTGGCCGGCGGAATCGAGTTTTATGACTGCGTGGTCGCGGTGGTCAACCGCGGCCTGGCCGAGCGGGCCGTGGAGATTGCCCGCGAGGCCGGGGCCGGCGGCGGCACCATCCTGCACGGCAAGGGCGCCAGCGGCCACAATATGAAGGTGTTCAGCATGGAGATCCAAAAGGAGAAGGAGATCGTCTTCTGGCTCACCGACGCCCGGATCAGCGACCACATCGCCGAAAGCCTTACCACCCGCCTTGAACTGGCCGGAGAGGGCAGCGGCGCCGTGTTCATGATGCCCAGCGCCGCCTTCGGCCTGGACACCCCCATGGTGATCGGCCGGAGCGAGGAGCGGGCGGCCCACCCCTCTCCCGTGGATGAACCCAGCACCGCCGAGGACCTGCTGCCGCATGCGGAAGAGGCGGGGACGGATGAAACGACGGAAACAAAGGCGACGGAGTAAACACAAATGCGGGGGAGTTCCTGATAGAATTCCTCCGCAGCCCCACAAGAGCTTAAACGGAGCCTGCCTTCGAGGCGGGTTTTTTGAATAGAGAAAAGCGGATGCGCGGGGCTTGACCCTGACCTTGGGTCATCCTTTACAATGCGCGCGGAGGGAGGGGAGAGACGTGAACATCAAGGAACTGGCGCGCGTCAGCGGGGTCAGTGTGCGCACACTGCACCTGTATGACCGTGACGGGCTGCTGCGGCCTGGGCGCGACCCAAACAACTCTTACCGCGTGTACACGGACAGGGACGCTGACAGGCTGCAGCAGATCCTGCTGTTCCGCGCCTGCGGCTTTCCCTTGAAGGTGATCCGGGAGCTGCTGGACAGCCCCGGCTTCGACCGCGAGCAGGCCTTCATCCTGCAGCAAGAGGCCCTGAAGTTTGAGAAAAGCCGCATCGAGGGCATGTTAAACACCCTTGAAAAAAGCATGAACGCGCTGAAAGGAAAAGAAAGCATGAGCGACACGGAGAAATTTGAAGGCTTCGATTTTTCAACGAACCCCTATGAGGAGGAGGCCCGCGCCCGCTGGGGCAGCGAGGCGGTGGATAAGAGCAGGCAAAAGCTGGCCTCTCTGGGCGAAGAGGGCGGGCAAAGGATCGGCGAAACCATGAACGCCCTGTTTGCCAGACTGGCCGCCCTGCGGAAAGGCGACCCGGCATCCGAAGATGCGCAGGCCGCAGTGGCAGAACTCTACGGTTTTTTCAATAACAATTTCGGCGTTCATTACGGCCCCGAGGCCTTCGCGGGTCTCGGCCGGATGTATGTGGAGGACGAACGCTTTGCCAAAAACATTGACCGCTTCGGCGAGGGCCTCAGCGCCTTCCTGAAAGAGGCGATGGCCCGGTACGCCGAGAAGCTGATCCGGGAAGGCGCGGAATAAGGGAAAAAGGAAAGAGCGCGGGGAGGCCCCTGAAGGATCCTCCTCCGCGCCTTCTTCAAGAATTTAAAGAATACCTTGAGATTCGGAGTTTTCTTTTGAGAAAGTGCCGGAGCATTTTCCTTTTTCTTTCCTTTCTCCTCACCGCTTTCCCCGAAACTCCCCGACGAGAACCTCCATCTCCATGCTGATCTCGGTGAGGCTGTCGAGCGGGAGGGACGAAAGGTCTACATGCGAGAGCATGGGGGTCATGCGTGCGATGTCGACGGCCATGGCCGGGATGAGGGGGCGGCTCCAGGCCAGGCGGCGCGACTCGATCAGGCGCGCGTGCTGCCTGAAGTAGTCCGCCGTGGCCTGGGCGGAGTGCTCCTCGCGGCGCAGCCGGCCGGCGGCGAGGGCGCGCAGCTCCTGCAGGTAGCCCGGGCCGGGGATCACCTTGATCAGCAGGCCGCCCTTTTGCAGCACGCGGGCAAACTCCGCGTAGTTGGCCGGGGTGAGGATGTTGAGCAGGGCAGCGGCCTGGCCGTTGCCGATCGGGATGTCGCCCAGGTCGGCCACGGCCCAGAGAATGTCGCCGGACAGACGGGAAGCGAGGCGCACGGCCTCGCGGGAGATGTCAAAGCCTATGCCGCGGGCGGGGAAGCGGGCCAGAATGTCGCAGAGGAAGCGGCCCTCGCCGCAGCCCGCGTCCACGATGAGCGCGGACGGGTCCGCGGGGGCGAGGGAGGACGCGAGGACGGAGGCGATCTCCTCCGTGAGCGGGCTGTAGAAGCCCGATTCGTACACGCGGCGGCGGCTTTCAAAAAGTGCGCGGGGGTAGGTGTCATCCCTCGCGGCGGCGAAGTTGACGTAGCCCGTTCTGGACAGGTCAAAGCAATGGCCCTTCCTGCACAGCAGGCTGCCGCCGCGCAGGGACATGTGCTTGTGACACAGGGGGCAGCGCAGCGCGCTGACGCACTGCTTCATGGCTGATCCCCCGCCCGGGCCGAGCGCCCGAAGCCGATCAGGCTGCCGACCGCGCGGACGGATCTGGCGTTTTCGGGCTTGTTGATCATTGTGCCCATAAAGACCAGGGCCGTGGTGCCGCCGCCATCCAGGTTAAGGGCCTCTCTCGCGCCCAGGGCGATCATGCGCTCGGAGAGCCAGGAAAGGTAGGCCCCGCGCGAATCGTCGCTGCGGCCCCGCACGGTGAGGATGATATAGTGCCCCGGCTCGATCATGCCCAGGGCGCAGCGCGGCTCGCGGTAACGGTAGTAGTTCTCGTCCGCCATGTGCGGGCCCGGCCGGCCCTCGCTGACGAGGATGGGGCCGAAGGAGAGCGTGTCGGTCACCCCCATGGCGAGGTATTCCTCCGCCGTGTGGGCGTCGCTCGGATAGGTCTTCATGCTGCCGTCGCCGAAGAGGGCCAGCACCTCCAGGTTGGGGAAGGAGGGGCGGTCGGCCCGGTAGGTGCTGTCGCCGAGGATCTGCCCGTCCCTGATGATGATGCCGGGGCGCTTGCCGTCCGCCAGGCGGCGGCCGAAAAAATCGTCGCTGACGGCCAGCACCATTTGATTTTCGCGCGCCAGGCGCGCGGGGTTCATGGCCCGCCTGCCTGGCTTTTTGCCGGGGGTGAGCGCGCTGCGCAGCTTCTCCTCGCCCCGCAGGCGGATCTCGCTCTCAAACCAGACGAGGGCCGGGCTCTCGCTGCTTCGGCGCGTGACGGTGACGGCCAGATCGCGCGACAGGTAGACCCAGCGGCCCGCCGCCTCGTCGGCACTCACGTATTCATCGCCCGCGGAAGGAGAAAGGAAGCCGTCCGCGTCCGTCTCCGGCCCCTGCGCGAAGGCGGGGAGAGCAAACAAAAGCAGGGCCAGCCACAGAAGCAGGCCCCGGACGGACGGCGGGTATGGGGTTCTCGTGCGGGTGGCTCGTCGCATACGCTCAGGGCTCCCGCTCGTTTTTGAGGGCTTCGTGCGCCTCTTTCACCATGGCGCGCAGCGCTTCGTCGCTGACGCTGCCCTGAAGGCCCGGGCGGATGTCGGCCAGAAACTCGATGTTGCCGCGCGGGCCCTTGATGGGGGACCAGGTGAAGCCCCGCGCGCTCCAGCCCATGGAGGGGCAGAAATCGCGGATCTCCTGCAGCACGCGCTCGTGCGTGGCCGCCTCGCGCACCACGCCGTTCTTGCCCACCTGGCCGCGCCCAGCCTCAAACTGCGGCTTGACCAGGGTGAGGAAACGGCCCTCCTTGCCCATCACGGCGGCGGCGGCGGGGAGAATCAGGCGGATGGAGATGAAGCTCACGTCCATCACCGTCAGGCTGGGATGATCCGGGAACTGCGCGGGCGTGAGCGCGCGGGCGTTCGTGCGCTCCATCACCCTTACGCGCTCATCCTGCCGCAGCTTCCAATCCAGCTGGCCGTAGCCCACGTCGATGGCGTAGACCTTTTTCGCGCCCGCGCGCAGCAGCACGTCGGTAAAGCCACCGGCGGCGGCGCCGATGTCCATGCAGACAAGGCCGGCGACATCGGCCTCAAAATGGCGCAGCGCCTTTTCCAGCTTGTGCGCGCCGCGGCTGACGTAGGGCGCGTCCTCGCCGCGGAGGATCAGGTTGGCCCCCTCCTCCAGCAGCTGCGAGGGCTTGTCCACCCGCACCTCGTCCACGTAGACGCGGCCCGACATGATCAGCCTCTGCGCCTGCTCGCGGCTTGGGCACAGGCCCAGCGCGGCCAGCATCACATCCGCCCGCTGCTTCATGCCGTTCTGACCAGCAGGGAGGAGACCTGCGCGGCGATGGATTCGCCGTCCAGCTCCGTCAGGCGGATCAGCTGGTCGTGCCGCCCCTGGGGGATGAAGCTGTCGGGCAGGGCCAGTATCTGCGCAGGCGGCTTCAGGCCCAGCTCCACACAGCGCTCGCACACGGCGCTGCCCAGGCCGCCCGCCAGCGCACCTTCCTCGATGACCAGATAGGGCGAGCCGGAGGCTGAGAGCCTTCTGAGCGCGGCCTCGTCCAGGGGCTTCACGCTGGAGGCGTTGATCACGCCGGCGGAAATCCCCCGCTCGCGCAGCAGGCGCGCCGCCTTCAATGCCTCGGCCACCAGCGGGCCCGTGGCGATCAGGCACAGGTCGCCGCCCTTTTCAAGCGTCTCCCACACGCCGGGGGCAAAGCCCGCGCAGGGGACGCGCGCCATCATGGCGTTTTCGGCCCGCGGGTAGCGGATGGCGCAGGGCCCGTCCTGCGAGAGGGCCCAGCGGATCATGTGCTCCATCTCCTCCACGGAGCGGGGATTGAAGACCTGCATGTTGGGGATGTGGCGCAGGAAGCTGGCCCCGAAGACGCCGTGATGGCTGGGGCCGTCGTCGCCGCCCAGGGCCGCCCTGTCTACCAGGAAGAGCACGGGCAGCTTCTGCAGGCAGACGTCCACCACGATCTGGTCGTAAGCCCGCTGCAGGAAGGTATCGTAGATGGCCACCACCGGGCGCAGGCCGCCGGCGGCCATGCCCGCCGCCATGGTGACAGCGTGCTCCTCGGCGATGCCCACGTCAAACAGCCGCCTGGGGAAGGCCCTGCCGAAGGGGCCGAGGCCCGTGGAATCGGTCATCGCGGCGGTGACGGCCACGATGCGCTCATCCTTTTTCGCCAGCTCCGTCAGCAGCAGGCCAGCCTGCCTGCCGAAGCTGCGGGCGCTGGAAGCGTCCCTCGGGCTGCCGTCCGCCGGGTCAAAGGCGGGCATGCCGTGGGCGCGGCTGGGGTCGCTCTCCGCCACCGCGTAGCCCTTGCCCTTGGTGGTGACTACGTGCAGCAGCACCGGCTCGTCAAAGCGCCTGGCCCGGCGCAGCACCCGCTCCAGCCCCGCCTCGTCGTGCCCGTCCACCGGGCCGAGGTAGCGGAAGCCGAAGGCGCTGAAAAATTTGTCGCGCACCAGGAAGTTGCGAATGTTGTTTTTGAAGCGCTGCAGCAGGTCGTGCAGGGGCTTGCCGATCAGCGGCAGGCGCAGCAGCGCCTCCGCCACCACCTTTTTGGCGTGCAGCCAGCCGACGCTGCTGCGCAGGAAGGTGAGGTGCCTGGCCACCGCGCCCACGTTGGGCGAGATGCTCATCTGGTTGTCGTTCAGGATGGCGATCAGCCGCGTTCTGCTGTTGCCCGCGTCGTTGAGCGCCTCGTAGCACATGCCGCCGGTCAGCGCGCCGTCGCCCACCACCACCACCACGTTGTAATCCTCGCCCGCCAGGTCCCTCGCCCGCGCCAGGCCCAGCCCGGCGGACAGCGCCGTGGAGGCGTGGCCCGTGCCGTAGGCGTCGTGAGGGGATTCCTCCCGCCTGGGAAAGCCCGCCAGCCCGCCGAACTGACGAAGGCTGTCCATACGGCCCTCGCGCCCGGTGAGCATCTTGTGCGTGTAGCACTGATGGCCCACGTCGAACACCAGCTTGTCCCGCGGGCTGTCAAACACGCGGTGCAGGGCGACGGTCAGCTCCACCACGCCCAGGTTGCTGGCCAGGTGGCCGCCCGTCCTGGACACGGTGTCCACGATCCTGTGCCGAAGCTCCGGGATCAGGGCCTTCACCTCGGCGGGGGTGCATTGCTTCAGTTTTTCGGGCGTCCAAACCTGTTCAGGCTGCATGAAACTCTCCTTGTTTTGAGGTCCAACCGTCATTATACCACGAATGCCGCCCCGCTATCCCGCCGGCTCCGCGTAGAGCCCCTGATCCCTGATGTATTCGGCCACTTTCGGGGGCACCAGCCCTTCGAGGCTCCCGCCCCTCGCGGCAGCCGCCCTCACCTGATGGGAGGAGATGTCCAGCCCCGGCGCTTCCAGCAGCACGCTGTCCAGCCCGTGGCTTTGCGCAAGCGCGCGCTGCCGCGCCTCCACCTCCGCCCGGTCGCAGCCGGGGCGCAGCACCACGGCCATGCGGCAAAGGGCCGCCACCTCCTGCGACGTCTTCCAGGTGTGAAAATAAAACAGCGTGTCCGAGCCGATCAGGTAGACCAGCCGCTCGCCGGGGCAGCGCGCCCTGATGGCGCGCAGCGTGTCCACCGTGTAGGTGGTGCCGGTGCGCGAAAGCTCCATGTCCGACACCTCAAAGCCCGGGATCCCCTCGCAGGCGAGGCGCGCCATGCGAAGCCTCTGCGCGCCCGTGGCCTGCGGCCGCTTGTGGGGCGGGTCTCCGTCGGGCAGGAAGACCACGCGGTCAAGGCCCAGCTGGCTGAGCGCCGCCGCCGCGATGTGCAGGTGGCCCAGGTGGATCGGGTCAAAGGTGCCGCCCATCAGCCCCGTGTACATCGTCCGCTCCCTCCCCGCCTTGCGAATTGATCCTGCTTTCTTCCGCCGTGATGGGCCGGTCCTCCCGCACCTCGATCAGCGCGTCCGACTGCATGGCGTACAGATAGGCCGCCCGGACGGGCCTTGCCGTGATGTCGCGCAGCGCGCGCATGTACCAGCGCAGCTGGTCGCGGTAGCGCGTCAGGATGCTTTCCGGCTCCGCGCGGTCGGTCTTGTAGTCGATCAGCACCCAGCCGTCCTCTTCCAGGAAGCAGCAGTCCAGCACACCCTGGACGATCAGCCCGCCCTCGCAGGCCAGCGTGAAGGGCCACTCGCGGTGTACCTCCTGAGAGCGCAGCAGCCGCTGCCCGATGCCGCTCTCAAAAAAGCGTGCCAGCGCGCCGGACGGGGTGGCGGCCCGCTCCTCGGGGCTCAAAAGGCTCCGGCCGGCCAGAAGGTCCAGCCCGCCTTCGACCGCGCGGCGCAGCGCGTCGCCCCGCAGGCCGCGCAGAGGCGCAAGATCCAGGCTGCCCAGGGCCTTGTGCATGGCGCTCCCGCGCCCGACGGCGCCAAGGCGCGCCCCGCCCGGGGCGGCGCGCAGCAGCTCGTCCAGCGGCAGGCGCTTGAGGGGCGCGGTCTCCTCCTCCACCGCCGCGTTCCTGTGCGTGAGCTGGGTGACCGAGAGCTTTACCGGGAAATCCTCGGGCGGCGGCAGGGGCGCCAGCATGGCGCGTATCTCGTCGCTGGGGGCCTCCGCGCCAAGCGGAGGAAAGGGCGAAGCGGGCGCGGCGGCGGCCGGGGCGCGCAGCCTGCCCGCCTCGTGATAGCGGATGTCGAAGCGCCCGCCGCCCGGCGCCTCGTAGAAGAAATCTTCTCCGCTTTCAAGGCCGGGCCACAGGCTGCCGCCCACCCATTCCAGCATACTGGAGGCGCGCTCGGCCCCGCCGCCCGAGGCCAGCTCCCACTTTTTGCGCTCGCTGTCGAGGCTGCGGGGGGAGGAGATCAGGATCAGCCGCTCCCGCGCCCGGGTCATGGCCACGTAGAGCAGCCGCGCCTCCTCCGCGCGGGTCTGCCTGTCCTTCTTCAATTGGATGGCCTTGCCGGCCAGCGTGTCGTAGGTGAGGCGCTTGTCGACCTTCACCACGCGCAGCGCGGCCCCGTACTCCGTATCCAGCAGCAGCGGCTCATCCTTCTGCCGCCCGGTGCGGAAGCGGTGGGAGAGGTCGGGCAAAAAGACCAGGGGGAACTCCAGCCCCTTGGATTTGTGGATGGTCATGATGCGCACCACGTCCTCGCCCGCGCCCAGCGTGGCGGCGGCGCGGGTCTCGCCAGACTGCCTGCGCGCCTGGGTGACGCGGCCGAGGAAGCCGTGCAGCGTCTGCGGCTCGGGCACGGGGCCTGCCCGCTCGCAGAGCAGGCGCAGGTTGGCCCTGCGCAGCTCGCCCTCGGGCTTGGCCCCGGCGCGGGCGTAGATGCCGGTCTCGCGCAGCAGATAGCGCAGGAAGCTGTCCAGCGGCCTGTTTTCGCAGGCCAGCCGCCAGCCCTCCAGGCGGCGCGCGATCCCCCCGAGCCGGGCGTCCGTTTTGGCCTTCTCAAAAAAGGATTCGTAGAAGGGGCGCTGCAGGTCCCTGCCTTCGTTGATATCCAGCAGCTCGTCGGGCCCCAGCTCAAAGGGCGGGGCGGACAGCACGGCCATCAGCCGCTCGTCGTCGCAGGGGTTGTCCAGCACGTGCAGCAGGTTGAGCACGTCCGATACCTCGATCAGGTCGAAAAACTGCTGGTCGGCATCCGAGTACACGGGGATGCCCTGGTCGCGCAGCACGCGCGCCATCATGCCCGCGCGGCCGGAGGCGCTGCGCAGCAGGATCACCATGTCGCGCCAGCGCATCGGGCGCGTACCCTCGCCCTCTCTGAGCGGGCTGCCCAGCAGGCGCTTCATGATGCCCGCCATCAGCATGGCCTCGCGCTCGCAGCCGGCGGGGCTCTCGCCGCCATCGTCCGCGACGGGGCCCTCTTCGACGTCCTCCTGCGGGATCTCGTCCGCCTCCGTCTCCTCCGCCTCCCGCGGCGGGCGGATCAGGCGCAGCTCCACAGGCGGGTCAAAGCTGGTGTGGTTCCCTGGGTAGAGCCTCTCCCCGCTGCCGTAGTCGATCTCCAGCGCGCCGCCGCGCAGCGTGTGGTCGAATACATGGTTGACGCACAGCAGGATATTGTCGCGCGAGCGGAAGTTCTCGCTCAGCGCGATCACGCGCTCGGCAGCGCCTTCGGCGGCGTCAAAGCGCGTGTATTTGTCAAGAAAGAGGCCGGGCTCGGCCAGGCGGAAGCGGTAGATGCTCTGCTTGACGTCGCCCACCATGAACAGGCTCCCGTTTTCGCCGTGCAGCAGGCGGATGATGGCCTCCTGGATGCGGGAGATATCCTGATACTCGTCCACAAAAATGGCCCTGTAGCGCTGCTGCTCGGCCGCGCGGACCAGCGGGTCCTTCAGACAGGCGAGCGCGAGGTGCTCAAGGTCGGCAAAATCCCACAGGCGGCGCGCGGCCTTCAGCGCGCCGTAGCGCTCGTGTACGCTGCGGGTGAGGCGGCTGAGCGCGCGCAGGGCGGGCAATGTGAAGGCGATGTCGTCCATGGCCCTGCGGCGGGCCTGATCGCCCGCGGGCAGAAGCGACAGCGCCGCGTCCAGGCAGGCGCGGGCCTGCTTTCGCAGCTCCTGAAACTGCTCGCGCAGCGCCGGGTCCTCCTCCGGCGGGATCTTGCCGCCGGGCAGGCGCACCAGATTGGCCCGCCAGCCTTCGGGCGGGCCGCCGGGGCGGCCGAGCCCGGCGCGGATAGCCCCGGCCATCTCAAGGTCGGTCTTCACCGCGCTCTCATAGCGCGCGGGGCCGCCGGGCCGCCGCGTCAGCGCCTCGCAGCGCGCGAGCAGGCGCAGCGCCTCGTCCGCCTCGGAGAGAGCGGCTTCCGCCAGGCCCCTGTACCAGGCGCAGCCCTCGATCCGGTCGGGCGCGGGGGCCTGCGCGCAGGCCTCCAGCCACTCAAAGGGCGCCTCCTGCGCGCGCAGGAAGGTATACAGAGCGCGCACCATCTGCTCGATCTGCGTATCCTCATACTGATCGATCAGGTGCTGCCCGTCCTCATCCGGCTGCGCGTAGAGGGCCTCCATCTCCTCCTCCAGCGCGCGGGCAAGCAGCGAAGCCAGCAGCCCGGAATCGCCTACGGCGCTCTCCGGGTCCGTGCCCGCCGCCTGAAAGTGGCGGCGGATCAGCTGGATGCAGAACTGGTGCAGCGTGCTGATGTCCGCGCTGCCCAGCGCGGCGCGCTGGGCGCGCAGGGCGGCGCTGCCCCGCGCCTCCCCGGCGAGGGCCTTCATCAGGCGCTCGCGCATCTCGCCCGCCGCCGCCTTGGTAAAGGTGACGACCAGCATGCTGCGGATGTCCGTCCCCTCGCGCAGCATGGTCATGATGCGCTCGATGAGCACGGTGGTCTTGCCGGAGCCCGCGGCGGCGCTGACCAGTATGCTCCTGCTGCGGGCCGTGATGGCGGCCTTCTGGGCGGGCGTCCAGTCAGGCATCGGGGTCCTCCTCCGGGCAGCAGTAGAGGCGGTAGAGGTAGCCGTCCAGGTTGTTGCGGCGGGTGACGCGGATGCCGTCGATCGAGAGCCTCTCCATCAGGCAGCAGAGGATCACAAGGCCCGTGGGCAATATATCCACCCGGCTGGGCGGCAGGCCGGGCAGGCGCGCGCGCTCCTCCCCGCTCAGCGGGGCCAGGAGGCCGAGCAGCCCCTCCGCCTGCTCGCGCGTGAGGGTCTGCTCCTCGGGGCAGGGCAGATCCCAGGGCTGCTCCAGCAGCATGTTGACCGCCGTGGTGCCCGTGCCGCCCACCAGCGACCAGGCGAGCGGCGGCTCAAAGGGGCTGTCCAGCCCCCTGTCGATGATGTCGAAGGCCCTTTCCCGCGCGGCGGCCAGATCGCCCGCCGAATCCACCCGCTGCACTTTGAGCAGACGGCTCGCGCCCAGCTGCAGGCTTCTGGCGAAGGACAGGTCGCCCGGGGTCTCGCCCAGCGCGATCTCGGTGGAGCCGCCGCCTATATCGATCATGCCCTGCGGACCCTTCCTCGGCGGGATGCCCGTGGCCCCCAGGAAGGAGAGCCGCGCCTCCTCCTGGCCGGAGATGATGCGCGTGAGCATCATGGGCGCGAGCGCGGCGATGTAATAATCCAGCTCGTTGCGGTTGGCGGCGTCGCGCACGGCGCTGGTGGCGATCATACGCACCTGCTGCGCCCCTGCCTGCATGGCCTCATAGTGCAGCTTTGACACGGCGCGCGCGCAGCGCTCCATGCCCGCCTCGCTGAAGCGCCTTTGCCCGTCCATGGACAAAAAAAGCGCCGTCTCTTCCCGCCCGCGTACAGGCTGGGAGAGCGACTCATCCAGATTGGCCGTCAGCATTCTGGTGGAGTTGGAGCCGATGGCGATCACGCCCATGCGCGGCGCGCTCATGGCGCGGGGGACGCCTCGGGCATCCCTTCCTCCCCCCAAAGCACCTCCGGGTTGGTGATCACAAAGCGGATCTCACCGTCCGACAGATAGCCGTAGCGCGTGCGGGCCTCGCTGGCGATGAACTCGTCCGTGCCGGCCAGCGCCAGCTCACTTCTGAGCGTGGCCACCTGCCGCTCCTTCTGGGCGACCAGGCGCTCGCCCTCCCTGGCGGTCTCCTTCAGCAGGCTGAGCTCGCGGTTCAGGCTGCTGTTGATGACGGTAAAAACGGCCACAATGATGAACAGCACCGTGACCAGCACGATGCCGGGCACCTGCCGGTAACGCAGACTGCCAAAGCGCCTTGCGGACATCATGACCCTCCTTTTGTGCGTTTTGCCGATACCTTAGTATAGCACAAGTGCGCACAGGGGGAAACAAGACCGTGCCGGCCGGGCTCAGAGGCTCTCCGCCACGCTGCGCGCGGCCTTCAGGCCGTCCACGGCGGCGCTCATGATGCCGCCGGCCATGCCCGCGCCCTCGCCGGCGGGGTAGACGCCGCGGATGCTGCCCTCTCCCCGCCCGTCGCGCACCGCGCGCAGGGGGGAGGAGCTGCGGGCTTCGATGGCGGTGAGCACCGCGCCGCCCCCGTAAAAGCCCTTCAGCTTTGAGCCGAAGGCCAGCAGGGCCTCGCGGATGCCCTCGTGCACGAAGTCCGGCAGGGCCTCCCGCAGGTCGCACAGACGCACGCCCGGCAGCACCGTGGGGCTCACCTCGCCCAGCGATACGGAGGGGCGCCCCGCGATGAAATCCTCCGCCAGCTGGGCGGGGGCGCGCCAGTCGGACCCGCCCAGCAGGAAGGCCTTCCTCTCCCACTCGCGCTGGAAGCGGTAACCGGCGAGGGCGTCCTCCGCGCCGAAATCCTCGGGCCGCACGTCCACCAGGATGGCGGCGTTGGCGTTTTCAAGGTCTCTGCGGTAGGGGCTCATGCCGTTGACGCACAATAGGCCCGGCTCGCTGGAGGCGTTGACCACGCGGCCGCCCGGACACATGCAGAAGGTATAGGCCCCGCGGCCGTTTGCAAGGCGGTGGCTCAGGTGATATTCGGCGGCGGGCAGGTTCCTGTGCCCCGCCGCGTCCCCGTACTGGGCGCGGTCGATGACGGACTGCTTCTGCTCCAGCCGCAGGCCGAGGGAGAAGGGCTTCCGCTCCAGCCTGAGGCCGGATTCGTGCAGCATCTCCTGCGTGTCGCGCGCGCTGTGGCCGAGGGCCAGGATCAGCCGCTGGCAGGCGATCTCGCGCTCGCCCGCCGCGTCCTCGCAGCGGATGGCGCGCAGCTGTCCCTGCCGCGTTTCAAGGCCCGTGAGCCGGCAGGAAAAGAACACCTGCCCGCCCAGGCTTTCGATCTCGCGCCGGATGCTCTCCACCACGCCCGGCAGACGGTCCGTGCCGATGTGGGGGCGGGCCAGATAGAGGATGTCCCTTGGCGCGCCGTGCGCGGCCAGCGTCTCCAGCACCTGGCGGCAGAAGGGATCCTTGATGCCGGTGGTCAGCTTGCCGTCCGAAAAGGCGCCAGCCCCGCCTTCGCCGAACTGTATGTTGCTCTCCGGGTCCAGGATACCCTGTGTGAACAGGCGGTTCACGCTCCGCGCCCGCTCGGCCACCTTTTCGCCCCGCTCCAGCACGATGGGGCGCAGGCCCGCGCGCGCCAG
>DBQV01000038.1 GCA_002305755.1 Christensenella sp. UBA1385 | reverse complement strand
TATGACGATGAAAGCGGCGGCATCGAAAACCGCCGGGTGCTCTTTGAGGTGGAGGGCGGCGTGCCCGACGGCCTGTGCATCGACGCGGACGATCAGCTCTGGCTGGCCGTCTGGGGCGGCAGGCGCGTGGAAAAGCGCAGCGGCGAGACCGGGGAAAAGCTCGGCGAGGTACAGGTGAGCGCCGAGCATGTCTCCAGCTGCTGCTTCATGGGAGAAAATTATGATACCCTGCTCATCACCACGGCGGGGGAGGGGCTGAGCGGCGAATATGACGGCTGCCTGTTTGCCTGCCCGGTGGACGCGCAGGGCCTGCCGCCCGATCTGGCTGTGATCTGATATAAAGGCCTCCGATCAGCGGGCCACCTGGAAAGGAGACGCTATGAAACGCTTTGCCCTGATGCTTTGCTGCTGCCTGCTGCTGGCGGCTCTTCCCGCCCTTTCGGAAGGGGAAGCGCCGGAGCCGGCGATCCCGGAGGGGGATTTTTCCGTGCTGCCCGTGCGCCTGACGCCCGGCAAGAAATGGCCGGTCTACGCGGGGCCGATCTACCCCGGTCCGAAGGATATGTACCCCCGCCGTGCGGGCGCAGGAAAAGCCTCCCTATCCACCAATGGCTGGGTACAGGTGCTGGGCGGCAAGGATGGTGCCTATCTGTTCGTACAGTACGCGGTCGGCGCAGACAGGCTGAGGACCGGCTGGATCAGTGCGGACGCGCTGGCAAAGGCTGATTGGCGCAGAGAATATGGGTGGGCGCTGGGAAACAGATTTTGCTGGCGGGAGAGCCATCTGACGCGGGACACGGCGCTGACCGACGACCCGCTGCTGAGCGGGGCGGAGGCGGCCCGGCTGAAGGCGGGCGCGCGCGTCGATTACCTGGCCCGCATGGGCGGCTTTGCCTATGTGACGGCGGAGGATGAGCAGGGGCCGCTGTGGGGCTTTGTGCCGCTTGACGCCGTCATGCACGACCCTGTGAGTGTGGACAGCCACCCCGCCTTCCGCTGGGCGGCCGACCTGCTGGAAAAGGCCGGCATCCGGGCCGAGCCGCGGGGCATCAACCGGCAGGAGCATACCATCACCTTTACCCTCAGGGAGGGTGGCCAATTTTATGCCTGGCACTATATCACCGACTATGATCCGGCGCTGACGCCCCTTGAGTTCAACTGCTCCTTTTCCGGGGCTTCCGATGGCGATATCGCCAAATATCTGGACGCGGCCTTCGCCCTGCTGGCGGAGGCGGAAAACGGCGGTATCGACCATGCCGCCAACTGGAATGACGTGGAAAAAGCGAGGGAAGCGATCGTCAGCACTGCGCTGCTTCATCACGACTATCTGGGGGAGCAGGGCCTGCGCGTGCTGCTGTCGCAGCTGTCCGCCCATGACGGGCAGGACGCGCTCAACAGCCTGCGGGCGCGCATGGCCTCGCGGCTGCTGGGCGCGCGCGATCAGACGGGGGTCGACCCGAAGCTCGGCTGCGCCTGGTACGACGCGCTGAGATTGGCGGAGCAAAACGCGCTGCCGCCCGTGGATGCTTCGCTCTATGCGAAAGACGAGCTGCTGCTTTGGGCAACTCGGCTGATGATCGAGCGCGAAAGCGAAATCTACAGAGGCTATCCGAGCAGCCCTGAGACCGATATATCAAAATGCGCCACGATTGTGGCGCTGGAAGTATGCAGGCGAGAGGAGGAGGGGGATACCGCGACCCTCTGGGCCTCGATGGGCTGCCAGCTGATCGCCGTCTATGATTCAAAAGATTATCGGCTGGTCAGCGGGCACTGGTACCCCGTGCGGCTGAAGCTGCGCAAGGAGGACGGCATGTGGCGCATCGAGGAACTGATGGAGCCGGAGGACGGCGAATGCTACTGGCCCAGCATCGTCAGCATGTGCGGAGGAGACGAAAGGCTGGCCGAAAAGTTGATACAGACAGAAAACGGTATCCGGGAAGCCACCCGCCTGTATCTGCAGGCCGTGGGCTGCCCGGATGCCGCTGCCGGCATGGAGTGAGCGATTCAGCGTTCCAGCGCCGCCCTGACGAAGCCCAGGAACAGAGGATGGGGCCGGTTGGGGCGGCTTTTGAATTCGGGGTGGAACTGCACGCCCACATAGAAATCTTCTCCCGGCAGCTCCACAGTCTCCACCAGGCGCCCGTCGGGCGAAAGACCCGAGAGGGAAAGCCCCGCCTCTTCCAGCGGCTTTCTGTAATCGTTGGCGAATTCGTAGCGGTGCCTGTGCCGTTCCTGGATCTCTTCTTTACCGTAGCAGCGGGCGATCAGGCTGCCTGCTTTGAGGCGGCAGGGATAGCTGCCCAGCCGCAGCGTGCCGCCCTTATCCTTTTCATCGCTCTGGCCGGGCATGAAGTCGATCACCTTGTGGGGGGAGCTTTCGTCAAACTCGCGTGAGTTCGCCCCGGCAAGGCCCGCTGCGTGGCGCGCGAACTCGATCACGGCGATCTGCATGCCCAGGCAGATGCCGAAATAGGGCAGATGATGTTCTCTTGCATAGCGCGCGGCGCAGATCATGCCCTCAATGCCGCGCCCGCCGAAGCCGCCCGGAACGATCAGGCCCTGCACGGGGGAGAGCAGCGCTTCGCAGTTCTCGTCGCTCAGGCTTTCCGAGTCCACCCAGGTGATGTTTACCCTGGCATCCAGCGCGTAGCCGGCGTGGGCCAGCGCCTCGGCCACGGAGAGATAGGCGTCGTGCAGCTGCACGTATTTGCCCACCAGGGCGATGCTGACGCTGCCGCTTTGGCTGCGGATGCGCGAAACAAGCGTTTCCCACTCGCTTAAATCAGGCTCCGGCGTGCCGATGCCAAGCTCCCGGCAGACCACCTTGGCAAGGCCTGCCTTTTCCAGCATCAGCGGGGCTTCATAGAGGCTGTCGAGCGTTCTGTTCTCGATCACACAGTCCGGCCGCACGTTGCAAAAGCCGGCGATCTTTTTGAAAATGCTCTCGTCTTTTATTTCCTCATCCGTTCGCAGCACGATCAGGTTTGGGCTGATGCCCAGGCCCTGCAGCTCCTTCACGCTGTGCTGCGTGGGCTTGGACTTGTGCTCGCCGCTGGCCCTCAGATAGGGCACCAGCGTCACGTGGATGTAGAGCGCGTTGCTCCGCCCCACCTCCAGCCCCACCTGGCGGATGGCCTCGATAAAGGGCTGGCTTTCCATATCGCCGATGGTGCCGCCGATCTCGGTGATGACCACGTCCGCCCCGGTCTTTTTGCCAAGGCTGTAGATGAAGCGCTTGATCTCATCGGTGATGTGCGGGATGGTCTGCACGGTGGAGCCAAGGTAGCCGCCCTGCCGCTCCCGCTGGATCACGCCCGCGTAGACCTTGCCCGTGGTCAGGTTGGAGAATTTGTTGAGGTCCTCGTCGATGAAACGCTCGTAGTGCCCAAGGTCGAGGTCTGTCTCCGCGCCGTCCTCGGTCACGTACACCTCGCCGTGCTGGTAGGGGCTCATGGTGCCGGGGTCNNCTTCTGGGCGGCCACGCGCAGGCCTCGGGCCTTGAGCAGGCGCCCCAGGCTGGCCGCCGTGATGCCCTTGCCAAGGCCCGATACCACGCCGCCTGTCACAAAGATATACTTGGTCATGCTCTCTTTCCTCTCCCTTGATTCACGCTTTTCATCGTCTGTTTCGTTCGTCCCCCTTCAGGATCAGGGCGGCGCAGTCGGCCAGCTTCAGGCCGCCGTTCATGGCGCGGCGCTGCAGCCTCCTGTGCGCCTCCGCCTCCGTAAGCCCCTCCCGCGCCATCAGCAGCTGCTTGGCTTCAAGGATCACGCGCCGCTCCTCCTGCGCCCGGCCTTGGGGGGCCGGGGCGCGCAGCAGATCCTCCGCCGCGGCGAGGGCCGCCCGCCCGGAGGCCGGCAGCTGCAGCCGCAGGGTGCTTGGGGACGGCGTGGCGGGCAGCGTGCGCTCCGACCCCAGCAGCAGCAGGCGCACGCGGCCGGGAAAGTCGCCTGTCACCTCATCCGGCGCGCAGCCGCGCAGGGGCCCCGCGAACACCGCCAGCGCGGCCTCGCAGCCGCTCAGCGCCTGGCGCAGCTCGCTTCCCGTGCGGCACAGGCGGAACACCCGGATGCCGCCGGAAGAAAAAAGGCGGTGAAGCCGCTCCAGCACGGCCTCATCGGGCCCCGCCAGAAGTACGCGGATCACGGCTCCACCTCCTTTGGATCAGTACATCACCAGATAGCGGCCGATCTCCCAGCTGCTCACGTGGGTGCGGTAGGCGTTCCATTCCTTCATCTTGCCCTGCACATACTGGCCCATCACATGCTCGCCCAGGGTGGAGGCGATCACCGGGTCCGCCTGCAGGCAGTCGATGGCCTCGCTCAGCGTGCCGGGCAGCGAGTCGATGCCGCGCGCGCTGCGCGCCTCCGGCCCCATGGCGAAGATGTTTTCGGTGATCTCATCCGGCGGCGTGAGGCCCCTTTCGATGCCGTCCAGCCCCGCGGCCAGGCAGACCGCCATGTTGAGGTAGGGGTTGCAGGCAGGGTCCGGGCAGCGCAGCTCCACTCGCGTGCCCATGCCGCGCGAGGCGGGGATGCGGATCAGCGCGCTGCGGTTGCCCGCGCTCCAGGCCACATAGCAGGGGGCCTCATAGCCCGGCACCAGCCGCTTGTAGCTGTTGACCAGCGGGTTGGTGACGGCGGCCATGCCGCGCGCGTGCGCCAGCAGCCCCGCGATGAAGGCATAGGCCTCGCGGCTCAGCCCGCGGCTGTCTTTGGGATCGGCAAAGGCGTTCTGCCCGTCCCGGAACAGGCTCATGTTGGTGTGCATACCGCTGCCGTTGATGCCGAACACGGGCTTGGGCATAAAGGTGGCGTGCAGGCCGTTTTTCTGGGCCAGCGTCTTGACCGCCAGCTTGAAGGTCATGATGTTGTCGGCGGCGGTCAGCGCGTCCGCGTATCTGAAGTCGATCTCATGCTGGCCCGCGGCCACCTCGTGGTGGCTGGCCTCGATCTCAAAGCCCATCTGCTCCAGCGCCAGGCAGATCTCTCGCCGCGTGCTCTCGCCGTGGTCAAGGGGGCCCAGGTCGAAGTAGCCCGCCTCATCGCCCGTCGCGGTGGTGGGGCGGCCCTGGTCGTCGGTCTGAAAGAGGAAGAACTCCATCTCCGGCCCCACGTTGAAGGAATAGCCCATGCTCTCCGCCTTTTTCAGCGCGCGCTTGAGCACGCCGCGCGGATCGCCCGCGAAGGGCGTGCCGTCCGGGTTGTACACATCGCAGATCAGGCGGGCCACCTTGCCCTGCTGGGGCCGCCAGGGCAGTATGGAGAAGGTGTCCGGGTCAGGGCGGAGGTACTGATCGCTTTCGTGGATGCGCACGAAGCCCTCGATGCTGCTGCCGTCGATCATGACCTGGTTGTTCACGGCCTTTTCGATCTGGCTGGCGGTGATGGCCACGTTCTTCAGCTGTCCGAATATGTCGGTGAACTGCATACGGATGAACTCCACGTCGTCTTCACGGACCATGCGGACGATATCTTCTTTGGAATACCTGCTCATGATGCTGCCTCCTCCATTAATAAAACGGCAAGCGGAGCCATGGACATGACTCCCTTGCCTTGCCTGCACCATTATACAGGCGGAGCCGCCGCTGTCAACGGCCGGCGGGGGCCGCGGCTGTATTCCTTCTGTATTTGGCGCGGACGTTTTTTTTGACGGCCTCCGGCCGGGATGCTATACTGCTGTCAGTCAGAAGGGCGGCGCGTTCACACGGAGCCGCTTTTATATCAGGAAACGAGGGGCGACGCATGAAGTTTTCGCTGCTGCACAAAGGAGAAAGAAGACCGGGCGAGCTGAGCGGGAGGCAGAAATTCTTCCTCGCGCTGCCGATGCCGGCCTCCTCTCTCAGCGGGGTGCTGATCCACAATGTGTACATCAAGCTGTATACCGATCTGATCGGGCTGGAGCTGAAGTATGTGGGGCTGGTCTATCTGATC
>DBQV01000014.1 GCA_002305755.1 Christensenella sp. UBA1385 | reverse complement strand
GGCCGTCTTACCCTTCACGAATCCGGCCAGCGCCTCGTCGGTCACATCGCCGTCCGATTCCATCCAGCCGCGCGTGATCCATTTGGAAAACTGACGGTTGAAGGCGGCCTTGTCGTCAAAGGCGTGCCAGTGCGCCCTGTCGTTCATGCGGCGCACGATCTGGTTGTTGATGCCGCGGGTCAGCACGGTCTTCCGCTGCGCGTCGTTCAGCTCCCACATGCGGGCGATCATATAGTCCATGTATCCCGCGTTGTAGCGCGCGGCGCAGCGCAGCAGATCGAGCATCAGCGCCGCGCGGCTCTTGCCCGAGCGTTCCCGGATGACCGCGGTGACCGACCGCATCCTCTTATAGTCTATTCTGAACATTCGGTTCAGCATGTAGCTCAGTCTGCTCATAGTTTACACATTAAAGCGGAACAGCGTTACGTCGCCGTCCTGCATCACATAGTCTTTGCCTTCGCTGCGCACCAGGCCCTTTTCACGGCAGGCGGCCATGCTGCCCAGCTCCATCAGCGTGTCAAAGGGCACGATCTCCGCCCGGATGAAGCCCTTTTCAAAATCGGTATGGATCTTGCCGGCGGCCTGCGGCGCCCTGGTGCCGCGCGAGATGGTCCAGGCGCGGCACTCGTCCTCGCCCGCCGTCAGGAAGCTGATAAGACCCAACAGGCTGTAGCAGTGCTGCACCAGCCGGTCAAGCCCGCTGCGGCCGATACCCAGCTCCTGCAGAAATTCCATCCGCTCCTCATAGGGCATGGCCGCGATCTCCTGCTCGATGGCGGCGCTGATCAGCAGCGTGTCCGCCCCTTCCTGCGCGGCCACCTCCTGCACGCGGGGCACGTCCCTGATCTCATGCGGGGCCTTGGCGATATCCTCTTCCGCGATGTTCAGCGCGTAGATAACGGGCTTGGTGGTGAGCAGGAACCACTGCCGCAGCGTCTCCCGCTCTTCCTCGCTTGCCTCAAAGCTGCGCGCGGGCAGGCCCTTTTCAAAATGTGCCATCAGCCTGTCGGCCAGCTCGGCCTCCGCGATGTATTTTTTTTCGCCCGTCTTGATCAGCTTGCGCGCCTTGTCGCCGCGCTTCTGCACGGTGTCCATGTCGGCGAAAATCAGCTCCAGGTTGATGGTCTCCATGTCGCGCAGCGGATCGATGCTGCCCTCCACGTGGATGATGTTATCATCCTCAAAGCAGCGCACCACGTGCACGATGGCGTCCACCTCGCGGATATGGCTGAGAAACTTGTTGCCCAGGCCCTCGCCGCGGCTGGCGCCGCGCACCAGGCCCGCGATGTCCACAAATTCGATGGCCGCGGGCGTGGTCTTCTTGGGGTGGTACATCCGGCTCAGCCTGTCGAGGCGCTCATCGGGCACGGGCACCACGCCTGTGTTGGGCTCGATGGTGCAGAAAGGATAGTTGGCCGCCATCGCGCCGGCATTGGTGATGGCGTTGAACAATGTGGACTTGCCGACGTTCGGCAGCCCGACGACCCCTAATTTCATGACGCTTTGCTCCTTTGTTTTTCCTGATAGCTCCGGTCGCGCTCAGCGGTCGGCGGTCAGCGGGGTGAGCAGCCGGACGGCCTCGTCCCACGCGGCCTTGAGCTGCGGGTCGCTCATATCGCCCAGATCCATGCGGCTGTGATCCATGCCCTCGGGCATGGCCACTTCGATGTCGGGCGTGATGCCCTCGCCGTGCACCTGATGGCCGCCCGGCGTAAAGTACTGCGCCGTGGTCAGCTGGTAGCCGGATTTGTTGTCNNGCGCGGCCGTGGTCCTGCAGCGCGCCGGAGACGATTTCGCTGGTGGAGGCGGAGCTTTCGTTGACCAAAATCACCAGGGGGATGTCGGATTTGCCGTCTGAGGTGTAGGTCTCCCGGCGGCCCTCGCGGCTTTCGGTATAGAAGAAGAGCTCCTTGTCAAGGAAGAGGTCGCCCAGCTTCACGCCGTCATCCACCCAGCCGCCGCCGTTGTCGCGCAGGTCGACGATCAGGGCCTTCATGCCGGCGCTCTCCAGCTGGTCAAAGGCGGCCTTGAAATCCTCATAGCTGCCGCCCGCGAACTCATAGTGGGCGATGTAGCCCACCGAGCCGTCCAGCATCATGCTCTCCACGCGGTTGACCGTGATCTCGGCCTTGACCACGTCAAAGGGCAGAATTTCCTCGCCCCGCATCATCTCCACATGCACGGTCTCGCCGGGCACGCCGCGCATGGTGTCCACCGCGTCCTGCATGGTGGTCACGGTGACGGCAAGATCTTCCACCATGTAGATGATGTCTCCCTTGCGGATGCCCGCCGCCTCGGCCGGGGTGCCTTTGAACACGCGCGTCACGGTCACCAGCCCGGTCTCGGGGTCGCCCAGCATCTGGATGCCGATGCCCGCGTACTTGCCGCTGTCGTCATCCCACAGTCGCTGCCAGGATTCCTCCGGGTAATAGAAGGTATACATGTCGCCGGTGCCCGCCATCAGGCCCTGTATGGCGCTGTCCATCAGGGTCTGGTCATCAAGGTCCTGATAGTAGAGCTCCTCCAGCGCGGTCTTGACCTCATCCAGCTTTTCATACTGCTTCAGCCGTTCGTATTCTTCCTTGGGGATCGTCACCGTCTCGCCGCTGCTGCGGCCCAGGAAGCGGTTAAGGTCGAAGGCATAGACGGGCAGCACGCCCGCCGTCAGCAGCAGGGCGAGCAACAGGGCAATCACTCTTTTTTTCATGCGGTCATCCGCGCGGCCTCAGGGCCGCTTTCCTTTGTTGTTGATATTGTATTTCAGATCAAACAAAAGCTTGAACAGAAAAGCGTCAGAAAACTTTCGCACGTCCAGCCCCGCTACCCGCTGCACTTTGTCCAGCCGATAGACCAGCGTGTTGCGGTGGATGTAGAGGTGCCTGGCGGTATCGGACAGGTTCAGATCCTTCTGCAGGAACATGTCGATGGTTTCGAGCATCTCCTCGTTGAGCAGGCGCGAGGTCTTCTTGTTGAAAACGAGGCTGTGGTAGTACTGCGCCCTGTCCTCCGGGATCTCGGAGAGAAAGCGGGGCAGCAGCATGTCTCGCCACACGTACACGCTGTCCTCCGGCAGATACTGGGGGCCGATCTCCATCGCTCGCTGCGCCTGCAGATAGCTCTGGCGCAGGCCTTCCCCGGTATCCGCCGCGTCGCCGATGCCGCAGCTGAGGTTCAGGCTGCTTTCTTCGCGTACAGTTTCCTGCACCGCCAGGGCAAATTCCCGCGCTTCATCCGGCTGCTTCATATCGTCCAGCTGCTTGAGCAGCGCGACGGTGGACGTGTCCAGAGGCACCAGCACGTCGCCGGCTTCCAGCGGCAGCAGAGGGGAAAGCACCTCGTCCGCGTTTTCCCGCAGCGAGTGAACGCGCAGCAGCATCACGCAGCGCGGCTGATCCACACTCAGATCGTGCTCGCCCGCCAGCAGCGCCCGTTCCTGTTCGCTCAGCTCCTCCGTCAGCAGCCTGCGCCAGGCACCCACCCGGTCGCTCGCGCCGGGATGCAGGCGGCAGAGCGCCACGATGGCCGCCGAGGCCAGGCGCAGCAGATCCTCGTTTTTTTCGCCCGTCTGGCACAGCAGCGTGGGCGCGTCCGGAAGATCCAGCCGCATGAACAGATAGCCCCTGCTCTCCCGTATCTCGCCCGGCTTCATCCCGCTGGGCAGATAATAGGAAACGTTCTCACGTGGGATCAGGCTGTCGCCCTGCGCGTTCACCAGCCGGATCTCCTGCCGCAGCGGGGAAAGAAGCCCGCTCACCTTTTCCAGCAGCCTGTCGTCCATCCCTTGACCCTTTCATGTCGAATTTCGCATATTATACCATGACTCGCAGTCAGTGAAAAGGAAAGGGCTGTGTGGCCGGCGGTCTTCGGGGTAAAATCATGAGAGCAAGACGAGGGGAGGCATGAATATGCAGGAATTCAACATCAGCCTGAACTTTGGGCGGCAGTTTGAGGGCCGGCTGAACGCGACGCGCGCTGCCGCGGAAGTGGGCACAAAGGAAGGCCAGATGAGGCCCTACGACATGCTGCTGGGCGCCCTGGGCGCCTGCTATTATTCCACTTTTGTGGATATTGCCGACAANNAGGAGGTGCCGACCACCCTCAAAGAGGTGGAGATGGTCTTCACCATCAGGGGAGCGAAGGATGAAAGGGGCTTTGCCCGCGCAGGAGAACTGGCGGCCAAATACTGCTCCGTGCATGAGACCGTGTCAAAGGTAGCGGATATCCACTTAGAGCTTCGCTTTTCGTAGATTTAACAACCAGACAAGGCTGATGACAAGCGCCATCACGAAAGAGGCTCCGTACAGGGCTTCTTTTTGTATCGGCAGCTTTTCCCAGAATTCGGCCGCCGTAAACACGGCGGAGCCGACCAGCAGACTGAGCAGATTCACCGCTCTTTGAACGGGGCTGAGCCGCCGCCAAAGCAAAACAAGAATGATCAGCAGCGCGACCAGCGCGAGCAGTTGGTTGGAACGAATGAAAGCATTGAATGCCAGCCGGGGATAGTCATCCTGCCGGAGAGACTCGAAAAAGATCTGCATCGAGTACAGCGGAATGAGCAGCCGGAGCATCCTGTCGCCGGGACGGCCGCGGTCTTTTTTCTCAAGAATCAGCCCCGCGGCGAGCAGCAGGGCCCACAGGCCCTCATACAGAAAGACTGCCGTGTTCCATTCGCCGTATCGGTTGAGGATAGAGACTGGGAAAAACCGAAGCGGCGGAGCGGCCTCTTCACCGTAGCCGCTTCCGCCTGCCGGCTGGGCCAGGAGCGCTGCGCACACAAGGACTGCAAGCGCCGGCGCGGCCCAGTCGAGCACTCGGCCGCCGGGCTGGCGCGTCAGCCTTGAAAAGACGTACAGGCCCAGCAGCATTCCCGCGATCAGGCCGTACAGGCTATGCCCGCCCCTTCCGACACTTACAAGAGGCGCAATCCCAAGCCGGCTGCCTTCCATGGGATCGTAAAAAACCGTGCCGAAGTTGAGCAGCCCATACATCAGCCGGGAGAAGGCGAGGCCGAAGAACGCTGAGAGGAGAAAGGCCAAAGACGCGCTGCCCGGCAGCAGGCCGTCTTTCTTTTCTCCGCGATACAAAAACAGCAGGGCGATCAGGGCGCCTGCCGCCAGTGCCAAGCCAAAGCCATAGAGCACTGCGGGGCCGATCTGGATAAACTGTACAGACAGCATCTCAGGGCACCAGCGTGGCAAAGTAAATAATGTCGCTCACGGCCCTGCTCTTGGGGTTGTTGGGGGAGTTGATCTTGCGGCCGCCCAGTATAATGGAATTGCTGCTGCCTCCATCCAGATTGTAGGCGTACAGGCAGGGACGGCCCAGCGCCTCCGCCGCCTCGATGGTATACTCCGCGGCTTCCCGCAGTTTCAGTCCGCGGGAACCCGGGTCTTCCGGCCCTTCAGTCGATACGATGAGATACTCCAGCGGCCCCAGCTGGGCAATGACGGCGCGCTGCGTGGGCTTGAGTGCCGAGGTGAGAAAGTAGTTGGTTTCGGCGGGGAAAACCGCTTCGTCATCGATCACCAGCGCGGGCCCGAAGGAAAAGGCGTTAAAGATGCTCAGCCCTGCGTCAGCAATGGCCTGACGGGCGGCTGCCACATCCTTCTTGCGCGCTTTTTGTACCACATGAAAATTGCCCTCGCTGTCGATGATCAGCAGATCCTCCCCGGTGGGGCGGTTGCGCACCAGCTTGCCCTGGCGAACGATGAATCGCTCGGAGTTGAACTGAAAATAATCGCCGTTGATGGCGAGCACTGCGTTATAGCGGCCGGCGATGGTGGCGGCCTTCAGGGAACCCTTGTGCCTGAAGGTGCTGGCAGGGGCTGTTCGCAGTTGGGTAGGGTGCGCTATCTTGATATGCGCGTAGAGGATGTTGGTGTCATACGCGCGGTCTTTGAAGATTTTGATGGAAAGGCTTGCGTCCTCATAGCCGCCGTCATCCGGGAGAAAGCACTTGGGATCAGGCTTGGGCCCGCGGCTCAGATCCATGGGCAGGGGGGTGAGAGCGCTGACGGCCGAGGGCGCGGCAGGCTCCGCGCACACCGGCGCAAAAGCGAGCAGCAGCAGACCGACAAGAACACTTACAAGGATATTTCTTTGAAACATGTGATACTCCTTGCTTCTGATCAGCATAAAAATATCATCATTCAGGGGAACTGTCAACCAACCAGCCGCCCTGATCGCCGGACGGCAGCTGGCGGACTTTGGCAGGGCCCGGGTCGCTGGCTTTAAGCGCTTCTGCCGCGTCCTCTGCCCGATTGAGCGGAAGCCTTCAGAGAGTCATGGCTCCGGATTTTCACTGTACAGCCGGATGCGGCGGCCTCTGACAATCAGCCTTCCTTCGCTTTGCATCCGGTAGAGCGCCCGTGTCATGGCGCTGCGGTCGATACATAAAAAGTCCGCCAGCTCCTGCCGTGAAAGGGGGAGAAGGGGCTCGTTGCTGCCCTGCGCGGCGGCCAGCTCCGATAGGTAGCTGAGTAGCTTGCTCTCGATGCTGCGCTTGGACAGATGACGGATGTTGCCCGTCAGCGAGATGTTTTTTGAAGCGATCATGCGCGTCAGATTCTGCGTCAGCAGTCGGCCGGCAGGGCCGACCTGCGGTGGCGGGTCCAGCAGCTGGCGGGCCGGAAGGAACAGCACCTCGCTGACTTCCGCCGCGCTGACGCCCAGCGGGATGCGCTGCCCCGCCACGGCAAAGGATTCAGCGAACACCTCGCCCGCCCGCAGCTTGTGGATGAGGGTCTGATGGCCCCAGAAGTCTATCTGCCAGACCTGTACGCTGCCGGAGAGAACGATGCCCAGTGCCCTTGTCTCGCTGCCCGGCGCGATGACCGTTTCGCCGCGCGCGAAAGCCTTCACGCCCGCCTGCAGCGCGTCCAGCACCTTGCCGATCTCCCCGGGCGTCATGCCCGAGAACAGCGGACACAGGCCCAGCGGCCGCAGAACTGTATGATCGTTCAAAACGTCCTCCATCTTGTTGCATCTGCAACATACATCGTGCGGACATTATGGGATGATACAGGTGTAAAGTCAAGGAGGGTGAACATGATACGAAAGATTGTCAGCATTGACGAAGGGCGCTGCACCGGCTGCGGGCTGTGCGCGGAGGCCTGCCACGAGGGGGCCATCGCCATGGTAAACGGCAAGGCC
>DBQV01000033.1 GCA_002305755.1 Christensenella sp. UBA1385 | reverse complement strand
GGCCTATGACATCGGCTACGGCGGTCTGGACCACGTCCTGGCTTCCGGCCTGAACGTCAACGTCCTGGTGTTCGATACCGAGGTCTATTCCAATACCGGCGGCCAGGCCAGCAAGTCCACGCCCACCGGCTCCGTGGCCAAGTTTGCCGCGGCCGGCAAGCGCACCCGCAAGAAGAATCTGGGCATGATGGCCATGAGCTACGGCTATGTGTATGTCGCCCATGTGTCCATGTCCGCCGACTACAACCAGGTGCTCAAGGCCTTCAACGAGGCGGAAGCCTACAACGGCCCCTCCCTCATCATCGCCTACAGCCCCTGCATCAACCACGGCATCAACATGAGCTTCTCGCAGGCCGAGATCCGCAAGGCCGTTGCCGCCGGTTACTGGCCGCTGTACCGCTTCAACCCCGCGCTGGCCGAGGAAGGCAAGAACCCGCTGACCGTCGACAGCAAGGATCCCACCGAGAGCTATCAGGATTTCATCCGCGGCGAAGTGCGCTACACCAGCCTCGTGAACTCCTTCCCCACCGTGGCCGACACCCTCTTCGCCCAGGCCGAGAAGGACGCCGCCGAGCGTCTGAGCCGCCTGAAGAAGATGGCCGCCGCCGACTGAGGCAGCGCCTGAAGGCCATAGCATCTCCGGCCCCCGCCGCGATAAGCTGCGGGGGCTTTTGCTGCCCGTCCCGCCTTGCCAGGAGCGCTTCAATGCCTGCAAAATATGGATATCCTGCCCGGAATGCTGAAACAAGTCTGCCCCATGGTCCACAGCGATCAGGCGTTATGAATGCTTCCAGAGAGCGCAGCAGGACCTTGATGCACAGATAGATGAAGGACTTTTTCGCTTGTGCCAGGTCGATCGAAAGGGCCTGTAACAGAAGCTGTTCTGCTCAGAGAATTTAACAGATAAAGGAAAGCTACTCGCATTTTGCCATAAAACACGGCGAATGTGAGTAGCTTTTTTTGCGCCATATGCAAGAGTTGGGACTTTTGTTACATCCCTTTAATATAAGGTGCTCACCCGGCAGGACCGCGCGGCTGACTTTCTGTGAGCCACTGACAGCAAACCGCCCTTTCAGAATGTTTCGAAAGAACGGCTTGCCGCTTAGCTCAAATACCGAACAGATACCAGAGGGCGCCCGGCCACAGGAGATGCAGCAAGAGAAGGCCGATGCTGACGGCCGCCATGGTCTTATGCGCGCGGAACACCTTCTTGTTCTTAGTCTTGTAGTAGATCCCGCCCAGCGTCGCCGTTACAGCAAAGCCGAGGAAGGCCAGCATGCCCGTGTGGGGCCGCAGGCTGCCCCAGGCCAGGTAGCCGTGCAGGATGGCGATCAGCGCAAGGCTCAGGCCCAGCGGCTTGTGCAGCGAGCGCATAAAGCGTAGCAGCTGGAAAAACCGCTTGTCCTTTGTCTTGACGGTGAGCCGGTTCAGCGTGCGCAGCCAGTAGGGCGAGGTGATCGCGACCAGCAGCACAATCATCAGAATGCCCAGGATTTCATACAGCATGGCGTTTCTCCCAAATAATCTGTTGAAAAAACCGTCCGCGCCTTCGCACGGACGGCAAGAGGTCCGACTTTACTCCGCCTTCAGCTTGCCGACCACGGGCACGTTGCCCAGTTTTGCGACACCGTGGGGGGATTTGCTCTTGATGGCCTCGGTCAGGTCCTGACCAGCCTCAAAGCCATTGTGCGCGCCGTTTTTCCATGCTGCGCTGTCGGTCACGTCGTAGATGACGCCGTCCACCGCCACATAGGCGCGGGCGCCATCCTTTCCGTTGTACCCTTTCAGCTCTTCAAGCGTCAGCTCCAGCTCCTCAGCCTTGGTTTCCTCCGCAGCGGCCGCGGGCTCGACCGACGCTTCGGCAGTCTGCGCGGCGGTGGCCTGCGCGTCCGCGGCGGGCTGTTGCTGCTGCGCGCAGCCGGTCATCGCCAACGCGGCGACTGTCAGCAGGGCCAAGATCAGCCATTTCTTCTTCATCATGTTTACTCCCTGTCGGGCAGCGATTCGGTATCTTACTGCTACCCTTCGCAGGAAGTATACCCGCGCGGCGCATTGAAAAAACAGAACTTCGGAAAGAAGAAACAAAAGGGTCAGCCGAACAGCGCCCTGTAATCGTTGCGGGCTTTCACGATCACCTCGACCGCTACCTCGCGGCCCTGCACCTCGCCCGCGGCCGTCTGTTTGCCCTCCAGCGCCTTGTATACCTGGAAAAAGTGGCTCATCTCCTCAAACACGTGGGAAGGCAGCTCGCTGATATCCTGGTAGCTGTTATAGTTGGGGTCGCTGAAAGGGATAGCGATGATCTTATCATCCATACGGGATTGATCCAGCATGCGGATCACCCCGATGGGATAGCAGCGCACCAGCGTCATGGGTGCTATTGGCTCCGCGCACAGCACGAGCACATCCAACGGGTCGCGGTCGTCGCCGTAGGTGCGCGGAATGAAGCCGTAATTGGCGAGGTAATGGGTAGAGGTGTGCAGGATGCGGTCAAGCATCAGCACCCCCGTCTCCTTGTCCAGCTCGTATTTGTTCTTGCTGCCCTTGGGGATCTCGATCACGGCCAGAAAATCCTCTTCCCTGATGCGCTCGGGCCTGATGTCATGCCAGATATTGCTGCCCATATGCCTTTACCTCCCGCACAGATCAAAGCTGCGTGAAAAAACAACAGCACGCTCCCCCAGGGAGAGCGTGCTGCAAATCGCCATGACCGCCACGAAGCCTTACTTCGCAGCCTTGGCCAGCTCCGCCAGCTTGGCGAAGCCCGCCGCGTCGTTGACGGCCAGGTCAGCCAGCATCTTGCGGTTCACTTCCACATTCTGCTTCTTGAGGCCGTTGATCATCACCGAGTAGCTGAGCCCGTTCATACGGGCAGCCGCGTTGATGCGCGTGATCCACAGGCGGCGGAAATCACGCTTGCGCAGCTTGCGGCCGATGTAGGCATAGCGCAGGGAGCGCCTCACCTGCTCGCTCGCGGCCCGGTACTGCTTGGACTTGCTGCCATAGTAGCCCTTGGCCAGCTTCAGATACTTACGGCGTTTCTTATGGGCGTTGACGGCCCTCTTAATGCGTGCCATGAGTTTTTCCTCCTAACAATCTCTCTGATTACTTTGCAATCAACGAACGGATGGTCGCAGCCTCCGTCTTATTGGCCAGGAAACCGTCACGGCGCAGGTGGCGCTGACGCTTGGTCAGCTTCTTGGTCAAAATGTGTCCGCGGTTCAGCTTTCTGTGCTTGACCAGGCCGCTCTTCGTCAGGGAAAAACGCTTGGACGCTCCACGGTGGGATTTTTGCTTAGGCATGGAATGGTTTCTCCTTCCGGTTATTGTTGGGCTGCGGCCGCGCCGGGCGCCTCGCCGCTTGGCTTCGCGCTTCGCTCCGCTTTGGACGCTTTTTCTGCCTTAGGTGCCAGGATCATGATCATGTGCCTGCCCTCCAGCATTGGCCTGCGCTCAACGGTGGCGATTTCCTCCGTGCGCTGCGCGAAGTCCTCCATCACCTTCAGGCCGATCTCGGAATGCGCGATCTGCCGCCCACGGAAGCGAATGGTCACCTTGACCTTGTCTCCCGCGCTTAAGAATTTGACGGCACTCTTGAGCTTGGTCTGGATGTCGTTTTCTTCTATGGTCGCGGAAAGCTGCACCTCTTTGAGGGTGATCACTTTCTGGTTCTTGCGCATCTCCTTTTCGCGCTTGGACTGCTCAAAGCGGTGCTTGTCATAGTCCATCAGCTTGCAAACAGGGGGCTGGGCATTGGGGACAATTTTGACCAGGTCAAGCCTGTGCTCTTCGGCCAGCCTCAGCGCGTTCTGGATGCTGAGCACCCCCAGCTGAGCGCCGTCCGGGCCGATCACGCGCACCTCTCTGTCGCGAATGTCCTCATTGATCATCAGCTCGTTGTTGATGTCCTGTCACCTCCGGATAATAAAAAGTTTGGCGGGCAGCATAGCCCGCCAAACCACTCGCATCATGGATCGTCGCTGAACCTTGAAAAACGCATTCGCAAGGTGAGAAGCGGGCGCTTCTGCTTTACGCAAATTCTATAATAAGGCCGGATCGGCATTCTGTCAAGTACCCGACGCTTCACGGTTTCCCGTACGGGCGGCGCCGCATCAGCCCCCGTCAAAGCAGCGGTCCCGAAGCAAAACCTGAACGGATCGAGCCGTCTTTACTCCACGTGCACGACTTTGATCAGGTTGGTCGTGCCACTGACCGACAGGGGAACGCCCGCCGTCAGCACGGCCAGATCGCCCTTTTTAATGATGCCGGTATCCACAGAAGCGTCTACGGCATGGTCAAACAGCACGTCAGTGATACGCTCCTCGCCGATCAGCACCGGATGCACGCCCCAGCTGAGGCTGAGCTGACGGTAGGTAGAGGCGTCCGGCGTACAGGCGATGATGGGCACGTCCGGGCGGAATCGGCTGATCATTTTGGCCGTGGTGCCGGATTTGGTCACCGTCACGATGGCGTTGGCCCGCATGTTGAGCGCGATCAGGCAGGTGGCGTGGGAGATGGCGTCCGTAATGCTCTCGTTGCTCTCCGAGATGCTGCGGGCCAGAAAGCGTTTGCGGTAGTCGATGTCATTTTCCGCCCGCTCGGCGATGCGCGCCATGGTCTTCACCGCCTCCACGGGGTGCAGGCCGCCCGCGGTCTCGCCCGAGAGCATGGTGGCGCTGGTGCCGTCAAAGATGGCGTTGGCCACGTCCGTGATCTCGGCCCTGGTGGGGCGCGGATTGTGCACCATGCTCTCCAGCATCTGGGTGGCGGTGATCACCTGGCGGCCCGCCATACTGGCGGCCTTGATGATCTTCTTTTGAATGATCGGGATCTCCTCAAAGGGGATCTCCACGCCCATGTCTCCGCGGGCGATCATCACGGCGTCCACGGCGGAGATGATCTCCTCGATATGCTCCACGCCGTCGGCGTTCTCGATCTTGGCGATGATGCGCACATGCCCGCCGCCGTTGTCATCCAGCAGCCTGCGCAGTTCCGCCATATCCTCCGCGCTGCGCACAAAGCTGGCAGCGACATAGTCAAAGCCCGTGCGGATACCAAAGAGGATGTCGTCCCGGTCCCGCTCGCTGATGTAGGGCATGGAAAAGCGCACGCCCGGCACATTGACGCCCTTGCGATCGCTCATCGCGCCGCCGGATACCACGCGGGTGATAATGTCGGTCTCAGTCTTGCCGGTCACCTCCAGCTCCACCAGGCCATCGTCCAACAGGATGCGCTTCCTGTCGCCCAGATCATCCGGCAGGTTCTTGTAGGTGATGGAGACGATGCTCTCGTCCCCCTCCACCTCGCGGGTGGTCAGCGTGAAGCTCTGCCCCTCCTTCAGGGTGATGGGGCCGTTTTTGAAGGTCTTCAGGCGGATCTCCGGGCCTTTGGTATCCAGCACCGTGGCAATGGGCAGGTGCAGCTCGCTGCGTACGCGCGACAGCGTGCGGAAGGTCTCCAGGTGGCTCTCCTGCGTGCCGTGGGAAAAGTTGAACCGGGCGACGTTCATGCCCGCCAGCGCCAGTTCCTTCATGATTTCGTAGCTGCTTGACGCGGGGCCCAGCGTGCAGATGATCTTGGTTTTTCTCATATCAATATCCCTTCAGACAAAAACAATGGGAGCAAAGCTTCACAACTTCCCCCAAATATCATATTGCGCTTCGCAGGCCGTGTTTGTCAAGCGTTGGGCGCGGGGCCGGGCCCCGCTTCCATGCCTCTGCGAGCGGGATCGTCCGCCTGATTCTCGGCCCGGGAGGGGCTTTCGGCATTCCCCTGCTCCGCCGCATCCTTTTCCACACGGCGGATGCGCCGCACGCGCCGGCTGCCGAGGGCCTGATCGATCATGGCCGCGGTGAAGCCGCAGATGATCTGCAGGTAGAAGGTGATGGAGCGCCAGAGAATCAGCGCGGCAAAGATGGTGCTCTCCGGGAAAAACCGCGAAAAGAAGAAGTAGAAGCCGCCCTCCTGCGCGCCGGAATCGCCCGGGAGCGGCGTGCTGGAGGCCACGATATAGAGAAGGAACTGGATCGTCAGAATGGTGAGGTAGCTGTGTTCGTTCAGCCCAAATCCCCTGTACACAAAATAGACCACGCTCTGCAGCGCGATCGATTCGATCAGCGACATCAGGAAGACGACAAGGAATTGGAGGGGATGGCGGGTGACCATCTCCACGCTGGAATGGAACTCGTTCAGCGCGGCGTCCCATCTGGAGGAGGTGGCGGCCACATCCTTCACATAGCGCAGCTTGTTCGCCAGCTTGACGAAGAAGATAATGATGGCGCGCACCAGGTTGCGGCTGATGGAGAGCATGATGACGGCCCCGACCATCAGGAAGTTGATCAGATAGCCTACCACCAGCAGCCAGATGCCCGTGCTGCCGATGGTCTCATACACCAGCGAGCCGTGCATGATCCACAGCACCGTGCCCGCCAGCATGAAGGAAAGCTGCCAGCAGAAAAATTTGACGGCCAGCACGGAGCTGGCGATCGCGGGCGGCACGCCCCGCTTTTTCAGAGAAAACACCTGCATGGGCTGCGCGCCCGCAGCGGAAGGCGTAATAGAGCCGTAGTACATACCGAGCAGGCCCACGCGGATCCCATGCCAAAGCTTCACCCGAAACCCGTAGAACCTGAAAAAGAGGCTGAGCGACCATCCCTCAAAGAAGGCCTGCACAGCAAAACAGGCCACCGCCCCCGCGAACCAATAGGGGTTGATCGAGCGGAAGGCCTGCGCAATCTGCTTGAGATCGCCCGTTTTGAAGATGAATACGACAACAAAAACAAAGGTGAGGGCGATGAAAGCGAGGCTGAAAATTCTGCTGCGCGACTGCTTTGAAGGCCTCTTCATGCTGCCCCCCTTCTCAAAGTTCCCAGACTCATTCGTTTATAGTATACCATGCCGGCCGCGCTTTGGACACACCCGCACGCTTTGACAGCAGGCGCCTTTCATGCTATCTTCATGGCAGAAGCACAAACCAAGAAGGAGGCGCTTATGCCGCCTGAAATTACGCTGCTGGCCACCGGCGGTACCATCGCCAGCCTTCAAACCCCTTCGGGCCTTGCCCCTGCCATGCGGGCGGAGGACCTGCTGGCCGCCTGCCCGGGCCTGCACAGCCTGGCGCGCATCACGGCCAGGGACGTGTTTTCACTGGATTCGAGCAACATACAGCCCGAGGAGTGGCAGCTGCTGGCAGAGGCCATCCTCGGCGCGGCGGGCAGCTGCCAGGGCATCGTCATCACCCATGGCACGGACACCATGGCCTACACGGCTTCGGCGCTCAGCTTCATGCTGCGGGGCTTTGGCCTCCCTGTAGTGCTGACGGGCAGCCAGCTGCCCCTGTGGCACCCCCACAGCGACGCGCCGGGCAATCTGGCCGAGGCCTTCGCCGTGGCGGCGGCCGCGCCGCCCGGCGTGTATATCTGCTTTCATCACAAGGTGATCTACGGCACGCGCGCGGTCAAAATGCGCACTCTGGGCTTCGACGCTTTCGACAGCATCAACGCCCCCGCCGTGGGCTACTTTGATGCGGAAGGCCTGCACATGCCGGCGGGAGAGGCCGCTTCACCGCCCGGGCTTCCCCCGATGCCGGAGGAAGGCAGCCTGCGCATCGACCCCCGCGTGTTCCTGCTGAAGCTGGTGCCGGGCACGGATCCCGAGATCTTCCGCCACATCCTGCGGGCAGGCTACCAGGGCCTGGTGATCGAGGCCTTCGGCCTGGGCGGCCTGCACTACATCCGCAGGAACCTGCTGGAAAGCCTGGAGGAGCTCAGCGACCACGGCGTGCTCACCTTCGTGACCACCCAGTGCCTGTATGAGAAAGCCGATTTCTCTATCTACGAGGTTGGGCGCAAGGTGCTCAAGACCAACATCTGGGGGGCGCATGACATGACCACGGAGGCCGCGCTCACCAAGCTGATGTGGGTGCTGGGAGACAGGGAAAACAGGCTGCCCCTCATCACCGTCTGCCTGGCCAACGAGATGCTGCAGGCCTGACCCTCACTCGATCGGCAAAACAGGCAGGTACTTGTTCACGTAGTATTTCCCCCACGCCAGCGTTTCGCGGGCGTGGTTTTTCAGCCAGTATTCGGGCAGTATGGGCGCGCCGATCCCCTGGGGCTCAAGGCCCGCGTCCTTTGCCAGCTGCATGGCGCGGGGCAGGTGATAGTCGCTGGTGATGATCAGCACCTCGCGTACGCTTTCGCCCAGCAGGGCCTTGGCGTTTTCGATGTTCTGCCGGGTGTTGAACGAGGCTTCGTCCGCCTGGATGTCTTCTTCCCGGACGCCCCTTGCGGTCAGCCAGGAGCGCATCACGGAGGCTTCGGTTGCTGGCTCATTCTCGCCCTGCGCGCCGCAGACGATCAGCGGCATTGGTTTTTTCTGATAGGCAGCCAGCGCGGAGAGCAGCCTTAGCTCCAGCTGCTTGGAGGGCTGACCATCCGGGTTCACCTGCGCGCCCAGCACAATGATGGCCTGCGCCTGTTCGCTCTTTGCCTCCGGCAGGCTGCGCTCCCTGATCAGCAGAGAGCCGAACAGGAACACGTAAGCCAGCGCGAACAGCACCGCCAGCGAAAAAATCAGCTTAAACAGCGTCACGATGGGGCTCCTTCTCCTGCGTCTTGCCATGGCTCGACTCCTTCCAAACAGCCGCCAAGTCTGAAGCTGAAGGCAGCCGTATCCGTCACGATGATATGATCGTAAAGTTCTATCTGCAGGGCGGCCAGCAGCCCTTGCAGCGCCCGCGTGAGCTGTCTGTCCGCCTCCGAGGGGGCGGCCTCGCCGTCCGGGTGGTTGTGACAGAGGATGGCCTTCTGCGCACCCGCGCGGAGCAGCGCCGCCACGGCCAGCCGCGGGTAAAAAGCCGTTTCGCCCTCATCTCCCGAAGCGATCTGCGTCTGCGTCAGCAGCGCGCCGCGCGCGTCCAGCGCCAGCACCCAGACCTGCTCGCGCTTCTCGCCCATCAGCAGGGCCCGGCACAAGGCGCACCAGTCCGTCTGCCCGTCTGCCCGGGCGCGCCCCGCCTGCTCGCGCAGGTAGCGCCGCAGCAGGGGCAGCAGCATGGAGATCAGCGCCGCGGCGGACGGGCCGATGCCCGGCACGGCGCTCAGCTCCTCTCTGGGGGCGGAAAGCACCGCGCCCACACTGCCAAAGCGCTCAAGCAGCGCCTTGGCCGGCGGCTTGGTATCCCGCCTTGGGATGGCGTAGGTCAACAGCAGCTCCAGGGCCTCGTGCTCCGCAAAGCCGTCCAGGCCCGCGCTGAAATAGCGCTCGCGCAGCCTCTGCCTGTGGCCCTCTCCGCCTTCCACGCCCACCACCTCCCTATGCCCCGCAGTATAGCATAGTTGGCGCGCACGGCAAAGCGGCGCGCTTTCGGCGACGGGCTTTCAAAAAACTGTTTTTTGTGATAAAATTCATTACATCTTGCAGGCAAAGCGGCTGAAGGCCAAAGCCCCCGCGGGAAACACAAGTTCAGGAGGTCAAGCATGTCTGAATTGAAACTGGATTATCTGGGGATCATACAGCCCGGAGCGCTGTATCGTAACCTGACCCCGGCCCAGCTGGTCGAGCATGCCCTGCGCCGAGGCGAGGGCACGCTGTCCAATACCGGCGCCCTCGTGGTCAAAACCGGCAAGTACACCGGCCGCAGCCCGGACGACCGCTACATTGCGGATGAGGCTTCCATCCATGACGAAATCGCCTGGGGCAAGGTCAATGTGCCCATCAGCCCGGAAAAGTTTGACGCCATCTACCGCAAGGTGTGCGCCTATCTGCAGAACCGTGATGTCTTTGTGTTTGACGGCTTCGCGGGGGCCGATCCCGCCTGGCGCAAGAGCTTTCGCGTGGTGAACGAGCTGGCCAGCCAGAACCTGTTCATCCACCAGCTGCTGCTGCGCCCCAGCAAGGAGGAGCTCGAGAACTACAGCCCCGATTTTACCATCGTGGCAGCGCCCGGCCTGCACTGCATCCCGGAGCTGGACGGCGTGCACTCCGAGGCCGCAATCCTGATCAGCCTGGAGCGCAGGCTGGTAGTCATCTGCGGCAGCCGCTACGCGGGCGAGATCAAAAAGAGCGTGTTCAGCGTGATGAACTACATACTGCCCAAGCAGAACGTGTTCAGCATGCACTGCTCGGCCAACATCGGCAAGGATGGCGACAGCGCGCTGTTCTTCGGCCTTTCGGGCACGGGCAAGACCACCCTGTCCGCCGACCCTGAGCGCAAGCTGATCGGCGACGACGAGCACGGCTGGAGCGAGCAGGGCATCTTCAACATCGAGGGCGGCTGCTACGCCAAGTGCATCAACCTGTCCCGAGAGCACGAGCCCGACATCTGGAACGCCATCCGCTTCGGCGCGCTGGTGGAAAACGTGGTGATGGACCCGGACACCCGTGAATTTGACTTTGCGGACGACAGCCTGACGGAGAACAGCCGCGTGGGTTACCCGGTGGACTATATCAACAACGCGCAGATCCCCGGCGTGGGCAATCATCCCAAGACCGTGATCTTCCTCACGGCGGACGCCTTCGGCGTGCTGCCGCCCGTGAGCAAGCTGGACCGCAGCGCCGCCATGTACCACTACGTCAGCGGCTACACGGCCAAGCTGGCCGGAACCGAGCGCGGCGTGACCGAGCCGCAGGCCACCTTCTCCACCTGCTTTGGCGCGCCCTTCCTGCCGCTGCCCGCCTCCCGTTACGCGCAGCTGCTGGGTGAGCGCATCGACACCTACGGCGCCAACGTCTACCTGGTCAACACCGGTTGGGCGGGCGGCAGCTACGGCAAGGGCGGCAACCGCATGAAGCTGCCCCTCACCCGCGCGATGGTGAGCGCCTGTCTGAAGGGTGAGCTGGAAAAGGGCGAGTTCGTCCGCGATCCCATCTTTAACGTGCTCGTGCCCACCAGCTGCCCCGGTGTGCCGGATGAGGTGCTGATGCCTGAAAAGATGTGGCAGGATAAGCAGGCTTATCTCGACACGGCCAGGATGCTGGCCGCCCGCTTCCGCGAGAACTTCGCCAAGTACAAGAACATGCCGCAGGAAGTCATCGACGCGGGCCCGCAAGGCTGATCCACCTCGCGCTTCTAAAAAATCGCCCCCGAAAGCAGCTGGCTTTCGGGGGCGATCGTTAATTCGGAAGGCCTATTTCAGGTCCTCCCCCAGCCAGTACCTCTTCAGCGGGGCAAAGCTCAGCCAGGTCACCGCGCCGGTGATGATGATCTCGGGCAGCATGTAGCTGCCGTTGTACAGCAGCGACCAGAGGGGCGCGGCATAGTTGTAGCCGTTGGGCCAGAGCGCCTCCCAGATGAACCAGCCGGAGACGAAGTGGCACAGGAAGCGCAGCACAAAGGTCACAACGATGCCCAGCACGGCGGCCAGACGGTCATCCTTTACGCGGCCGCGGAACATGGCGGAAAAGCCGATCACCGTGAAAGCCACGATGTAGTCCAGCAGGGCAATCAAGAGCATCTCTGCGGCGTTTCTGCCGTAGCCCACGTTGCTGAAGCCCAGCAGCATCTGAATCACGGCAAACACAAAGGATGAGGCAAGGCCCCACCTGGTGCCATGCCGCCAGGCAATGATGGCCAGCGGCAGCATGGAGCAGACGGTCACGCTGCCGCCCAGCGCCCAGGGGCCCTGGAAAGAGAAAATGCTCAGCACGGTACCGATGGCAATGAGGATGGCGCTTTCCACCATCCGGCGGGTTGTCGGGTTCACAGATCGGTTCCTCCTTTTTTCATGTGCGCCGGGCGCAGCCTACAGAAAAACCGCCCTGCCGGAGGCAAAGCGGTCGCGTTTCAGCTGACTTTCCTACGCCGGCATTATCCGGATCAGGTATGAGGGTTTCGGGCCGAAGCCCGATCTCAGCCGGTTAACCAGCACCCCTGCCGCACGAGACGGCTTCATCATGATAAGCGCGGCGGCAGGCACTGTCAAGTGGCAACCGCCGCAGTCCTGTGCTATGATAGGGAAGCGGTTCAAAGCAGCATAGGGTGCCTTGGCCGCAAGGAGGAACTATGCCCTGGTTTTCCAAAAAGAAGAAGCTGTCCGTACCCGAAAACATGGATGACAACGAGCTGCTGCACGAGGCCAGAACGGCGGACGATCCCGTCTACGCCTATGCCTGTCTGAAGCGGGCCGAGATGCTGGAGCCCTCCAACCTCAAGGTACAGCGCGCCCTCCTGATGCACGGCCGCCTGCACGAGCGCGACCGGCGGCAGGGGGACTATACGATCATCAAATCCTACCTTCTGCACATCTTTGAACACCCGGAGCAGTACACCGAGGAAGGGCTCAGGCAGGCGGCGGAAGAGCTTTTTTCCGGCCCGCAGCTTCTCAAGTGCCTGGCCCTTGCACCAAACCGCGATGCCTTTCTGGAGGAATACATCGGCGACCTGGCGGAAGAATACATGCGCGTGTTTATTTCGGGTGATTCCAGCCACGCGCCAAGGGTGCTGGGCCTTGCTTCCAAGAGCAGGCTGCACAGCTTTCTGGCCAGGCCCACGGCCGACACGGTGCGCAACGCGCTGCAGTCGCCCTATCTCACGCGCGAACAGCAGCTGATGGTCGCCAGAAACATGTACCGGCAGTTCTCGCTGCAGATGTCCGGGGAGACCAGGACGCTGGACAGGCTGCTGGGGGCCGAGATCCTGAAGGTGCTCGAGTGATCCGGCGGATCGTCGCTGCCCTGATGGCGCTGCTGCTGATGGCAGGCTTTTACCTGTACGCGCTGCTGCAGGAGGATGAAGAAAGCAAGCGCAGCGACCGATGGGTGGTGGAAGGTGAGGGCGCGCTCGCGCCGCAGGATGATCTCATCAGCGCGGACCCGGCCGCGCTGACCCGCGCGATGGGCCTGCCGCTGCTGCTGCCGCAGACGCTCAGCGCCGGCAGTGTCAAGGATGCTTTCTATCACGGCTACCGCGTGCGGGTGCTGGAAGCGGTGGCCGGCGGCATCAGCGTGCGCGGCGTGCGCCCGGCCTCGGCCGCGGCGATGCTGCGGCCGGCGGGCCTCGGTTTCGAATCCACCGACCGGACGCTGCTGAACGCGCCGCTGATGCGCGCGGAGGACGGGGACAGCGTGTACTACTACACGGCGGACGACAACGCGGCCTTCGTCATCCGTCTGCCTAAAACAGGCGCCGAGGAGGATACGCTATCCGGTTTCCAACTGACAAATCCCTGAACCGGGCAAATGAAAGGCTCCGACATGGCTGACAATCACAAAAACAGCGCGCGCTACAACATCAAGCGCTTTCTGCCCTACTACAAGAAGCACAGGCTGGTGCTGACGCTGGATCTGATCTGCGCCGTGCTGACCACGGCCTGTGAGCTTGTTTTCCCCCAGATCGTCTCCATGATCACCGATCAGGCGGTCTCCGACCCCTCCGTGATCACGCCTGCCTTTCTGCTGAGGCCCGCGCTGCTCTATGTGCTGCTCCGGCTGGTGGACGCGGGGGCCTTCTTTTATATGCAGTCCATGGGGCACATCATGGGCGCCCACATCGAGACCGATATGCGCAGCGATCTGTTCTCCCATCTGCAGCAGCTGAGCTTCTCTTTCTATAGCAACACCAAGATCGGCCAGATCATGAGCCGCATGACCAGCGACCTGTTTGACGTGACGGAGTTCTCCCACCACTGCCCGGAGGAATTCCTGATCGCCGCCGTCAAGATCGCCGTCACCTTCGCGGTGCTGTTGAGCGTGGACGTGCCGCTGACGCTGCTCATCTTCATCATGCTGCCCTTCCTGCTGGTGACCACCTATGTGTTTTCGGGCAAGATGCGCGACACCTTCAAGCGCACGCGCTGGCAGCTGGGCGAGATCAACGCCCAGACCGAGGACAGCCTGCTGGGCATGCGCGTGGTGCAGAGCTTTGCCAACGAGGAGATCGAAAACCAGAAATTCAGGCGCAGCAATCAGACCTTTCTAAAGCTCAAGAAGGAGCAGTACAGGGTCATGGCGGGCTTTCATATCACGACCAGGATGATGGACGGCCTGATGAACATCACGGTGGTGGTGGCCGGCGCGCTCGCCCTCTCCCGGGGCCGCATCACAACGGGACAGTTTTTGAGCTACCTGCTCTATATCAACATGCTCCTTGCCGCCATCCGGCGCCTGGTGGAATTCACCGAACAGTTCCAGCGCGGCATGACGGGCATCGAACGCTTTCAGGAGGTCATGGACACGCCCTTTGAGATCCGCGATGCGAAGGACGCAAGGCCGCTTGACAGCGTGAAGGGCGAGATACGCTTTGACAACGTAAGCTTCCGTTACAATGACGCGGATGGGGCCGAGGTGCTCAGCCATGTGAACCTCACCGTGCCCGCCGGGCAGAACGTGGCCCTGGTCGGCCCCAGCGGCTCCGGCAAGACCACGATGTGCAACCTGATCCCCCGATTTTACGATGCAACCGAAGGCCGTGTGCTGATCGACGGGCAGGATGTAAAGGGCCTCCAGCTCAAGAGCCTGCGCGGGGCTATCGGCATGGTGCAGCAGGATGTCTACCTTTTCTCCGGCTCGGTGATGGACAACATTATCTACGGCAGGCCCGGGGCCACCAGGGAAGAGGTGATCGAGGCCGCCAGGCGAGCCGGCGCGCACAGCTTTATCAGCGAGCTGCCGCAGGGCTACGACACCCATGTGGGCGAGCGGGGCGTCAAGCTGTCAGGCGGGCAGAAGCAGCGCATCTCCATCGCCCGCGTGTTCCTGAAAAACCCGCCCATCCTGCTGCTGGACGAGGCCACCAGCGCGCTTGACAACGAATCCGAGCGGCTGGTGCAGAAGTCCCTGGAGGCCCTCACCAGGGGGCGCACCACGCTGACCATCGCCCACCGGCTGACCACCATCAAGAACGCGGACGTGATCTGGGTACTGACCGAAAACGGCCTTGAGGAAAGCGGCACGCACGAAGAGCTGATGAAAAAGGGCGGCGTTTACAGCAGCCTGTATCGGCTGTACGCCGCCAGGGAAGGCTGAAGCCGCCCCGCGAGGGGCCGGGACTTTGAGGAGGCTTTATGGAGCTTTGTTTTCTGGGAGCGGCCCGTGAAGTGACGGGCAGCCGCTACCTGCTGACCGCGGCAGGCAAGCAGGTATTGATCGACTGCGGCATGGAGCAGGGCGCGGACGTATACGAGAACCAGCAACTGCCGGTGCCCGCCGGCAGCGTGGACTGCGTGGTGCTCACTCACGCGCATATCGACCACAGCGGCATGCTACCGCGGCTGTATAAGGAGGGCTTCCGGGGCCCCGTCTACGCCACGCCTGCCACCGCCGCGCTGTGCGACATCATGCTGCGGGACTCCGCCCACATCCAGATGCAGGAGGCCGAGTGGCGCAACCGCAAGGCCGAGCGCGCAGGGCGGGCTCTGTACGAGCCCATCTACGATATGGACGACGCGGAGGGCGCGCTTTCGCTGTTTGCGCCCGTGCCCTACGGCCATACGGCGCAGATCGCGCCCGGCCTTGCCCTGACGCTGACGGATGCCGGCCACCTGCTGGGCTCCGCCAGCGCCTCCATCGACATCACCGAGGGCGAAGTGAGCCGCCGCGTGGTCTTTTCCGGCGACATCGGCAATCTCAATCAGCCCATCATCAACGATCCGCAGTACCTGAGCCGGGCGGACTATGTGGTGATGGAATCCACTTACGGCGACCGCCTGCACGGCGAGCGGCCGGATTATATCGCCGACCTGACGGACGTGCTGCAAACCACCTTTGACCGCGGCGGCAAGGTAGTGATCCCCTCCTTCGCCGTGGGCCGCACGCAGGAGATCCTCTACTTTCTGCGCGACATCAAGCAGCGCGGCCTGGTAAAGGGCCACGACGGCTTCCCCGTGTTCGTGGACAGCCCGCTGGCCATCAAGGCTACTGAGATTTTCAACACCTGCTCGGACGATAACTTCGACAGCGACATGCGCGCCCTGCTGAGCAGCGGGGTCAACCCCCTCAGCTTTGACGGTCTCAGGACCTGCGAGACGGCGGACGAATCCAAGGCCATCAACTTCCATCAGGGGCCGGGCGTGATCATCTCCGCCTCCGGCATGGCCGAGGCCGGCCGCATCCGCCATCACCTGAAGCACAATCTGTGGCGCAGCGAAGCCACCGTCCTCTTCGTGGGCTACCAGAGCGTGGGCACGCTGGGCCGCGCGCTGTACGAGGGAGCCAGGGAGGTGCGCCTGTTCGATGAGGACATCGAGGTCAGGGCCGAAATCCGTATGCTTCGCGCCATCAGCGGACACGCGGATCAAAGCGGCCTGGAGGCCTGGGCTCACAGCTTCAGCCCGCGCCCCGCACGCTTTTTTATCTGCCACGGCGAGGAGCAGGCAGCCGAGGGCTTTGCGTCCAGGCTGGCTTCGCAGGGTCTGACGACGAGCGTGCCCTATAACGGCGATGTGTGGGACCTGGCGCTGGGCCGGCAGCTGCGGGAAGGACATCCCAAGCCCGCCGTCAAGCAAAAGCAGCAGGCCCCCGGCGCCCGGGAAGCAGACACCCGGCTGCGCGCCGCGCTCGACAGGCTGAACGATTTCGCGGCTTCCGCCACGGGCTTCAGCAACCGGCTGAAGCTCCGCCTGGCCAAGCAGATCGAAGACCTCATCTCTCAGTGGGAGGACAGGTAATATGGATTTTGCATCGCTCGGCGCCCCTCTGCCGCAGGACATCGAAAGCTACCTGATCTCGGGCGAATGGGAGACCGCGACCCGCATGATCAGGGCACGGCTCACGCTCGATCTGCCCGCCATGCTGCGCGAGCGGCTGAAGGCGGCGCTCTTTTTCATGGAGAGGCTGCGCCCCTGCTACCCCTATACCAGGGAAGCTCTGCTCGCGGCCCTGCAAAAGGAAATCCCCTCTTTCAGCGGAGAGGATCTTGACGCCCTGCGGGATCTCGGCTGGCTGGACAGCCGGCTGATCGAAGGGCGGCGGATGTACCACGAGGAGACCGTGCCTACGCTGCTCAAGGCCAACCCGGAGTTCGCCGCCCGCGCGGGCAAGCCGCTCAGCCCCTCCCGCCCCCTGCTGGACGAGGCCATGGCCTTCCTCAAACGCCATGGCAGCCTGCGCATGAAGATGGAGCTTGAGAGCGTCATGACCGTTGAAGATGAAGGGCTCAGGGCAGGCGAGCCTGTGCGCGCGCACCTGCCGCTGCCCGCCCCCGCGCCCCAGCAGGCGCAGGTGCAGCTGCTGGATGCAGTGCCCAACCCCAGGCACATCGCGCGGGAGAGCGCACCGCAGCGCACCGTCTATTTTGAGGAGACGGCAAGGCCCGGCCTGCGCTTCATGGCCAAGAGCAGCTATGTGCAGCAGCTCTATTACTGCGACCCCACGGACGACGGTCACCCGCGGGTGCTCTACCCGCAGGCCAAGGCCCCCACGAGGGAGGACCTGGAGCCCCAGGCCCCGCATATTCTTTTCACGCCTTATCTTGTATCGCTGTGCAAGGAGCTGATCGGGGACGAAATCGTGCCCGTACGGCAGGCAAAACGCTTTTACGACTTCATCACGGGCCAGGTGCTTTACAGCTATGTGCGGCCCTATCAGCTGATCGAAAACGGCGCGGAGTACGCGGCCGTGAACCTGAGGGGTGACTGCGGGCTGCAGGCGCTGCTGTTCATCACGCTGTGCCGCATCGCGGGCATCCCCGCCCGCTGGCAGAGCGGCCTCTACGCCGCCCCGGGCGACGAGGGCAGCCACGACTGGGCCTGGTTCTACACCGAGCTCTGGGGCTGGCTGCCGGTCGACTGCAGCTTCGGCGGCGCGGGCAGGCGCGGAGGCAACGCGGAGCGACGCGAATTCTACTTTGGCAACCTTGACCCCTACCGGGCCGTGTTCAACTGCCGCTACATGGCCGATCTGGAACCTGCGGGGCGCTACCCGCGCAGCGATCCATACGACAATCAGTCCGGCGAGGCGGAGACCGATCAGGGCGCGCTGCCCCGCGGCGCCTGGCATACCCGACACAGCGTCAGGGCAACGCTTCTGTGACTTCCTCCCCGCTCTCCCACACGGCGATCAGATCGCGGATCTGCTCAAGCCTCCTGTCCCCGATGCCGGGGACATTTTTGATATCCTCCACAAAGTAAAAGGGATTTTTCTGCCGCGTTTCGATGATCTTTTCCGCCATGGCAGGGCCGATGCCGGGAAGGCTCATCAGCCGCTCCGCCGAGGCCGTGTTGATATCGACCCTGCCTTCCGATTCAGCCGCTGGGGCGGCCGGCAGGGCCTCAGGAAGCGGGGCAAGGGCCACGGTCTTGCGCTGCGGCGGCGCGTCAAAAAGCCCTGCCGCTGTCAGGGCGCAGAGCAGGGCCGCAAGGGCGCACAGCGCTGTCAGGACAGCAGGCAGGACTTTCTTCATGGCTTCCTGTCAGATGGCCCTGGTGATCTTCTGGCCGCCGGGGGTATCCTCCACCGTGTAGCCAAGGGAGGTGATGCTGGCGCGCAGCTCGTCGGAGAGCTTCCAGTTCTTATCTTTTCTGGCCTGAACGCGGTCGGCCGCCAGGCGCTGCACGTCCTCGGGCAGCCCGCCGGGCTGCCTGGCGAGCAGGCCCAGGATGTCGCTCAGCTGCTTCAGCGCGTCCAGCGCGTAGGTGACAGCCCGGGCGGCTGTCTCGCCGCTTACCATGGTGTTGGCGGCGTAAACGATGTCAAACAGGGCGGCCACAGCCTCGGCGGTGTTCAGGTCGTCGTCCATGCCCTCTTCAAAGCGCCGCTTGCCCTCGTCGACCTTCTGCATAAAGGCGCGGTCAGCCTCCGACAGCTCCTTTTCTTTCGCGTTGTCCTTGATGAAAAGCAGATTGTCGCGCGCGGTATACAGGCGCACCAGGCTGGCATGCGCCTGCTCCACGCTGTCGCGGCTGAAGTTGAGCGGGCTTCGGTACTGCGCCGACAGCGTGAACATGCGCACGTCCTCCGCCTCAAACTGGCTGAGGATATCGCGCACGGTGAAGAAGTTGCCGCGGGATTTGGACATCTTCTCATTGTCGATGTTCAGGAAGCCGTTGTGCATCCAGTAGTGCACGAAGGGATGACCCGTGGCGCCCTCGGACTGCGCGATCTCGTTCTCATGATGGGGGAAGATCAGATCGTGCCCGCCGGAATGGATGTCAAGCGTGTCGCCCAGGTACTCGGTGCTCATCACGCTGCACTCGATGTGCCAGCCGGGCCTGCCCAGCCCCCAGGGGCTCTCCCAGGAGGGCTCGCCGGGCTTGGCGGCCTTCCACAGCGCGAAATCGGCGGGCGACTTCTTTTCGTCGTCCACGTCCACACGCGCTCCGTCCTCCAGATCCTCCAGGTTCTGCCCGCTCAGCTTGCCGTATTCGGGAAAGGCGGCGGTATGGTAGTAGACTGTGCCGTTGCTCTCATAGGCGATGCCCTTGTCAATCAGCTTCTGCACCATGGCGATGATCTGGGGGATGTGCTCGGTAGCCCTGGGATGCACGGTGGCCGGGCGGATGCCCAGGGCCTTGGCGTCCTTGTAATATTCTTCAATAAAGCGGTCGCCCAGCTCCTTCACCGTCACGCCTTCCTCATTGGCGCGGCGGATCATCTTGTCGTCGATATCCGTAAAATTCTGCACAAAGGTCACCTTGTAGCCCTTGTACTCCAGATAGCGCCTGAGCACGTCGAACACGATGAAGGGGCGCGCATTGCCGATGTGAAAATAATCGTACACCGTAGGCCCGCAGGAATAAATGCTCACCTCGCCCGGCCTGATCGGCACAAACTCTTCCTTTTTACGGCTTTGGCTGTTGTAGATCCGCATATACTTACCTCTTTCCTTGATGGTCCTTTGCCAGTGTTGATAGTCAGGCGTTTTTCGGCGGCAGCAGTTCCTTCTGGATGTCGACGGCCGGCGGCTGCGTCTCCACGCGCTCGTACACGCCGTCCTTCCCGAGGCGCCAGGCGTGGGTGTTGTCGCTCCACATACGGTCAAACAGGCCCGCCACCTCGCCGGCGATGGCCTCGTCCTTCAGCGGGGCAGTCAATTCTACCCGCTTATCAAGGTTCCTGGTCATCAGATCGGCTGAAGAAATAAAGCATCTGGGGCTGCCAGCGTTTTCAAAAATGTAGATGCGCGAATGCTCGAGGAAGCGGCCCACGATGGAGCGCACCTCGATGTTCTCATGCCTGCCTGTCTTCAGGCAGCAGATGCCCCTCACCAGCAGCTGCACCGTGACGCCCGCGTCCGCCGCCTCGTAGATGGCGTCGATCATCTCAGGGTCGGACAGCGAGTTCATCTTCGCCCGGAAGCGCGCGGGCAGGCCGATGGCGGCATTGGATGCCTCCTGGCGCAGCCTTTCGATGAACTCCGGCTTGGTGGCGTAGGGCGAAGCGATCAGCTCCTTCATCGGGTAGGTGTAGCTGTAGCCTGTCAGTATGTTGAAAAAGGCGCTCGCGTCCTCCCCCAGCTGCCTGTCACAGGTCAGTATGCCCATATCCGTGTACTGCCCGGCGGTGACGGAATTGTAGTTGCCGGTGCCGATGTGCAGATAGTGCCGCAGGCCCTCGGCCTCGCGCCGCACCACCATGGTGATCTTGGAGTGAGTCTTCCAGAGCGGCACCCCGTAGAGCACATGGCAGCCCGCTGCCTCCAGTATCTTGCACCAGTTGATGTTGTTTTCCTCGTCAAAGCGGGCGCGCACCTCCACCAGCACGGTCACCTGCTTGCCCAGCTGGGCCGCCTTGGCCAGCGAGGGCACAAGGCTGGATTTGGCGTCCACCCGGTAGAGCGTCTGCTTGATGGCCAGCACCTTTGGATCCTCCGCCGCCTCGCGCACGAAGCGCAGCACGGGCTCAAAGCTGTCATAGGGGTGGTGCAGCAGGATGTCGCCGCCGCGGATGCAGCGGAAGATGGACTGGCCGGGCGCGAAGCGGGGGCTGATCCGCGGGGTGAAGGGCTCGTAGCGCAGGCGGTCAAAGCCCGGCACGGCATACAGCTGCTTTAAGAGGAAGCGCAGATCCAGCGGCCCGTCCACCGCGCTGATGATCCCGCTGCCCGCTTCCAGCGCCTTGCGCAGGCGGGACGCGATGCGGGCATCGGGCTTGTTCGGCCACTCCACGCGCACGATCTTGCCGTAGCTGCGCCGCTTGAGCGATTTGCGCATCTCCACGATCATGTTGTCCGCGCGGTCGATGTCCATCACAAAGTCGGTGTTGCGCGTAATGCGCAGCGGCATGGCCCCGAGCGGCTCCTGATAGGGAAAGAGCCTGTCCAGATGCAGGTTGATGATGTCCTCCAGCAGCATGGCGTTCACATGCCCCTGCGCGGCGGGAAGAAAGACCAGCCTCGGCAGCTTTTCCGGCACGGGCACCAGGCAAAGCTGGGGCGCGCCGCCCCTGTCGGACTGCAGATGCACCGCGATGTACAGCCGTTTGGCCGCCAGCAGCGGGAAAGGGTAGCCGGGATTGATCACGCGCGGCGTCAGCACAGGCATCACCCGCGCGTCAAAGAAGGACGAGAGCCAGCCGCGCTGGTCGTCCGCAAGCTCTCCCTCGCTCAAAATGCGGATTCCCTGCCGGGCCAGCTCCGGCAGCAGAGATTCGTTATACAGCTCATACTGCCGCTCCACCTGGCGCGCATACGCGCGGCGGATGGCACGCAGCTGTCTGTCCGGCGTCATGCCGGCCGGGTCGGGGAGGCTCTGCCCGCTGTCGGCCTTGCGCTCCAGCTTTCCGACGCGCACCATGAAAAACTCATCCAGGTTGGAGGAAACGATAGACAGGAACTTGGCCCTCTCAAGCAGCGGCACGTCCTCCCGGGCGGCCTCTTCCATCACACGTCCGTTGAAAGCCAGCCAGCTGAGCTCTCTGTTTGTGTAACGCCCCTGATCTTTCATACTCCCTCAGATGATGCTGTCGGTCAGTGTCAGCAGCGTGATCTGCGGCCGGTTGAACAGCCGCATGGGCATCCACCCGGGATAAGCCACCGAAGTGCCGAGCCCCGGGCTGACGTACTGTGGGATGCCGTGCACCGCGCTGAGGCCCGACAGCTCCCGTCTGCCGGGCATCCAGTCGCCCAGACCGCGGCCGGAAGAGGGCAGATACACCGGCCCGATCAAGGGCAGCCGCCACTGGCCGTTGTTCCAATGCCCGGCCAGTATCAAGCTGACGCGGCCGGGGAAATTGATGGAATGCCTCTCCAGCCGGTCGCCCTCCTGCAGGCCCGCCACATCTTCCGAATCCAGCGGAAAGTGACTGAGCAGCACATAGGTGTCGTCTTCCTTCATGGCCTTGCGCGCTTCCTCCGTTGCCTGCAGAGCGTCCAGCTGGCTGTTGACGGCGCGCAGCGCGGCCTGATCCTCGCCCGTAAGCCCGGATACCGCCGCGGCAGCGTTCAATTGGTCCCTGCGCTCGCCAAGGGCGAAGGCGGCGGCCTTGAGGTCGGTCATGTACAGCGAGGCGGGGCTGAACCAGACCGTTTTGCCAGCGTGCTCCACGGCATGGGGCCTGTCCAGATAGACGGCGCCCTTTTCCTCCGCCAGAGCGATGTAATCCGCCTTCAGCGGCCTGTCCGGATCCCTGGCGTTGAGGGGCTCGGGGTCCTCATCGCCCGGCACCAAGAACACGGGCACATCCTGCGGCAGGCGGTCAAGCAGATCCAGCAGCGCCGCGGCATCGCCCCCGCTGCCGGTCAGATCGCCCGTCAGGCAAACGGCGTCAAAGCGTTCCAGCCTGATCTGGCTGTGGAGATTGCCCTGCCTGTCCCCGAATTCGATGCCGTCCAGGTCGCTGATATGCAGTATGGTAAAGCCATCCAGTGACGCCGGCAGGCCCGCTACGTTCACCTGCTGGCGGATGAGCTGCACATAGCTGTTGTTGACAGCGTTCAGCCCCAGCAGTATGCCGATCACAAACAAAAAAAGCAGGGCGGAGGCCCATCGGCCCGGGTGCCTCTTCTTCCGCGGTGCGAACAACAGCCCGCTTCTTCTCGCAGCCACGCGCTTTCCCCTTTCCTGCAATCAATATAAAATTATAGCATAGCATATAAAAGGTTGCAATCCGCCGCGCCGACCGCATTTTCAGTTCCGCGGTGTGAAGAAGCGGCCAAAACTTGTACACATGTCTTATTTGATGTTCTTTTTTCCGCTTTGTCAATTGTTCTTGGTGGGATAAAAACGCTTGAAAAGGCCATGACGCTGTGCTAAGATAATTCGCACAAAGATTACATTCAGGGTCCTGGCTCCAAGCGTTTACCGCGCCGTGTACGCAACGGCGCGATAAAGATAAAAAAGGAGGATAGGAACATGCGTAAACTCTTGTCCCTGCTGCTGGCCGTCACGATGCTGGTATCGCTGATGGGCGCAGCCTTCGCGGAGGAAATGACAGAAGTCGGCACTCCCAGAAGAGAGACCCTCATCATGGAAACCCAGATCCCGACCGACACCCCCGGCCAGTTCAACCCCTACATGCAGGGCACCTCGATGGGCTTTGGCAACCATCAGCTGCTCCGCGCCATGATGTGGGAGATGGACACGGTCAAGGGTGAGCAATTCGGCGAGATCGCCGACGGCTTCCCGGAGTCCAACGCGGATTTCACCGAGCACATCGTCAAGATCCGCCAGGGCATCAAGTGGTCCGACGGCGTTGACCTGACGGCCAAGGATGTCGTGTTCACCATGAACATGATCAAGGACACCCCCGGTATCGGCGCGAGCGCCTACTACAACGTGGTGTTCAAGTCCATCGAGCAGGTGGACGACTATACCGTCAAGATCGTCACCAACGAGCCCTTCCCCCGCCTGGCCCTGCGCTTTGGCGTCACCATCTGGGGCAACGACCTTCGCGTGGTGCCCGAGCACATCTACTCCAAGGTAGAGGACGTGACCACCTTTAAGGATTCCGAGCCCGTCGTGGCCGGCCCCTACACGGTCAAATCCTACGACCCGCTGGGCAACTGGGTGCTCTATGAGCGCCGCGAGGACTGGCAGTACAGCTCCGTGGGCGTGGTCACCGGCAAGATGCCGCAGGCCAAGTACGTGCTGGTCAAGGCCCTGGGCGATGACAGCACCCGCCAGATGATGATGACCAGCAATCAGGTGGACATCATGGTGGAAGTGACCCCCGAAGTGCTGGAAACCATGAAGGCGCAGAACCCCAACATCGCCGCCTGGTATTCCGACTTCCCCTACGCCACCAGCGACGACCCCTGCTCCAAGGGCATCAGCTTCATGATGGCCAAGGCCCCCTACAATAACAGGGACTTCCGCTGGGCCATCAGCTTCGCGCTCAACTTCGACGAGACCACGATGGACATCTTTGACGGCGTGGGCCGCGCGAGCCCCATCCCGATCCTGACCGCCACCAGCGCCATGCAGGAGCTGTATCTGAAGCCCCTGAAGGAATATATGGCGAGCCTGGAGATCGATCTGGGCGACGGCACCACCGCGAAGGCCTATGATATGGACTATGCCAAGCGCATCGGTGACAAGCTGCGCGCCGAAGGCCGCGACATCCCCACCGACGAAGCCGCTCTGGAAGACATGTTCGGTATCGCCTGCTACGCCTACAATCCTGAAGCGGCCGAGAAGCTGCTGATCAAGGCCGGCCTCGAGAAGAAGGACGGCAAGTGGTACTTTGAGGGCGAGCCCTTCAAGATCAACATGAGCTATCTGGCCAACACCGAGGCGCAGGCGGGCCGCGGCCTGATCTCCGCCTACAACCAGCTCAAGCAGTTCGGCCTTGACTGCAACCTGGTCAGTGAATCCTCCGCTACCTGGGACAGCAACGCCGCCCTGGGCAACTACGAGATCGGCGGCTACTGGCCGACCGGCGGTATCACCAAGGACCTGTACAGCGTCATCAACGGCTACGATGCCGACCTGATCGTGCCCGTCGGCGAGCGCGGAAGCGGCCAGGCCTGCCGCTGGAACAACGCGCGTGCCACCGAGATCATCCACGAGCTGGCCAAGATCTCCCCGGACGATCCCAAGAGCTACGAGCTGGGCATGGAATTCATGAAGATCGCCATCGACGATATCCCCTTCATCGGCTTCCACTCCGGCGTGAAGTTCGTTCCCACCAACTCGACCTACTGGACCAATTACCCCAGCGCGGAGAACCCCTACAACGGCCCCTGGTGGTGGTGGAGCTGCTTTAAGTACATCCTCACCGAAATCACTCCTGCCGCCAAGTAAGGCTTGGTAATCCCCGGGGGAGGCGCAGGCCGTGCCGGTTTGGGCCTCCCCCTTTGCTTTATCAACTCCTGCGCAAGGCGCTAAGAAGGGGTATCCTATGAAATTCCGCAAATACTTCGGCCTGCGTCTGGTCACCTGGGCGCTGACCATACTGATCGGCGTCACCTTTATTTTTTTCATACCGCGCATGTTCCCCACGGACCCCGTGGAGAACATGATCGGCCAGATCCAAAGCCGTTCGGGCCAGATGGACCCGCAGGAGATGGCCGCGCTGCGAAAGTCGCTGCGCGTGCAGTTCGGCCTTGAGGGCTCGCTGTGGGAGCAATACCTCGCCTATCTGTGGCGGGGCCTGCTGCACTTTGACTTCGGCCCCTCGCTGGTGAGCTTTCCGACCCCGGCCGGAGAGATCATCGCCACCTATCTTCCCTATACGCTTTTCCTTTCACTGATCAGCACGCTGCTGGCCTGGATCATCGGCAACGCCATCGGCCTGCTGGCGGGCTTCCGCAAGAACAAGCGCTCTTCCAAAATACTGGAGGGCATCGCCATCTGCATCTACCCTGTGCCCTATTTCCTGGTAGCGCTGATCTTGCAGATCGTTTTTGCCTACCTGCTGGGCTGGTTCCCGCTGCAGTCCAACATCAACGCCATGGGCGGCACCGCGGCCTATCTGCGCTCGCTGTTCAGGGCCTCCTTCCTGCCCGCCCTCTCCCAGCTGCTGGTAGGCACGGGCTGGTGGATCATTTCCATGAAATCGCTCTCGGCCGCCACGGCGGAGGAGGATTTTGTGCAGTACGCGCGCTTCCGCGGCCTGGCCGAGCGGCGCATCGGCGCCAGCTATGTGATGCGCAACTCCATCCTCACCCAGATCACGGCGCTGGCCATGAGTCTGGGCGGGGCCTTTAACGGCGCCATCATGACAGAGATTATTTTCAGCTACCCCGGCGTGGGCGCGCTGATTCAAAAGGCGATTTTGCAGTCCGACTATAACATGATCCTCGGCTGCATCACCATTTCCATCGTCGCCATATCCACCGCTACCCTGATCGCGGACCTGATTTACCCCTTCATCGATCCGCGCATCCGCTACAGCTAAGGGGTGCCGACATGAAAAAGTTTTGGAAAAACGCCAACGGCCGGCTGAAAGCCGGCATGATCATCACATTGATCTTTCTGATCATCGGGTTTGTGGTGTTCTATATCCCCCACACCGACCCCTTTTTCAACAACACCTACCCGCGCAAGCTGGCCCCCAGCTGGGAGCACCCCCTGGGCACCACCAGCCTTGGGCAGGATATCTTCTGGCTGCTGGTGGAAGCCATCCATAACTCGCTCTCCATCGGCCTGATCGTCGCCACCATCGGCACGGTCGCCGGCGTTCTGGTCGGGCTGGTGGCCGGCTTCTCCGGCGGGCTGACGGACAGGATCCTGATGGTCATCACGGATACCTTCGTGGTCATCCCCTCCCTGCCCATCCTGGTGCTGATGACGGCCCTGATGCGCGGCAGCTCCACCGTGATCCTGCTGGCGCTGGTGCTGGCCATGTTCGCCTGGGCCTGGCCAAGCCGCCAGATACGCTCCATGGCGCTGTCCATCAAGGAGCGGGATTTTATCCAGACCGCCTGGTTCTCAGGCGAGGGCACCATGCAGGTGGTCGTCACCGAGATCCTGCCCTACGCGCTCACCTGGTCGCTGTCCAATTTCATGAACGCCACGCTGAACGCCATCGCCTCGGAGTCCTCCCTGGCGGTGCTGGGCCTTTCGCCCGGCAATTTGCTCTCGCTTGGCAACATGATCCAGTGGGCGCGCGACCGCAACGCCATTTTCGCCGGCCAATGGTTCTGGATCGGCTCGCCGATCGTCGCCACCGTGCTGCTGTTCATCGGCCTGTTCCTGCTGATTACCGGCTACAACGACTATCTGCAAATGAAGAGGGGGCGCTGACATGCTGAAGATCGAGAACCTATCCGCCTCCTACCAGACCATCGACGGCCCGGTGCACGTGGTCAAGCACCTGAACTTTGACATCCGCGACAACGAGATCTTCGGTATAGCGGGCGAGAGCGGCTGCGGCAAGACCACGCTGCTGCGCGTGCTGTACGACATCATCCAGTACCCCCTCAGCATCGATGAGGGGCGCGTGGTGCTTTCCGGCGTCAAGAAGGGCGTGCCCTATGAGCTGACCACAGGCGAGATCAGAAAGGCCTGGTGGAACAATATCTCCTATGTGCCGCAGGCCGCCCAAAGCGTGCTCAACCCCATCATGCGCCTCAAGGATCAGTTCCTCGACAGCATCCCCAAACAGGACAGGGGCGACGAAAGCAAGGAGCAAACGCTGGACCGCGTGCGCAGCTACCTGAAGGAGCTGGGCCTCTCCCCCGACGTGCTGAACGCCTATCCCTTCCAGCTCTCGGGCGGCATGCGTCAGAGGGCCATCATCGCGCTGGCTACCTTCATGTCCCCGGGCCTGATCCTGGCGGACGAGCCCACCACCGCGCTGGACGTGGTGGTGCAGCGCGGCATCCTGATGATGCTGACCAGGCTGCAAAAGCAGTATAAAAACACACTGGTCATCGTCAGCCATGACATGGGCGTGCACTACCAGATCTGCGACCGCGTGGGCATCATGTACTCCGGCTCCCTGGTCGAGCTGGGGCCGACGGCGGACCTGTTCAGAGAGCCGCTGCACCCCTACAGCCGAATGCTGATCGGCGCGCTGCCCGTGGTGGGCGATAAGAGCGCCAAGGAGGGCATCCCCGGCAGGCCGCCGAGCCTGAAAGACCCGCCGCCCGGCTGCCGCTTCGCCCCGCGCTGCCCGCGCGCCTCGGAGCGCTGCAGGCGCGAGGTGCCGGAATTTAGACAGGTCAGGCCCGGCCGCTTCGCGGCCTGCCACCTGCTGGAAGAGGAGGCGCAGAGCCATGCCTGATGTGAAAGCGGCCAAGCTGCTGGAGCTTGATAAGGTCACCAAGGTCTTCCGCATCGGCAGCATATTGTTCGGCAAGAAGATGACCGCCATCGACCAGGTCAGCCTGTCGATCGACGCGGGCAAGCCTGTGATCCTTTCCATCGTGGGCGAGTCGGGCTGCGGCAAATCCACGCTGTGCAAGATGATCCTGCGCGTCTATAAGCCCGACCGCGGCGAGATCCACCTGGACGGGCATAACTACGCGGACAGGCGGCATTACAATGCCGACCAGTTCCGTCTGAACGTGCAGCCCATTTTCCAGAACCCCTACGAGAGCTTCTCCTCCAGAAAACCGGTGGACAGCTACCTATACAACACCGCGCTGCGCCTTGGCATCGCAAAATCGCGCGCGGAGGCCGACGCCGTGGTCGATCAGGCGCTCAAGGACGTCGGGCTGTCGCTGGCAACCGTGAAGGGCAAATACTCGGCCCAGTTTTCCGGCGGCGAGCTGCAAAGGGTGTCCATCGCGCGCGCGCTGATCACCAAGCCGCGGCTCATCATCGCCGACGAGCCGGTGGCCGCCATCGATGCCAGCATGAAGATGAACATCGTGAACCTGTTCAAGGAGCTCAAGGACAAGTATCAGGTCTCCTTCATCTACATCACGCACGACCTGTCCACGGCCTACTACGTGTCCGACTACATCGCCACGCTCTACCGCGGCGTGCTGGTGGAATACGGCCCGGCCAAAGAGATCATGGATTCGCCCGCCCACCCCTACACGGAGCTGCTGATGAACGCCATCCCCCGCGTGGGCGACAAGTGGCGCGAGGACATCGCCCTGCCGGACCTTGAGAGCAAGGAATACATGCAGACCGCCTGCAAGTTCGCCAACCGCTGCGCCTACGCGACGGACGAATGCCGCAGGGAAACACCCTCCTTCGAAGAGCTGGGCGGGGAGCGCAGGGTGCTGTGCTTCCACCCGCTGATCGGGAAAAAAGCGTAAAAGTCATACCCGAGATATGGCCAAGGCATCCCGAACATGGTAGGATGCTATCAGATATTTGGCGCCGCCGACGCGGCGCCCTAAATTGGACGCGGAGGAAACAGCGCATGAAGTATATGCACTCCGAATGGCGCGAACGCCTGGAGCACTGGCACAACACCCTGACGCAGGATATCTATCGCCCGATGGAAGAGATCCGCTTCGAGGGCTGCCTCACCATGGATCACCTGAGCCTGGAGGAAGCCAAGAAGCTGCACTACGAGCCCATGCCCGAGGGCACCAAGTGGGGCAGAACCTATGAATACTGCTGGCTGCGGGCGCAGATCAGGTTGCCGCGCGAGGCCCGGGGCCGGCGCATCGCCATGAACCTGCCCACGGGCGGCGAGGCCACGCTCTTTGTCAACGATAAAGCCTTCGGCACCTACCGGGCCCACTGGGTCACCGACAGCCTCCACTTCATCGTGGACAACTGGCTGACCCGCGAAGCCAGGGGCGGGGAGACCTATACGCTGTATGTGGAATCCTACGCCGGCCACTACTTCCCGGAAAGCAGCCTTGGCGGCTGCGCCACCGGCCCCGTGCTGCCCGGTGCCTATCAGGATCCGAAGACCGAAGGCGAGCGCGCCGTGATCGGCAAGTGCAGCTTCGGCGAGTGGAACGAGGATGCCTACCAGCTGATGATGGACGTGCGGGTGCTGAGCCTGCTGCTGGATCAGGTGGACCAGGAAAGCCTGCGCGCCGACAAGATCGCCTCCGCGCTGGAGCAGTTCACGCTGATCGCCGACTTTGAGCAGCCAGAAGAGGACAGGGACGCGAGCTACCGCGCCGCGCGCAAGGCCCTGAAGCCCGCGCTGGACGCCGTGAACGGCAGCACCGTGCCGGAATTCTACGCCGTGGGCAACGCGCATCTGGACCTAGCCTGGCTGTGGCCGATGAAGGAGACCCACCGAAAGGTGGCCCGCACCTTCGCCGCGCAGCTGCGCCATCTGGCGGAATACCCGGACTACGTCTTTTTGCAGAGCCAGCCCGCCTCCTACGAGATGTGCGAAAAGTATTACCCCGAGCTTTTCAGGGACGTGCAGCAGGCGGCCAAGGGCGGCCGCTGGATCGCGGACGGCGCCATGTATGTGGAGCCCGATACCAACATGACCAGCGGTGAATCGCTCATCCGCCAGGTGCTGCACGGCAAACGCTATTTCAAGGAAAAGTTCGGCGTGGACAGCGAGCTCCTGTGGCTGCCCGACACCTTCGGCTATTCCGCCGCCCTGCCCCAGATCCTGCGCGGCTGCGGCGTCAAGTACCTGGTCACGCAGAAAATATTCTGGTCGTACAACGAGGGCGACCGCTTCCCCTATCACTACTTCACCTGGCAGGGCGCGGACGGCTCGAAGATCGACACCTTCCTGCCCACCAGCTACACCTACCGCACCGACCCCAAGGAGATTGTGGAGACCTGGAAGGGGCGCGTGCAGAAGCGCGGCCTCTCCGCCTTCCTGCTGCCCTACGGCTATGGCGACGGCGGCGCGGGCCCCTGCCGCGACTACATTGAGAACGTGGAGCGCGAGAAGAACCTGGAAGGCATGCCCAGGCTGCGCCACGCATCCCCCCTCACCTTCTTCCACGACATGGAGAAGGCGGGCGGCCCGCAGCACACCTATGTGGGCGAGCTGTATTTCTCCGCCCACCGGGGCGTCTACACCACGCAGGCCGCCATCAAGCGCGGCAACCGCAAGAGCGAGCTGGCCCTGCGCGAAGCCGAGTTCTGGGGCGCGCTCGCGGCTTCCCACGGCTACAGCTACCCGCTGGAGAGCATGAACGGGCACTGGAAGCTGCTGCTGCTCAACCAGTTCCACGACATTCTGCCCGGCTCCTCCATCGCCAGGGTCTATGTGGAGGCCCGCGCGCAGCACAGACAGATCATTCAGGCCGCCGATGAGATCAGCCGCCAGGCCGCGGGGGTGCTTGTCAAACGCGGCGAGGGCGTCACGGTGTTCAACTCCCTCTCCTTCCCCCGCTCGGCCGTCCTCAGTCTGCCCGATGAGTTTAAGGACGGCGCCAGGACACTGGACGGCGCCTTTGTGCCGGTCCAGGCCGACGGCAGCGGCGTGCTGGCCTACGCGGTGCTGCCGCCCGTGGGCAGCCTGACGCTGCTGCCCGCCAGGGGCGAGTGCGCTTACAGGCCCGTCAAGGCGAAGCTGACCCGGCGCAGCGCCGTGCTGGAGAACGAGCTGGTGAAAGCCACGCTGAACGACAAGGGCGAGGTAGTCTCCTTTATCAACAAGAAGGACGGGCGCGACTACGCGGGCGGCAGCATGAACCGCTTCCTGATGTACAAGGACGTGCCGCGCAAGTTCGACGCCTGGGATATCGATTCCAACTACGAGCTGCAGCCCGTGGACATCGACGGCCCTGTGAGCCTCACCCTGAAGGAGGCGGGCGGCCTGCGCGCCGTGATCCACCTGGAGCGCAAGGTGCTGAGCAGCACCCTGTCGCAGGACATCGTGCTCAATTACGGCAGCGCAAGGCTCGATTTCATCACCCACTGCGAGTGGGCGGAGACCCATCGCCTGCTCAAGGTGGCCTTCCCCATGAACGTGCAGGCCACCGAGGGCATCAACGAGATCCAGTTCGGCTACATGACAAGGCCCACCCACCGCTCCAGGCTCTACGATTCCGACCGCTTCGAGGTCTGCAACCAGCGCTACAGCGCGCTGTGCGACCAGGGCAAGGGCGCGGCGCTGCTCAACGACTGCAAGTTCGGCATCAGTATGCATGGCAGCGAACTGCGGCTCACGCTGCTGCGCGGCGCAGCCAGCCCTGAAATGAGCAGCGACCAGGGCCCGCATGACTTCACTTACTCCTTCGTGGCCTGGGACGGCAGCTTCCTGGATTCGCCCGTCGTGCGCGAAGCCTATGAGGTGAACGTGGCCCCGTTGCTCCTCCCGGGACGGGGAGAGGATTTCAGCGCCTTCTCGCTGGACGCGGACAATGTGTTCATCGACACGCTGAAGCCCGCGCAGGACGGCTCCGGCGATCTGATTCTCCGCCTGTACGAGAGCAAGAAGGCCGACACCGACTGCCGCCTGCATGTGAACCTGCCCGTCGCCTCCGCCGCCCTGTGCGACATGCTGGAGAACGCGCAGCAGGATCTGCCCCTCAAGGAGGGCCAGGCCGAGCTTCACTTTGGCACCTTCGAAGTCAAAACGCTGCGGCTGAAGCTGAAATAAACAGGCCGCGTCAGCTTTTTGGATCAGGCTGCCCCCGCGTCACGCGCGGGGGCAGTTCTTTTGCACAAAAATATTTTAGAGACTATATGATTTCTATTGACGCGTCGCCCGCTCCGGCATTATGATGCAGAGGGTTAGTTTAAGCTAACCATTTGTCCGTGACGGGCATTCAGCCTGCCGGGCAGCAAGGAGGATACGGTATATGAACAAAGTAGCTGTCGTTTATTGGAGCGGCACAGGCAACACCGAGGCCATGGCGCAGGCGGTCGCAAAGGGCGCGCGCGATGCCGGGGCGGAGGCGGACCTGTTTACCGCGGCCGAGTTTGACGCCGCCATGGCGGACCGGTATGAGGCGCTGGCCTTCGGCTGCCCCGCGATGGGCTCGGAGGAGCTGGAAGACGGCGAATTTGAACCCATGTTCTCCGCCTGCCGCGCCCATCTTGGCGGCAGAAAGCTGGGCCTTTTTGGCTCCTACGACTGGGGCGACGGCGAGTGGATGCGCACCTGGCAGGAGAACTGCCGCGCTGGCGGCCTGTCCCTGGTCTCGGACGGTGTGATCGCCAACAACGCGCCGGATAAGGAAGCGCTCGCCGCCTGCGAAGCCCTGGGAGCGGCCCTGGTCTGACCTTCTGGCTGCGGCGCATCCGCTGCGCCGCGCTTCTCCTGCCCCCTTTGCCTCAGCAGGCAAGGGGGGCTTTTCCGTTTCGGCATGCCCGGCTGACCGCTTTCTCCCTTGTGACCGGGGGGCGCTTATGCTATACTTGCTTCAGGAAAACATCGCTCTAATCTGGGTATCTCGCCGAGAGGAGTTGCTATGCGCTACATACCGCCAAATGAGGTTCAGCGTCAGGCCTTTCACCAGGGCCTCAGCAGGACTGCCTATGAGATGCTGGGCGCCCATCCCGTTATGCAGGGCAGAAAGAAATACTGGCACTTCGCCGTCTGGGCGCCCAACGCCCGCGCAGTCAACCTGACAGGCGAGTTCTGCGGATGGGACACCCTGCGCTACCCGATGGAGAAGCAGTTTGACGGTATCTGGGAGCTGCGGCTTCCCGCCAAGCTCTTCACCCCCGCAGCCGATCCTGAGCGCTTCAGCTATGAAGGCGCGGCCGAGAAACTGCTGGGCTATAAATACGCCGTCTATGACTGGGAAGGCGGCATGCACCTGAAGGCCGATCCCTACGCCTTTGCAAGCGAGCTGCGCCCCAATACAGCCAGCCGCCTGTGCGACCTGTCCGGCTACAGGTGGAAGGACCAGGCCTGGATGGACAGGCGCGCGGGCTGGAACCCCTATCGGAGCCCCGTCAATATCTATGAAATGCACCTGGGCAGCTGGCGGCGCGCCGAAAACGGAGAGATGCTCAGCTATACCGAGATCGCGCGGCAGCTGATCCCCTACATCCGGGAGATGGGCTACACGCACGTGGAGCTGCTGCCCGTGATGGAGCATCCGCTCGACATGTCCTGGGGCTATCAGGTGACGGGGTACTTTGCCCCGACCGCCCGCCACGGCAGCCCCAAGGACTTTATGCGCTTCGTGGACCTTCTGCACCAGGCGGAGATCGGGGTGATACTCGACTGGGTGCCCGCTCATTTCCCGCGCGATGAGATCGGCCTGCGCCGTTTTGACGGCACCCCCTGCTATGAGCACGCGGACGCGCGCCGCAGCGAGATGCCTCAGTGGGGCACCATGCTGTTTGACTACGCCAGGGGTGAGGCCTCCAGCTTTCTCATCTCCAACGCCTGCTTCTGGTTTGAGTATTACCATGTGGACGGACTGCGCTGCGACGCCGTGAGCGCCATGCTCTACCACGATTTCGGCCGGGAGGGCAATTGGCTGCCCAACCAGTGGGGCGGCAACGAGAATCTGGACGCCATCGCTTTTTTGAAGCGCCTCAATGAGAATGTCTACCGCGATTTCCCCGGTGTGATGACCATCGCGGAGGAATCCACCGCCTTCCCCGCCGTCACCCAGCCGACCTACCTGGGCGGCCTGGGCTTCGGTTTCAAGTGGAACATGGGCTGGATGAACGACATGCTCAGCTACATCAAGCTCGACCCCATCTACCGAAAATATCACCACGACAAGCTGACCTTCTCGCTGCACTACGCCTTCAGCGAAAACTACATACTGCCCTTTTCGCACGATGAGGTCGTCCACGGCAAGCATTCCATGCTGGATAAGAACCCGGGCGATCTGTGGCGCAAGTTCGCGGGCCTCCGCGCGCTGTACGGCTACACCATGGCCCATCCCGGCAAAAAGCTGCTGTTCATGGGCGGCGAGTTCGCCCACTTTATCGAGTGGAAGTACGACGACCAGCTGGATTGGTTCCTGCTGGTCTACGACAGACATCCTCAGCTGCAGCAGTACGTCAGGCAGCTCAACCACCTGTATCTGGATCATCCCTCCCTCTGGGAGGTGGAGGACGGATGGAGCGGCTTCCAGTGGCTGCAGGCGGACGACCGCGACAACAGCATCATCGTCTTCGCGCGCTACAGCACGCAGGGCAAGGCGCTGATCGCCCTCACCAACTTTACGCCGCAGTATCTCCCCCTCTACCGCTTCGGCCTGCCGCGGCCCGGCACGCTGAAGGAACTGCTGAACTCCGATCTTGAAGCCTTCGGCGGCTCCGGCAAGACCAATCCCGAGCCCATCCGCTCGGAGCCTCTGCCCCGGAACGGCTTTGAGCAGTCATGCGAGGTCTGCGTACCCCCGCTTGCCAGCGTTTATTTTGAGTTTGAACCGCAGGATAACCAAACCACACTTGAGGAGGACTAACACATGGTCAACAAAAAGAGCTGTGTCGCGATGCTCCTTGCAGGCGGCCAGGGCAGCCGTCTGGGCGTGCTGACACACCAAACGGCCAAACCGGCCATTCCCTTCGGAGGGAAGTACCGCATCATCGATTTCCCTCTGAGCAACTGTGCGAACTCCGGCATCGACGTGGTGGGCGTGCTGACGCAGTGGCAGCCTCTGGAGCTGAACGCCTACATCGGCTCCGGCAGCCCCTGGGACTTGGACCTGTCCAGCGGCGGCGTGTTCGTGCTGCCGCCCTACATGAAGCAGGAGGCCTCCGAGTGGTATTCAGGCACCGCCAACGCCATCTACCAGAACCTTCCCTTTATCGAGCAATATGACCCAGACTATGTGCTCATCCTCTCGGGCGACCACATCTACAAGATGGATTACGCGGAGATGCTGGCCAGCCACATAGCCACTCAGTCCGCCTGCACCATCGCCGTACGCCCTGTCCCCTGGGAGGAGGCGCACCGCTTCGGCCTGATGAACACGGATGAGAACGACCGCATCATCGAGTTTGAGGAGAAGCCCAAGAACCCCAAGTCCAACAAGGCCTCGATGGGCGTATATGTGTTCACCTGGACCAAGCTGCGCGAGTATCTGACCTCGGACGAGCGGAACCCGAGCAGCAGCAAGGATTTCGGGAAAAACGTGATCCCCAGCATGCTGGCCGCCGGCGAAAAGATGAGCGCCTACAGCTTTGACGGCTACTGGAAGGATGTCGGCACCATCGACAGCCTGTGGGAAGCCAACATGGACCTGCTGAAAAAGCCGGTGCCCATCAACCTGCACGACCGCAGCTGGCGCATCTACGCCCGCAACGTGGGCATGCCCCCGCACTACGTCTTCCCCAGCGGATCGGTGGAAAACAGCCTGATCACCGAGGGATGTGAGATCGCCGGGCAGGTATCGGGCAGCGTGCTCTCCGCGGGCGTGGTGGTCGAGGAGGGAGCGCAGGTGATCGACAGCGTCATCATGCCCTTTGCCGTGATCAGGAAAGGAGCGGTCGTGCGCCGCGCCATCGTGGCGGAAAGCGCACAGATCGGCGAGAACGCGCGCGTGGGCGAAGCGGAGGGCCAGATCGCCGTGGTTGGCAACAATGTCAGGCTGGCTGACGGGGCAGTGCTCCCCGCCGGCGAGCAGGCAGGCAACTGAGGGAGGCAAAGAATATGAAAAACAAGATGGTAGGCCTCATTTACACCGGACAGCGCGCTGACCAGCTGCGCGACCTGACGCGTACCCGCGCCGTGGCTTCTCTGCCGATGATCGGCCGCTACCGGCTGATCGATTTCCCGCTGGCCAGCATGCTTCACTCAGGCATCAAGAACATCGGGATCATTACGCAGAAGAACTATCACTCGCTGATGGACCACCTGGGCAGCGGGCGCGAGTGGGACCTGCACGGCAAGCGCTCGGGAATGACCATACTGCCCCCCTACATGACCTCGGATAACATCGGTGTGTACGAGGGCCTGCTGGACGCGCTGCGCAGCAACCTGAACTTCCTCCGCCGCAGCACGGAGCGTTATATCGTGGTCAGCGATTCCGTCTTTCTGTACAGCGTCGATTTTACGCGCATGCTTGAAGATCACATCGCCCGCGGAGCCGACCTGACGCTGCTGTATTCGAAGGAGCGTTCCATCCGCCGCCACGGCAGCGGCAACTATCTGGACATCGATCAGGACGGCGTGGTGCACCAGCTGGAATTCGATCCCTCCCTGCCGCACTATGAAAACACCTATCTGTCCTGCTTCCTGATCAGACGCGAGCTGCTGATCGCGCTGGTGGACCGAGCGGTTTCAGGCGGCTTCCACCTGTTCTTCAACGAGCTGCTCAGCCAGATGCTGCGCGAGAACCGCTACCGCGTGGTGGGCTTTGAGTGCCCGAACAAGGTGTGGATGATCGATTCCATCGCCAGCTATTACAGCGCCAACATGGATTTTCTCTGCGCCAAGAACCGCGCGCTGATCTTCAACCGCGAGCGCCCGGTCTGGACCAAGCTGCGCGACGAGATGCCTGCTCAGTACGCGCCGGGCAGCAAGGTATCCAACTCCCTGATCGCGGACGGCTGCCTGATCGAGGGCGAGGTGTATGATTCCATCCTCTTCCGCGGCGTGACGGTACGCGCCGGCGCCGTAGTCAGAAACTGCATCGTGATGCAGGACTCGGTGATTCAGCGCGGCGCGCAGACCGAAAACGTGATCCTCGACAAACAGGTGAACATCCAGGAGAACGCGCGCCTGATCAGCTCGCCCAGCTATCCGCTGGTCGTCCCCAAGGACATGAGCATCTGATCGGCCGCCCCGTCACCGTCTTTCCCCCAGAAAGGAGTGAACAAGCATGAAAATACTGTTTGCAGCAAGCGAGTGCGTGCCCTTCATCAAGACGGGCGGTCTGGCCGACGTGGTCGGCTCACTGGCCCCCGTGCTGGCTGCGAAGGGACACGATGTGCGGGTGATTCTGCCCAAATATGCCGCCATCCCTGAGAAATACGAATCCCAGATGCGCCACGCGGTGGATTTTGAGATTCAGCTGGGCTGGCGCAGGCAGTACTGCGGCATCGAAGAGCTGGTGCAAGACGGCGTGGTCTACTACTTTGTGGACAACCGATACTACTTTGGCCGCAACTATATCTACGGCATGGGCGGCGACGAGTATGAGCGCTTCGCCTTTTTCTGCCGCGCGGCGCTGAACTTCCTGCCGCTGGTCGGCTTTGAGCCGGACCTGATCCACGCGCACGACTGGCAGGCGGGCATGATCCCCGCCCTGCTGCGCACGCAGTACAGCCATCTGGAAAACTACGGCCACATCAAAACCGTGATGACCGTCCACAACCTTCAGTATCAGGGCATCTTCGGCATCAATGAGGTGCAGGATGTGCTGGGCCTGCCCGGCAGCCTGTTTACCGATGACAAACTGGAGCACTACGGCGCGGCCAACTACCTGAAGGCCGGCCTCGTCTACGCGGACGAGATCACCACCGTGAGCCCCAGCTACGCCGAGGAGATCCAGACCGGCTTTTACGGCGAGCGGCTGGACGGCTTGCTGCGCGCAAAGAGCAATCACCTGACCGGCATCCTCAACGGCATCAACACAGTGGAGTTCGACCCCACCCGCGACGAGCTGATCGAGGCGCGTTACAACGCCGAGGACATGGCCCCCAAGGCCGTCAACAAGCGCGCGCTGCAGCAGCAGCTGGGCCTCGAAGTGCGGCCGGAGGTGCCCATCATCGGCATCGTCTCCCGCCTGTCCAGTCAGAAGGGGCTGGATCTGGTGGACCATGTGATCGCCGACATCATGCGCGAGGACGTGCAGCTGGTGGTGCTGGGCATGGGCGACAGCCGTTACGTCAACCTGTTCAGCTGGGCCGAGCAGAATTACCCCGGCCGCGTGGCCGCGCGCTACTCCATGGACCAGAGCCTGGCGCATCGCATCTACGCGGGCGCGGACATCTTTCTGATGCCCAGCCAGTTTGAGCCCTGCGGCCTGAGCCAGATGATCAGCCTGCTGTACGGCACCGTGCCGATCGTGCGCGAGACGGGCGGCCTGCGGGATACCGTGCTCAGCTATAACCAGTACACCGGCGCAGGCAACGGCTTCAGCTTCTTCAACTACAACGCCCACGACATGCTCCACACCATTCAGAGAGCGCTGCATTACTTCAGAGAAGAGCCGGCGATCTGGACCATGCTGATGAAGCGCGGTATGAGCGGCGACTACAGCTGGAAGCACTCCGCTGAGATGTACGTATCGCTTTACAGCTCCATCCTGGCGCCCAAGCTGAAGATCGCGCTCCCCACGGAGAAGGAGGCCGAAGAGGCTCCAGCCGGGGCTGTTTCCGATGGAGAGAATGCCCCGAAGAAACCGGAAGCGAAGAAACAGGCCGCGAAGAAGCCTGCCGCAGGGAAGTCCGGGCCGGCTCAAAAAGCCGAAAAGCCCAAGGCAGCGAAAGCCGCCAAAGCATCTGGCGCAGCGGCTGCAGCCGAAGAGAAGCCCAAGGCAGCCCGAAAGCCCCGGGCCAAAAAGACGGAGGGCTGAAGCAGCCCATACAGCAATCAAGAGGGGAATGGCGCCAAGCCATTCCCCTCTTCATTGCTGTGTTCCAATATCACTCCAGCGCGGCCACGCACTCGATCTCGACCAAGGCCCCCTTGGGCAGAGCCTTCACGGCCACTGCGGAACGGGCGGGCTTGTGATCCCCAAACAGCCTGGCGTAGACCTCATTGAATACGGCAAAATCCCCCATGTCGGCCAAAAAACAGGTGGTCTTGACGACCTTGTCAAGGCCGGATCCCGCCGCCTCCAGCACGGCCGCGAGGTTCCTGATGGCCTGCTCCGTCTGGGCGGCGACGCCCTCCACCAAATTGCCGGTGGCGGGATCCGCCGGCAGCTGCCCGGAAGTGAACACCAGATTGCCTGTTTTAACGGCGGCGCTGTAAGGGCCGATAGCGGCCGGAGCCTTGGGTGCGATCACAGTTTCCATCAAGTCGTCCTCCATCATGATGTTGTGGTTCGATCGTGTAAATTATACCTGATTTTCCCGCGCCGTGCCAGCCGTGAGGCTCCGCCTCAGTCGTTTCCCTGCCGGACCGTGATGCTCTTCCCATCGGTCAGCACGCAGACAGCCCCTTCGCGCGTCAGGCGCACCTCCGCGCCGATCTCCCTGAGCAGTCTGAGCACGGCTTCATCCTCCGGATCCTCCAAGTCGCTTGTGATGACGGCAAGGCTGGGGCTGACGGCGTCAAAGAAGTTGTCGCTCAGCTTGTCCTCCCGGCCGTGGTGCGGCACCTTCAGCACATCGCTTTTCAGGCTTCCTTCCCTCAGAAGTTCCGCCATGCGCATACTCTCCACGTCCCCCGCGAACAGGAAGCTGACCTGCCCCGCGATCACACGGGTGACCAGCGAAAAGTCGTTCTCCTCATCCTCGCCGTAGTAGGCGGCGTTGGCAACGTCAATATCATAGTGGAGACCATCCAGCTCGAAGGAAGCGTTCTCCGCCAGCGTTTCAATGCGCGTCTCGGGCGAAGAAGCCAGCGCCGCCAGATAATCGCTGCGCTGCTTGCTTTCCTTTGCGTAATCCGGCTCGATGACCAGAGCCACAGGCAGCGCCTTCAGCACCTGATCCGCTCCTCCCACATGATCCTTGTCAAAGTGGGTAATGATCATCACATCCACCCTGTCGATGCCGCGCTCCACCAGAAAGGACGCCAGCTGCTTGCCCGCCTTGTTGGTGCCCGTGTCGATGACCACCGTGCTGCCGGGCGTCAGGATCACGGCGGCATCGGCCTTGCCGGCGTTCATAAACAACACTTCGGCCACCGGCTCGGTTTCCTCTCCCAAAGCGGGCAGCAGCAGAGCCATCACGGCTATCAGACAAAGCAGTTTTCTCATGCTCTCTCCCTTTCTCACGGCAAAGGCTCCCCTTCTCTTACCCATGGGATGAGTATATCATCAATCCGTCCCGTCTGCACTGAATGACGCTTCCCTCCAAGTGCATCGCCATCTTTGGGCGGCTTTTCCGCCTCGCTGCAACTCCCCCATTCTGTCGCCGCGAAAGGAAACAGCCCCCTCTCCGTCTTTCAGGAGATGGAGGCTGTGAGGGCTGCAACCGGGCTATTAGAACTTCGTGCCGTTCAGACGGATGGACGGGCCCATCGTCGTGGACAGGAAGAGGCTGCGCAGGTAGGTGCCCTTGGCGCTGCTGGGCTTGGCCTTGATCACGGCCTCCATCAGAGCTGTCAGGTTCTCCACCAGCTTCTCCTCGTCGAAGCTCACCTTGCCGATCGGCACGTGCGCAATGGCAGTCTTGTCGACGCGGTACTCCACCTTACCGCCCTTGACCTCTTCCACGGCCTTCGCCACATCAGCGGTCACGGTGCCGGACTTGGGGTTGGGCATCAGGCCCTTAGGACCCAGGATGCGGCCGATGCGGCCGACGACGCCCATCATATCAGGAGTCGCAATCGCCACATCAAAGTCGAACCAGTTTTCGTTCTTGATCTTGTCAGCCAGCTCGGCCTCGCCAACATACTCGGCGCCGGCAGCACGGGCTTCTTCCGCCTTGTCGCCCTTGGCAAACACCAGCACACGCACCTTCTTGCCGGTGCCATGGGGCAGCACCACCGTGCCGCGGACCTGCTGGTCGGCGTGGCGCGGGTCAACGCCCAGGCGGATGGACAGCTCAACGGTCTCGTCGAACTTGGCCTTGCCGGTCTGTTTCACCAGCGCGATGGCTTCCGCGGGATCATAGAGCTTGGTGGACTCGATCAGCTTCTTGGAGTCCAAATATTTCTTACCGTGTTTCATGCTTCTTTCCTCCTTGTGGTGGTAACGGCGCAAAGTCCTCCCACAATATCCTTCTTACTCTTCGACGGTGACGCCCATGCTGCGGGCAGTGCCGGCCACCATGCTCATCGCGGCTTCGATGCTGGCCGCGTTGATATCGGGCATCTTGGTGGTCGCGATCTCGCGCAGCTGCTCCTTCGTCAGCTTGCCAACCTTGTTCTTGTTGGGCTTGTCGCTGGCGGTTTCAAGGTTCAGCGCCTTCTTGATCAGCACCGGGACCGGTGGTGTCTTGGTGATAAAGGTGAAGGAACGGTCGGAGTAAACGGTGATCACGACCGGGATAACCAGGCCCGCCTGCTTGGCGGTGCGCTCGTTAAACTCTTTGCAGAAGCCGGGAATGTTCACACCGTGCTGGCCCAGAGCGGGGCCAATCGGGGGAGCGGGCGTTGCTTTCGCCGCGTTCACCTGAAGCTTGATATATGCTGAAACTTTCTTGGCCATGTTGAATGGCACCTCCTAATCAATGTGGTCATGTCGGCGCCTGAAGCGCCTCCCACGCGGGGAAGAGGCCCTTGCCTCTTATAGCTTTTCTGCCTGGTCGATATCTATCTCGACCTGCATCTCACGCCCAAGGAACATCTTGACCTTGACCTGCATCTTGGAGCGCATCAGATCGATGGACTCGACGACTCCGGTAAAGTTCTCAAGCGGGCCGGACAGTATGCGGATCTCCTCGCCCACTACCAGCTTGCAGGCGTCTGCCTGCGGCCGGCTGTTGAGCATCACGTCGACCTCTTCATCCGTCAGGGGGACCGGCTTGCTTTCGGGGCCTACAAAGCCCGTCACGCCGCGCGTGTTGCGGACGACATACCAGGATTCGCTGGTGATGATCATCCGCACCAGCACATAACCCGGGAAGGTCTTGTGCTGGCTGACCGTGCGCTTGCCGTTCTTGATCTCCGCCACCTCTTCAACAGGCACGGCGACTTCCTGAATCAGGTGCTGCATACGGTTGTTTTCCGCAGCCTTCTCAAGGTTGTCCTTTACCTTATTCTCATAGCCGGAATAGGTATGGACCACATACCACTGAGCGGCCTGCGTACCTGTGTTTTCTTGGGGCATGCTGCTTCTCCTATTGCCTTGCGGCTGATCAGCCGATCATCAGCGCGATCAGACGGCTTGAACCCATGTCCAGCAGGCCGATGACCACGCCCATGAACGCCATGAACGCCAGAACGATCAGCGTATAATTCAGAAGGTCCTTGCGGGTGGGCCAGGTCACCTTCTTCAGTTCGCGCCACATGTTCCGGAAGGGACGTGCGATGCGGGCAGGCAGGGTAGTGAAAAAGCGGGCTACCTTCTGGAAGAAGTTCGGCTTTTCCTCTGCCTTCGCAGGGCTCTTCTTCTTTTCAGACATGCTGCTTACCTCGTTTCGCGGTGATCTGTATGCTTCCTGCAGAAGGGGCAATACTTGCTGAGCTCAAGCCGGTCAGGGGTGTTCTTCTTGTTCTTCTTGGTGGTGTAGTTGCGCTGCTTGCAGTCGGTGCAAGCCAGGACAATGTTTGCGCGCGCGTCCTTAGCTGCCATTGCCGAGCACCTCTTTTCTCAATGGTTTTCTGAAAGCGCCCGCGGCGGGGTGGCCCGCCGCGGGGGCCGTGGATTAGTCTTCGATCACTCTGGCGACGGCGCCGGAGCCGACCGTGTGGCCGCCCTCACGGATGGCGAAACGCAGGCCCTGCTCGATCGCGATCGGGGTGATCAGGTTCACTTCCATCTGCACGTTGTCACCGGGCATCACCATCTCTACGCCTTCGGGCATCTTGATGCTGCCGGTAACGTCCGTCGTGCGGAAGTAGAAC
>DBQV01000043.1:10591-71147 GCA_002305755.1 Christensenella sp. UBA1385 | reverse complement strand
GATGCCGCCGCTTTCATCGTCATAGTCATACACAAACACGCAGCCGCACCTGGAATCGGAAAAGTAAAATCTTTGTCTGTCGCGGCTGAAGGCCATGCCGTTTGACAGCCTGGTATTCTCCTGCATCACCCGCACGCGCCTCCCATCGTAGCGATAGAGATTGCCGCCCACGGCGTGCTCCTCATCCATCTCCATGCAGCCGAACCAAAGCCGCCCTTTGGGATCGGCCTTGGCGTCGTTGGAGCGTCTGCCGGGGCCGTATTCCGCCCGCAGGTCATGAAGCAGCCGCACCTTGTCTCCCTCCAGCACATACAGGCCGTCCCGCGCAGCCAGCAAAAAGCCCTCAGAGCCGGCCAGCGGCACGGCAGCCCCAAGCGGCTGCCCCAGCGAAAAAAACAGGGGCTCCTCCCCCTCCTTCTGCGTATACAGGCGGCCCCTGTTGATATCCACCCAGGACAGGCGGTCGAAGCGCGCGTCATAGCAGGGCCCCTCCGCCAGAGAATATCTGTGCCGCGCTAAAGGCTGTGCCTGATAGATTCGCATATCCTGCTCCTTGTCATGGTCGGTGATTGATCTGTCTATTCACATTCTAACACGCTCCGGCAGGAAATAAAACCAGGCTTCGCTCACGGGGATGGTCAGGGGCCTTCGGGGATGGTACAATCGTCTGAGTAAAAACGGGCGGCAGCCGGCCGCCCTATCCGATGGAGGGATCCTACATGAACATTCGCATGCGCGCCGTTTCTTCGCTGGAAAAATACCTGCCCTGGGTCAACGACCCTGAAAAGATGGCCCCGCCCTATCCGGAAGGGCTGCGGGGGGAGGTGATCCACTGGCAGATCGCCTGCCGGCTGGAGGGGACGAACGCTTCCCTGCCCGTGCGGGCGGAGCTCTCCTCGCCCTTTGGCGAAAAGCTCAGCCTGCGCCGCGTGGTGACGGTGCCGGTGCGTATGGCCGCCTACCGGGATTCGGACGAGGGCTACCTGTCCGATCAGCCCGGCCTTTATCCCGACCTGCTGGACAGGGCGGACGGCCACAGGCTGCGCCTTGAGCCGGAGCAGTGGCAGTTTCTCTGGCTCAGCCTCAGCACGGACGAGCTGACGCACGCGGGAGAGCACAGCGTCAGCCTCGCTCTGTTTGACGCTGAGAGCGGCGAACAGCTGGCCTCCCTCAGCCAGACCGTGCGCGTGCTGAACGCCGCGCTGCCACCGCAGAAGCTCGTCTATATCCGCTGGATGCATTACGACTGCATCGCGCAGGCCCACGGCATGGAGCCGCTCAGCGAGAAACACTGGGCCGCCATGGAAAGCTATATCGCCTGCGCGGTGCGCAGCGGCGTGAACGCCGTGATGGTGCCCATGCACACGCCCCCGCTGGACACGCGGGAGGGCAGCGAGCGGACGACCGTGCAGCTGGTCTCCATCAGCAGACAGGGAGGCGAGTGGCGCTTTGACATGCAGGCCGCGCGCCGCTTCATCCGCATGTGCAAGCGGTTGGGCGTGACCTGGTACGAGATGCCCCACCTGTTCACCCAGTGGGGCGCGCGCCACGCCCCCAAGATCATGGCCGAGCAGGAGGGGCAGCTGCGCCGCGTGTTCGGCTGGCAGACCGAGGCCGCGGGCAGCGAGTATCAGCGATTTTTGGCGGCCTATATCCCCGCGCTGCGCCGCCTGCTTGAGAGCGAGGGCATCGAGGACAGAACCATCTGGCACCTCTCCGACGAGCCCAGCGAGGCCCACCTGCCGCACTACGCGGCCCTGCGCGCGATGCTGGCTCCGCTGCTCTCCGGCTGCCTGGTATCGGACGCCCTCAGCAGCTACGACTACTATGAAAAGGGCGTTATCGAGCGGCCCATCGTGGCCACCGACCACATCGGCCCCTTCCTTGAAAAGAAGGTACCGGGCCTGTTTGCCTACTATTGCTGCGGGCAGCACAGGAAGGTCTCCAACGGCTTTATCGCCATGCCCTCGGGCCGCACGCGCATACTCGGCGCGCAGCTGTTCAAATACGGCGTCTCGGGCTTCCTGCAGTGGGGCTTCAACTTCTACAATGCCCAGTATTCGGACTATCCTGTCAACCCCTATCTGAGCACGGACGCGGACGGCTGGGTGCCCGCGGGCGACCCCTTCATCGTCTACCCCGGCGAGGATGGCACGCCAAAGGAATCCCTGCGCCTGTGCGTGATGCAGGAAGCCATGCAGGATCTGCGCGCCATGCAGCTGCTTGAGAGCAGGATCGGCCATGACAAGGCCGTGGCGGTGATCGAAAAGGCCGCGGGCCGCCCCATCGCCTTTGATGACAGCTGTTTTGACGCCGCTGCCGTCACCGCCATCCGCCGCGCGGTCAACGAGGCCATTGAGTCGGAAAATAAATAGTGCGGCATCATCTCCGATGCCAGCCGGGAGCGCGCCGCGCTTCCGGCCTTTTTCTGTTTTCTCCCCTTCCCTTTGATCCCCCGGCTTTCGGCCGCCGAAACACCAGAGAAATCACAGGTTTTCACCCTGCCCCCCTTGAAGATTTGAGTCAATGCTCTACACTGGATGCTGACCGGAGCGGTCAAACCGAAACGGTCAGCATCCGGAAGAAAGGAGAGACTGGCTTGAACAAGCGTTTTTTTGAACTGCCGGAAGAAAAACAGCTGGCCATCTTCAACGCGGCCATGGAGGTCTTCGGAGAAAATGATTACAAACGGGCCTCCACCGACCTGATCGCTGCAAAGGGCGGCATTTCCAAGGGCATGTTATTCTATTATTTTCATAATAAAAAGGAGCTCTATCTGCGCACTCATGACTACGCCATGCGGGTGATCACCGAGGCGGTGATGGATCAGCATCTGAAGGAGATCACCGACTTTTTCGAGCTGCTGACCTATGCCGCGGAAAAGAAGGTCAGGATGCTGAAGAAAAACCCGCACATCATGAGCTTTGCCCTGCGCAGCTTCTACTCGGAAAAAGAGGAGGTGTCCGGCGAGCTCCATGCCTCCATCAGCGGGGCGATGGGCGGGAAACTGGCCTCGTATTTTCAGAACATCGACTTCGGCAGGTTCCGCGAAGGGGTGGAGCCGAGGCAATTTCTCGACATGATGACCTGGATGACGGACGGCTACCTGCGCGCCCGCGCGATGGCGAGACAGCCCCTGGATATTGAGGAAATACAGCGCGATTTTGAAAGGTGGAGCGCCATGTTCAGGCGCATCGCCTACAGGGAGGAATATCAATGAGCGTAGTACGGGTAGAGAACCTGACGCGGGATTACGGCAGCGGCCGCGGTATCTTTGGCCTCAGCTTCGAAGTAAGCAAGGGCGAGGTCTTCGGCTTTCTCGGCCCCAACGGCGCGGGCAAAACCACGACCATCCGCCACCTGATGGGCTTTATCAGAAGCCTGTCGGGCAGCTGCAGCGTAGGCGGCCTCGACTGCTGGAAGGGCCGCGCGCAGATACAAAAGCGTCTCGGCTACATCCCCGGCGAAATCAGCTTCTTTGACGACATGACGGGGGCGGAATATCTGCGCTTTGTCGCGGATTACCGGGGCCTCAAAAACGGCTCGCGCCAAAGGGAACTGCTGGACCTGCTGGAGCTTGACCCGCGCAGCAAGATCAAGAAGATGAGCAAGGGCACCAGGCAGAAGATCGGCATCGTGGCCGCCCTGATGCACGACCCCGATATCCTTGTGCTGGATGAGCCGACCAGCGGCCTTGACCCGCTGATGCAAAACCGCTTCATCGACCTGATACGCGAAGAAAAGAAACGGGGCAAGACCATACTTCTCTCCAGCCATATGTTTGAGGAAGTGGAGCGCACCTGCGACCGCATTGGCATCATCCGCGAAGGCCGCCTTGTCACGGTGGACGCAGTGGAAACTCTGCGCGACCGGCACCTGCGCCGCCACACGGTACAGCTTTCCTCCGAGGAAGAGGCCGCCTCTTTCGCCGAGGACTTTGGCGGCGTCAGGAACGGAACCACCGTCACGGTCTCTTCTAGACAGAGCCTTGAAACCATCTTTCTGCATTATTACGGGGGGAACAGCCATGCTGAATAAAACGCTGTACCTGCGCGAGATGAAGCGAAGCCTCCGCCTGCTTGTCATCTTTGCTGCCATCATGACCATGTATGTAACCATCATCATCGGCATGTACGACCCAGCCATGATGGCCATGCTGGACGGATTCGTAAAGATGATTCCCCAGATGATGGCCGCCGTCGGCATGAAGGCCGGTACGACGAACCTGCTGGGCTTCATGATCTCTTACCTATACGGATTCATCCTGCTCATCTTCCCGATGGTGTACAGTATTCTGCGCGCCAACGGGCTGATCGCAAAATATGTAGACAGCGGGGCCATGGTCACGCTGGTAGCTGCACCCGTCAAAAGGCGCAGCATCGCCCTGACCCAGTTGAGCGTGCTGCTGAGCGGCACGATGCTGCTGCTTGCTTATGTGACCGGTATCGAGATAGCGACGGCCTCCCTTGGCTTCCCGGGCAGCATCAGCCCGGTCCAGCTGCTGCGCGTCAACGCCGGCCTGGCCTGCCTGCACCTGTTCATTGCGGGCGTCTGCTTCTTCTTTTCCTGCCTGTGCTCGGATACCAAGTACAGCCTGGCCTTCGGCGCGGGCATCCCGGTGATGATGTACATCCTGCAAATGCTGTCCAACATGCAAAATGAGTCTTCCGTCTTTGAGAAGATGACCTTCTTCACCCTGTTTAACGCAGGCGGTCTTGCGGCGGGAGAAAGCGGCGCGCTGCTGGGGGCGGGCCTCTTGCTGATAAGCGCCATTGCGCTCCAAGCCGGGGCGGTGTTTGTATTCTGCAGGAAGGATCTGCACATCTGACCCCTCATCAGCGCAAGAGAGCAAAGCGCGAGTTCATGCAGGCGCCAGTCCCTCCTTCTTGCATCCATTTTCTCTTTCCCCGGCGGTGTACCGGCGCGAAGGCGTCCGCAGATCTATATTTCCATCATAAATATAATCAATAAACCGGTTTGCGTTACGGCCCTTTGCTCACTTTTCCCCCTTAAAGGCCGATATCTCAAGCATCGCTCGGATCTGCCAGGGCGGAAAAGCCTCGATCGGTCAGGAGAGAAAGAACATGGCGGGCAGGCACAGTTGTGCCTGTCCGCCATGGCTGTTTTGCTGTCTCTTTCTATCGGTATCAGTAGCTCTTGATCATCGCCCGGGCGACGTCCAGCACATAGGCCTGGCAGTCCGCGCCGGTCTGCGGGTCAAAGCTCTCCTGGTGCAGCTCGTTATTGGAAAGAATGCGGATGCCCAGGAAGGGGGTGCCGGTATAGGCGCATACCTGAGCGACGGCAAAGGTCTCCATCTCCTCGCAGGAGGTGTTGAACTGGCTGTGGATCAGGCCGATGCGGTCCAGCTCCTTGTTCCACACATCGCCGGAACCGATCACGCCCTCCACCAGAGTGCCCTTTGCATAAGGCACGGACTTGGCGATCTCCACCAGCGCCGGGTCGCTGCTCAGGCTGGACACTTCCTTCACTTCGCCGTCCTGCAGCACTTCGGTGGTCATCCAGATCCACTTGGTGGGGTCGATGCCCGCGCCCTTGTCGGACCAGTCGCTCTTGAAGGCGTTGATGTTCACGGTGGTGGCGCCGATCACGATGTCGCCCTTGTGCAGCGCTTCGTCGTGGCCGCCCGCGGTGCCCTGATTGATCACGGCGATGGGGTTGAAGGTCATGATGCCGGTGGTGGTGGAGGCGGCGGCGTTCACCATGCCGACCTGGGTCTTGACCACGACCACGGGATAGCCGTCCAGCTTGCCGCTCACATAGGTATAGCCGTTGATCACCTGGGTCTGCGCGTCTTCCAGCGCCTGCATCATGTCCGCGGTCTCCAGATCCATCGCACCGCCGATCAGGATGGGGCGGGGCGCTTCTTCGGCCAGCGCGGCGAAAGAAAGCAGGGCAAGCAGCAGCGTAAGCACCAGGCAGAGCATCTTTTTCATCGTTTGGGACCCCCTTCAATGCTTCATTCAAGGAATACCGCTCCATTATAACGAACTATATTCTCGTATTCAATACTATCGTTCGTTATTTATGACAATTTTCGGGTATAGTTCATTATTTTTATATATATTGTTCGTTATTTTTGTGCTCTCGGAGAAATCGAGAGATAGGAAAGGAAGAAAAGGAAAGGCGCCCGCAGCGCCGGGATCAGTAGCCGACGGTCTCCCTGAGCTCCTTCAGCTCCGCCTCGGTCAGCAGCCGCCACTGCCCGGGCCGCAGCCTGCCCAGCGTGATGTTGACGACGCGCAGGCGCTTGAGCCGGGTAACGGAGCAGCCCAGATACTCGCACATCCGGCGGATCTGCCGGTTGAGCCCCTGCACCAGCACGATGCGGAAGGAATTGGCCCCCGTCTTTCTTACGCGCGCGGGCAGCGTAATCTGCCCCAGCACCGGCACCCCGCCCGCCATGCGGCGCAAAAACTCCTCCGTCACAGGCCGGTCGATCCACACCTCATATTCCTTTTCATGCCCGCCGGCGGCGCGCAGTATCCTGTTCACGATGTCTCCGTCGCTGGTCAGCAGGATCAGCCCCTCGCTGTCCTTATCCAGCCGCCCGATGGGGTAGATGCGGGAGGGATAGCCGATATAGTCCACAATGTTCATGGGCTCACGAGGGTCCGCCGTGCAGACGATGCCCACGGGCTTGTAGGCGGCAAGGTACACCCGGCTCGCCCGTGGGCGCAGCGCGCGGCCGCGGACGGCCACACGGTCGCCCTCCTGCACGCGGTCGCCGATCCGGGCCACCAGGCCGTTCACGGTAACAAGGCCCTCCCCGATCAGCCTGTCGGCCTCCCGCCGGGAGCAATAACCGCTGTCCGCCAGATATTTGTTGATGCGCCTGTCTTCCAAGCTGTTTCCTCTGCCCGCAAACGGGCCCGTTCTTATTTAGTCATGAATAGGCCTCGAAAGGCCCAGCTCCCGCCGCCACAGCGGCGGCTCGCCATCCTCACCCCAGTATTCATCCAGACGCACGATCCTGCCGGCGCGGATTTTGGCAAAGGACACGGCGTGGAAGCTCTGCCCCGTCCGCGCGGACAGCACGCGCACGGCGGCGACGCAGGTATCCCCCGCCTCCTCCAGCCTTTCGACGACGCCCGTCCACTCCCCGGGATAGTGGCAGTTGACCGTGATAAACTCCCGCGCTGTGAAGCACTCGTTGGTATTGTGCCAGTAAACAAGGGCTTCCGGATGAAAGAAGCCTTCCATCCTGCCCGCGTCCTGCGCAAGGCAGGCCGCCCAGTAGCCCGCCATATCGATCTGAAGCTCCCTGCCCGTCTTCTCCATCACTCAGCTGTCTTCCCTGCCTACCACCTGCCGGATGTGGCGGATGGCGGGCGGCGGCTCCACCTTGGGCGCGCGCGGGTCCAGCAGCCAGGTGCGCGCCTTATGCGTGGGGCTGATCTCAAAGTAGGGCGGGCGGTACTCAAAATCGACCGCCAGAGCCTGCGGGTTGCGCGGCGCGAAGGCATCGCCCTTGATGTGGCTGAACAGGTTGGGCGGCGTGCCCTTGATGGAATACAGGTCCTGTCCCCTGATCCCCAGCTGCGGCAGCGAGGAGAGCAGCGCCCAGGTATAGGGATGGGCCGGCTGGTAGAAGATCTCTTCCGCCGTGCCCAGCTCCACCACGTCGCCCGCGTACATCACGGCGATACGGTCTGCCACGTTGGCCACCACGCCCAGATCGTGGGTGATATAGATGGTGGTCAGGTTGTGCCGCTGCTTCAGCTCCTTGATCAGGCTCAGTATCTGGGCCTGGATGGTCACGTCCAGCGCCGTGGTGGGTTCGTCGCAGATGAGTATCTTAGGCCGGCAGGCCATGGCGATGGCGATGACCACGCGCTGGCGCATACCGCCCGAAAACTGGTGCGGATACTGGCGGGCGCGCTTGGCGGCGTTGGGGATGCCCACGTCCTCCAGCATGGCCACCACGGCTTCCTTCAGCTGCGCGCCCCTCAGCCCCTGGTGCAGGCGGATGGCCTCGCCGATCTGCGCGCCCACGGTCTTCAGCGGGTTCAGGCTGGTCATCGGATCCTGCATCACCATGGCCAGTTCCCGTCCCCGGATCTTGAGCCAGTCTTTTTCGGCGCTGAACTTCGCCAGGTCCTGCCCCCCGTACTCGATGGAGCCGTGGGTCACAAGGCCATTTTTATCCAGCATGCCCATAAAGCTCTTCACAAAGACGGATTTGCCCGAGCCCGATTCCCCCACGATGGCCAGGCTCTCTCCCTCAAAAACATCCAGCGAAGCCCCGCGGATCGCCGTCAGCGTGCGCCCGCGCAGAGAGAATCGCACCTCCAGATCGCGCACCTTCAGGATGGGTTCCCTTGCCTGCGTCATGCCGTTCCCCCCTTACACATGGTTGCGCGGGTCCGCCGCGTCCGAGAAGGCGTTGCCCAGCGCGTAGAAGGACACGGTGATAATGGACACGATCACCGCGGGGAAGATGATCTGATAGGTGAGCGCGGGATCGGTCATCACCAGGCGCCCTTCGTTGATCAGGTTGCCAAGGGATGGCAGGCTGACCGGCAGGCCAAGGCCGATGTAGGTCAAAAACACCTCGGTGCCGATGGCGTCCGGGATGGCCAGCGCCGTGCGCAGCATGATCACGGAGATCAGGTAGGGCAGCAGATTGCGGTAGATCATCCGCCAGGTGGTGGTGCCAAGGCAGCGGGAGGCCAGGTTATACTCCCGGTCGCGGATGATGACGATCTGGTTGCGCACGAAGCGCGCCATGCCCAGCCAGCCCGTCAGGCACATGACGAAGATGATGGTGAACAGCGAAGGCCGCAGGATGTAGGTGATCAGGATCCGCAGCACCGTGGAGGGGATATTCTCCAGCACGTTATACATCTCGGTAAACAGGCGGTCCAGCTTTCGAACATAGCCCCAGATCGCCCCCATCACGATGCCGATCAGGCTGCAGATCGCGCCCACCGTCACGCCGATCAGCAGCGAGGTGCGCGTGCCGCTCCAGATGCGGGACCACAGATCCTGCCCGATGGAGTTCGTGCCGAACCAGAAGGCCAGCTCGGTGCGCGAGCTGCGCAGCGGCGTATCGCGCAGGGCGACGGCCGGTATCTCCTTCGCCCCCTCGGGATGCGGCAGCACCTGGATATCCTTCGTGGCCACGTAGGCCTCAGCGGCGGCAAAGCGGCTCAGCGTGGTGGGCATGAAAATGCGGGCGCTGCCGTCCTCCTTCATGCGGACATAGCCGGACTGCACCCAGCCCTCCTCCCCCTCGGCAGTGCGAACGAAGCTGGAGCCGCCCTCCTCGCGCAGCACGGTCACAGGCTCGTTGCGCTTCAGGCTGCGCAGGCTGCCGGCGACGGTTGCCCAGGTCTTGCCCTCGGCAGAGAGGGTGATCTCCTCCCCCGCCTTCACGCTGCCCACCACGTTGCTCAGATAGGGCTTCTGGTTGCGGATCTGCTTGCTGGTGTCATCGTAGTTGTGGATCCTGGTGGGCGCCTTCTGCTGCGGGAGCAGGGGCTGCACATAGGTAAACAGCAGCATCAGCGTGAGCAGGGCCAGAAAAAAGATGGACACCGGCCTGCTCAGGAACACCCGGAAGGTGGAGCGCCAGTACGAATAATTGGAATAGCCCGCGCGCTCGCTGGCGCTCTCGTCAAAGGCGGCGGGCGTGAACAGGCTGTCGTCCACCGCGGCCGGGTCCACCTCGGCAAAGCGGTTATCCAGGCTCTCCCGGATGCCCTCGCCTATTTTTTCTGCTTTGCGGTCAAACAGTCGGCTCATCAGCGGCTCTCTCCTTGCTTGCTCAGCGCGATGCGCGGGTCCAGCAGGGCCATCAGCAGATCGCCCAGCACCAGCCCCACCACGCCGATCCCGGCGTAGATCAGCACCAGCGCCTGCACCAGCGTGTTGTCCTGCCGCTGGATGGCCGTCACCAGCAGCCCTCCCATGCCCGGCACGGAAAACAGCGCCTCCACATAGATGGAGCCCGTCACGGTGTAGAGGATGTTGGAGGGCAGGTACTGCGCCATGGGGATGAAGGCGTTGCGCAGCACATGGTGTACCATGATGCTGGAATTCTTCACGCCCTTGGCGCGCGCCAGCGCGATGTAATCCTTGTTCAGCTCGTCCACCATATAGCGCCGCGTCCACATGGCGTTGGAGGCGATGCCGCCCAGCGACATGCAGATCAGCGGCAGTATCCAGGTGACCGGGTTCTTGGCCGAAAACAGCATGGGGATGCCAAGCGCGCCCGAAACGGTAACCTGAAAGAACAGATAATAGACAATGGAAGGGATGGCGTTGATCAGCAGGATGTAGCCCGTGCCGATCTTATCCCAGAATTTGGCCTTGGAGCGCGCCATCAGGATGCCCAGGCCGCATCCCAGCACCAGCGACACGGTCACCGAGGCCAGGCCGAAATAGGCGGAATAAGGGATCTTGTCCGCCAGGATCTCCGCGTTGGGCACCCTGGGCCGGTAGACGATGGAGCTGCCCAGATCGCCGCGCAGAAGCTTTCCGTAAAAATCCAGCAGCTGCTTGGGCACGGGGTCCAGCAGGCCCAGGCTGCGCAGCACTGCCTCCTTGGTCGCCTCGTTCATGCTGTCCGACCGGTCGGCAAAATAGCCGTCCACCGGCATCAGGCGCATCAGGAGAAACACGATGGTCAGCACCACGAACAGCGACAGCAGTGCCAGCAGCATCCTTTTTACGAAATACTTAAACAATCCATCCACCTCGGAAGCAGTTTAGGCCCGCCCGAAAAGCATAGCACAAAACGGGCCTGCGATAAACAGAAGGGGGGACGGACGACATCCGCCCCCCACAGCTGTTCGGGAAATACGGTCTTTGGGACAAGGGCCTATTCAGCGGTCCTGGCGATGGCCTCGGCCTTCTCCTGCAGCCAGACCTCCAGCGCCTCCTCGTAGGCGTCGATGCCCATGGGCTCGTTGTANNGGCAAGCGCTTCTTCGTACAGGTCGATGCCCATGGGCTCGTTGTAGATATAGCAGTTCTTGAACTTATTGTCCGAGATGCCGAAGGGGTCAAGCGCCAGCTCAAAGGGGTTGTAGTAGGCCACGCAGTAGCCCACGCCGCCCACGGAGAAGGGGGTCACCACGGCGCTGTCGATCAGCCAGGCTTCCAGGTTGGCCAGGCCTTCGTAGCGCTTGGCCAGGTCCACATGCTCACCGGCGGACTCGTTGTAACGCTGCTCGTAGATGTAGTTCTTCCAGAAGCCGCCGTCAAAGGTCTTGCGGCCGTCGCCCTCCACGGTCTTCTCGGCGTAGCCGTCCGCCATCCACATGTAGTTGTACTTCTGTCCCAGCAGGAAGGGGTCGCAGTAGGTGGCAGGGTCCTGATAGTCAGCGCCCCAGTAGGACTCCATCCAGGCATAGTTGCCGGCGCGGCGGGTGGTGTTGAGGAAATCGGTGCTCGGATAGCCCTCGATCACGATGTCGATGTAGTCCTGCCCCAACAGGCCCTCCATCTGCTGCTCCACCACCTGGGCGCGGTTGGTCCACTCGGTCGAGCCGGCGTCATAGGGGCTGTATACCTTCACGGGGAAGGTGACGCCCTGCGCGCTGAGCTCTTCCATGGCCTTCTGCTTGTACTGCAGCGCCAGCTCGGGGTTGAAGGATTCGGTGTTCGAAAACTTGGCCAGGTCGCCCATCTGGCTGTAGCTGACGCCGTTTGCGTAGACGAAGTCAGGCAGCGTGATGGTGTTGTTGAGCTTCGTCTCGGGGGCGTAGGGCTCCCTGGTCTCCATCGCGGCCAGGCGGTCCAGCGCGTGGAAGAAGCTCTTGCGGAAGTTCAGGTTGTTGGCGCACTTCAGCCAGGTCTCGTGGCTGCCGCCGACCTTTTCGTCAAAGGTAGGCCAGAAGTTGAAGGCGTACCAGTAGGAATAGGAGCTGGAGCCGTAGCTCAGCGGCCGCACCATGGCGGACAGCTTCGGGTCCATCATCCAGGATTCCACCATTGAGGAGGGGATGTCCGCGTAGCTCACCTCGCCCGTCTGCACCATGATGGGGCCGGTGGTGGAGGCCTCCGCGTTGTACACATACTCGATGCGCTCGATATGCACCTTGTCGGCATCCCAGTAGTTCTGGTTCTTCACGCCCGTGCGGCCGACCTGGGGCTCAAACTCGGTCATGATGAAGGGGCCGTTGTACAGCCAGTATTCATTGGAGGTGCCCCAGCGCTCGCCGCACTCGGTGACAAACTGCTCGTTGGCGGGCAGGAAGCATACATAGGTCAGCATGGAGAGGAAGTAGCTGACGGGAGCCTTCAGCGTGTACTGCAGGGTGTAGTCGTCCAGCGCCTTGATGCCCACCTGATCCCAACCGCACTCGCCCTTGAAGAATTCCTCGGCGTTCAGGATCACGCTGGCATAGATGTCGCTGGTCTTGGAGCCGTAAGCCGGGTCCAGTATCTTCTTGCCGGTGAACACAAAGTCGTTGGCGGTCACCTCGGCGTATTCCTCGCCCTTTGAGGTGTACCACTTCACGCCCTTGCGCAGGTGGAAGGTGTATACCGTGCCGTCCTCTGAGACTTCCCAGCTTTCGGCCAGGCCCGGCTGGGGCATACCGTACTTGTCGTTCTCGATCAGTCCGTCCACAAAGTTGGCGAACTGGGCGCCGGAGCTCTGATACAGATAGTCCCAGGTCTCGACCTCATCGGAGTAGACGCCGCGGTACACCTGTTCGGCCGCGATGCCGGAGGCCTCGGTCGCCAGGGCGGCAGAACCGCTCAGGCACAGCATCAGGCAGAGCAGAAGAGCCAGCAGTTTTTTCATGTTTCTCCTCCTTTAATTCTCAAAATGATAATCCGTATCTTAGCACGTGCCAAGAGAGTTTTGCAAGTCTGTCTCCCGTTCCATCCGTTTATCCTTTGTTTTCGGATGATATTCCCAGAAAAACGAAAGAGAGGCCATTTTTCTTTCATTTTAGACCGGGCTCAGCCTGCGCGCAGCCTGCCGAGATAGCTCTCCGCCTCCGCCGCGCTCGCCAGCACGAAGTGGCCGCTTTCCAGCTCCCGCCACACGGGCGCTTCCCTACTGTAATCGTGCTGTGATTCGTCGTAGACAAGGGGCTGCTTTTTCTTCTCCCACTCGGGGTTGGGCATGGGCACGGCCGAGAGCAGGGCGCGCGTGTAGGGGTGCAGGGGGCAGCGGAACAGCTGCTCCGTGTCCGCCATCTCCACCAGCAGGCCGCGGTGGATGACCGCGATCCTGTCGCAGATGAAGCGCATCACGGACAGATCGTGCGAGATGAACAGATAGGTGAGCCCCCGCTCGCGCTGCAGCCTGCTGAGCAGGTTGAGCACCTGCGCGCGGATGGAAACGTCCAGGGCGGAGATGGGCTCGTCGGCGATGATGAACCTCGGATCCATCACCAGGGCGCGGGCGATGCCGATGCGCTGGCGCTGGCCGCCCGAAAACTCATGCGGGAAGCGGCTGGCAAACTCGGGCAGCAGGCCCACATCCTCCAGCGCCCGGCGCACCTTCTCCTCCCGCTCCGCCTTCTTCAGGTGCCGCGCCGTGCTGTACAGCCCCTCGGCCACGATGTAATCCACCTTCGCCCGCTCGTTGAGCGAAGCCATCGGGTCCTGAAAGATCATCTGGATGTCGCCGGTGATCCTTCGGTCAAGCTCGGGGGAAATCCTGCCCGAGATGCGCTCCCCCTCGTAGAGGATCTCGCCCGCCGCTGCCTCGTACACGCGGATGATGGCGCGGCCGATGGAGGTTTTGCCGGAGCCGGATTCGCCCACCAGCCCGAAGGTTTCGCCCCGGCGGATGTCAAAGCTGACGCCCCGCACGGCCTCGAAGCGGTGCCTGTGCTCGCCGAAGGCGATGTGCAGATCCTTCACCTCGATCAGGGGATCGTCCGGCCTTCTCAGGCTGCCCTCCGCGCTCATATCCACTCTTCTTCTCCTCCCGAAGGCCGCCGGCCAAGGCCTTCCATGTGAACATTATACAGAACCGATACTACTTATGCAAGTCAGCAGCCAAAACGGAGGCTCTGCGGGCGCGAATTCCGCGGGAAAAGGCGGGAAATGCAAGCCAAGAGGATGCGCGTTGCATAATCTTGCAGGCACCCATCCTACGCAAAGGCGGAAGGCAACGCGCCCTCCGCCCGATACGCTGTTCAAAGCACGGAATCCAACACCCATTCACTCGTGCATCGCCGCCGCGATGATCCTTAAGGCAAGCGGCATCACTCGATGCCCAGTATCTCCTTCGCCTCGGCCGGGCCGTATTTGACCATGTGCTGCGCGATCTCCGTCACCAGCTCCTCGTTGCTGATATTGCCGGTGTGGCCCTTGCGCGGGAAGGTCAGGCTGTAGCCCTCGTAGTCGGTGCCGGCCAGCCAATCCCCCAGCTCATACTGGGCCAGGTTCAGGTAATAGTTGTCCATGTCGCCGCCGCGCAGGTGGATCTTGCCCTTCAGCTTCGGCCCGAGCGTCTCCCAGTTGGTCTGCAGGATGTAGCTCAGGTCATAGTGCTGCTGCCAGTAGGCCACGACCTCCTTGTCGATCACGCCGGTCACGGGGTCCCAAACGCGGGCGGGATAGCCGTTTTCCTTCATCGGGCTGTACACGGCCTCCCACACGGCCCACTGCCCGAGGCTCAGTGCCTCCTGCCCGCCGATGGCCATTTCGTAATAGTTTTCATCCTGAATGGTGAACTGGATGTTGCCCTTCACATCGCGCATGGAGGGACGGGCCACCTTGTTCCAGCCCATGTCAAGATAGTAGGCGTTGTCATCCTCATACAGGTCGACGATCTGGTAGCCGTGAAAATCCACCCCGTCGGGGCAAAGGGCCCAGGCGCCCCCGAAGAAATCCGGGTAGAACACCTGCATGGCCAGCGACTCCCATCCGCCGGTCGAGCCGCCCGCCAGGGCGCGCGCCCAGGGCTCCGATACCGCGCCGAAGGTCGTCTCAATGTAGGGGATCAGCTCGGTGGTGATGGCCTCGCCGTAGGGCCCCAGGTTTTCCGAATCCACAGAATAGCTGGTGTCGTAGAACATATTGGCGTCTCGGAAGGTGACCACGATCATCTGCGGCGCGCTCTCAAGCCAGAACTTGGTGAAGCTCTCATAGCTCGCGCGGTCGGTGCGGCCAAAGCCCAGCGGCGCGCCGCCGCCCGGCCAGTGGCCCTGATAGTAGAGCACGGGGTACTTTTTGCCGCTGTCGTATCCGGCGGGCAGCAGCACGTTCGCGCCCAGGTACATGTCCGTACCCCAGAATTCGCTCAGCAGCTCGCTCCTGATCTTCACGTACTTCACCTGCTCGGTGTCCTCATAATTGCCCTGCTGGGTCACCTGCCCCTCGGCCAGCTCGTAGCCCAGCGGCACCTGCTGATCCAGCGTCAGCTGCACCCCGCCCGCGTGAGGATCTCCCGTCTGTACGGCGCTGTAAAGGTTGTAGGGGTTGTCGGCAAAGCTGCCGCCGCCCCCGTGATCGGCCATGCCCCAGACGGCGGGGCCCTGCGCGCGCTCAAACCTGGTGTACCTGATCAGGAAGGCCTGCAGGGCGTACTCGCCCTCCGGCAGCTGGGACAGCGGGAAGGGCCAGCCCTCGATCTCTTCATCCTGGGAGGAGAAGGTCACGCTGTCGCCCGCGTGCAGGCCGAAAACGGTCTTGCCGAAGACGGGGATGCCGTTCACCTCCAGCATCTCGTAGAGCTGGCCGCCCTCTTCGGGCGGCTGCCTGTCCATCATCAGCAGCAGGCGGCCGTTCAGCTCCCCCTCATAATCATCCGGCACCTGCACGGTCACGGAGAATTCGCCGTCGTCCGCCCTTGCGCCGAAATACGGCGCGATCATCAGCACGCACAGCATGCAGGCCAGGCATTTTACCAGCTTTGTCATATCCTTCGCTCTCCCTTCTTTTATATTTATGCGTTTATTATGCATGTTTATTCTTTCTTGTCAAGTCCCGGAGCGGATTTTTTATCTTTTCCCCGCCTCCGCCACCTGCTGCAGGCTGTCCTGCTCCAGCGCGTATCGCATGGCGTCGATCAGGTGATCCTCTCCCTGGGGCGTGGGCAGTTCCTCCCCCGAGGGGGCCTTGCGCCAGCGGTAGTTCTCCAGCTCCTCGATCATGCCGCGGCAGCGTCGGTCCACCACGATCTCCATCCCGGCTAGCCAGCGCAGCCCGTGGCGGAGGCTGTCCGGTCCCTTTTTCGCCGGCAGCGCCTGCAGGCCGCGGCGGCGCAGCTCCGCGATGCTCTTGGGCTCGGCGCTGTCGCAGACGATGGGCCCGCCGCCCGTCAGGGCGCGCAGCCTTTCCGCCAGCGCCTCGTTGGAAAGGCCGCGCTCCAGCATCTCCTCCAGCACATACACCCGGCGCCCCGCCATATCCGCCATCAGCTTCACGGCGGCAGCCGGGTCCCGGGCGTAGCCGAAGTCCAGCCCGAAGCGCAGCCGCTCCGCCCGCACCGCCAGCGCGCTCAGGTCCTCCGCGTGCCAGTTCGTCAGGATAGCGCCCGCCATCTCCCCCCATTCCCCCAGCGTGTACACCCGGCGGAAGTAGGCGTCCCGCTCCCCCGCATAGCGCTCCCGATCATCGTCCGTCAGGAAACGGTTGTCCAGGTAGGTGGTCTTCAGGATCAGGAGCTCGTCCGTGACCAGCTCCCTCTGCCCCTCCTGCCAGCCGCCGAAAAACTCGCGGTACAGCCAGTGGCCGCGGCTGACAGGGTTGAAGCTCATGGTCAGCCGTTTTTTGTGGCGGCTCCCGCCGCGCAGACGCTTTTCCAGCTGCTTCATATCCTCATAGCGGCACTCGGTGGCCTCCTCTATCCACACGTCGGTCAGCGCGCCCAGCGCGGGCGTGAGCGATTTGATCTTCTCGCTGTCGTCCAGCCCCAAAAAGAGTATCTGCGCCCCGCCGCGGCGGCAGGTGAGCGTCAGCTCGCTGCGGCTCACGTCAAAGCTTTCCAGGATGCCAAGGCGCGAAGCCGCCTTGCATACCTCGTTGAAGCAGCTGGCGCGCAGCGTGCGGGCCACCTGACGCACGATCAGCGTGTTGCGGCCGCACAGCGCGTCCAGCGCGGCGCGCCCGGCCAGAAACACGCTCTTGCCCGAGCCCGCCCCGCCGAAGTAGATCTGTATCCTCTGCCCGGCGCACAGATAGGGCCTGTAGCAGGCGTTGAAGGCTTCGGGCGGCACAATGATGCGCCGCGTACTCACGCTTCCTCCTTCAGTTCCAGCACCCAGTCCGCCGCCTCTTCCGTCCGCTCTTCCTCCTTTAGGCTCATGCCCATGATCCTGATCAGGTCGGCCGTGCTCATCTCGCCCTCCTCCAGCCGCTGCTTCAGCTGGCGCAGCGCCTCGCGGCGAAGCGTTTCCGCACACGGGGCGGATCGTTTTCGCCTGACGGTTTTTCCCGGTTCCCTGTCCATGCTTTCCTCCTTTTTGTTTATCGCGGCAAGACAATAGCAAGCCTTCCTCCCTCCGGGAACTGACGCGGGCTGACATTTTCCTCGTCCGTCGTGATTGAGTTTCCATAAAAGCGGAAATGACCGCAAATTTCCAATATAAAGGAAATCCGCGCCTCAAACAGTTTCCGTTTTATCGTGAAATCCTGTATAATTTCTCCACGGATGGAAACAGCATGACCTGGAAGCGGCCCCTGCTCGCTTCGCTCTGATCGGCACCCTTTACAGCATCCTCTTTGTTCTTGTATCCTATCTGCTGATCATCCGTACCTTGTAAGGAGACAATCATGAGCTTTGCCGATACCCTGTTTATCGAAAACTGCCGCCGCATCCTCAAAGAAGGCGTCTGGGATACCGATCAGACCGTCCGCCCCCGATGGGAGGACGGCGCGCCCGCCCACACCGTCAAACTCTTCGGGCTGGTCAACCGCTATGATCTGAAAAAAGAGTTTCCCATCCTCACCATCCGCAAAACGCAGCTCAAGAATGCCGTGGACGAACTGCTGTGGATCTGGCAGAAAAAATCGAACAACATCAAAGACCTCGGCAGCCGCATCTGGGACCAATGGGCGGATGAGCAGGGCAGCATCGGCCGCGCCTACGGCTATCAGCTGGGCGTAAAGCATCAATATAAAGAAGGCGAGTTCGATCAGGTGGACCGCGTGCTCTATGACCTGAAGCACAACCCCGCCTCCCGCCGTATCATCACCAGCCTGTACACGCACCAGGATCTGCACGCCATGGCGCTCTACCCCTGCGCCTGGAGCGTGACCTTCAACGTATCGGGCAGGACCCTGAACGCCATCCTGAACCAGCGCTCGCAGGACATGCTGGTGGCCAACAACTGGAACGTGGCCCAGTACGCGGTGCTGGTGCACATGCTGGCGCAGGTGAGCGGCCTCGAGGCGGGCGAGCTGGTGCACGTGATCGCGGACGCGCACATCTATGACAGGCACGTACCCATGGTGGAGGAGATCATCGAAAACGAGCCCTACGGCGCCCCCGGATTCCGTCTGAACCCGGCGGTGGACGATTTCTACGCCTTCACCGCCGAGGACGCGACGCTTGACGGCTACCGCTTCCATACGCTGCCGGGGCGCATCCCGATAGCGGAGTGAGGAGGACGCCATGCAGGCCATTGTCGCCGTGGATGAGAACCTGGCCATCGGCCGCGCGGGCGGCATGCTGTTCCGCCTGCCGGAGGATCTGAAGTATTTCGCGCGCATGACCAGGGGCAAGGCGCTGGTGATGGGCCGCTCGACACTTGAATCCTTCCCCGGCGGCAAGCCCCTGCCCGGCAGGCCCCACATCGTGCTCAGCCGCAGCCAGAGCTTTGAGGCGCCGGGCGCGCTTGTGGCACGCTCCATGCGGGAGCTGGACGAGGCCCTCTCCGCCTACCTGCCGGACGATGTGTTCCTGGTCGGCGGCGGACAGCTCTACGGCCTGCTGATCGACTGCTGCACCGCCGCCTATGTGACGTGCGTGCGGGCGCGGGCCGAAGGGGCCGACAGCTGGTTCCCCGCGCTGGACGGCCGGCCGGGCTGGCAGCTGGCGGAGGAAAGCGATGAGATGCAGGACAACGGCTACGTATGCACGCGCCGCCGCTATGTGAACCGGCTGGTCAGAAGCGTGAGAGAAGCTGAAACACAATAGGAATGATTGACAGGAGGCAAGCGCTATGTCGGAAGAACTGATCGAGTACAAGTTTGACACCCAGCTGCTGATCGAAGGCAAGGGCCTTGACGAAGACGCCATATTCGACTACATCTCCCAGAATATCGTGGGCGACAGCCTGCTGGCCGTGGGCGACGACGAGCTGATCAAGGTGCACTACCACACCAACGAGCCCTGGCAGGTGCTGGAATACTGCGCCACCCTGGGTGACATCTATGATGTGGTGGTGGAAAACATGCAGCGCCAGTCAGACGGCCTGCAGGGCTGAGCCATGGGCAGGCTGCCAGCGCTGTTCATCGGCCACGGCTCGCCGATGAACGCCGTGGAGGACAACGAGTATACAAGGGGCTGGGAGGCACTGGGCCGCAGCCTTCCAAGGCCGGAGAAGATACTGTGCGTGTCCGCCCACTGGTTTACGGCCGGCACGCTTCTGACGGGCGGCGAGCGGCCGGGCATGATCTATGATATGTACGGCTTCCCGGACGAGCTGTACCGCATCGTGTACCCGGCGCCAGGCTCGCCGGAAACGGCCGCCCGCGCGCGCGGGCTGCTGGGCGACAGCGCGCGCATCGACCCCGGCAGGGGGGTTGACCACGGCGCCTGGTCGGTGCTGCGGCGCATGTACCCAAAGGCCGATATCCCGCTGGTGCTGCTCAGCATCGACGCCCGCGCCCCCATGGAGCGGCACCTGGCCATGGGCCGCGCGCTCGCTCCGCTGCGCGATGAGGGCGTGCTGATCGTCGGGAGCGGCAACGTGGTGCACAACCTGGGCCTGATCGACTGGAGGCTGTCCGGCGGCTTCGCCTGGGCCGAGGAGTTTGACGGCTACATCAGGCAGGCCGTCTTGAACCGTGACATCGACAGCGTGCTCCGCTATCGGCAGGCCGGCCAAAGCGCCGCCCTCGCTTTCCGCACGGTGGAGCACTTCGTCCCCCTGCTCTATGCTTTGGGCGCGTCGGACGAGAGAGATGCGATCACGGTGTTCAACGAAGGCTGCCTGCTGGGGTCCCTCTCCATGACGGGCTATCGCTTCGGCTGATCAGACAAAACGCCTTACGCAAAAGGACGGCCAAATGGCGGCCGTCCTTTTGCGCGCGCAGGAAAGGCTTACTTGAAGAAATAGCGCTTCTGCACGCCCTCCAGCGCCTGCCCGTGGCGGGCCTCATCCTTGCACATGTCGTGCAGCGTGTGGTAGACCTCGTTGTATCCCAGGTCCTTGGCCAGCAGCGCCAGCGCCTGCTTCTCCTCGCTGGCCTTGTGCTCCAGCTCGATGCGGTTCTTGACGTTCTTTTCCACATCGTCCGTCAGCATTTCGCCCAGCATCTCGGCCAGGCGGGAGGCGTGGGCCACCTCCTCCATCGCCATGCGCTGGAAGGAGTTGGCGATCTCCGGATAGCCCTGGCTGTCCGCCTGACGGCCCATGGCCATATAGGCGCCCGCCTCCAGGCACTCCTTTTCAAACTGCTTGCGAAGGCCAGCGACCACGCGTTCATCCATCCCCTGCGCCAGACCTACGCGGTGCACGTCCGTCCACTGGGGGGTCTCCTCCAGCCTTTCAAATTTATCCTTGCCTACCTTGCAGACCGGGCAGAACTCCGGCGGCTCGTTCCCCTCGTGCACATATCCGCACACCTTACAGATCCATTTCATGTACCGCGACCTCCTTACACTGTCTTCCACATGATACCCGCCGCGCCATGGAATAAACGCTGCGCAAGGCGTCCGCGGCCCTGCGGAGAGGCAGCCGTAAGATAAATAAAATATTTTTTCATCTTTCCGCAACATTTCGCCCCTCTCGCGCGTCATATATAATGAGAGGTGATCAACATGACACAGTTGCTGACTCAGATCGGGCGGGAAACCCGCAGACAGAGCATCATTGCCTACAGCGAAAAGGAGCACAAGGTCTATGTGGACGGCGTCCCCTGCTCCCTGACTTCGCAGGAATTTCGCCTGCTGCAGGCCCTCGCGGAGGACGCGGGCAAGGTGCTGAGCCGAGATTGCCTGCTGTGCGCGGCCTGGGACTACATGACCCCGGGCAAGAGCCGCACGGTGGATGTGCATGTGCAGCGCCTTCGCCGCAAGCTGGGCGACGAGCTGTTTGAAACCGTGCACGGCAAGGGCTATAAATTGCGCGCCATCCCGCTTGCCGTCTGACGGCCGCAAAGAGCGATCCAAAAACGCCTGCCGCGCGAAGGCCGGAAGTCGGCCTTCGCGCGGCAGGCGCGTTGTTTTTGTCATACTGAACGAAAATCTGAGCGCGCAGACAGGCGTAGGGCTTTTTCGCTTTTGCCAGGCCGAGCGAAGGCGGGCGGCGGCGCCGCGCCGACTGACCGGGACAAGGCAATAGCGGCAAAGAACAAGCCTGTCAAAGCGCTATGGTTGAGTTCAGTGTCAGACATGGGCGCGGCGGGATCGGCTCAGGCATCCGAAGCAAGGAGTACGCGCCCGCACGGGGCGACGATAGATGCCGAAAACACTGCCGCGCCTTTCGGCGCGGCAGCAAACTCCATATTCTGTTGTCGGGCACTGTCGGTTCGGCTGTCGATTCTCCGATATCTATATTCAAGATATCTTGCGATATCAACGAATTTGCCGGACTGCGCGATGATCAAGGTTCCTGGGTTCCATTCCGGTCAAGTTCCAAATCCAGCCGAGTTTGGGTTCCGCCTGCGCAGCCCGGCATGATCCTTGGTTTGCTTGCAGTTTTCCAGAATAGTCCGTGGACAAATCGTGATTACATCGTCAAGTTCCTGCGGAAAACCCTCTCAGCCAACCGATGGCTCCAACCCTTCTTGCTCCCTTTACGCCCCCGCAATCTTCATCCCCAAGGGGATGGACCGTGGAGTGATCGCTTCAAAGCCTCACAGCCTGTCTGTGACCGGCCTCTTTGCGGATACCAAGACTCTTAACAAACAAGAACCGAGCGGGGGCGCGATGAGCAGATGGGTTCCGATAAGGTTTCAGTATTCAGCAAACCGCCCTCCTTTGAACCTTGTACTTGGTCTTCCTCTGGTTCGTCTGTAGCATAGCACCGATATTCATCCCTGTCAAGCGTTTTGCACAATTTGGTTAAAATTTTTCCTGTCGGTCGATTCTTCTGCAATAATTCCTGTCAGTTCCTGCAATTCCGGCGGCAGCGGCGAGCCGAAGTCCAACCTGCGGCCGCTGAGGGGATGCGACAGCGCCAGCCTGCAGGAGTGCAGCGCGAAGCGGCCGGGCAGGCGCGGGTCCTCCCTGCCGTAAAGAAAATCGCCCAGCACGGGACAGCCCAGCGCCGCCATGTGCACGCGGATCTGGTGCGTGCGGCCCGTCTGCAGCCGCAGGCGGACAAGGCTGCAATCCCCCTCCCGGCCGATCACGCGGTAATCGGTCACCGCGGGGCGTCCCGCAGGGTCCGCCACCCGCCGGATGCCGGGGCCGTGCCCGATGGGCAGGCAGATCCGCCCCTCCGCCTGCGCGGGCGCACCGGTCACCACTGCCAGGTATTCCCGGATGAAGCCCTCCGTATGCAGCATGCTCTGCGCGCGCTGCTGGGCATGGGCCGTCTTGGCGATCAGCATCAGCCCGCTGGTGCCCTTGTCCAGGCGGTTGACGGGCCGGTAGACAAAGCCCTCCGGGCAGCCCAGGTGGGAGAACACCCTGTTTTCCAGCGTCTCGCCGCCCTGGCGCGAGGCCACGGAGGGCAGGGGCGCCGGCTTGTCGGCGATCAGTATATCCTCATCCTCATATACAAGGGCCAGCGGCGCGCTGCCCGGCGCGGGCCTCGGCCCCGCATCCGCGGGGAAGCGGAGCACCAGCTCCTCCCCCTCCCGCAGCACATGGTCGCTGTGGCGGGGGATCCCGTCCACCCATATGCCTCCCGAAAACTTGATGCGCTTGAGCTGGCCGCAGGAGACGCGCAGCCGCCCCAGCGCGGCGGCCTTCACGCTGCGCCCCGCGAGGCCTTCATCCACCCTGATTCTCATCTCATACATGCCTGCATCATAAGCGCGTCCCGGGGCTCCGTCAAGGCCGCTCCCAGTGGAAAAGCGCTTCGAACTATGCTATTCTGTATCAGTCATCTGGGCCGCGCCGGGGAGGGATTCAAATGGGCGAGGGGAAAGAGCAGGATACCCTTTTCATACTGAAGGCCTGGCTCGGCAGCGACTTTCTGTCGCGGCAGGACAGGCTGGATGAAAAGGTGCAGCTGAAGCTCGCCGGCTTCCGCCCCGGCAAGGACAGCCTGCAAAGGCTCTCGCAGGAGGTGGACAGCCTGCTGTTCATGGCCGTGCGCGACGCGACGCGCGGCCGCATGACCCTGCTGATGGACAGCGGCCGGTACATACGCATCCGCGTGGAGGATTTCTCCACGCTGGCCGACGAGCTGCTTTACCCTATGCTGAAGGGCCTGCCCCGTGACGACCAAACCTTTCAAACGCTCAGCGAGTATTCCATGCGCCACGGCTCGCTGTCCGCACTGCGCGCGCTGTACGTCGATTTCCGCCCCTGGCAGACGGAAGAAGAGCTGCGCATCCTCAGGCGCGTGATCACCACCTGCCACCAGCCCTTCCGCTGGCGCGGCTGGCTTGAATAACAGGAGCGCTATGACAAAGATCATCGCCGTCGCCAACCAGAAGGGCGGCGTGGGCAAGACCACCACGGCGGTCAACCTGGCCGCCTGCCTGGCAGAGCTGCATCACAGCACACTGCTGGTTGACATAGATCCGCAGGGCAACGCCACCAGCGGCCTGGGCCAAAAGGCCGGCAAGGCCACCGTATACGAGGTGCTGGCCGGCACGGCCTCCTTTGAGAGCGCCTTGTGCGAAACCGGCGTGGAGCATCTGTCCCTGCTGCCGGGCGACATCCGACTGGCCGCGGCGGAGGTGGAGCTGGTGGGCCAGGAGCGACGGGAGCACCAGCTGGCCCGTGCCCTCTCTGGCAAGACGGAAGCCTACCGCTTCGTCATTATCGACTGCCCGCCTTCGCTGGGCCTGCTCACCATCAACGCCCTCACGGCGGCCGACAGCGTGCTGGTGCCCATCCAGGCGGAATACTACGCGCTGGAGGGTGTGAGCGCGCTGATGAGCACGGTGAACCGCATCCAGCGCTCCGTCAACCGGGGCCTCACGGTGGAGGGCGTGGTGCTCACCATGTACGACGGACGCACCAACCTGTCGCTGCAGGTGGCGGCGCAGGTGAAGAAGTATTTCCGGGGCAGCGTGTTCTCCACGCTCATCCCCCGCAACGTGCGGCTGGGCGAGGCGCCCAGCCACGGCGCGCCCATCCACGTGTACGATCCCCGAAGCGCGGGGGCGGAGGCCTACCGCGCGCTGGCGCGCGAGCTGGCGGCCAGAAACCGGGAAAGGTAGACCGCGCCCGCGCACGGCAGGCAGAAAAGGCAGACGATAGAGATGAAGAAAAACGCGCTGGGCCGGGGGCTGGACGCCCTGATGCCCCAAATGGAAGAACCGTACGCCCCGCAGGAAGTGGACATCGACCTGCTGGACATCAACCCCGATCAGCCCCGAAAGGCCTTTGACCGCGAGGCGCTGGAGCAGCTGGCGGACAGTATCCGCGAGCTGGGCCTGCTGCAGCCGATCCTGGTCAGGCGGGAGGGCGACCGCTTCCGCATCATCGCGGGCGAGCGGCGCTACCGCGCCTGCCGCCTGGCGGGGCTGCGGCGCGTGCCCGTGGTGGAAAAGGAGCTTTCCCAGCAGGAGGGGATGCTGGCCGCGCTGATCGAAAACCTGCAGCGGGAGGACCTGAACCCCATGGAGGAGGCCGCGGCCATCCGACAGCTGATGGACAGCGCGGGCCTCACGCAGGAGGAGGCGGCGGCGCGCCTTGGAAAATCGCGCCCCGCCGTCGCCAACACGCTCAGGCTGCTCAGCCTGCCCGCCAGGCTGCAGAAGCTGGTGGCCGAGGGCCAGCTCAGCGAGGGCCATGCCCGCGCGCTGGCCGGCGTGAAGAGCGCCGCCCTGCAGGAGGAGCTGGCCGCCCGCGCCATCCGAGAAGGGCTGAGCGTACGCGCCTTCGAGGCCCTGTGCAAGAAAGCGCAGCAGCCTGCCGCGGCGCGCCGCGCGCCCGACAGACCGGCGCCGGAGCTTGAGGATTTCGCCAGGCGGCTGCAGAGCCTGACCGGCGTACGCACCAGCATCAAGGGCAGTCTGAACAGGGGCAGGCTCACGCTCAGCTACCGCAGCGCGGAGGAGCTGGAAAGCCTCTACCGCGCGCTTGAGCAGGTGCTGCCATGAAAAACCGGGACAACGCCAGGGGCAGCCTGCTGCTGCTCCTCGCCTCCTTCATTTGGGGCACGGCCTTCGTGGCGCAGAGCGTTGGCATGGAGCACGTGGGGCCCTTCACCTTTATGGCGGTGCGCTCCTTCATCGGCTCGCTGTCGCTGCTGCCCGTCATTCTGCTGCAAAGCAGACGCAGGCGGGCAAAGGACGAAGGGCGGCCCATGAGCGCGGAGCAGAAAAGAAGCCTTCTGCGGGGCGGGCTTGTCTGCGGTCTGGTGCTCGCGGTGGCCGCCAACCTGCAGCAGGCGGGCCTGAAGTATACCTCGGTGGGCAAGGCGGGCTTTCTGACCGCGCTGTACATCCTCCTGGTGCCGCTGGCGGGTATGCTGGCGGGCAAGCGCCAGCGCCCCGCGCTGTGGCTGGCCATCGGCCTCGCCGCCGCAGGGCTCTACCTGCTCAGCATCAAAGGCGATTTCAGCATCAACGGTGCGGATCTGCTGCTCATCCTCAGCGCCTTCGTGTTCACCGCGCACATCCTGGCGGTGGATCACTATTCTCCCCGCGTATCGGGTGTGGCGCTCAGCTGCCTGCAGTTCCTCGTGGCGGGCACGCTGTCGCTGATCCCCATGTTTCTGTTTGAACAGCCGAGCCTTCCCGCCATCTCGCAGGCCTGGCTGCCCCTCCTGTACGCCGGCGTGCTTTCAAGCGGCGTCGCCTACACGCTGCAGATCGTCGGCCAGCGCCTCACAGCGCCCACGGTGGCCAGCCTGCTGATGAGCATGGAGTCCGTGTTCGCCCTGCTGGGCGGCATGGTGATATTGGGCGAGATGCCCACCGTGCGCGAGGCGCTGGGCAGCGCGCTGATGTTTGCCGCCATCATACTGGCCCAGGTGGTCCAACTGCCGCCGAAGGAGAAGATCCGTGAAGCTGTTTGAAGCCTTTGACCTCAAGAGCCTGCGCCTCAAAAACCGCCTGGTGATGCCGCCCATGTGCATGTACTCCGCCGCGGAGGGCACGGGCCTTGTGAATGACTTTCACCTGGCGCACTATGCCTCGTGCGCCATTGGCGGCGTCGGCCTGATCATCGTGGAGGCCACGGGCGTCACGCCCGAGGGCCGCATCTCCGACCGCTGTCTCGGCCTGTGGAACGATGAGCAGCTGGAGGGCATGAAACGCCTGACGGACATGGCGCACAGCCTGGGCGCGAAGATCGCCCTGCAGCTCAACCATGCGGGCCGCAAATCGCAGACCTCCGTCTTCCCCCACCTGGCCCCAAGCGCCATCCCCTACAACGAACACCCCGTCAACTATGTGGAGATGACGCCGGCGCAGATCGACGCCGTCACCGAAGCCTTCGCCGCGGCCGCCCGAAGGGCCGACCGGGCGGGCTTTGACGGGCTGGAGCTGCACGCCGCCCACGGCTACCTGATCCACCAGTTTTTAAGCCCGCTGTCCAACAGGCGGCAGGATGCCTACGGGCAGGATCGCTCGCTCTTCCTGCGCGGCACGGTGCGGGCGGTCTCCTCCGCCTGGCCGGCGCAAAAGCCGCTCTGGCTGCGCATCTCGGCCACCGATTGGCTGGAGGGCGGCCTGACGCCTGAGGACTGGGTCATCTGCCTGAACGCGCTGAAGGTCAGCATCGACATGGTGCATGTTTCCAGCGGCGCCCTGCTGCACGCGCCGGTAAATGTGTACCCCGGCTATATGCTGCCGCTGGCGGAGGAGATCCGCCGAGGCACCGGCCTGCCCGTGATCGGCGTGGGCCTTCTGGACGACGGCCTGCTGGTCAGCGCGCTTGAGGAAGGCCGCTGCGACCTTGTCGCCCTTGGCCGCGAGCTTCTCAAAAACCCCAACAAGTTCTTCGATCTGGCGCTGCGCTTCGGCCGGCGCGATCTGATCGCGCCCGCCTACGAGCGAGGCTTTGCGGACAGGGTTTAGCCGGCTTCCGCCCATTACAAAAGGCCGCTTTGCGCGGCCTTTCGCATGATCGCTTCCTATTTTTTATTCTCCGGCACATACAGGTAGCGCCCTTCCAGCCTCGCCTTGGGCGGGGGATACCCGCCGCGAATATAGCCAAGGCAGACAAAGACGATGGGCAGGTAGGCCGGATCAAGGCCCCATCGATCCAGCAGCTCCCGCATACCCGGCCTTTCAAAGGTGGCCTCCGCCCTGCCCACGATCACGCTGGCCAGGCCCAGATCATAAGCCCTCAGCACCATGTTCTGCGCGCAGACGAAGGCCGCGCCGATCTGATTCACCTGATCCCTGCGCTCCCTTTGGATACACACCATGGCCAGCGCTGCGCAGCCGTAAAAGCCGCTCCTGATGCTCTGGTCGTCAATGATGGAGGGCTGGTCCGAGGACACGCCCACGTCCCAGTGTCTGTTCTCGCAGTCGGCGTTCACGATCCCGATGCTGTCGATCAGGGCCGGGTCGTCCAGCATGATGATCTTGCTGCCCTGCCGCCCGCCTGGGTTGGGCGCGTACAGCCCGGCCTCCGCCACAGCGTCCAGCTTCTCCTTTTCCACGCGGCGCGCCTCATACTTTCTGATGGACCGCCTGCCGCGGATGATGTCCGCAAGTTCCATACCTCTTCCCCCTTTCAGATGCCTCCACTATACAGCATCAAGCGGAGAAACAAAAACAGGGACCAGCGGCTGGTCCCTGTTTTTTGTCTTGGCATGCTGATGCTGAACTAAAGCCCAAGTGCACAGACAGATGAAGGACTTTTTCATTTTCGCCCAGCCGAGCGAAGGAGGCACAGCGACGCTGCGCCGGTTGAACGAGACAGCGCAAAGGCGGAAACGAACGAGTCTATCAAAGCACTGAGACGCAAGTTCAGTATCACTTCTTCGCCACGGCGTTCTTCACGGCCGAAACGATGGCCACCAGCGCGCCGCCGCCGACCCCGCCGCCCAGCACGCTGGCCAGGATGGAGCCGATGTCCAGCCCGCTGCCCGCGCCTGCGCCCAGGGCGCCCAGCAGCTGACCGCCGCCCAGGCCGCCCAGCACGCCTGCCACGATGTCGCCGATCTTCCCCAGGGAGAGCTTGGGCGCGGCCTTGCCCGCGGCCGTGCCGCCCAGGCCGCCGCTGACCAGTTGGATCAGGATGCTGACAATGTTTCCCATAGTGAGCCCTTCTTTCTTTATGTATCAGCCCGCGGCTGCGCCCCGGGCCTGCCGGGCAGCATCATTTCATCCGCCCGCAAAGATTATACCATCTCCAGCATCAGTTCACGCACAAGCTCAGGGTCATTTTTGCGTCCGGCGAGTATCTGTCCGTTTTTCAGCACCTCGTGCTGCTCATGGAAGGTTGGCTGCTCCTCCTGATACAGTACGCCGATGGGAATCCTGTCACCGAACTCCATGGACTTGAGCATCGCGGCAGCCCTGTCGCCGCGGTCGTACTCCTTGTCCAGCTCGTAGACGCGCTGGCTGTACCAGGCGAAGGTATTCACCTTGTTGAAGCTCACGCAGGGCTGCAGGATATCCACCAGCGCGTAGCCCTTGAAGCGGATGGCCTGCTTCATCAGCTCCTTCAGGTGCTCCGGGCGGCCGGAAAAGCCGCGCGCCACAAAGCCCGCGCCCGCCGCGATGGCCATCAGAACGGGGTTGAAGGGGATGTTCAGGCTGCCCTCCACCTGCACGGGGGTCACGCTGCCCTTATCCGCCGTGGGGCTGGCCTGGCCCTTGGTCAGGCCGTAGACCTGGTTATCGTGGATGAAGTGAGCGATGTCCACATTGCGGCGGATGTTGTGGATGAAGTGATTGCCCCCCTCGCCGTAGCTGTCGCCGTCGCCCGAATTGATGATGACGGTCAGCGCCGGGTTCACGATCTTGGCCGCGGCGGCCGGGGGCACGGCCCGGCCGTGCAGGCCCGAGAAGCTGTTGGCCGAGATGTATTGGGGCAGCTTGGCCGCCTGGCCGATGCCGCCGACCATCAGCACATCGTGCGGGTCAAGCGCCAGCTCGTCCAGGGCGTTTTTCAGGCTGTCCAGTATGTTGAAGTTGCCGCAGCCGGGGCACCAGGCGGTCTCAAAGGTTTCAAAGCGGCTGTCACTCATCAGTATCCCTCCTCACGCAGGCGGCGGACGATCTCCTCGCCGCTCAGCTGCCTGCCGTCGTATTTCAGTATGCCGGCGTCCGTCCGGATGCCTGTCTGCTCGCGGATCAGCTGTGCCAGTTGGCCGGTGTAGTTCTGCTCCACGTGGATCAGCGCCCTTGCGCCCGCCGCCTTCTCGCGCAGCAGCCTGTCGGGCAGGGGCCACACGTCGCCGAAGACCAGCGCGCCATAGCGCGCCTTGCCCTCCGCGTTCAAAAGACGCACCGCCTCCTCAAGCGGGCCGTAGAGCGAACCCCAGCCGATCAGCAGCACCTCCGGGCGCTCATCGCCCAGCAGCTGCGGCTCCTCAAGCTCCCGCTTCAGCAGCTCCAGCTTGCCCATACGCTTGTTCATCATGCGGATGCGCGTTTCACTGTCCTCGATGATCTTGCCGTACTCGTCGTGCTCATCGCTGTCGGCGGATACAAAGCCGTCGCGCGTGCCGGGGAATTTGCGGGGCGAGATGCCGCTCTCGGTAAAGCGGTAACGCGCGTAGCCGCCCTCCGCGGGCACATCCTCAGGCGCATAGATCTCCGCCTTCGCGGGGTCGGGCACCGGCATGGTGGCCGTGCCGTCCGCCAGGTACTGATCGCTGAGCAGGATCACGGGGATCTGGTATTTCTCCGCCAGGTTAAAGGCCCGTATGGTCTGCCGGTAGGCGTCCTCATGATGCCGCAGCGCGATCACCATGCGCGGGAACTCTCCCTGAGAGGCTGAGATCATGAACTTGAGGTCGCTCTGCTCAGTGCGGGTGGGCAGGCCGGTCACCGGGCCGGGGCGCTGCACATCCACCAGCACCAGCGGCACCTCGGCCATGCCGGAGAGGCCCAGCGCCTCCACCTTCAGGCTGAAGCCTCCGCCGGAGGTGCCCGTCATAGCGCGGGCGCCTGTGAAGCTGGCCCCGATGGCCATGTTGACGGCCGCGATCTCGTCCTCCGCCTGTTCTACGGCAATGCCCATCTTCAGCGACACCGAGGCCAGGTATTCAAGGATCGAGGTCGAGGGCGACATCGGGTAGGCCGCGTAGAACTGCAGGCCCGCCGCCAGCGCGCCCAGCGCCAACGCTTTGTTGCCGGTCAGTATCATCTCCCCCGCGTGGCTGCCGCCCACACGCTCAAAGCGTGGCTCCACGGCACGGTAGCCCGCCTCCAGCGCCTTCACGTTCATCTCGACCAGGCCAGGCTTGAGGCTTTTCTCAAACACACGGCGCGCGCCGTCGATCGGCGTGGAAAACAGCCGCAGCGCCGCGCCCACAGCCACGCTGCCCGCAGCCCTTCCGCTGCCCAGCAGTTTTGCGATCCCCTGCAGCTTCAGGGGGATGGCCCGCGAATCGTCGGTCTTCACCGATTCGTCGCACAGGATGAATCCCTCGGGCTTCAGTTTGTCCCTGTGCAGCGCGATGGTCTCTTCATTCAGGGCAATGATGCCGTCCAGCCGCTCGCTGTGCGATCTTGGGGTCTCTTCCCCAAAGCGCACCAGCGAAAAGTTGTGCCCGCCGCGTATGCGCGACATCAGATCGCGCACCGTGAACACACCGCATCCGGCGGCCTTCAGCAGCGCTTCCAGCGTATTGACCGCCGTATCCACGCCCTGCCCTGCCGCCCCGCCGACTAACAGGTTATACATCTCATACTCCTCCATATCATCTCGTTCCGCATATTCTTTAGTATCTAAATAATGACCCGAAGAAAGTATACCCACACGGTGCGAGAATTATCTCGTCAGATACAAAACGCGTACAATCTTCGCTGCTGACGCGCAGCAAAAAGGGGCCGTAACAAAAAAGCCCAGCAAAGATCAAGGACTCTTGCATCGATCTGGAGCAAGAGTCCCGGCCTTTGAGCAATGCTTACTATCTGAAATCTGTGTCCAGCAGCAAGGGGGGGGGATTACGCCGATACCTTGGCCGGCTTTCGCAGGTCATGCCCCGAACAGTACAAACAGCTCGTCAACACTATTTTGGACAATTTGTTAAGCAGCGGTTTTCAAGCTTGAGTTGTGGCAACGGTTTCCATCGCTTTCACCTCGTACTCCTCGCAGGAGACGATCAGCAGCCTTTCCTCCGTAAAGGTGACAAAGCCCTCCGGCGTGCCGCCGGGCTTTTTCACATACCTGCGCAGCGTGTAGTTGACGGGCACCTGCTTCCCCCGCCCCTTTGAGTAAAAGGCTGCCAGCTTGGCCGCGCACAGGCGGGCCTCCTCGCTGATCTGCCGGCCTTCGGCCCGCACGATGACGTGCGATCCGGGCATGTCCTTGGCGTGCAGCCAGAGGTCATTTCCGCTTGCCCATTTGAGCAGACGCTCGTTCTGCACGCTGTTCTTGCCCACGGCGATCTCAAAGCCGTCCGGCGATACGAAGCGCATCGGCTCGCCCTGTTTTTCCCGCTGCTTCTTGCGCGCCTCGCCCTCGCGCCGGATGATGCCCTCGCGGCGCAGCGGCTCCTTGATCTCGGCGATGTCCTCCTGCGTCTGCGCCTGCTCCGCCGCCCAGATGGCGTCCTCGATGAGGGCGATCTCCCTGAGCGTGTTCTCCTTCTGCTGCGCGGCCACGCGGCTGGCCACCGCGGCCTTGCGGTAGCGCTTAAAGTACTTCTGCGCGTTCTGCGCGGGGCTGAGCGCCGGGTCCAGCGCCACGGTGAGCGTGCCGCCGTCGTAATAGTTGGGCAGCTGCGCCTCCCCGGCGCCCCTTGGCACCTGTGAGCCGAAGGCCGTCAGCAGCTCGCCCGCCACGCGGTACTCCTCCATGCGGGCGGCGGAGGCCAGCTCGGCCTCCTGCGCGGCCAGCTTTTTGAGCGCGCGTTCCTCCGCCGTTTTCAGCGAGCGGCGGAAGGCGGCGCTGCGCTGCATCAGGCGGTCGTGCAGATCGCGTTCATAGTACAGCGTATCCAGCGCCTCAGACAGCGTGGCGCAGGGCTTCTGCAGCTCGCCGGGCACCGAGAGGAAGGGAAAGGGCAGCGCGTCCCGCGCAAGCCCGTGCTCATCGACCACCAGCACCGGCTCCGCCATGGCTGGAAGGCCCCGCAGCAGCCGCGTCAGCGCCTCCTCGAAGGCTTCCAGGCGGATCTCCGAGGCCTGCGGCTGCTCCTGCCCCGTCAGGCGCAGGCAGAGCTCGCGCGCGGTCGCCGCCCCCACGCCGCTGACGCAGGCGCTCACGGCCCTGTCAAGCCTGCCGCCCTCCGCCATGAGCCGGCGCAGCAGCTCCTCTTCCTCCACCTCATCCGGCGCCAGCTTGTCCTGCGCCGGGGGCAGCTCGAAAGGCAGGCCGGGCAGCATGCGCCGCACGCGGCTCATATCGTCCGTCACGTGGCGCAGGCAGTCGATGATGATACCGTCCTGCACCAGGCTCAGGTTGCTGTGGCGGCCCATGGCCTCAAAATAGAGCTGTTTTTCGCGGGCCACGCCCATCTCGTCATTGGACAGCACGTCGATGCGCAGCAGCCGGTCGCCAAACATCTGCGTAACGCCCGTCACCCTGCCCGAGAGCAGGTGCTTGCGCATCAGCATGGTAAAGACGGGGGCCACGAGGGGGCTTTCGTAGCTCTTGTCCGTCAGGTGCAGGCGCGTGCCGCTGGGGTTGGCGTTGATGAGCAGGCGGTGGTTGTGCCCGCCCGCGCGGACCAGCAGCACCGCCATGTCCTTCTCCGGCTGCTGCACCTTATCCACCCGCCCGCCGGTGAGCGTATCGTTGAGTTCGCGGGCGATAAAGCCGAGCGTCAGTCCGTCCAAAGCCATGGGTCCCTCCAAGCGCTGAATTGATTACATCATAAGGGATAGAGGGGATGAGCGCAACGGGCGCCTTTTTGATACAATGAAAAACAGCATGTAAGATTTTTCCGCCTTAGGCGTCTTATGGATGAAGGGGGTGAACGGGTGCAGGATTTCGAGGGGGTCTACCGGGCCTACTTTACCGATGTGTACCGCTATGCCCTGAGATTATGCCATGACGAGGCGCTGGCGGACGACCTGACCAGCGAGTGCTTCCTGAAGGCTATGAGAGCCATCGGCCGCTTCCGCGGCGAGTGCGAGCTGCGGGTCTGGCTGTGCCAGATATTAAAGCGCCTCTACCTGGATCACCTCAGGCGGCAGGGGCGGGAGCTGCCGCAGGAGGAGCCGCCCGATGAGGATCAGGGCCCCGACCCGGCGGAGAGCTTCGCCTCGCAGGACGAGAGCATGCGCGCGCACCGTGCCCTGCACCAGCTGGACGAGCCCTACCGCGAGGTCTTCTCGCTGCGGGTGCTGGGCGGGCTCAGCTTCGCCGCCATCGGCGAACTGTTTTTAAAAAGCCCCAACTGGGCCTGCGTCACCTACTACCGCGCCAGAAAAAAGCTGCGCGACATGATGGAGGAAAACACATGAATCCAAGCTGCGGGATCATCCAGGACCTGCTGCCGCTGTACGCGGAAAACCTCTGCGGCGAGGAGAGCCGCGCCGCGGTGGAGGAGCACCTTGCGGGCTGCGAAAGCTGCCGGGAAAAGCTGAGCGAGCTTCGCCGGCAGGAGAAGGAGCAGCCATCTCCCGAGCTGCCGCTGAAAAACGTCTACCTCAAGATCAGAAAAAAGCAGCTGCGGCTGGTCGTGCTGGCGCTGTGCCTGACGCTGTTTGCGGTGACGGTCACGGCGGGTCGCGCGCGTCAGCCGCACCCTGTGCCTTATCTCCCCTCCTATGAATTTGAGTTCACGCCGCTTCAAACGGGCGGGATCGTGATGCGCTATGACGAATCTCTGCAGCCCATCGCCATAGAAGGCCATGGTGAAGTGACGGAGCCCGGGGATGAGGCGAGCTTTTATGTCTTCACCCTGATGTTTGAAGCGAGCAGCGAACCCGGGCAGATCGATGACGGCAAGGATCTGCCCTTCCGGGCCATCGAGCAATCGGTGCGCAGCACGGTGCTTCTGAGCTCGCAGAGCGATATGCCGGTACGCGTGTACATGATCGGCCCGGACGGCCAGGCCACGCTGCTCTACGCCGACCCCGCGCCTGAGGGGGCAGAGCTAAACGGCGGCCTGTACATGCTGCCGCGCCTGGCGCTCAACTACTACGCCCTCATCATGCTGGGGCTTCTCTGCCTCACCGGGGCGGCCTGGCTCCTTTGCCTGAAGCTCAAAAAAGAAAAGGCGCGGCGCATCCTCGGCCTCGCCTTCCTGATCCCGCTCAGCTATCTGCTGGCCCAGCTTGCCGTCAAGGGCCTGAGCGGCCTCAGCTGGGACCTGGGCATGGACCTCAGATACATCCTCCTCGCCGCCGCCTTCGCCTTCGGAGCCATGGCGTTTTCGCTGCGCCAGTGGCGGGAGCGAAGGGCCTGACCGGGACGCAAAAAGGCCGCCGCGATGTCTTGAAAGAGCGGCGGCCTTTTCTATTGCGGTCAAGTCATCCGGTCTTTGCGCCGGGATCAGCCGATGCCTCCCCAGGCCGCGCCGATCACCAGGATCAGGACGGCCAGCGCGCAGTACACATACTTCGACAGGGGGATGATCCAGCCGGGGACGGCCTTGGCGCGGCCCTTCTCCAGCTCCTCTTTCACCTTTTTCTCGCCAAAGATCCAGAAGAAGATGATGCCGGCCATGGCCGCGCCCAGCGGGCAGACGTAGATGGAAACGGCGTTCATCCACGGCTCGATGATGCCCTGGATCAGGGTGGCGACCAGGATGCCCAAGCCGCCGATCGCCAGCGTGGCCTTCACGCGGTCCAGGCCGAAGGCCTCCTGCAGGGTAGCGATGGGGCCTCAAAGAGGTTGATCAGCGAGGTCATGCCCGCAAAGAGCACGGCCACGAAGAAGACGATCACGATCACGCTGCCGCCCGGCATACCCTGGAACAGGTTGGGCAGGAAGATGAACATCAGGCCGGGGCCGCCCGCGTCCAGCTGAGCGCCGGTGGTGGCCATGGCGGGGATGATGACGAAGGCGGCCAGCATGGCGGCCAGGGTATCAAACAGCGCCACGTTGCGGGCGGAGCTGACGATATCCTCCCCGTCGCTGAGGTAGGAGCCGTAGATCAGCGTGCCGTTGCCCGCGATGGAGAGGCTGAAGAAGGCCTGCCCCATGGCGTAGACCCACACCCTGGGGTCCTTCCAGCCGTTGATGTCAAAGGAGAAGATGTACTTGTAGCCGTCGGCCGCGCCGGGCTGGAAGCCCAGATAGACGGCCAGACCCAGGAAGAGGAAGAAGAACAGCGGCATCATCACCTTGTTGGCCTTTTCGATGCCCTGGCCGATGCCGGCCAGCAGGATCACAAAGGCGATCACCAGGCCGATCCACAGCCAGAGGTTGTTGCCGAAGCTGGCCGCGATGCTGCCGAAGGCCGCGCCAAAGGCGGGCACGCCGCCGGTCATGGCGCCCTCCACCTCCACCATGGGCGGGTTGAGCGTCGCGCCGGTGAAGGCGCCGAAGGTGTACTTGACGATCCAGCCGACCACCACGGAGTATCCGATGGCCAGGGCAAGGGAGCCCAGCACGGGGATCAGCCCCAGGCCCTCGCCCGTACGGCGGCTCAGCCCGCGGCTCTCAAAGGCCTTGCCGAAGGCGCCGATGGGGCCGGAGCGGGTGGCCCGCCCGAAGCCCATCTCGCCGATCACGCCTGAAGAGGCAATCAGGAACACAAAGAGGAAGTAGGGGATCAGGAAGGTGCCGCCGCCATACCTGGAGACGCGCTGAGGGAACATCCAGATGTTGCCCATGCCGACCGCGGATCCGATGCAGGCCAGAATGAAGCCCCACCTGCTGCGGAAGCTGTCGCGGGCGCCGTTTGCCTTTGCCTTGGTCATACAATCAATCACCTTTCAATCAATTCGGGTGGTTTGGACCGGGTGCCTGCCCGCCCCGCCCCGCCCCTCCTCGGGCGCGGCGGCGGGACGCGTGACGGCTTTATTCTTCGATGGGCTCGAGGGAGGCCTGGAAGTGGCGCAGGATCGGGGGCTCCCAGGTGATGCGGTAGCCGCGCCGGATCTCGCCGCGGCGCTTCCACACCTCGTTGATGCCCTCGATCACCATGTCGTAGTGGGACTGGGTGTACACGCGGCGCGGGATGGCCAGGCGCGTGAACTCGTTGATGGAGCGGATCTGCTTGCCGGTATCCGGGTCGTTGCCCATCATGTAGGAGCCGATGTCGCAGGTGCGCAGGCCGCACTCCTTGTACAGCTCGATGGCCAGTATCTGGCCGGGGAACTCATGGTAGGGGATCTGCGGGTAGAATTTGGCGGCGTCCAGGAAGATGCCGTGGCCGCCGGCGGGCGACTGGTAGGGGATGCCCAGCTGATCCAGACACTCGCCGATATACTCCATGGTGCCCAGGCGGTAGCGCAGCCAGTTCTCATCCAGGCCCTCCTCCAGGCCCACGGCCAGCGCTTCCAGATCGCGCCCGTTGAGGCCGCCGTAGGTGTAGAAGCCCTCGAAGGAGATGCAGTTGGCCTTCACCTTGAGGATGTAGGGCGCGTTCTCATCCTTCACGCCGATCAGGCCGCCCATGTTGACGATGGTATCCTTCTTGGCGGACATGGTGAAGGTGTCGGCCAGATCGAAGAAGGCGCGGGTGATCTCGCGGATGGACATGTCCTTGCACTCCGGCTCGCGCAGCTTGACAAACATGGCGTTCTCCGCGTAGCGGGCGGCGTCGATATTCAGGTGGATGTTGTACTTCTTGCAGACGGCCGCGGTCTGGCGCATATTCTCCAGGCTGACGGGCTGGCCGCCGGCGGAGTTGTTGGTGATGGTCATCACGACCATGCCGATATTCTCCGGGCCCTTTTCAAGGATGATCTCCTCCATGCGCTTCACGTCCATATTGCCCTTGAAGGGCGCGCGCAGCTGGCTGTCCGCGGCCTCGGGGTTGCAGGCCTCCAGGCAGCGGGCCCCCGCCAGCTCCACATGGGCTCTTGTGGTGTCGAAGAAGAGGTTGGCGATGGCGAACTTGCCGGGCTGCAGGAAGGCGGGAAAGAGCACCTTCTCGGCCGCGCGGCCCTGATGCACGGGCTGGATGTAGCCGTAGCCGAAGATATCCTTGGCGGTGTCCACCAGCCTGTAGTAACTTCTGCCGCCGGCGTAGGCCTCGTCGCCCATCATCACGGCGGCCCACTGCCGGTCGCTCATGGCGTTGGTGCCCGAATCGGTCAGGGTGTCGACGTACACGTCCTCGGCGCGCAGGCGGAAGAGGTTGTAGGCGGCCTCCCTGATGGCCTTCTCGCGCTCCGGGCGGGTCGTCATCTTGATCGGCTCCACCATTTTGATTCGATACGGTTCCGGGATAAACTTAGGCATGTCGCTTTCTCCTTATTCTTTTTTATGCCCCGGTCGTCGAAAGCCCGACAGGCGGACGGCATGGACGCGGCCGGCGCCTTCGCCGCGGGCCTCCGGCGGCGGCGCTCTTCCTGCCGCCCCGCGTGCCCCGTCGCGTTCCGTTTGTGATAATAATTTATCTCTGCTTTCCTGCAATGTCAAGCGTTATTATCAAAATAACGTAAAATCGGGCAAAAAATTTGCTGTATAGAACATCATGTGCAAATATTTTCTCAAATCATCAATAATTTATTTGCGTTTTTGCGCCGGACGCGCTATACTGGCGGCATCCAAAGAAGGGAAGTAGCGTGCATGGAAAACGATGTGCTGCTGACGCAGTTTGCTCACCTGACCGAGTTCCTGGGCAGGATCCTGGGGCCCGATTACGAGATCGCCCTGCACGACCTGCGGGACCCGGACCACAGCCTGATCGCCATCGCCAACGGCCACATCTCCGGGCGCAGCATCGGCTCGCCCCTCACGGAGACGGCCCGCAAATTCATAGAGGAGGACAGCATGAACGCCTCGGATTTCCGGCTCAACTACGCGGGCTTCACCGCAGCCGGCAAGCACCTGCGCTCCTCCACGCTGCTGATCCGAAACGCAGGCCGCGCGGTGGGCATGCTCTGCGTCAACTTTGACGACAGCAAGTATCAGGCCGTCAGCGAGAGCATCCTGCGGCTCTGCCACCCGGACGCCTTTGTGGACAGCAGCTTTCAGTTTGACGAGCTGCGCATCCTGAGCAAGATCGCGGAGGATGAGGCGGAGCGCTTCTCCCCCACCGCCCCGGCGGATCTGCGCGCCGCGATCGCGCGCCGCCTGAAGGATATGGGCGAGACGGCGCAATCCCTGTCGCCCGCGCGCAGAAGGGCGCTGATCCGCGCGCTGGCGCAGGAGGGCTGCTTCCTCGTCAAGGGCGCGGTGAAGGAGGCGGGCGCGATGCTGGGCGTCTCGCAGGCTACGGTTTACCGCATGCTGGCCGGGGCCAAAAAGGAGGCGGCGCCGCCCCGCGGTTGACTTGCGCCCGCGGCGAACCTATAATGAAGCCACAATTGAACAGCCCGCGTGTTTGCGCGAAAGCGCCGCGATATGCGATGGGAACCGGATGCGATTTCCGGGCTATCCCAGTAACCGTGAAGCGGACGAGGGGCCACGAAGCCACTGCCTTCGGGCGGGAAGGCGGTCCCTAGGATGAGGCCAAGCCGGGAGACCTGAACGCGCGGAAACAAACCAGGTGCGTTTGTTTACTTCTGGGTCAGAGTAAAGCTACATGCGAATGTGTTGCTGAAGGCGGCCCGATTGGGCTGCCTTTTTCTGCCGGTTGCCTGTTCATTTGCGGCTGCCACGCAAAAAAACAAGGAGGAACCCAACCATGAAAAAAACGCTCGCCCTCTTTCTCGCGCTCGCGCTGACGCTCTGCTTCGGCGCGGCCCATGCCGAAGCCCCCCTGACCGATATGGCCGGCCGCGAGGTATCCCTGCCCGCCCCCGCGCAGCGCGTGGTCATCCTCGCCGCCGCCGACGTGGAGATCCTCTACGCCCTCGGCGCCGGCGGCCTGCTGGTAGGCCGCGGCGAGTACGCCGACTATCCTCAGGAAGCCGCGGCCGTGCCCAGCGTGCAGTCCGGCATGGAGACCAACCTGGAGCAGATCATCGCCCTGGAGCCGGACCTGGTCATCATGCCCAGGATGGCCCAGACCACGGAACAGGTCGAAAAGCTGGAGGCCGCGGGCATCGCGCTGGCGGTGACCGACGCCCAGGACATCGCGGGCACTTACGAGGCCATCCGGCTGATCGGCGCGCTGGTGGGCAGGGACGGGGAGGCCGAAGCCCTGGTGAAGGACATGGAGGCCCGCTTCGAGGCCCTGCGCGAAAAGGCTGCCGGCCTCACGGGCGGCAGCGTCTACTTTGAGGTGAGCCCGCTGCAGTGGGGCCTGTGGACGGCCGGCAAGGGCACCTTCATGCAGGAGATCGCAGATCTGCTGGGCCTGACGAACGCCTTTGAGGATGTGGAGGGCTGGGCCGAGGTCTCGCAGGAGCAGGTGCTGGCCCGCGACCCCGACTACATCGTGACCGTAGCCATGTACTTCGGCGAGGGCCCCACGCCCGTTGAGGAGATCATGGGCCGCCCCGGCTGGGAAGGCCTGAAGGCCGTGCAAAATGGCACGGTGCTGCAGCTAAACAGCGACGAGATCAGCCGCCCGGGCCCGCGCCTGGCGGACGCCGCGGAGGCCCTGTTTGATCTGGTCTGGGGCGCGCAGGAGGCCGGAAAGCCCGCCGCCTGAGCCCCTGCCGCGCCCCTCCCCGCCCGGTCGGGGAGGGGCCGTCTTTCCACTTGGAGGGAACAATTGACAGCATCCACCCGCATACCCGCAAGAAGCGGCCGCGAAGGCTTCAGCCCGGCGCAGCACCTGCTGTTCCTGCTGGCGGCGCTGCTGTGCCTTGGCCTGTGCGTCTCGCTGGGCAGCGTGTCCGTGCCGCCCGCGCAGCTGGCGCAGGCGCTTTCGCACGCGCTTTGGGGCACGCCGCCCGCACCCGGCGCGGCGCAGACCATCATCACCGCGGTGCGACTGCCGCGCGCCCTCTCCGCCGCGCTGGTGGGGGCTTCGCTTTCGCTGTGCGGCGCGGCCATGCAGGGCCTGCTCAGGAACCCTCTGGCGGAGGGCTCCACCATGGGCGTCTCCGCCGGGGCCACGCTGGGCGCGGTGCTGTCCATCGTCTTCGGCCTTTCGGTGCCCGGCCTTGGCCGCATGGGCCCGATGGGCATGGCGATGCTCTTTGCCTTTCTCTCGCTTTTCACGGTGCTCACGCTGGCCTGGCGGCTGGACGCCTCCTTTTCCACGGGCACCATCGTGCTGATCGGCGTGATCTTCTCCATGTTCGTCAGCGCCTTCATCAGCCTGGCCGTCACCTTTTCGGGGCCGAAGCTGCGCACCGTCACCTTCTGGACCATGGGCTCGCTCTCGGGCGCGGGCTACGCGGACGCACTGACGCTGCTGGCGGCGCTGCTCCCCTGCGCCGCCGCGCTGCTGATGAGCGCGCGCGAGCTCAACGCCTTCGCCGTCGGCGAAGACAACGCCGCCGCCATCGGCGTCAACGTGCGGGCCGTGCGCCTGCGGGTGATGATCGCGGTGTCGGTGCTGATCGGGGTCTGCGTGTCGCTGGGCGGCACCATCGGCTTCGTGGGCCTGGTCACCCCGCACATGGCGCGGCTGATCGTCGGCCCCAACCACAGGAAGCTGCTGCCGGCCTCGCTGTACGCGGGGGCCATCTTCCTGATGCTGACGGACCTGGCCGCGCGCACCCTGCTCAGCCCCGTCGAGCTGCCGCTGGGCGTGGTCACCTCGCTGATCGGCGCGGCGGTCTTCCTCATCCTTTTCGCCAGGTCCAGGAGGGCGGAGCGATGCTGAGCGTGCGGGGCCTTTCGGTGTCCGTCGGCGGCAGGGACATCCTGCGCCCGCTCAGCCTTGAGGTGTGCGAGGGCGAGTGGCTGATGCTGGCCGGCCCCAACGGCGCGGGCAAGACCACCCTGCTGCGCGCCATTTCGGGGGCCCTGCCCTATCGGGGCGGCGCCTTCTTTGAGGGGCGCGATCTGCGGGGCATGAATCCCCGCCAAAGGGCCCGCGCCATGGCGCTGCTGAGCCAGCGGCAGGAGACGGGCTACGCCTTCACGGCGGAGGAGGTCATCCGCCTGGGCCGCTACGCGCACGCCAGCCCCCTTTCCGGCCGCGACCGGGAGGGCGAGCGCGCCGTCCTGGAGGCCGCGCGCCTGTGCGGGGTGGAGAATCTGATGCGTCAGAGCATCCTCACGCTTTCCGGCGGCGAGCTGCAGAGGGTGTTCCTGGCGCAGGTCTTCGCGCAGGACCCCAGGCTCCTGCTGCTGGACGAGCCCGCCAACCACCTTGACCTCAAGTACCTCGCCCAGATATTCGATCTGATCTCCCGCTGGGTGCGCTCGGGGCGCCGCGCCGTCATCAGCGTGGTGCACGACCTCAGCCTCACCCGCCGCTACGCCGATACCGCCGCCCTGCTGCGCGAAGGCCGCTTGCTGATCAAAGCCCCCGCCGCCGAGGCCCTCTCGGCCGGCATGCTGGAAGAGGCCTACGGCATGGACGTGCAGGGCTACATGAGGGGCCTGCTGTCCGCCTGGCAGCAAGGATGAGCCGCCGCGCTGAAGGACGCAGAAAGGGATATGATATAAGAGGGCAGACGGCTCCGGGGCAAGGCGGTCCGGCCGCCGGAGAATGAAAAAGCCCACGAGGTGATGAGATGAGTGAAGAGATGGACCAGGAGCTCGTTTTTGGGGAAATGGCCGCGGAAGCGGCGGAGAGCTTCGGAAAAGGCAGCCAGGAAGGGGTCAAGTTTGCCATCAGGAACTGCCAGGATGCTTTTGGCTGCGTGTCCGTCAGCCATCAGAAGCAGATCGCGGAGGCCTTCGGACTGGATGAAAAGATCGTCAAGGCCATCCTCAGGTTCATGCCCAGCGTCAAGGAATCCCCGGTCGAGTTCGAGATCGTATGCTGCACAGGCTCCCGGTGCGCCAAAAACGGTTCAATCGAAGTGATACAAGCCGTCAGGAGCATGACAGGCATCGATTTCAACGAAACGACGGCGGACGGCAGGATCAGGCTGAGAAGCCAGAACTGCTTCAAGCAGTGCAAGCACGGGCCCAACCTGATGATCAACGGCCAGTACCATCACCACATGAACAAGGAAAATGCGCAAAAGATTTTGGAGAAAATCCTGAAGCAGCCATAGTCTATCCAGGGGCGCAGCCATCAGCGTCACAGCAAAAACCGCTTACATCTCAGCAAATTCCGATTGCCTGTTTCCGGCTTTCCGCATGGACAGGCCTTCTTTCGTTTCTTATAATACGCATCAGAAAACGGTCGTCTGCCCGGCGGCAGGCCGGAGAAGCGAATAAGGAGGAATATACATGGAAAACCTGAGCTTTCTTGAAAAGAAGATTACCCGTTCCATCAGCCCGGAGAATTTCACGGGCGAAAAGGGAAAGGGCGGCATGTGCGAGCTGGAGAAGGGCAACGCCAAAAACGCGGCGCGCGACCTGGGCCGCGGCTGGAAGGTGAACCCCTACATCATCCTGCAGCCCGGCGAGACCTTCACCATCGGAGAGATCCGCGGCAGCGGCGTCATCAACCACATCTGGCTCACGCCCACCGGGCGCTGGCGCAATACCATCCTGCGCATGTACTGGGACGGGCAGGAAAACCCCTCCGTCGAAACCCCGGTGGGAGACTTTTTCGCCATGGGCTGGAATGAGTACGCCCAGCTGAGCTCGCTGGCCGTCTGCGTCAACCCCGGCTCCGCCTTCAACTGCTACTGGCCCATGCCCTTCAGGAAGTCCGCCAGGCTGACGCTGACCAACATCGCCTCGGAGCCCGTGGTCATGTACTACCAGATCGACTACTGCCTGTGCGAGGTGGCGGAGGAGGAAGCCTACTTCCACGCCCAGTTCAGGCGCACCAATCCCCTGCCCTACAAGCAGGATTACACCATCGTGGACGGTATCAGGGGCAAGGGCAAATACGTGGGCACCTACATGGCCTGGGGCGTGAACAACCGGGGCTGGTGGGGCGAGGGCGAGATCAAGTTCTTCATGGATGGCGACAGGGAATTCCCCACCATCTGCGGCACCGGCACCGAGGATTATTTCTGCGGCTCCTATAACTTTGAAGACCCGAGGTCGCACGCCGATTACGTGACCTTCAGCACGCCCTATTCCGGCCTGCACCAGGTGATCAGGCCCGACAGGCTGTATTCCAGCCAGTTCCGCTTCGGCCTGTACCGCTGGCACATCACAGACCCCATCTATTTTGAAAAGGACCTGAAGGTGACCATCCAGGCGCTTGGCTGGCGCGAGGGCGGCCGTTACCTGCCGCTGCAGGATGACATAGCCTCCGTGGCCTACTGGTACCAGCAGCTGCCGACCGCGCCCTTCCCCGCCCTGCCGGACAAGGACTATCTGGAGGTCATCTGATCGGCGCGGCGCACAAACAAGGGCCCTGACAGCAGGCCACGGTGCCGCTGGCGCCAAAGCCCTGGGCGTGGAGGAGGCGCGCATCGCCAAGACCCTCTCGCTGCACGGCAAGGACGGCGGCGCGCTGCTGATCGTCACCGCGGGCGACACCCGCATCGACAACGCGGCCTTCAAGGCGCGCTTCGGCATGAAGGCGCGCATGCTGTCGGCGGAGGAGCCATGGAGGCCACAGGCCACGCGGTCGGCGGAGTCTGCCCCTTTGACCTCGGGGAGGGCGTGCGCGTATATCTGGATGAATCGCTGCGCCGCTTCGACACCGTCTACCCCGCCTGCGGCAGCGCCAATAGCGCCGTGCGCCTGAGCCCGCAGGAGCTGGAAAGCGCCAGCGGCGGCGAATGGGTGAGCGTGTGCAGGGCGCGCGGGGAGCAGGGAGAGGGATAAGCCTTCGGCCCGGAAACAGCGTCTTAACTTTCATAAAAAAGAGACCGCTCAGGGCCTCTTTTTTGTATCAGCCTTCAGTCAGGCCTTCGCTTCAGGCCTTAACTACACAAAAAGTTAGACTCTATGCTGAAATGCGCTCTATTCAGGAGGATATCGGGTAATAGAACAATTGCAAAAGGCAACGAAACGGCAGGTCGGAAATGAACGATCCCCAAGAGAATCAAATTCCAGTCGTTAACTGCACATGTCGCATTGCCTATCTTATGAATGCTGTGATAGAGGACACTGAAGTTCGCAACTTGTGAGAAAGGCTGAAGGAATAGGCAAGTCACTGGGGCTCCGCTACAATGGATGTTGCTAAGGCATTCATGAGGAGGAGAACCAATGGCTCAACACTGAACTGCACCCCATTTGTTAGACAAGTATGGTATGGTACTATCAAATGGGGTGCAGTTCACGGTGCAAGGTGCACTTTATGCGCAACATCCTGGCGCATGTATCCCACAGGGAGAAAGAGCGTTTCGCCAGCCTGCTTAAGAGCATTTGGATGACCACAGACCTCAAAACGGCGAAACGGAGAGCGCAGGAGTTAGCTGAGGGGTACAAAGAGAAGTGTCCCAAGGCAATCCAAGTATTTGAAGAAGGATCGGAGGATGCGCTGACCTTCCTGTCATTTCCTTACGCTGGATGCCAGAAAGGGCAGCGCATCCTCAAAGCCTGTCTCCGGCGTTTCAATTGCCTTAAGACACTTCGCGCGGTACTGGTCGGCCAATTCCTGCGTCCGTTGCTTGGCCGTTCCCAAATCGTTTGTCAGCCAGATACCTTTGAGCAGACTTGCAAAGCGTTCTTTTCCATACACGCGCAACGCATCCCGGGCAGCGGCAAAAGCCGGGCGGCCCGTTCCCGCACTCACATCCAACACCACCATGCCGGTCGTGTCGATCAGTTCATCCAGCCATTTGCGATCCCAATCGGCGATGTAGTTGACGCGCTCCATCACCTCAGGCCAGGCATGGACACAAAAGTCTCATGATGACGAAGAAAGTCGGTTTCTGCCTGCCTGGCTGCCTCAGCATCCAGTTCAGGCGGAACGAGAGCCAGCGCCGCATCCAGATAGGGAACACACTCCGGCACTTTGTGCCTGCAAAAATCAGCCACATGAGGATAGCGGCTCAGCGCGCTGCCAAGCAGCATCGGGTGATCTCCCTGGTAGTCTTCCTGATCGCTGAGAAGATACTTCAGTACCCAGCGGTCAAAGTACAGCAGGGTATCCATGGTATATTCTTCCGGGATAATCCAATTATACATATGTCCTCCGTCCTGGCGGGAGAACACGTGTCAGCCTGATAGCAGGCCAGAGCCGCTGATCAGACTGCGGCGATCCTCCCTTTTATCATGAACCTGATCAATACCCTATTCCTCATGTGAAACGCCCCTTTCGCATGTGATAGATTTATCTTAACGCCCCTATAGCACCCTGTCAATTCCCGGAAAACCGCTCAGACAATCAGTGCGGGCAAAAAAGCCCCCTGTCCGGCGGGGGCCTGGCATCCTCGTGATTTCTATTGCTTTGCCCTCTGGCGCACATACTCCGCGAACCTGCCCATCACGTCCTTCATCTCGTCAGGCGGGGGCAGCATCACGATGCGCAGATGGTCGGGCTCATCCCACTCAAAGCCGGAGCCGGGGATCATCAATATGTGGGTGGCGTGCAGCACGTCGCGGCAGAACTCGCGGTCGTCGTTCACGCGCAGCAGCGCGGTATCCAGCTTGGGGAAAAGGTAAAAGGCCGCGCTGTTGGGCACCACGCTGATGCCCGGCACGCCGCACAGCGCCTCCAGCGTGATGCGGCGCTGCTCATACAGGCGGCCGCCCGGCACGATCAGGGCGCGGGTGCTCTCGCTGTCCGCCAGCGCGGCAGGGATGGCCAGCTGCATCATGGTGTTGGCGCACAGACGCATGGCGGCCAGGCGGGTGACGGCGTCCTCCATCTCCCGCACCTCGCCGCGCGGGCCGCTGAACACCATCCAGCCGCTGCGCAGGCCGCAGATATGGTGCGATTTGGACAGGCCGTTCATGGTGATCACAGGCAGATCCGGCGCGAGGGCCGCGGTAGACCAGTGTGGCCCGCCCTCGATGAGCAGCCGATCATAGATCTCATCGGAAAAGAGCAGGAGACCGTGCTCGCGGGCGATCTCCACGATGCCCTCCAGCACCTCGCGCGGATAGAGCGCGCCGGTGGGGTTGTTGGGGTTGATGATCACGATGCCGCGCGTGCGGGGGGTGATCCCGCGCCTGATGTCCTGCAGGTCCGGGTACCAGAGCGACTGCTCATCCAGCCGGTAATAGACGGGCCTGGCGCCGGCCAGGCGGGCCGAATTGCTCCAGAGCGTGTAGCAGGGGGTGGGCATCAGCAGCTCGTCCCCCGGGTTCAGGATGGCGCTGAGCGCCATGCCCGTCAGCTCGCTCACGCCGTTTCCAAGGTAAACGTCATCCGCCCCGATTCCCTCGATACCCTTGCCGCGCTCATAGCTGAGAATGGCCTCCCGGGCCTCCGGCATGCCGCGCAGGTCGCTGTAGGGCACGGCCCGTTCCATCCCCTCCGTCAGCGCCTTTCGGATACTGTCCGGCATCTCAAAGCCGAAAATGCCTGGGTTGCCGGTGTTGAGCTTGGTCACTTTGACGCCCTCGCGCTGCATGCGCAGGGCCTCCTCATACAAGGGGCCGCGAATATCGGAATGAACCTCTGCCATACGGTCTGCCTGACGTATCATGCGCTGTCCTCCCTGATTGTCGCCGTCTTTTTGATTACTCTACCATCCCTTGAGGCATTGGTCAATGCCGCCGGAGGCCGCGGAAAGACCGCTTTCGGGGGGGCAGGGCATCGGAGCGCGCGGCCGAAGCCGTCAAGCCCGCTCCAGTTTCAAGTGAGAGTTTCCCCGCGTTCTCCCTTCCCGCCGTCCGCCCTCACAGGGGCCTCTTCAGATAGATCATGTCCGTCAGCCGCCTGCCGCACTCGACGATGGGCCGCGGATAGTTGTCGGTGAAGAAGTTTTTCACCCTGTGCGAATAGCGGAAACCGCAGCGCCGGTAAAAGCCGAGGGTGAGCGGGCTTTCGCCCGTGCCCACATAGAGAAAGCGGCCCGGCGCGCGGCAGCTTTCCACGGCGAACTCCACCATGACCCGCCCGTAGCCACGCCGCTGATAAGCCGGGCTGACCGCCAGGTTCTTGATCTCCGCGTCCCCGCTCTCCTCCCGCGTAAGGGCGCAGACGGCCCGCAGGTCCTCGTCATAGAGGGCGTAGAGCTCACAGCGGCCGAGATAGCGCCCGATCATCCCCTCGTCCTCGTCCCCGATCAGCAAAAGCGGCAAAAAATCCCGCTTGCACTCTTCCTTTATCCGTTCAATTCTCATCGTCTGATTCCTGCGCAAAAGGCGCCGCGATGTTCGCGGCGCCCCTGTTACTGCGGCTTTGCCTTGGCCTGGTCGGAATAGAGCAGCGTCAGCGTTTTGGGCCCGGCCGCGCCGTCCGCCCCCAGCCCGTTGGCGGCCTGGAAGGCCTTGACCGCGTTCTGAGTGCCCTTGCCGAACTGCCCGTCATCCGCGCCGTCGCGCATGTAGCCCAGCTCGATCAGACGAGCCTGCAGCTTCCTCACCTCGTCGCCCGAGGAGTTGAGCTTCAGCGTGGGGATCTCGGTGGGCGTGGGCGTCATGTAAAAATCGGGCACTGGGGTATCGGTGGCCACGGCCTCGGGCTCTGGCGTCACCAGGATCACGGGGGTGGCGCTCGGGGCCTCCGTGGCCGTGCCGAGGATATCCTCCATGCTGGGCAGCGTATCCTGCGTGGGCTCGGCGGTGCCCGTGCCCGCGGTCAGCGCCGCGTCCTGCCCGCGGTTCAGGTAGATGGAGAGGCCGCCCGCGGAAAAGATCACCAGCACGAGGATCAGGATCAGCAGCTTGTTGCCCTCTGACATGGGCCGCCTGTCCGGCGGACGGTTATACTGCATAGCGGTGAACCTCCTTTAGAGCGCTTGCCCGCGCTCATTCCAGCGCCAAGCGCTTCATATCCTCGCCCCGGGCGTTCACGGTGAGGGCGTCGATGATCTCATCCAGATCGCCGTCCATGATCTCGCCGAGGCGGTAAAGGGTCAGGCCGATGCGGTGGTCCGTGACCCGGCCCTGGGGAAAGTTGTAGGTGCGGATGCGCTCGCTGCGGTCGCCCGTGCCGATCTGCCCGCGCCGGTTCTCGGCATAGGCCTCGTGCTGCTGGGCCTTGATGCGCTCATACAGGCGGCTCCTGAGCACCTTCATGGCCTTTTCCTTGTTTTTCAGCTGGCTCTTTTCATCCTGGCAGGTGACCACCAGGCCCGTGGGCAGGTGGGTGATGCGCACGGCCGAGTCCGTCCTGTTGATGTACTGGCCGCCGTGGCCGCTGGCGCGGTAGGTATCGATGCGCAGGTCGTTTGGGTTGATCTCCACGTCCACCTCGCCCGCCTCGGGCAGCACGGCCACGGTGGCGGTGCTGGTGTGGATGCGGCCCTGCGACTCGGTGCTGGGCACGCGCTGGATGCGGTGCACGCCGCTTTCAAACTTCATGCGGCTGAAGGCCCCGGCGCCCGTCAGCGTGAACACCGCTTCCTTGACGCCGCCAAGCTCGGTATCGTTCACGCTCATGTAGCTCACCTGAAAGCCGCGGCGCTCGGCGTAGCGGGCGTACATGCGCAGCAGCGCCGCTCCGAACAGCCCTGCCTCCTCGCCGCCCGCGCCGGCGCGGATCTCCATCACCACGTTGCGGTCGTCATCCGGGTCCCTGGGGATGAGGTGCAGCTTGAGCTGTTCGCGCTGCGCCCGCGCCCGCTCGCGCAGCGAAGGCAGCTCTTCCTCCGCCATCTCAGCCAGCTCCGGGCTGTCCAGCAGCTCCTCGGTGGAGGCTATCTGATCCAGCAGGCTCCTGTAGGCCCGCCAGTCCAGCACCGCGGGCTCCAGGCCCGCGCGCTCCTTCATCAGCTGCTGCCAGCGGGGCAGATCGGCGATGATGTCGTTCTGAGAGCAGGCGACGCCCAGCTCCTCATAGCGGGCGTCCATCCAGGTCAGCTGATCGTCAAGCGAGGGCATGGGCTTCCTTTCTTCGTGCCTGCAGGGCGCGGGGCAGCCCGGCCAGATCCTTGTGCACGCTGATCTCGTCAAAGCAGGGGACCAGGAGGCCGGCGATCGCCTCCGCCTGCCCCTCTCCAAATTCCAGCAGCAGCCGGCCGCCGGGGCAAAGATAGCCGGGCGCTTCGCGCGCGATGCGCCGGTAAAAATCCAGCCCGTCCTCTCCGCCGTCCAGCGCCAGGCGCGGCTCAAAGCGCAGCTCTTCCTGCAGGCCGTCCAGCGCCGCCGTTTCGATATAGGGCGGGTTGCAGCATATCATATCATAGCGTCTGCCTTCACAGGGGGCAAAGAGATCGCCCCGCAGAAAGTTTACATCCGCGCGGTGCAGCCGCGCGTTCTCGCGCGCCAGCGACAGCGCCTCTTCGGATATATCCGCCGCGTCCACGCGGGCGGAGGGGATATCCAGCGACAGCGTGACGGCCAGCACGCCCGAGCCCGTGCACAGATCGAGCGCCCGCCCGCCCCGGCGGAGGCAGGCAAGCGCCAGGGAGGCCAGCAGCTCGGTATCGTTGCGGGCGATCAGCGCGCCGGGCCGCGAAAGAAAGCGGCGGCCCATGAACTCCGTCTCACCCAGGATGTATTGCAGCGGCTCGCGCCGCATCCGGCGGGCCAGCAGCCGCTCAAAGGCCGCGAGCTGCTCCTCCGGCAGGGGCTCCGCCCCCATGGCCAGCGTCTCCAGACGCGATCTTCGCAGCACGCTGCCCAGCAGCCAGCTCGCGTCGAAGCCGGCGTCCGGCACGCCGCGGGCGCGGAGCCTTTCTTCCGCGCCGCGCAGGCACTCCCTGACCGTCACCGCAGCGCGGGCTCCGCCTTTTTCACAAGGGCATAGCCCTTGTCGGTGCGCGCGCCCTCGGGCAGGCCGTCCAGCGCCGCGTTCATGGAGGCGATGGCCACCTCCAGCATCTCCAGGCTGGGCTCGCGCGTGGTGAGCCGCTGCAGCTGCATGCCTGGCCAGCGCAGGGCGCGAGCCATCGGCGTCTCTGAGTGGGCAAGGCCCTTGAGTATCTCATAGCTGATGCCCGCCACCAGCGGCAGCAGCAGCACGCGCGACAGCACGCGCAGCAGGTAGGCGCCGGCCAGATCCAGCCCGAAGACCGAGAGGAAGAACTGGTCCATCACCGAGAAAAAGAGGATGGAAAACACAAAGGTGATCAGCAGGAAGCTGGTGCCGCAGCGGGGATGCAGGCGGGAAAACCTCTGCGCGTTTTCGGGCGTCAGCTCCACCTGCGCCTCGTGGGCGTAGACCGTTTTGTGCTCGGCCCCGTGGTACTGAAAGGTCTTCCTCATGTCGGGAATGAAGCCGCAGAGGATCAGGTAGCCGATCAGCAGCAGGATGCGGATGAGCCCGCTGATCAGGTTGACCGAGATCAGCGACCAGCCCGCGGAGCGCAGCGCCTTGGCCGGGATATTGGGCAGCAGCACGAACAGGCCCACGGACAGGATCACCGCCAGCACCATGGCCAGGCCCATCACAACCTTGTCCACGCCCTTGCCCAGCTTTTTCGCCAGCCATTTTTCAAAGCGGGTGGGCTCCTCGTCCATCGTGCCGCTCATCTCGCCCGAGGCGGAGAGCACCTCCATGCCCAGCTTCATCATCATCACCATGTTGACGGCCCCGCGGATCATCGGCAGGCCCATCCACCTGTGCTTCCCCGCGGGCGATACATAAGGATCCCGCCTGATCACGATGTCGCCGTCAGGCTTCCTCACCGCCACGGCGATATATTCCGGCGCCTTCATCATCACGCCGTCCAACACAGCCTGCCCGCCTATATCCGGGCGGCGGCTCTTTTTATTTTCATCAATGGACATGCTGCCCTCTCCTTCCGGTCATCCGCGGGCTACTGCCCGCGCCGATGCCATGATACCAAAAACGCGCCCGCTCGCCAACGGCCTCATCAGAAAAAGGGCAGACAAGCGGCTGCCCGCTCCGTCTGCCCGTCGGTATCAAAACAATCACATGCCGTAGCGCTTCTTGAAGCGGTCTACGCGGCCGCCGGTATCAACCAGCTTCTGCTTGCCGGTATAGAAAGGATGGCACTTGGAGCAAATATCGACCCGCATCTCCTTTTTGATGGAGCCGGTCTCGAAGGTCTCCCCGCACACGCAGCGGACGACCGCCGGGCCATACTTGGGATGGATATCCTTCTTCACAGAATTTCACCTCTTTTGCGCTTCAATTCGGATTCATGGCGCGCGACCATGAGCCGTGGATAACAGTATACCAGCATGAGGCCAAAGGCGCAAGCCCTCGTTCTGCGGCGTCCGCGCCCGCCCGGCGAAAAGGCACAGCCCGCCGTGGCGTCTTCCCCGGGGAAAGTGCGGCACGGCCCGGGCGGCGGGCGCTTCATTGGCCAAACTCTGTTACTTTCTCCGAGGTGCCGATGCCGATGATGTCCGGCTGTCTGCGGGTATTGGTGTAGCCGTTGTAGGTGGGCTCCTGCATCACCAGCCTGCCCATGAACACCATGGCCGAGGTCTGGCCGCCGTCCAGGTTGAAGGCCAGGGTGCAGCCCCTCTCCGCCAGCACACCGGCCACAAACTTCAGGCTGGCGCCCTTGCTGCGCTTGGTGCGCCCCTCCACCATCACGCCCACATAATGCCCCGGCTCGATCATGCCGATGGCGCTGCGCGGCTGGGCGGAGGTGAAAAACTCCCCGAGCCTCGGGTCGACCCTGCCATCGCTGATCAGGATCGGGCCGAAGGAAAACACGTCGTAGGCGCCCCGCTCGAGGTACTCCGCCCCCGTCAGCTCGCCGGGGCGGCGCACCTCCAGCCGGCCGTCCCTGTACAGCGACAGCTCGTCCAGCGGTGGCTGGGCGTTCACGGGCTTTTTGTAGGTCTTCTCCCTGATGATCTTCCCGTCCCGGATGATGATGCCCGGGTAGCGCTTCTCCTCGACGCGCCAGGTCCACAGGTCGCCGTTTTGCGCGTAGACCACGCGGTTCTTCTGGGCGATGTACTCGGGGCGGGATTTCCTGCTGCCCGGCTTGTCGGCCGATTCCTGGAAGGAGCGCAGCACCATGCCGTCCCTGGCCCGGATATCCGACACGAACCACACCGCATCGTGCCCGTCCGCCTTGCCTCTGAAGCGCTCGATCACGATGTGCAGGTCGCGCGAAGCATAGGCCCAAAGGCCGGCTTCCCAGTCCTCGTAGACAAATTCTTGCTCCGCGCTGTCCTCCGGCAGATACCCCTCCCCGCTCAGCGGGGGATAGGGGATCACGACCGCCCCGGACGCGCGCCCCTCCGCCCCCGGGACCGCCCCCCACAGGAGCAGGACCGCCGCCAGAAAAGCAAGCGCGCGACGCCAACCCGTACTCATGAAACCGCCCTCCGATCGCATCATGCGACAATTATCACATGGCCCCCGGATTGGGGCAAGGCTGCGGCCCGATTTGTTACAATCCCGGCTGTTGGAAAGGGAGGAGGGCCGCGCCCCTCAGGCAAAACTGCGGCGCCTGCGCACAGCGAATAAAAACCGCCCGTATCAGCCGTATTGCGGCGGAATGGAGCGGCAGTTTTCGCTTTTTCAAAACGCGGAGCGGCGCAGCCCTTGCCGCAGCCGCTATCGTCTCTCGATGAACGCCTTACCGGTCGATTACCCTTTTACCGCGCCGGCCGTCAGCCCTCCGATGATATGCTTTTGTGCAAATAAATAAAAAATCAGCATCGGCGCCATCTGAAGCATGTAGCAAGCAAACAGTGGTCCAAAGTCAGTATTGTCTGTCGATTTGAAATTATAGGCGAAAAGCGTCAGGGTAAAGTACTCATTCTTATTCAGAATAAGCAGCGGCAGCATGAAGTCATTCCATATCCAAAGCGCTTCCTTAATCAAAGAAGTTGCCAGAATAGGAGTTATCAGCGGCATAACGGTCTCATAAAAGGTACGGGCCGGCGATGCGCCGTCAATATAGGCGGCTTCTTCTATTTCGGACGGAAGGGATTGCATGTATCCAACATACAGGAACGTGCTCTCACAGGTGTTGGAACCAATGCAAAGGATCGCCAAACCGACAGGATGATTAAGGCCAAACGATGACATCATCTTGACCAGCGGGATCATTTTGACTTGAAACGGGATGAAAATGCCGATCAGCAAGTAATAATACAAGACCCTGAAAACCCTGCTGTACCCCATAGAACGAGTAACGGCATAGCTCAGGGGCGGCATGATCAGCACATTGCCGCAAAGAACGATGACCGTAATCAGCAGGGAATTTCCAAACGAACGCCAGTAGCCGGAGTGACTGATGACAGTGTCGAAATTATCAAGCATCAATCCGGAAGGCAGCGTCAGGAAACTGCGCAGGCTCTCAGCCGGCGTTTTCATGGCCGTTACCAGTGTGATGTAAAGCGGCAGCACGATCAGCATACAGCCGAAAGACAGCAGCAGATAGGTAAATGTTTTGCCCAGCCGTTTCGCGCCCATCTCAATACACCTTCTTTCTGTTGCTGAAGGTGATCTGCACGACCGAGAAAGCTATCAGGATCAGGCTCATGATGATGGCTTCTGCAACAGCGGTGCTGAATTTTTGCCGATTAAACGCATCCTGCCAAATCAGCAGGCTGAGGCTGATTGTAGAGTTGTTTGGGCCGCCGTCCGTCAGGCCCTTGATATAGTCAAAGACTCCAAGCCCGCCTTTCAGGGTAAGGATCGCCACAATGGTCACGGTGGGCAGCAAGAAGGGCATTGTAATTTTCCAAAAGCAATGCCACCCGTCTGCGCCGTCCAGTTTTGCGGATTCATACAGTTCGTTTGGCACGGTCTGCATACCGGCCAGCATCAGCACCGTGGGCATGGCCACCCCCTGCCATAGATTGACGAACAATATGCCATACTGAGCGGTCTCTTTGCGTCCCAACAGGCTTTTTTTCAAGAAATCAAGGTTCAGCGCGCTGCCCAGCAATGGAAGGACGCGCATGAAAATTTGGCTGAAAACAAGCGAGATCGTGATGCCGCACAGAACAGCCGGCAGGAAAAACATCCCCCGATAGAAGGTCATACCTTTGAGCGGCTTATCCAAAAGCAGAGCCAAAACAACGCTCAGCACCAGCGTAAAGAGAACCAGCAGCACGGCGTACCGCAGCGTAAAGCTCATCGCCTTCTGATAGCGCGTATTTGAAAAAAGCGTGATGTAATTCTGAAAACCGACAACGTTCCAATCGCGGGTGATGCCGTTCCAATCGGTCAAGCTGTAATAGATCCCAAGGCCGACAGGATAGATAAAGAACACACTGTACAGAAGCACACCGGGCAGACTGAAAAGCATAAAGGTGGTCCTTCTGGAGCGCTGAATGAGCGTGTTCCCGTTATTTCCTTTTCCTTTTACAGACATACAGCGCCTTCCTTTAAGGGCTGCCGCACGGAAAGAGCATCTCCGCGCGGCAGCCCCTGGTCACAGATGATATTTGGTACAGCTAACCGAGCTTATTCCCAATCGTTAGCGATGACATCGGCGCAGGCCTGGAAGTAAGCGTCTACATCCTGATCGCCGAACAGGCCCTGAATGGCTGAACCAAGATCCTGGCGGATCAGAACACCGTTTTTGCCCCACTGATTGATCTGCGTGATGGACATATGGCCCGCCATGACCGCCTCATACACATCCATCAGCTGAGCCTTGTCGTATACAACGCCCTTGGTCATGTTGATGTTGCCGTCGACCGCGTAATACTTCGATTGGACTTCCGTGCCGGTCAGGTACTCAAGGAACTTCGCGCACGCCTCAGGATACTTGGTGGTAGCGGACATGCCCACTGTCGTGTCCACATTCACAGGCACGATGGGGGTATCGGATACTGCGGACGGAATGGCGAAATAACCCACTTCAAAGTCCGGCTGAGCCTTCAGCGCGGTAGACAGGAACCATGAGCCGTCAAAACGCATGGCCGCCTTGCCGGTGACAAAGTCCGCAGTCGCACCGTCATAGTTAAGGCCTAACGCATCTTCCGTGCTCAGCGGCATCAGCGCGAGCATCAGATCGGCATAGGCCTTCACGGAAGGCACATCAGTAATGGCCAGTTCGCCCGCGGCAACTTTTGCAAATTTCAGGTGCGTCTCCCCGTCAAGGGCACCGAGCAGGCGCTCCGTGATCTGATTCTGGCTTCCTCCCATCGGCAGAGTAAAGGCATCATATCCCGCGTCCTTACAGGCCTTGGCGTTGGCCAGCAGGCCTTCGATGGTTGTGGGCACTTCCAGGTTCAGGTCAGCGTAGATCTTCTTGTTGTAATACACGCCGTAAGTAGACAGAGTAAACGGCACGCCGATCTGAACGCCATTGTAGGAGCAAAGGTCCAGCAGCGACTGTTCGATATTGCCGCAGAACTCGCTGACATCACGGATATAGCCGTTGTCATAGTACGCGCGGTACTGCGCTTCCAGCGGATACACATTCAGCAAATCAGGCACATTGCCGGACGAGATCATGGACGCCAGGCCCGAAGCGCCATCCGGGTTATAGGAATACTCCACATGAATGTCCGGATGATCAGCTTCAAATCCGGCGATGATTTCCTTCATGACATCCTGAACCTCGCTCTTGATGCCGACAAAAGTGATCGTCACCTTTTCCTCTGCCAGGGCAGCGGAGCCCGTGCCCACCAGCATGGTCAGCAGCAGCATGAGACCAACTAACTTTTTCACAGATTTCCCCTCCTAATCGAGTTACTATGGAGTCCGCTCTTCGATTCCATTTTTGTTATTTTATAGTTCTACGGCGCGCAGTGTCAATATTTATCCAAAAAATAACAGAAATCCAAATGTTTCAAGCAAAAAATCCCGCTTCAATTGACGTTTCAATCGGCATAATCTCGGCGTGTCTTTCGCGAGATCCCCATCCCCGTCAGGATAAATCCGCATGTTACTACTCGTTTTAATCAATCATCCCGATTCAAGATTCCGTTATGGAATTGCAGACAACAGCATGAGCCCGGATCGGCTCCGGGCCCATGTTTTCTTGTTCTGTCGTTGTTCTTTTATCAGTTTGATCCCTGTAAACAGTTGCTCCCGATCGTCCCCTATACTTCCGCCGTCATGCCGTCATAGGCCACGCCGATACCGTGGGGCGAGAGGGCGGCCTCCAGCTCATGGTGCAGCAGGCGGCCGTTGTGCGAGAAGTGGGTGGCCACAAAGCGTGTGCTTTCATCCGCGCAGCCCATGGCGGTCAGGCGCCGCTTCACCTCGATCACATCGGGCACGCCCATGTGGTTGCGGCCCTCCTTGGCATAGCCGGTGGTGCAGTCCAGGCTGACGAGGCCAAGCTTTTTATCCGCAAGGTATTCCCAGGTCTTTTCGGGGAAGAGGCCGGTGTCGTTGCCGTAGAGCAGCGTCTGCCCCTCCTTTTCCACCAGGTAGATGTAGCAGCGCTCGCCCCTGTCATGGCTGGCCAGCATAGCGGAGACCGTGTAGCCCTCGATCTCAATGGGCTGATAGGGCGCGATCTCGCGCCAATCCACCACCTCGCGGGATTTGCCCTCCCCTGTGATCACGCGCTCCAGCGCGGCGGCCATGGCGTCGTTGCCGTACAGGGTCAGCGTATCGTCCACGCCGCGGGCGAATACCCCGTAGCGGAAGCCAAGCTCCTCGGGGTAGAAGTGATCCTGATGGGTGTGCGTGATCAGCACGCTGCGGATGTGCGGCAGGTCAAGACCATCCCGCAGCATGTGCAGATAGGTATCCGGCGGAAGATCAAACAGGATCCGCCCGTCCAGCAGCGCCTGCGAGCGGGTGCGGATGTTTTTGCCCCCAAGGCGCGCAGCCTCGCGGCAATATTCACAGCGGCAGAAAACCCCCGGCCAGCCCTCCGCGGCGGCCGTCCCGAAATACTGAAGCTTCATACTTTTTCCTCCCGCCTGTATGATAGCGGCGCGGGGCGACTTGTCAAGCCGGAAGAAGGACCGCGCATGACCGCTGGGGGCATGGTTCGCCCGCCGGCCCCCGCGGCAGCCCGCTCAGGCCGCTGCCCTTTAAGGCAACAGCCCATAGGCCCTGTACCGCTCCAGCATCATCCGGTACAGCACGCGGTTGGCGAAAAGCTGCCGGTAGGTGGCGGATTTTTCCTTGCCCGCGGCTTTCAGACCGTCCATTTCCGCCTGTTCACGCTCCGCCTGCGCCCGCAGGTCGGCCAGCATTTGTTCAAAAGCTTCCAAACGGTTCACGGCTGCCTCCTTTTCTTCATGCGGCGCTGCGCAGGCCCCGGCGCGGGCTTGCGGGGCCAGCCGGAATGTCCTGCATCAATACGGCGGTGGCGCCGTCTCCGGCCACCCGGGCAAGGCCCGGCAGCGCCTCGCTCTTCCAGGCCGCCGGAGTGAGCAGGGAATGCCCCCCCGCGGCGCCGGGGCCTTGTATACGCCGTCCGGCCCACCGCCGGGCACAGGCGCGGCATCTTACCCTCTTGGCGGCCGGTATATCCCCCGATCTCCATCTCATCCCCGCCGGCCGTGATATGTTCCCGCCTCTGCTCTGCCCATTATACCACAGCCTTTCCCTTGACAGCCCCCGCCTTTTCGCCTATGCTGGTGACATCAAAAAAGGAGACGCGCCGATGAGAAAGACCCTCAGGTAATCGTTATTCAGCCGAAGATGCGGCCCTATGGGCTTTTTTCGGTAGCGATACGGAGGGGCTTATGCCGGGCATCATCATAGAACACCTTTCTTTTACCTATCCGGGCAGCTATACGCCCGTTTTCAGCGATCTTTCCTTCAGCATGGATACCTCCTGGCGGCTGGGCCTGGTGGGGCGCAACGGCCGGGGCAAGACCACGCTGCTGCGCCTGCTGTCGGGCGAGCTGAAGGGGCAGGGCCGCATCGAGACCACGGCGCGCTTTGACAGCTTCCCCTTTCAGGCTGGCACAAAGGGCACGGCCCGCCGCTGCCTGCGGGAAGCCATCGCGCCCTTTGACGAGTGGGAAAAGCAGATGGAGCGCCTGCTGGCGGCGGGCGACAGCCAGAGCCTGAGCCGCTGGGGCGAGATCGAGCAAATGTACAGCGCGCAGGACGGCTACATCATCGACAGCCTGATCGAGCGGGAGACAGACAGGATGGGCATCCCCGCGGGCGAGCTGGAGCGCCCCTTCCTCAGCTTTTCGCCCGGCGAGCGCACGCGGCTTTTGCTGTGCGCGCTGTTTCTGCGCAAAAACCGCTTTCTTTTGATCGACGAGCCCACCAATCACCTGGACATGCGCGGGCGCGACATCGCGGCGGAGTATCTGGCCGGCAAATCGGGCTTCCTTTTGGTCAGCCACGACCGCAGCTTTCTGGACCGTTCGGTGGATCATATCATGGCCCTGCAGAAAAACAGCATCCGCATCGAAAAGGGCAATTATTCCAGCTACCGCGAAAACAAGCAGGCGCGCGACGCCTCCGAGCTGGCCCAGAACGAAAAGCTTAAAAAGGATATCAGGCGGCTGCAGGAATCCGCCCGGGAAAAGGCCGAGTGGAGCGACAGGGTGGAAGCCAGCAAGATCGGCAGCCATGTGGCCGACCGCGGTTATGTGGGCCACAAATCCGCCAAAATGATGAAGCGCTCCCTGGCGATCGAGAACCGCCTGGAGCGCAGCATCGAGGAAAAGGAACAGCTGCTCAAGGACATTGAGTACCAGGGCAGCCTGAGCCTGCACCCGCTGCCCCACCCGGCCCGCGTGCTGGTAAAGGCTTTGAACCTTTCCTTTCATTACCCGGGTGGCCCGCTGCTGGTGGAGGGGCTCAACCTGCAGCTGGAGCAGGGGCAGCGCGTTGCCCTCACCGGGCACAACGGGGCGGGCAAATCCACCCTGCTGCGCCTGATCGCGGGCAGCCTCTCCCCAACGGGCGGCAGCCTGTCCCGTCCCGGCGGCCTCATCCTCTCCGTCCTGCCGCAGGAGACGGGGCATGTGCGGGGCACGCCCTTTGAGATCGCCGAGCGCGAGGGCCTGCCGGCCGATCTCTTCCTCACGCTGCTGCGCAAGTTCGGCTTCCCCAGGGAGGACTTCGCGCGCGAGGCCTCCGGCTTTTCCATGGGGCAAAAGAAAAAGCTGCTGCTCGCCGCCTCCATGGCAAGGCCCGCCCACCTCTACCTGTGGGACGAGCCGCTCAACTACATCGACCTGGAAAGCCGCGAGCAGATCGAAAGCATGCTGGCCGATACGGACGCCACCATGATCTTTGTGGAGCACGACAGGCGCTTTGTGGACAGGGTGGCGACGGATATCTGGGAGCTATAATGGTTTGATCGCCCTCGTGGCCGCGAAGCTGGGCACGCCATACTCGTGCAGGCGGCCCGAGCCGTTGGTATCCTCGTACAGGTGGGTCAGGCAAAAGCCGGCCTTCAGCTGGCCGCCCAGCTGCTCCTCCAAAGTGTGGGAAAACTGCACGCCCTCGTTTCTCTCAAGGGCCCGGCGCATCAGCTCCGGATCCTTCAGCGGGTTGTAGGGCAGGCGGTTTGACAGCGTGGTCTCCGTCTCGTCAAACAGGTAGTTGATGCCAACGTCGAGCCCCGCCATCAGGATGCCGCCGGGCCGCAGCACGCGGAAGCACTCCTGCCAGAGCGGCTGTACCTGCTCGATATAGCAGTTGCTGACCGGGTGAAAGATCAGGTCAAAGGCTCCGTCCTCAAAGGGCAGGGGCCTGGTCATGTCGTGGCGCACGATGCGGATATCATAGCCCTCCCGCCGGGCGGCTTCCTCCTCGCTTTTGAGCTGCGCCGGGGAGTAATCCAGCACCGTGCACTCAGCCCCCAGCGCGGCAAACAGGGGCATCTGCTGCGCCCCGCCCGCGGCAAGGCCCAGCACGCGGCAGCCTTTGAGCGGCGGGAACCATTCCCCCGGCACGGGCCTGGTGGGCGTGAGCAGCATGCAAAAATCGCCTTCCCGCGCCCTGAGATATTCCTCATGGCTGATGGGCCTGCCCCATTCCCAGCCGCCCGCCACCCAGCTGTCGATGGTGCGGGCGTTGATATCGGTATATCGCTCACACATGGCCTTTTCCATCGCTTTCACCTCGTACTCCTCGCAGGAGACGATCAGCAGCCTTTCCTCCGTAAAGGTGACAAAGCCCTCCGGCGTGCCGCCGGGCTTTTTCACATACCTGCGCAGCGTGTAGTTGACGGGCACCTGCCTGCCCCGCCCCTTGGAGTAAAAGGCTGCCAGCTTGGCCGCGCACAGGCGCGCCTCCTCGCTGATCTGCCGGCCTTCGGCCCGCACGATGACGTGCGAACCGGGCATGTCCTTGGCGTGCAGCCAGAGGTCATTTCCGTTTGCCCATTTGAGCAGGCGCTCGTTCTGCACGCTGTTCTTG
>DBQV01000043.1:0-10507 GCA_002305755.1 Christensenella sp. UBA1385 | reverse complement strand
GTCAAAGAACTTGGTTCTTTGACGGGCTAAGGGGCCGCGCCCGCGGCCCCCGTGGCAAACAGCTTTGCCGCTCTCTCCCCCGCCTATCCCATATGTTTTTCAAAGCGGGTCACGCTGTCCTTTTTGCCGACCACCACCAGATAGTCTTCCTGATGCAGCACAAAGTCGGGCGTGAACTCCGCCAGGGTCTCCTGTCCGCGCACGATGGCCACGATGTTCAGGCCGAAGCGCTTGCGCAGGTCGGCCTGGCGGATGGAGAGGCCGTCCAGCTTGTCGCTGAGCAGCACCTCGCTGATGGCGTATTCATCCGAAAGCACCAAATAGTCCAGCGCGTGCGGGCGCACCAGCGCCCCGGCCAGGCGCACGGCGCGGTCGCGCTCGGGGTAGACCACCTCGGCCCCGATCTTCTGCAGCACGCGGCCGTGCTCGGCGCTGACGGCCTTGGCGATCACGCGCGGCACGCCCAGATCGATCACGTTGAGCGTGGTCAGGATGCTGGCCTCCACATTCTCGCCGATGCACACGATCACGGTATCGCAGTTCTGCACCCCGGCCTCATGCAGGGCGGCCTTATCCATATAGGGAGCGACGAGCGCCTGCTGCACCTTATCCTGGATATCACGGATCTTGCTCTCGCTGCTGTCGAGCACCAGCACCTCCTGGCCGTTTTCCGCCAGGGTCTGCGCCAGAGCGGTGCCGAAGCGCCCCAGGCCGATCACACAATAGCTGTGGCCCTGTTTCCTGTTATTGTTCACAACACATTCTCCTTACGCTGATCCTCTTGTAAGCAGGACGCGATTTTCATCCCGGTTCAGCCGGGCCGGGGAAGGACGGGGCGCACAGGGCCCCAGGATGCAAGCGGCACAGGGGATCGGATCATCCGATGGTCACGGGCTCCTCACCGTAGGATACATGCGCGGCGGGCTTGTAGACCCACAGGCAGGCCATGGTCAGCGGGCCGAGGCGGCCGATGAACATGGTCAGGCAGAGCAGCAGCTTGCTGGCCACCGTCAGCTGCGGCGTGATGCCGGTCGAAAGGCCCACCGTGCCAAAGCCCGAGACCACCTCAAACAGTATCTGAAGGAAGCTGAACCGAGGGTCCAGCACATTGATCAGGAAAGTCATCAGGCAGACCAGCGCAAGGCTCATCAGGCTGAGCATAAAGGCGCGCAGCACGCTCTCGCGCGGTATGGTCCTGCGGAAGGCCGTCGCCGTCTTGTTGGCGGCAAAGGACAGGATGCTTCTGTACATTGTGAAGGCGGTGGTCGTTTTTGTGCCGCCGCCTGTGGAGCCGGGTGAGGCGCCGATAAACATCAGCAGGATGATGACAAACTGCCCCGCGCTGCTGAAGGCGGAGATAGGCCGGGTGGCAAAGCCTGCCGTGCGGGCGGATGCGCTGATGAAAAAAGCCTCCAGCCAGGTCACGCGATCCGTCAGCTTGATCAGCAGCGTGCCCGCGGCCAGCAGGGTGCCGGTCATCAGCAGCACGATCCTGGTGTTCAGGCTGAGGGCGGTCAGGGAGCGCCTGGTCGCGATCTCGCGCATGGCGTAGAAGCCAAGCCCACCGAAGATGACCAGCCCCGCGGTGGTCAGGTTCAGGAGCACGCTGCCGCGGTAATCTTCCAGGCTCCTGAAGCCGCCCAGGATGTCAAAGCCCGCGTTGTTGAAGGAGGCTATGGCATGGAAGACGCTGATCCCCATCGCCTCCAGCGGCTCATAGTGCCGGGAAAACTCGATATAGCTGAGCGCCGCGCCCAGCAGCTCAAAGCCGAAGGTGATGAGCAGGATGGTCTTCACCAGCCGCACCATACCCTCCAGTGTGCTCAGGTTGAGCGATTCGCGCACCCACACGCGCTCGCGGATGCCCACCTCCTTGCCCGTCAGCAGGAAAAAGCCCACGCCGATGGAGGCGACGCCCAGCCCGCCCATCTGGATCAGCAGGGCGATCACCGTGCGGCCGAAGGCGCTGAAGGTATCGGCCGTATCCACCACCAGCAGGCCCGTTACGCAGACCGCGCTGGTGGAGGTGAACAGCGCCTCCAGAGGCGCCACCGAAATGCCCGGGCGCGCCGAAACAGGCAGCAGGAGCAGCAGCGTGCCCAGCAGTATCAGCCCGCCAAAGCCCAGCGCGATAAAGCGGCCGGGGCTCATCCACCTGTGTTTCACCTGTGCCGTTCCCTCTCTTGCGCCGCGCGGGTCCCCGCCCCGCGGCGAAGGGATTATACCCGTTTCGCCGCGGTCTGGAAAGATAGCGCGAAGGCCGCTGTTTCAGCGCAAATCAATCCCCAAACAGGCTCTTGCATTTGCCGTAGCCCTCCTCATCCAGTCTGTCATAGGGGATGAAGCGCAGGGCGGCGGAGTTGATGCAGTAGCGCAGGCCGCCCGCCTCCTCAGGCCCATCCTCAAACACATGGCCCAGGTGGGAGAGCGCGCCGCTGCTCTTCACTTCAACTCGCTGCATGCCAAAGGAGAGGTCCACAAACTCCTTCAGCGCGCCGTCACTCACGGGCTTGGTGAAAGCCGGCCAGCCGCAGCCGGAATCGTACTTGTCCTCGGAGGAGAAGAGGGGCTCGCCGCTGACCACGTCCACGTAGAGACCTTTTTCAAAGAAGTGATCGTACTCGCCCGTAAAGGCCCGCTCCGTCATGGCGTTCTGCGTGATGTCAAAGGCCTGGTCGCCGATGCGCAGGCGCAGTTCCTCCTTTTCGCGCTCCTGCAGGCCGAAAAACTCCGCAGGGATGTGGCAGTAGCCCGCGGGGTTCTTATCCAGGTACTTCTGGTGGTATTCCTCCGCCCGCGTGAAGCCGTCCAGCGGAGCCACCTCCACCGCCAGCTTCTGCCCGGCGCGCTCTTCCTCGCGCGCGTAGACCTCGGTGATCTCCGGCAGCTGCGCCTCATCGGTGTAGTAGATGCCGGTGCGGTACTGGATGCCTCTGTCGTTGCCCTGCTGGTTCACCGAGACGGGGTCGATGACCGTGAAGTAGTAGTCCAGCAGCCTTCGCAGCGAGATCACGCGCTCATCGTAGACCACGCGCACGGTCTCCGCGTGGCCGCTGCCCGCGATGACATCCTGATAGCTCACGCCCTCGCCTCGGCCGTTGGCGTAGCCCGTTTCCGTCAGCACCACGCCGTCAAACTGATCGAAAAACTTCTGTGTGCCCCAGAAGCAGCCGCCCGCCAGATAGATCTCGGCGTCTCCCTGCCCCGGCGCGGTGCTCCCGCCCGCCCCAGCGGCAAGGCCCGCGTCGACGGCCCCGGCCGCCATCAGGCACAGCGCGAGCAGCGCCGTGATGATGCATTTGCCCTTCATGTTTCCTCCTTTTTGCGGCGGCCCTCCCGGGCCCCTGTCCCGCGCCGGCAGATTCCGCCAGAGCGCGGTGATATGCGCGGCCCTTAGCGCTCCTCCCCCAGGTCGGTATCCATGGCCGCCTGTATGTCATAGCCGGGAAAGGCTTCGCGCATACGGCCGCAGATCTCTTCAAAGAGCTTCTCCCTGTCCTTCGCGCCAAAGCCGATCATCAGGTCAAAGCGCAGCCGCTTTTCCCGCTCGTCAAAATAAAACCCGTGCAGCTGCAGCACGTCGGCATAGCCAAGCGCGATCTCTCGCGCCTTCTCCCTGGCCTTCACAGCCCCGGGATCCCTGGTATTGACGGAGTATATGCCGATGGCGGTCAGCGCCACGCCGTGCTTCAGATACACCTCATCCGCGATCCGGCGGCTCAGGCTGTCCAACTCGTTCGCCGTCATGGTGTCCGGCACCTCGATGTGGATGGAGCCGCTGTTGAACTCAGGCCCGTAGTTGTTGAGGATGAGGTCATAGGCGCCGCTGACGGGCTCAAAGCCCGTCACCGTGCGGCGGATGGCCCCGGCCAGCGCCGCGTCCGCCCGCTCGCCCAAAAGGCGCGAAAGGGTGTCGAGCAGCATACCGATGCCAGAGCGTATGATAAACAGCGCGATCGCGGCGGCCAGCCAGGCCTCGATCCTCAGGCCGAAGAGCAGGCTGAGCGCCGCCGCCAGCAGCGTGGAGGCGGAGATCACAGCGTCCAGCCGCGCGTCCTCGCCGGAATTGATGAGAGAATCGGAACGCACCCGCCGCCCAACGCCCTTCACATAGCGGCCCAGCAGCAGCTTCACCGCTACGCCCACCGCCACGATCGCCAGAGAGCCCGCTGTATAATCGGGCGCGACGGGATCCGCGATCCGCTTCATCGATTCGGTAAAGGCGGTCACACCCGCGTACAGCACCAGAAGCGAGATCACCATCGCGCTCAGATACTCCACCCGGCCGTAGCCAAAGGGGTGCTCCCTGTCAGGCTGCCGGGCGGCCAGCTTGGTGCCCACAATGGTGATAAGGGAGCTGGCGGCATCCGACAGGTTGTTGACCGCGTCCATCGTGACGGCGATGGAGCCTGTGACCAGCCCCACAAAGGCCTTGAGGCCCGCCAGTACCGCGTTGGCCGCGACACCGACCAGGCTGGTGCGCACGATCTGCGCGTCGCGCTCCGGCCCGCCCGCCGCGGCCTCCTTTCGGATTCTTCCGATTTTCCTGTCCATGTCCGCCATGCTCCGCTCCTTTGCCCCGCCCTCAGACACCAACGCCCGGCGATCCTGCCCGCTATGGATATGATACCCCGTTGTACTGATCTTCCCGCGGAGCGGCAGAGCGGAAAAGACCCTGGGGATCACAGCGATTTGGAAAAACAGTGCAAAGCCCATGCCGGGCGGCACGGGCTTTATGCGGCACGGTCACAGATCAAGGCTTTTGATCTTCCTCTCGATCTGCCCGATCACGGCCAGGAAGGCTTCGTCGCCCCGGCCCGTCGGATCCTCCAGGCCCCAATCCTCCCGGTGCCCGCAGGGCAGGTTGGGGCAGGCTACGTTGCAACCCATGGTGATCAGGATGTCGATCGGCGGCAGATCGTCAAGCTTTTTGGGGCGCTGCGCCGCCTCCATGTCGATGCCGTAGATGCTCTTCATCAGGCGCACGGCGTCCGGGTTGATGCGGCCCGCGATCTCCGTGCCGGCGGATAAAAATTCATAGCGATCATGAGCGTATCTTCGGCCCAGCGCCTCCGCGATCTGGCTGCGGCAGGAGTTGTGCACGCAGACGAAAGCCACCTTCTTCCTGCGCTCCATGCTATCTCCGCTCCTGTCCCAGCAGGGCTGCCGTTTGGGAGTCCCCGGTCTTGTTGGCGATCCGCACCAGCGTGAGCATCACGGGCACCTCGGTCAGCACGCCCACGGTGGTAGCCAGCGCCGCCGGGCTGGTCGTGCCAAACAGCGCGATGGCCACGGCCACCGCCAGCTCAAAGAAGTTGGAGGCCCCGATCATGCCGGCGGGCGCGGCGATATCAAAGGGCAGCTTCAGCGCCCTGGCAGCGCCGAAGGCGATGAAAAATATAAGGAAGGTCTGCAGGATCAGCGGCACGGCGATCAGCGCGATGTGCAAAGGGTTTGCGAGAATCACCTGCGCCTGCGCGCTGAAGATCAGCACGAGCGTGAGCAGCAGTCCGGCGGTCGTGGCCCCGTCAAAGCGGCGCACGAAGACGCCGTCGAAGTAAGCCTGCCCGCGCCGCCCGGTCACCGCGGCGCGCGTCAGCACGCCCGCCGCCAGCGGGATGACCACAAACAAGAAGACGCTGATCAGCAGCGTGTCGTAGGGCACGCTCACATTGGACACCCCCAGCAAAAACTTGACGATCGGCACAAAGGCCGCCAGGATGATGAGATCGTTGGTGGCTACCTGCACCACGGTGTAGGCGGGATTGCCCCTGGTGAGCGTGCTCCACACAAACACCATGGCCGTGCAGGGAGCGGCCCCCAGCAGCACGGCCCCGGCCAGGTACTGCGTAGCCAGCTCCCGCGGGATCAGCGGGCGGAACACCACGAAGAGAAAGAAATAGGCGATGCCGTACATGGTGAAGGGCTTGATCAGCCAGTTGATGATCCAGGTGAGAAACAGGCCCTTGGGGTTCCTGCCCACCTGACGCAGGCTCTGGAAATCCACCTTCATCATCATGGGATAGATCATCACCCAGATCAGCACCGCGACGGGCACGGAAATGCCCGCGATCTGCATTTTGGAAAGCGCCTCAGGCACGGCGGGAACGAACCTGCCGATCAGCACCCCCAGCGCCATGCACAGCAGCACCCATACCGATAAATAGCGCTGAAACGCGCTGATTCCCCGATCACGTTGATCTGTCATGGCCCTGCTCCCCCTCTTTTCCTTCCCTGCACGCCTGCTCCGCCAGACGACAGATGCAGTCCGGCTTGTCCTGAAACATTTGCCCCAGCACCGCACGCAGCGCGTCCAGCGCCTCGCGGTTCAGCGAGTAATAGGTATTCTTCCCCTCCCGCCGGTCGCGTACCAGGCCCGCCTCCAGCAGCACGCGCATATCGTGCGAAAGCGTGGGCTGCGTAATATGGAAGGACTCCAGGATGACGCAGGCGCACATCTCCCCGCAGGATAGCATGTCCACGATCTTGAGACGCTTGGGGTCTGACAGCGCCTTCAGCTTCCCGGCCGTCTCCTGATAGATCCTCTCCACAGCCCGCCTCCCATAGAAATTTTTCTATATATTATGGGTCGAATAGAAGTTTGTCAATATGTTTGCAAAAAACAGCCCGCCGCGGGCCATCGGGCCGCACGGCGGGCAGAAACACGTAAGGGATCAGTTGGGGGCTTCGGTCACGGCGGGCTCTTCCACCGCTTCCTCATCGTCGGGCACGGCCTGCACGCCCTCGTCGTCGGGTTCCAGCGCCTTGGCATCCGCGATGGCTGCCTGGATGTTTTCCTCGTTGTAGGTGATGTCGTACTGGCTCGCCCAGTCGGCCAGCGCGTCGGTCATGGCGCTGTTCTGCCTGACGGCCTTCAGATAGTCCACGATGTCGGCGCGGATGCTGTCGGTCATGATCAGGCCGGAGGGCACGTCGCGCAGGTACTTGAGAATGTGCACGCCGTAGCTGCCGATCACAGGGTCGCTCACATCGCCCACCTGGACCATCTTATCGGAGAAGGCGGCGGCTGTGAAGGCGGGGTCCCACACCACGGATTCTCTGTGCACGCTGTAGCCCTCGGCCAGCGTCGTTTCATCCTGCATGCCCGGGTCCTCACCATACTGGGCGATCAGGCTTTCAAAGCTCTCGCCGCTGGCGAGGCGGGCATAGATATCATCGGTGGCGGCCTTCACGGAGTCCAGCACGGCCTGGCGGGCCTGCTCGATCTGCTCGGGCGTGACGGGGGCGGGCGTTTCGGTAGGCGCGGCGGTGGGCTCAGCCGTGCCCTCCGTCTCCTCGGCTTCGGCTTCGGCAGCCACGGCCTCATCCTGCGCCTCCGTCTGGGCGCTCTCGCTGCCGGCGTTGCTTTGCTGCTCTTCATAGCGGGATGTCAGGGTGCTGTAGTTTTCCAGCGCCTCGGCGTCGGGCTTGAGCAGGATATGGATAATGCCGCGGTAGCCCTCGGGCGTGTACCAGCTGGGCTGCTGGTAGTAATAGGTGTTGTACTCGTAGGCGGCGATGTTGTTCTCGTAGTTCTGCTGATAGCTCTGGCCAAACTGCTGGAACACGCTCTGGATCTCTTCCTCGCTGGGCTCATAATCGCCCACCAGATAGGCGCTCATGCGGTCCACCGCCGCGCTCTGGCGCAGATTGTCCTTGAGGGATTCCAGCGTGAGGCCCTGCTGGGTGTAAAACTCTTCCGCCTGGGTCTTCAGCTGGGCCCTGGCCTCCTCGGTGTCCTCGGCCAGATAGTAGCTGACATAGCTCTCGATGCCTTCGTTCCACTGGCTCTCGGCCTCGGAAGCAAAGGCGGCCTCCTCCTCCGCGGAGAAGGTGTTGAAGCCCATCTCCTCGATCTTCCTGGCGAGGATGCGCTGCTGCACCAGGAACTCGGCCGCGTAGCGGTAGTCCGTCGCGTCGCTCATGTAGCCGGAAAGCTGAGGGAGCACCTCGTCCACTTCGCTTTTCAGGATATTCTCTCCGTTAAAGGTAGCCATCACCGGGTCTTCGGCAGGCTGCTCGGCCAGGGCGGAGGCGGAGCTCAGCGCCAGCACGAGGGCCGCCAGCAGGGCAAGCAATTTCTTTTGCATGATTCTTCCTTTCTCATGAACCGCCGCGCGGTTGATACTTTATTATCGCACAGGCGGCGCGGCCTTTGCAAGGAAGGCCGCCATCGTTTACATATCATTCACAGCCCGTTAAAACAGCGATTTGGCCCTGCCTCCCTTTGCTCCTTGTGCGGGTCTGCTGCGCGCCGCGCAGCGCCGCCAGCGCTTCGGCCGATACGCGCTCGCCCGGAGCCAGCAGGGGCGCGCCCGGCGGGTACACGGTAATGAACTCGGCGCAGACAAGGCCCTCCGCCCTCTCCGCCTGACGCAGCTCAAAGGGCAGAGCCAGCGCTTCATCGGGCGTCATCACGGCTTCGGCTTCGGGCAGGGGCTGCGCGGCGGGCAAGCGCCCGGGCGGCAGGCCGCTTTCGATGCGCGCAAGCGCATCCAGCAGGCGGGGCAGGGCCTCCTCACCGTCGCCCATGCCGGTCATGGCCAGCGCGGACAGCGGGCCGGCCATCTCCAGGTCGATGCCGAACTCCACCCGCAGCCGTTCGCCGAGCGTTCGGCCCGGGATGCCGCTGCCGGCGCAGCCGATCAGCAGCTTGGAGGGGTCGAGCCCCCACAGGCCCTCGGGCGGGCTCTCGGCGTCCAGTATCTGAAAACGCTTCAGCCGCTTCGCCCCGCTTCGAAAGGCGCTCAGCCGCTCCAGCCAGCGGGCGGAGAGCTCCTCCCCCCTTTCCTCTATCAGGCGCAGGCAGCCGTCGATGGAGGCCATCAGCAGGTAGGAGGGGCTGCTGGTCTGGAAGACGTCCAGCGCTTCCGCCAGGCCGAGCGCCGTTTGCTCATCCGCAGCGTGGGCCAGCGCCGTCTGCGTCAGCGAGGGCAGGGTCTTGTGCAGGCTGTGGATCACGATGTCCGCGCCGCTCTCAACGGCCCCGCGGGGAAAGCCGGGCAGAATGCCCAGGTGCGCGCCGTGCGCCGCGTCCACCAGCACTCTGAGACCCCGCCCGTGGGCGAGGGCCACCAGCGCGTCCAGATTGCTGAGCGCGCCCTCATAACCGGGGCAGGTCAGCACCAGCAGCTTCGCCTCCGGGTGCAGGCGCAGCGCCCGCGAAAGCTGCTCCGCGCCCAGGGAGAGGGGCATCCCCAGCTCCGGCGAAAACCGCGGATACAGATAGACGGGCCTCAGGCCCCGCAGCGCCGCCCCCTGCCAGACGGAGAGATGGCAGCCGCGCTGCATGATCACGGTATCCCCCCGCCGGCTCAGGGCGTGCATGGCGGCCAAAATGCCACCCGTACTGCCGTTCACCAGATAGAAGCTGCGGCAGGCCCCGTACAGCCTGGCCGCCCGCTCCATCCCCTCCAGCAGCAGCCCCTCGGGCGCGTGCAGGTTGTCAAAACCTTCGATCTCGGTAATGTCCAGCGCCGCGCCCAGCCCCTCCAGATAGGGGGCCAGCAGGGCGCTGCGCTTGTGCCCCGGCATGTGCAGGGGCAGGCGGCCCTTCAGGTCTTCCGTCAGATGCTCGTAGAGGCTCTTGCTCATATCCTTTGAAAAAGGCCGCCCGGATCGCTTCGGGCGGCGCTTTGCGTCAGTCCTGACCGCTGACCACGAGGTCGGGCGTAGTTTCGGGCGCGGGGCTCTCCTCCAAGGCCGGCGCCGGGGTCGCCGTCGGGACGGCTGCCGCCGCTTCCGCGGCCGCGCCAGCGTAAAGATGCTCCAGCGTGGCCACGTTCGCCACGCCACCGCCGCGCAGGCCGTTGGCCTTCTGATAGCTCTTCACCGCGTCGCGCGTGCCCTCACGGAACTGGCCCGTCACGCTGCCCAGGTAGTAGCCCAGTTCCTTCAGGCGGCTCTGCAGCCAGAACACGTCCTCGCCCTCCGCGCCGAGCTTCAGCTCCCGCACCTCGCCGGCGGGCCGATCCGCCATCTGATAGACGGGCGTCGCGGTGGGCACCGGGGTGGGCACATGGGTGCCGATCTCGTCGGAGAAGGGGCCGAGGCGGTTAGCGTACTTCAGCTCCGGGTCCGGCGCGGCATCCTCATGGATCCACACCTGCACGCCCTCGCCGATATTGTCGTAGATCCACTTGGCGTCATACAGCGACAGCCGGATGCAGCCGTGGCTGGCGGGCCTGCCCAGCTTTTTGACCGAGGCCATCTTCACCTGCTTGCGGTCGGGCGTATACATGAAGGAGTGGAAGGCGATGCTGCTGTTGATCTTCGTCCAGTACTGGGCGTAGCCGCCGCCCCAGGTAGGGAACATCGCCCAGCGCGCCTTGCGGCCCGACAGGGTCCAGGTGCCCACATCGCTGGGAAATTTCTCCGTTCCCGTAGAGGCGGTAAAGATTTTTTCCAGCTTTTTGTACTCTTTGTTTTCATCCAGGCCGAACACCTTCACCAGCTGGTTGGTCACGTCCACCTCGATGAAATAGGGCACGGGCGTAGGCTCGGGCGT
>DBQV01000063.1:1856-5766 GCA_002305755.1 Christensenella sp. UBA1385 | reverse complement strand
ACATCTTTAAACAATGTCCAGCCTTGAGTGGACTGGTTCCCCTGGACCCTGACATAGCCATCGTCGCCGGTGGTAAAGCTGACCGGTGATCCCTGACTATTCTTCACAGGCACCCAGCTGCCGTCATCAGCCTTGCTGTACAGGCTGAACACGGCCCCCGGGAGCCCTGCGAGCATATTGCCGTCTTGGTACTTAAACAGGCGGATCGACAGCACGCTGGCCGTGCCGCCGCCGCTGCTTGTCACGGTCACGCTGGAGTTGGCCGAGTCTGAAGAAAACCCGGAGAGCTTCGCCTCGTTGCTGATGTTCAGCGTGCCTGAGCCGACGATCCAAGCATTGTAGGTAATGGTAATGGGGGTATTGTCCGGCAGCTGATAGGTGGCCGTATTCCCTGTCACATCGTAGGTGACGCCCTCATCCGGAATCACCTTGATGGAAGAATAATCCAGCGCCAGCGTATCGGAATAGGTATCCGTCAGCTTCAGCCGATCGCCATGGGGGTTGAGATCGGCCCCTTCGGCATTGATCACCAGCTTGTAACTGGCATAAGGGCGGGAGCCATCCTGCGGGATGGTGGTGCTCACCAGCTGCTTGTCAAGCGGCTTGTACTCATAGATGACCTCCGCCTCGTCAGAGCCGATGCTGCCCTCACTCACCGTGTTTTTCAGCGTATGGCTGCCGCTCCCGCTTGCGATGGCGCGGCTTTTCAGCAGCTCAAGGGCTGCGGTATCCTTTACCTTCAGCATGTAGTAGAAAGTATAATAGGGGTACTTATTGTTGCCATTCTTCGCCAGTGCGCTCTCCGGGAGGGTAGCCTCAAAGCCAGTTTCCGTTAACGTGATCTCAGCCGGGCTGCTGGAGGCAGCTCCCTGATAGTACTGATCTCCTCCGTAGACATAGCCCGTCTGGTGGCCGCCCGCCCAAATGTTTCCATCGACGTAGCTGAGGATATCGGTATCAAAGACGTCTGTGATATGCATATCCCCGGTCAGATTCTCCATACGGATCTCAAACAGATACATGGGCAGGCCATCCGAGCCGGCGCCGAAAGGCGTTGCCTTTTTACTGATGGAGGTCCTGACCGGCACGGCCGATGCATCATCCTCAACATAGTCGTGATTGTTCTTGAAGCGCGCTTTGTTGGTGTGCGTTGCCATCCAGGCGGTTTCGGGTTGAGCCGCCGCGGCCATCCACTCGGCATTCGCTTTGGTGGACAGGGTGACGGTGATCTCGCGTGGGTCGGCGGAAGCGGAGGGCAGCAGGCCCTCCACCTTTTGCGCCGAATCCCGATAAAAGCGAATGCCAACGGTGGTTTCACCCAGCTCGGGCTTCCAGCTTTCGCCCTCCATCAGCCCCGCGACGGAGAGAGAACCCTCCACATATTCATCATAAACCCATGTTCCGTTGAGCCAGATGTGGGGCAGGGTATCCGACAAATAGGTCTCCCCGGTCAGCCCGGAGGCGGGCACCTTCAGGGTGATGCTCCAGGTGATCACATCCCCGTCTACCTGCTTGACATCCTTTTGTATCCCGATGCGCTGATCCTCGCCCACATCGATCTGGGCGCTGCCGTGGCTGCTGGCGTTTCCGTTGAGATCGGCCTTGTTCTTCACTTGTGTATCCACCAGCAGGCTGCCGGTGTCCACCTCGGTGGTATAGCTGATCTCATACGAATAGGGCTCGGTATCGCCTTCTGGCACGGTATAGGTCCAACTGGAAGGGGAGTACGCCGTCAGCGAGGGATAGGGGATCTCTTCGGTGCGCACCACTTCCCCCGCCTTGTCTTTCACCGTCACCGTGATGCCTGTGCCGGAATAGGCCATGATGGACTGAGAGCCGGGATCGATGGTATCGGTGATGGTTTTGCCGCCGATGGATACCAGGGCTTCGGGGTTGGCTGTGATGGTCCAGCTGACGGTCTTCTTGCCGCCCTCCCCATCGGCCACTGCCGTGGACTTCTTATGGATCGTGCTGTAAGACAGATTGTAATCGAAGTTCGTGGTCGTCTCATCGCCGCCCGGCTTCTCGTCGCTGACCACCTTGGCGCTGTTGTCCGTCTCCCCGGGCTGGCCGTTGCCGCTGCCCCCAAGCGCGCTGAAATCGACATTGGCGGAGTATGTCAGCTGAACGGTCTGCCCGTCGGTCATGGAGGGGATGGTATAGACAAAACCGTTGGCATAGCTGGCAGTCAGACCCCCAATGGCGGGCGAGGCGCTGACTCCCTTGCCCGTATCCAGGCTGATGGCGCTGCCGGTCAGACTGTCGGTCACAACGACATTGGTGTTATTGCCCACGGAGCGCACTGTGAGCGTATAGTCGATCTGCCCGGTCTCCTTGTTGAATACGCCGTGTTTGGAAATATATATCCCCTGCGGCGCGGGCTTGACCGTGACATTGCTCTGGGTGTTGCTGTTCCACACGAGTGTTTCCGTACCCTCAGCGATGGTGCCGGACATATCCACGGAAAACTGCACGTTGGCGGCCGCCATCAGCGCCTCCCAGGCGGCCTCGTCGTTATCCTCACGCAGCATCCTGACCGTCAGCTTGTTGCCGCTGACCGCGTAACGCACCTTGACCTGATAGCTTACACCGCCCTGGCTGACGGTGATGTAAAAAAACCTTTCCTCTATTGCTGTCGCCTGAAAGCCATCAGGCAGATCATAGCTCAGCTCGGTTGCAAACTGATGACCCTGCCCCTCGGAAAAGTGCAGACGTATATCATAACTGTTCCCTTCCGTCACGGTGATGGAATCGTTCAGCGAGTACGGCTGGCCATCTATCGTGATGGTGCCTCCATACCAGAAAATCTTTGAGATCCCCGGAAGTCGGGATCTCTGCCAGCGCGCCCCCTGCCAGCGCCAAAATCAGCAGGATGCATAGCAGCCCGGCCGCGGGAAAACGAATTTTTATATGGGATTGCCGCATACTAAACCTCCGGAGAAAAGGCCTTTGATAAAGAAATGTCAACAGAAAAGTAACTGTTGCAAACACCCTGAAAAATCAGGAAGGACGGCAAAAAGCCATGATAAAGCTTCAAGCTTGTGCATATTATAAAACATACGGCCCTTTTTGTCAACATATTGGCAATATGATCGTCCATAATTTATCGTTTCTGAAAATGAATCGTCTTTTTCCCTCTCCCGGGCCCGTGCTATAATACCATGACGGATAAACAGGAGGGCAGATGATGACAGAACTGCCTTTGGCTTTTTCGGAGCGCATGAGGGCCCTTTTGGGCCCGGACTGGGTCGCCTTTGAGGCGAGATTTGAGCAGCAGCCCCGCCGCGCCTTTCACCTGAACCGCCTGCTGATCGGCCCGGAGGGCTTTGAGGCGCTGATCGACTTTGACTGCGAGGCACTGCCCTCTTTCCCGGGGGCCTATGCCGCGGGGGCCGAGGGGCTGGGCCGCCACCCGCTGCACCACGCGGGCATGTACTATGTGCAGGAGCCCAGCGCCATGTGCGTGCCCGCCGCGGCGGAGATCGGCCGCGGCTTTCGGATGCTGGACCTTTGCGCCGCGCCGGGGGGCAAAGCCTCCCTGCTGGCCATGGCCGCGCCCGAGGGGCTGGTGCTGGCCAACGACCCCGTGATGAGCCGCTGCCGCGTGCTCACGCAGAACGTGGAGCGCATGGGCTACGCCAACATGATGACAGCCTGCCTCGACCCCGCCGCCATCGCGGCCGCCTGCCCCGCCGCCTTTGACCTGACGCTGGTGGACGCGCCCTGCTCCGGCGAAGGGATGTTCAGAAAAGAGCCGGAGGCGCTGGCCCAGTGGAGCCCCGGTCTGGTGGAGCGCTGCGCCGCCCGGCAGGCCGAGATACTGAAAAGCGCCGCGCGCACGGTGCGCGAGGGGGGCTATCTGCTCTATTCCACCTGCACCTACGCGCCGGAGGAGAACGAGCTGGCCGTG
>DBQV01000063.1:1284-1838 GCA_002305755.1 Christensenella sp. UBA1385 | reverse complement strand
GTGCCGGGCTGCGAGGGGATCGACGTATCGCTGATGCGGCGCTTTTATCCCTTCGGCCCGCTGCGGGGCGAAGGGCAGTTCCTCGCCCTGATGCGGCGGACGGGCGGCGCGGGCCGCGCCGACTGCCAAAGCGGCGGGCGCGAGCGGCTGACGCCCGCCCAGCGGCAGACGGTGACGGGCTTTTTGCGCGATACGCTGTCCGGCCTTGATGAGGAGGCCGTCTTCCGCCGCGGCGATTCCTTCTGCTTTTTCCAGCCGGACTTCCTGCCGAAGCTGCCCCTGTTTTCCTGCGGGGTACGGCTGGGCGGCATCGAAAAGGGCAGCTTCCGCCCCGCCCACCAGCTTTTTTCCGCGCTGGGCCGGCAGTTTTTCAGGCAGATCGACCTGCCTCTGGACGACCCGCGCCTGCGGGCCTACCTGCGGGGCGAGACCTTCGCGGACGAGGCCGCGCCCGAGGGCTGGGCCGCCGTGCTGGCCTGCGGCGCGCCGCTGGGCGGCGCGAAAAAGGTCTCCGGCACCGTCAAAAACCACTATCCCAAGGGGCTGAGGGCGGT
>DBQV01000063.1:668-1166 GCA_002305755.1 Christensenella sp. UBA1385 | reverse complement strand
TCCTGCTCCGCCTGCCAGGCCAGAAAGCGGCAGACGCGGCGCAGGCTGTCGCCGGATGAGAGGATGGCCAGCATGTTCATGCTGCGGGCATGCTGGAGGGAGTAATACTGGATGATCTTGAGGGCGATCTGGGGATCGCGGCCCAGCAGCTCGCGCAGGCCGCCCTCGGGGATGAAGCAGATGCCCGTCCGCTCGGCGGCCACGGCGGTCTCGCGGCTGTGGCTGTCGTAAAACAGGCTGTCGCCGCCGTAAAAATCGCCCACGCGGAGGATGCTGACGATGCTCTCGCCGCCGTCCTCGTCGCCGCGCAGCAGCTTGACCGCGCCGCGGCGGATGATCCAGATGCCCTCGATGCGGTCGCCCGCCGAAAAGAGCACCTGGCGCGGCTGATATTCGCGCGGGCGCACCAGCGCGGCCACCCGGGCCAGCTTGTCCGGCTCCAGCATACTGAAGACGGGCACGCGCCTGACGCAGCTGTCCGTGCCGCAGCGGCAGCCT
>DBQV01000063.1:0-539 GCA_002305755.1 Christensenella sp. UBA1385 | reverse complement strand
GGGGCCAGCGCCCGGCGCAGCTCGCCGATCACCCGCGGGCTGTCGTCGATCAGCGCCGCGCCAGGGAAAAAGGGCGCGATGGCCCCGCTCAGAAAGGGGAAATGCGTGCAGCCCAGCGCCACCACGTCCACGCGAAGGCCCCGGCAGGGGGCAAACAGCCCTTCCAGGAAGGCGTGCAGGCCCTCGCCCGACAGCTCCTGCCGCTCCACATACTCCATCAGGCCGGGCGCGGGCAGGTCGATCACATGGTCTGAAAAGCGGGCGCGCAGGGCCCTGTATCGGCCGCTGCTCAGCGCGGCCGGCGTGCCCAGCACCAGGATGCTGCCGCCGCGCCGCAGCGCCTGAGCGGCCTCCAGCGCGGGCTGTATGCCGATGACCGGGATGGGCAGCTCCGCCTGCAGCGCGTCCAGCGCCGCGCCGGTCGCCGTGTTGCAGGCGATGACCAGGGCCTTGACGCCCTCCCGAAGGAGCCTGTCCACGCCCGCCCGCGTCAGGCGCAGTATCTCCTCCTGCGGCCGCAGGCCGTAGGGCGCGTTTTC
>DBQV01000007.1:36355-137680 GCA_002305755.1 Christensenella sp. UBA1385 | reverse complement strand
GCGGGCTGCTTCGGCTGGTGTATGGTGGACTATCCCACGCACCAGGATTTCGGCTCGGGCGACCGGGTGTGCTACCACGGCGTGATGGACGCCTTCCGCAACCCCAAGCCCGCCGCGGCGGTCTACGCAAGCCAGGGCGAGGAGAGCCCCGTGCTCTGCGTCACCTCGCCCATGCACATCGGCGACTATCCGGGCGACGACCCCGGCAGCGCCTTCATCCTCACCAACGCGGACGAGGTGGCCCTGTATAAGAACGATGAGTACGTGACCACCTATCGGCGCAGCGCCTTCTCCGCCCTGCCCCACGGGCCGCTTGAGGCGGACGATACCATCGGCTGCCTGCTGGAGAGCAGGGAGGGCTTCAGCAGGGGCAAGGCCGCGGCGCTGCGCCGCGTGCTGATCGCCGCCGGCAGGAAGGGTCTGTCGAACCTCTCCCCCCTCGACAAGGCGCGCATGGCCTTCATCATGCTGCGCTGGGGCCTGTCCATGGAGGACGGCATCGCCCTCTACGGCCGGTATGTGGGCAACTGGGGAGGCGAGGCCACCAGATGGCGTTTTGACGGCATCAGGGGCGGGCAGGTGGTGAGCAGCCTCACCCGGGCCCCCTCCACCGCCCTGCACCTTTCGTGCCTCCCTTCCTCTACCGTCTTGCTGGACGGCGAGAGCTACGATATGTGCGCCGTGCGCATCCGTATTCTGGACGAGTACGGCGGCCCTGCCGTCTACGCGCAGGCGCCCGTCCGCCTGACGCTCTCGGGCGAGGCGGAGCTGGTGGGGCCGGACTACGTGACGCTGGAGGGCGGCAGCGGCGGCACCTACCTGAGGACCGTGGGCCGGCCGGGCCGGGCGCGCCTCACGGTCAGCTGCCCCCTGACGGACCCCGTGACGCTTGAATTTGACATAAGGAGCGAACAAACATGAAGCTATCAGCCGGACAGACAGCCGCCTACGGCCTTGGCGCCGTGGGCAAGGACATGATGTATGCCCTCTCCTCCGCCTATGTGATGTACTACTATCAGGGCGTGCTGGGCCTTTCCCCCGCCTACGTGGGGCTGGTGCTGATGCTGGCCCGCGTGTTCGACGCCCTCAACGACCCCTTCATGGGCATCCTCGTGGCCAAAACGCGCTCGCGCCTGGGCCGCTTCGCGCCCTGGCTGCTGAGCGGCTCGGTGCTCAACGCGCTGACGGGCTACGCGCTCTTCGCCGCCCCGGGCGGACAGGGAGCGGGGCTGATGATCTATTTCGCGGTCATCTACACGCTGTGGGGCGTCACCTACACGATGATGGACATCCCCTTCTGGTCGATGATCCCGGCGGTGACGGAGGAGCCGCGCGACCGCGAAAAGCTGTCGGTGGTGGGGCGCACCTGCGCGGGCCTGGGCTTCGCCATCGTGCAGATGGGCACGCTGATGGCCGTGCAGGCCCTGGGCAGGGAAAACGCGCGGGCCGGCTTTGCCCGTGTGGCGCTGATCGTCTCCCTCCTGTTCGTGGTCTCGCAGCTGCCGGTCAGCCTGCTGGTGCGCGAAAAGCGGGCGGGCAGGATGGAGACCACCACGGTGCGGGCCATGTTCTCCTCCCTGGTCAAGAACGATCAGGCCATGGTGACCGTGCTGGCCATCCTCTTCATCAACAGCGCGCTCTACATCACCTCCAACCTCGTGATCTACTTTTTCAAGTACGACGTGGGCGGGGCGGACTGGGTGGGCAGCTACACGCTGTTCAACACGGTGGGCGGCGCGGCGCAGATCCTGGGCATGATGGTGCTTTACCCGCTGCTGAGGAGACGGCTGTCCAATCCTTCCATCTTTAAGCTCTCGCTGGGCATGGCGGGGCTCGGCTACATGGCGCTGCTGCTCATGATGCTGCTGGGCCTGGCGCGCTCGGTGCCGCTGCTGTGCGCCTGCGGCGCGGCCATCTTCGCGTCCAACGGCATGCTGTCGGTGCTGACCACGGTCTTCCTCTCCTCCTCGGCGGATTTCGGCGAGTATCGCACCGGGCGGCGCGAGGAGAGCGTGATCTTTTCCATGCAGACCTTCGTGGTCAAGGCCGCCTCGGGCCTTTCGGTGTTCATCGCGGGCATCGGCCTCAGCCTGATCGGCATGACAGGCGACGCGGCGGAAACGGGCGCCGTCTTTGCGCAGAGCGCCTCCACCATCCTGGGGCTGCGCCTGCTGATGACCGTGCTGCCGGTGCTGGGCCTTCTGGCGGCCTTTGTCTTCTTCGTCCGCCGTTTCAGGCTGAGCGATGAGGAGGCGCAGCGCATCTCAGGTGAGCTGAAGGCACGCCGCGCCGAGCGGGCAGACTGACAAAATACAGTTTCGCGCAGCTTCACGCAGAAAATCGCCCCGCGGCCCTTAGACCGCGAGGCTGTTTTTTTGATACGGTACTAAACTCGGATTTCCTCGTCCGGCGCGCTGAGCCCCTCGTAGGGCTTCAGCGCCTCCGCCGCCTCGCCCAGCAGGTAGTCCTCCGTCTGCCGGGCGGCGCAGCCGATATAATCCTCCGGGCGCAGCGCCGCGCCCAGCGCCTCCTCATCCATCGGGAAGGCGGGATCGGCCGCCAGGCGGGCCAGCAGGTCGTTTTCCCCACCCTCCAGCTTCACGCGCGCGGCCGCCGCCCGGGCGTGCACGCGGATGCGCTCATGCAGGGCCTGCCTGTCGCCGCCGCGCTTGACGGCGTCCATCAGCAGGTTCTCGCTGGCCATGAAGGGAAGCTCCTCGCGCAGGTGCTTCTCCATCATGCGGGGATAGACCACCAGGCCCGAGGCCACGTTCCGATAAAGCCGCAGCAGCCCGTCCGCCGCCAGGAAGCTCTCGGCCAGGGCCAGGCGCCGGTTGGCGCTGTCGTCCAGCGTGCGCTCCAGCCACTGCTCCGCCGCAGTCATGGCGCCGTTCTGCTGCAGGGCGATCAGGTAGCGCGCCAGCCCCGCCATCCTTTCGCAGCGCATGGGGTTGCGCTTGTAGGCCATGGCGGAGGAGCCGATCTGCGATTGTTCAAGGGGCTCTTCGATCTCCTTGAGATGGGCCAGCAGGCGGATGTCGTTGGAAAACTTGTGGGCGCTCTGGGCGATCTGCGCCAGGACCGCCTGCGCGCGGCCGTCCACTTTGCGCGAATAGGTCTGCCCGCTGACGGCGACGGGCCTTTCAAAGCCCATCTTTTCGCACACCAGCTCGTCCAGCCGCTTCACCCTGGCGTAGTCGCCGTCAAACAGCTCCAGAAACGAAGCCTGCGTGCCCGTGGTGCCCTTGGAGCCCAGAGGGCGCAGATCGCGCAGGAAATCCTCCGTCAGCTTCAGGTCGTACAGCAGGTCCTGCAGCCAGAGCGTGGCGCGCTTGCCCACCGTGACCGGCTGCGCCGCCTGGAAATGGGTGTAGCCCAGCGTGGGCAGATCCTTATGCTCCATGGCAAAGCCGCAGAGCGCGCGCGCGGCGGCGACCAGCCGGGCGCGGATCAGCTCCATGGCCTCGCGCAGGATAAGGATGTCCGCGTTGTCGCCCACGTAGCAGCTGGTAGCCCCCAGGTGGATGATGGGCCCCGCCAGCGGACAGGCGTCTGCAAAGGCGCGCACGTGCGCCATCACATCGTGGCGCAGAGCCGTTTCGTAGCGCGCGGCGGCCTCGTAGTCGATATCATCCTGCGCGGCGCGCATCTGGGCGATCTGCTCATCGCTGATGTCAAGCCCGAGCGCCTGCTCCGCCTCCGCCAATATCACCCACAGCCTGCGCCAAAGGCGGAATTTGTGATCTTCCGAAAAGATCCCCTGCATGGCCGCGCTGGCATAGCGCTGGGAAAACGGGGAGACATACTTCGCGTGCTCGCTCATACCGACACCTCACACTGCCTCATGATGCCCTATTTTACCATAAACACGCGCCTGCGCTCAAAGCGCAGCGGCCGGGCCTATGGAGCCTCAGGAGAAATTTTTGACATTTTTGACAAACCCCTTGACAGGGGGCTTTCGGACAGTGTATAAAATGCTTAAACGATTAAGACCCCTTGGGCAAAAGATGGGGGGAAAACAGATGATTACACTCAAGGATGTGGCCGCCAAGTGCGGCTATTCGGCGGCAGCTGTCAGCAAGGCGCTCAACGGCCGCACGGATATCAACGCGGAGACGGCCCGCCGCATCCGCGAGGTGGCGCGCGAGATGGGCTATGTGCCCAATACCGCGGCGCGCGCGCTGATCACCAACACCTCGCGCGTGATCGGCCTTCTGTTCTATCTGCGCGACACCACGGTATGGGAGCACGAATATTTCGCCTCCATCGCCGCCAGCGCACAGAGCGTGATGGAAAAGGAGGGCTACGACATCGCGCCGGTCAACATCGCCAGGCGCAGCGTGGTAGGCAGCTGCGTGGATTACTGCCGCCACCGCAACTACGACGGCGCCCTGGTGATGAGCGTGGACTACGGCGCGCACGAGCTGACGGATTTTGTGGCCAGCTCGCAGGCGCTGCCCATGGTGATGATCGACGCCTGGGTAGCCGGGCGCAGCGCCGTGATCTCCGACAACTTCGCCGGCACGAGGGACCTGGTCTGCTACGCCCACAGGAGGGGCCACCGCCGCATCGCCTTCATCTACGGCGACGCGGATTCGCTGGTCACGCAGGCGCGCCTCAAGGGCTTCCGCGAAGCCTGCCAGGAGTTCTTCCTCCGGACGCCGGATGAGTACCTGCAGTGCGGCGCCTATCGCGACCCGGAGCAGACGGCCTCGGTCTTTTCCCAGCTGATGACGCTGGAGGAGCCGCCCACCTGCGTGCTCTGCCCGGACGACTACGCCGCCCTGGGCGCCTACGGCCAGGCCCGCAAGATGGGCCTGGAGATCCCGGAGGACGTCAGCCTGATGGGCTACGACGGCATCCCGCTGGCCCGGGCCTTAAGCCCGAGCCTGACCACACTGCGGCAGGACAGCCGCGGCATCGGTGAGCGGGCGGCGGAGCTGCTGCTGGCCCAGATACGCGATCAGGCTGCCCCCTGCCGCCAGATTTACCTGCCCGGCAGCATTGTGGAAGGCCAGTCCGTGCGCCCCCTGTCCATCTGAAAGACCCCATTTCCGCCCCACGGCCCCCGCGTCCGGCACCGTTTCAGAATATTCGGCAAAATTTTGAACGAATTTGACAAAAAACGCTTGACAGACAGCCTTTGGGTATTGTAAAATTTCTTAAACGATTAAGAGCGCCGGCGGGAAACATAGCCGGACAAGCGGCCCCTATCTTCCTTTTACCTTCCGCGGCCCCGCGCGCGGGGCGGATTTTCATTAGGTATTATGAACGGACAGCACCGTTCTTAATGAAATAAGATGGAGGTAGGCACACATGAAACAATGGAAACTCCTCTCCTGGGCTCTGGCATTCGCCCTGGCCCTGACCCCTGTGCTGGGCGCGGCCGCGGAGACCGTGGTAGAGCTCCCGCGCAACGAAACGCTGTACTTTGCCGGTCAGCAGTGGGGCTCCGTGAAGGGCTGGAACCCGCTGTCCAGCGACAACAACAACGCGATGGCGCTGGCCAACTCCGGCGGCGGCTCCCGCATCATCATGTTTGAGACGCTCTACATGTACAACATGCTGGACGGCTCCATGACCCCGCTGCTGGCGGACGGCGACTATGTCTGGAACGAGGATCAGACCGAGATGACCGTCAAGCTGAAGGCGGCCGCCAAGTGGTCGGACGGCACCCCCGTCACCGCGGAGGACGTGGCCTATTCCTTTGACACCTACGTCAAGGTCGGCAACGGCCTGGGCACCGGCTACGCCCCCTACATCGACAGGATCGAGGTGGTGGACCCCTCCACCTTCATCATCAAGGCGAAGCTGACCGAAGAAGGCAAGGCCACCAACCCCCTGATGCTGCTGGTGTTCCTGGGCGATGCCTACATCGCGCAGAAGGCCTGGATCCAGAAGGTGGAGGAGCGCACGGGCGGCGATCCCACCGCCATGAAGCTCGACCCCGGCGACGACGTGGTCTGGAGCGGCCCCTACACCAAGTACTACACCGACGATCAGCGCGTCATCCTGGTGCGCGACGACAACTATTGGGGACAGGACGCCTCCATGTGGGGCAAGCTGCCCGTGCCCAAGTACCTGGCGCACGCCATGTTCGCCGACAACAACGCCGGCCAGGTGGCCTTCGCCGCCGGCCAGGTGGATGTCTGCCAGCAGTTCATCTCCAACGTGCAGGATCTGTGGCTGAAGGAGAACCTGCCCATCTCCACCTATATCCCCGAGGCCCCCTACGGCATCTGCGTCAACATGCCCACCGCCTGGTACAACCTGTCCAAGCCCGGGCTTGACAACGTGGCCGTCCGCAAGGCCATCGCGATGGCCGTCGACTACGACATGATCATCGCCAACGCCATGACCAACCAGTCCCCCACCTTCGAGCAGGTGCCGCGCAGCCTGATGAACCCCACCCCCGGCGAGCAGGCCATGTATGACCATGAGGCCGTGAAGGATCTGCAGTGGGCAGGCAACGACATCGAGGGCGCCAAGAAACTGCTGGATGACGCCGGCATCGTCGATACCGACGGCGACGGCATCCGCGAGTACAACGGCCAGAAGCTCAGCTTCAACGCCTGCGCCCCCAACGGCTGGACCGACTGGATGGCCGCCATGGAGATCGTGGCCGCCGCCGGCGCGAACATCGGCATCGAGATCACCACGCTTTACCCCGAATGGTCCGTGTACCAGACCGTCGTGACCGCCGCCTCGCAGGATCAGTACGACATCTTCATGATGTGGACCGATTCCGCCACCCCCGCGCAGCCCTGGGGCCGCATGAGGATGCTGATGAGCAGCGAGTTCAACGGCGTGGAAGGCAACTGGTCGGGCAACTGGGGCCACTTCAAGAACGACCGCCTGGATGAGCTGGTCAAGCTGATCCCCACCGTGCAGGACCGTGACGAGCTGGTCAAGCTCTACACCGAGGCCGTCGAGATCTACCTGACCGAAGTTCCCTCCTTCTCGCTGATGTACCGCCCGGACAAGTTCCATGCCGTCAACGAGAGCGTCTGGACCAACTACCCCGAAGAAGGTGACGGGCGCAACATTCCTCCGCTGGATCTGACCGATGGCTACAGCATCGCCGCCCTGTACGACCTGGAGCTGGTCAATCCCTAATCAAGTAACAGTCTGAACTAATTTCGGGCGGCCATGCCCCTCAGGCAACGACTTGGGCAGGCATGGCCGCCCTTCTGTATCGGAGGGCGGCATGAAGGGCTATCGAAGATACTTTCGCAAGAAGATATTCTGGTTTCTCATCACGCTGGCGGCGTCCATCCTGCTCAATTTCATACTGCCGCGCCTGATGCCGGGCGATCCCGTAGCCGCCATCACCGCGCGCGTGGCCATGGGCATGAACGACGCCTCCGCCGTGCGGCGCATCTATGAGGAGTACGCCAGGCAGTTCGGCACCGACAAGCCCATGCTGCAGCAGTTCGTCATGTACCTGCAGAATCTCTTGAAGGGCGATTTCGGGCTGAGCTTCAGCCAGTACCCGCGCCCCGTGGCCGATATCATCTCCAGCGCCGTGGGCTGGACCATCGGCCTGCAGCTGCCAGCCATCATCGTCGGCTGGATGCTGGGCAACCTTCTGGGCGCGCTGGCCGCTTACATCCGCAAGGGCTTTGACCGCGTGGTCATGCCCGTTTCGCTGTTCGTCAGCAACATACCGGCCTTCGGCATGGCGGTGATCCTGCTGGTGATCTTCGCCCTGCGCCTCAAGGTGGCCCCCATCTCGGGCGCCTACGCCTACGATATGATCCCCAACCTCAGCTGGGCCTTCGTGCGCTCGGTGTTCAGGCACTACCAGCTGCCCTTCTGGTCCATCGTGCTGACCGCCATCGGCGGGCAGGCCATCGGCATGCGCTCCATGTCCATCTACGAGCTGAACGCCGATTATGTGAAGTACAGCCGCTTCCTGGGCGTGCCGGACAGGAAGATCGTGGGCTACGTCTTCCGCAACGCCATGCTGCCGCAGGTAACGGGGCTGGTGCTCTCCATCGGCACCATGATCGGCGGCGCGCTGGTGGCGGAGATCATCTTCAGCTATCCGGGCCTGGGCTCCGCGCTGCTGACGGGCATCACCAGGCTGGATTACCCGCTGATCTCGGCCTCCACGCTGATCGTCACGCTGATGGTGCTGGTGGTCACCTTTGTGCTGGATGTCATCTACGCCTTCATAGACCCGCGGGTCAAAGCGGCGCAGTTTGATTAAGGGGGAATGAAAGCATGAGAAACACCTTCAGGCAGGTTTTTCATTCGCCGCGCTTTGTGACGGGCTTTGTGATCTTTATTTTCTTGCTGGTCACGCTGATCGTGTACCCGCTGGTCTCCCCCGGCGACCCGCTGGAGATGATCGGCCTCGGGTCCTTTTTCAAGCCCGGCACCTATATCTCGGTGCTGGACGCGGCGGGCACCCCCGCCCAGACGCTGAAGCTGCCGGACGCGGCGGACAAGCGTCTGAGCAGCATGCTGTCGGAATCCGACCGCGTGTCCATGCTGCGCTGGCTGACCGCCGTGGGCGTACCGGAAAGCGAGATCGATCTTCAGGATACCTCTTCCCTGCTGAAGCTCTGGCGCGAGAACTATGACGCCAAGGCCAGGCCCAAGGGCATGACCATGTCGGACAGGCGGTTTTACCAGCGTCTGGACGAGCAGCTGGAGAGCGCGGGCAGTGCCGAGGCGCTCACGCTGATGAGGCAGGACGAGGCGGGCGAAAACCAGGAGGTGGGCCGCGTGAGCGGCACCGACTACGTGAACGTGAAGGACGTGGCCAACGTGCGCACGCTGCCGCTGGGCACCGACAACTTCGGCCGCGACACGCTCAAGGAGCTGGTCTCCGCCATGGGCACCTCCATCCGCATCGGGCTGATCGCGGGCTCCATCGCCACCTGCATCGGGCTGCTGCTGGGCCTGCTGTCGGGCTACCTGGGCGGCTTTGTGGATGACCTCATCATGTTCTTCATGAATATCTTCACCGTCATCCCCTCCTTTGTCATCCTGATCCTCATCACCTACTCCATCGGCCAGGCCTACCGCGGGGCGGACACCGTGGCCATCGTGATCGGGCTGACCAGCTGGGTGTGGACGGGGCGCTCGGTGCGCTCGCAGGTGATCTCCCTGCGCAACCGCGACCACGTGAACCTGAGCCGGCTCTCGGGCCACAGCCTGATGCGCATCATCCTGACGGACATCCTGCCCTACATCGCCAGCTACGTGGTGATGGCCTTCATACTGCAGATCTCCTCCGGCATACTGGCCGAGGCGCAGCTCTCGCTGCTGGGCCTTGGGCCGCGCACCACCGAGGTACCCACGCTGGGGCTGATGATGAACTGGGCCATGCTCTATTCCGCCCACATCAACGGGGCGTGGTGGGCCTATTTCCCGGTGATCCTGGTGATCACGCTCATCACCTTCTCGCTGAACCTGATGAACACGGGCCTCGACCAGGTGTTCAACCCGACCCTGAGAGACTGAGGAGGCCGACATGGGCAAGACGATACTGGAAGTCAGGGACCTGTGCACCAAGTACATCACCCGCTCGCACGAGGATGTGTACGCGGTGGACCATGTTTCGCTGTCGCTGGAGGAGGGCAAGAGCCTGGGCATCGCCGGCGAGAGCGGCTGCGGCAAATCCACGCTGGCGCTGAGCCTGATGGGCTATTACTTTCCGCCGCTGCACTACAGCTCGGGCGAGATCATCATCGACGGCCGCTCCATCACTGGCATGGACCCGGACACCGTGCGCAAGACCATCCTGGGCACGGAGATCGCCTACATCCCCCAGGCGGCCATGAACGCGCTCAACCCCACGCAGCGGGTGATCCGCTTTGTGGAGGACGTGGTGCGCGCGCACAGGCCGGGCACAGGCAAAAAGGAGATATACGACATGGCCTGCGCCCGCTTCGCGGAGCTGGGCCTGCCGCCGGAGGTGCTGGAAAAGCACTCGGTGGAGCTGTCGGGCGGCATGAAGCAGCGCACGGTGATCGCCATCTCCACCATCCTTTCCCCCAAGGTGCTGATCGCAGACGAGCCCTCCTCGGCGCTGGACGTGACCAGCCAGAAGATGGTGATCAAGATGCTCAGATCCCTGATGGAAAAGGGCTACATCAAGGGCATGATCTTCATCACGCACGAGCTGCCCCTGCTGTATAATGTGACGGACGACATCATGGTGATGTACGCGGGCCAGATCGTGGAGCGCAACAGCGCCCGCGGCATGGTGTTCAGCCCGCTGCATCCCTATTCCAAGGGGCTGATGGGCTCCATCATCGTGCCGGAGGAGGGCGTGCGCGAGCAGAAGCTCACCTCCATCCCCGGCACGCCGCCCAACCTGAAACACCCGCCGCGCGGCTGCCGCTTTGCCGAGCGCTGCGCCTACGTGGTGCCCAGCTGCCGCCACAACGAGATACCGATGCTGGAGCTGGAGGGTGGCCACACCTACCGCTGCGGCCATTCCGCACAGCATCTGAGGGAGATGTACCAAGATGAACAAAAGTGAAGGATTCGTCCCGGCCGAGCGCGGCGAGCACGCGCTGCCCTGCCTGAGCGGTCGGGGCGTCACCCGCGTGTTCGGCACGGGCGCCAAGGCCACGGTGGCCGTGGACCATGTGGATTTTGACTTTCACGAGGGCGAGTTCGTCTCCATCGTAGGCGAATCCGGCTCCGGCAAGACCACGCTGTCCAAGATGCTGCTGGGCCTGCTGTCGGTAACGGAGGGCGAGATCAGCTTTCAGGGCAAGCCCCGCGACATCTCCACCCGCCGCAGGCGCAGGGAGTACTGGCAGGGCATTCAGGCCATCTTTCAGGACCCTTATTCCTCCTTCAACACCTTTCACAAGATCGACGCCGTGCTGCTGGACTGCATCGCCATGCGCGGCGGCAGGCACCTGCCGATGGAGAAAAAGCGCGAGATGATGGCCGAGGCCTGCGGCTTTGTGAACCTGAAGTTCGAGGAGCTGACCAACAAATACCCCTTCGAGTTATCCGGCGGGCAGATGCAGCGGCTGATGATCGCGCGCATCTTCCTGCTCAGGCCGCGCATCCTGCTGGCGGACGAGCCCACCAGCATGATCGACGCCTGCTCCCGCTCCACCATCCTGGACATGCTGCTCAATCTGCGCAACGAGACGGGCATGACCATCATCTTCATCACCCACGACATCGGCCTTGCCTACTACACCTCCGACTCCGTGTATATCATGGAGCACGGCCGCTTTGTGGAGAGCGGCAGCGCGCACGACGTGATCCTGCACCCCAAGGCCGAGTATACCAGGCGGCTGATCAGCGACGTGCCCAAGATCTACGAGCCCTGGGACCTGTCCACCGTCTGACCGATATCAATACAGGAGGCGACATTCCATGACCATACAGGAAAAGATCAGCATCATGACGCTCGAAGAAAAGGCTTCGCTCTGCTCGGGCGTGGATTTCTGGCATTCGCAGCCCATCGAGCGGCTGGGCATCCCCGCGCTGATGCTCTCCGACGGGCCGCACGGCCTGCGCAAGCAGGATGACAAGGCCGACCATCTGGGCGTCAACGAAAGCATCAAAGCCGTGTGCTTCCCCAATTCCTGCGCCACAGCCGCCTCCTTCGACAGGGACGCCGTGCGCCAGATCGGCGAGGCCATCGGCGATACCTGCCAGAACCAACAGGTGGCCGTAGCCCTCGGGCCCGCGGTCAACATCAAACGCTCCCCCCTGTGCGGGCGCAATTTCGAGTATTTCAGCGAGGACCCCTTCCTGGCGGCGCAGCTCACGCAGAGCTACATCAGGGGCCTGCAGAGCCGTCACATCGCCGCCTCGGTGAAGCACTTCGCCGCCAACAGCCAGGAGCACCGCAGGATGTCCTCCGACTCGGTGGTGGACGAGCGGACGCTGCGCGAGATCTACTTCCCCGCCTTCGAGGCCGCCGTCAGGGAAGGCAAGACAAAGACGGTGATGTGCTCCTACAACAAGCTGAACGGCACCTTCGCCTCGCAGAACCCCTGGCTGCTCACCCGGGTGCTGCGGGATGAGTGGGGCTTTGACGGCTATGTGGTCAGCGACTGGGGCGCCACCAGCGACCGCGTGAAGGCCCTGGAGGCGGGCATGGACCTGGAGATGCCCTCCTCCGCCGGCGAAAACGACAAAAAGATCGTGGAGGCGGTGCGCGCGGGCCTGCTGGATGAGGCCGTGCTCGACCGCGCGGTGGAGCGCATCCTGCGCGTGCATGAAGACTACCTTGAGAACGCCCGCCCCGACACCCCCTGGGACATGGAGGCGCAGCACGCGCTCGCCCGCCGCGTCGCGGCCGAGTGCATGGTGCTGCTCAAGAACGAGGGCGGCCTCCTGCCGCTTGCGGAGGGTGAGGACATCGCCGTGATCGGCCTGTTCGCCAAAAAGCCGCGCTATCAGGGCGGCGGCAGCTCCCACATCAACAGCTTCAGGGTATCCTCGCTCATGGACGCGCTGGACGGCCTGGGCGGCGTCCGCTACGCGCAGGGCTACGATATAGACAGCGAGGAGCCGGACGAGGCGATGATCTCTGAGGCCGTGGAGCTGGCCCGCAGGGCGCGCTCCGCCGTCATTGTGGCCGGCCTGCCGGATTCCTTTGAATCCGAGGGCTATGACCGCAGCCACCTGCGCATGCCCGCCTGCCAGAATGAACTGATCGAGCGCGTGGCCGCGGTCAACAGCCGCGTCACGGTGGTGCTCTACAACGGCTCGCCCGTCGAAATGCCCTGGCTTGACAGGGTATCCGCGGTGATCGAGGGCTACCTGGGCGGCCAGGCCGTGGGCGAAGCCACGCGCGACGTGCTGTTCGGCCTCGTGAACCCCTCGGGCCGCCTGCCCGAGAGCTTCCCGATGCGGCTTGAGGACAGCTCCTGCTTCCTCAGCTACGGCGGCGAGGGCAACCGGGCCGAGTACCGCGAGGGCGTGTTCGTGGGCTACCGCTACTACGACAAAAAGAAGACGCAGCTGCTCTTCCCCTTCGGCTGGGGGCTCAGCTACACGCGGTTTGCCTACGGCGCGCTGCGCCTGGACAAGAACAGCATGAAGGATACGGACACCCTGCGCGTCAGCGTGGACGTGACCAACACCGGCAGCCGCGCCGGCAAGGAGGTGGTGCAGCTCTACGTAGCCGACTGCGAGAGCAGCGTGTTCCGCCCGCTGCGCGAGCTGAAGGGCTTTGAAAAGGTTTCCCTCGCGCCGGGCGAGACCAAAACCGTGCATTTCGAGCTGGATAAGCGCGCCTTCGCCTACTGGCACAGCGAGCTGGGCGACTGGTATGTGGAGAGCGGCGAGTTCCGCGTGCAGATCTGCGCAAACAGCCGCGAGGTCCTCCTGGAGGCGCCCGTGCGGGTGGAGGGCACCGTGAGGCTGCCCGTCACCTACACCATGGATTCCATCGTGGTCGACCTGATGGCCGACCCGCGGGCCGCCCGGATCATGGCCAGCCTGGGGCCCCTGACAGGCGCGCTGCCCCCCGCGGCGGCGGACGAAGGCCTTCAGAGCGAGGTATCCACCGCCGCCATCAGCCCCGAGATGATGGCCGCCATGCTGCGCTACTCCCCGCTGCGCAGCCTGGTAGCCTTCTCGGGCGGCGCCATGAGCTTTGAGGACCTTGAGAAGCTGCTGGCGCTGCTGAACAGCGATGCAGGCGAAGGAGAAGAAAAGGCATGAACACACTTTCACTGAACGGCGCGTGGCGTATGCGCGCCATGGGCGAGGCGCGCTGGCACGAGGCGACCGTGCCCGGCAGCGTCTATGCCGATCTACTGCGGGACGGCAGCATGCAGGACCCCTTCTACGGGGAGAGGGAGCAGGCGGCCTTCCGCCTGATGGACCGGGACTATGAGTATGTGCGCGGCTTTCATCTGACGCGCGAGCAGCTCGCCTTCCCCCGCGCTCTGCTGCGCTGCCGCGGCCTGGACACGCTGGCCGAGGTCTATCTGAACGGCCGCAGGGTGGGCGAGGGCAGCAACATGCACGTCTGCTACGAGTTTGAGGCCGGGGACGCGCTGCGGGAGGGCGAAAACGAGATCCGCGTGGTCTTTTCCTCCCCCACCCGTTACGTGCAGGCGGCCGAGGAAAAGCGGCCCGGCTGGGGCACCAGCGACGCCACCCCCGGCTTTGCGCACCTGCGCAAGGCCCACTGCATGTTCGGCTGGGACTGGGGCCCGCGCCTGCCGGACGCGGGCATCTGGCGCGATATCGAGCTGGTCTTCTTCGAAGGGCCGCGCATCGACAGCGTGCACATCATCCAGGAGCATCACGAGGGCTTCGTCGTTCTGCGCTTCGAGCCCGAGCTGCTTCAAGCGGATGGGCACGAGCTGCTCTGCCGCGTTACGGTCACCAGCCCCGACGGCAGCGAGTATCAGGACGGCGGCAGCGGCTGCCTCACGGTGGAAAATCCCCTGCTCTGGTGGCCCGCCGGCCTTGGCGACCAGCCCCTCTACACCGTCACCGCGGTGCTCAGTGAAAAGGGCCGCGAGCTGGACCGCTGGGAGCGCCGCATCGGCCTGCGCACCCTGACGGTGGAGCAGCGGGACGACCAGTGGGGCCGCAGCTTCTGCCACGTGGTCAACGGGGTCAGCGTCTTCGCCATGGGCGGCGACTATATCCCGGAGGACAACATCCTGTCCAGGGTCACGCCGGAGCGCACGCGCCGACTGCTGGAGGACGCCAGGCTGGCCCACTTCAACTGTGTGCGCGTCTGGGGCGGCGGCTACTACCCGGACGACTTTTTCTTTGACATCTGCGACGAGCTGGGCCTCCTGGTCTGGCAGGATTTCATGTACGCCTGCGCCTGCTATGACCTGAGCCCCGCCTTTGAAAAGAGCATCACCGAGGAGGCGCGGCAGAACGTGCGCCGGCTGCGCCACCACGCCAGCCTGGCCCTGATGTGCGGCAACAACGAGATGGAGATGTTCCAGCAGCAGGCGCTGGCCGCGCGCATGAGGGGCCTGCCGGACCCCTTCGCGCCCTGGGAGATGCACCACCTGAGCGACTACATCCGCATGTACGAGCACATCCTGCCGGGCGTGATGCGGGAGCTGGCCCCCGAGGTGTTCTACTGGCCCTCCTCGCCTTCCAGCGGCGGCGCGCTGGACGCCCCCAACGACCCAAACCGCGGCGACGTACACTACTGGGATGTGTGGCACGGCGAAAAGCCCTTCAGCGAGTACCGCAAGTTCCTCTTCCGCTATGTGTCGGAGTTCGGCTTCCAGAGCTTCCCCTGCCTGGCCACGGTGGAGAGCTTCGCCAGGCCCGAGGATCTCAACATTTTCTCCCGCGTGATGGAGCGCCACCAGCGCAACAAGGCCGCCAACGGCAAGATCCTCTCCTACCTGTCGCAGACCTACCGCTACCCCTCGGGCTTTGACAATCTGCTCTATGCCTCCCAGCTTCTGCAGGCGGACGCCATCCGCTGCGGCGTGGAGCACTGGCGCAGGCACCGCGGCCGCTGCATGGGCGCGGTGATCTGGCAGCTCAACGACTGCTGGCCCGTGGCCAGCTGGTCGTCCATCGACTACTTCGGCCGGTGGAAGGCCCTGCACTACGCCGCCAGGCGCTTTTTCGCCCCCGTGCTGCTGAGCGCGCACGAGGAGGGCGAGCACACGCAGAACCCGCAGATCAACGAGTTTCTGACGGCACCCATTCAAAAGACAGCGCGGCTGAACGTGTCGAACGAGACCCTTCGGGAAGCCGCCTGCACCGTGCGCTGGGCCCTGCGCGCATCGGACGGGCAGATCAGGCAGGAGGGGGAGGAAAGCCTCTCCGTGCCCGCGCTCAGCGCCCTGTGGCTGGATACCCTCAGCTTCCCCCAGGCCGATCTGACGGGCGACTACTTCAGCTATGATCTGTGGATGGACGGACGCTGGGTCAGCGGCGGCACGGCCCTCTTCTGCGCGCCCAAGCACTTCAGGTTTGAAGACCCGCGGCTTGAGGTGTCGGCGCAAGGCGATGAGATCACCGTCAGGGCCTCGGCCTTCGCCAGGTACGTCTGCGTCGAGAGCGAGGACCCGGACCTGCTGCTCTCCGACAACTTCTTCGACATGAACCCCGGCGAGCGCCGCCTGAAGGTGCTGCGCGGCAGCGCGGAGCGCCTGCGCGTGCGCAGCGTGTACGATCTGGATAAGTAAGCCGGGGCGTCAGACTGTCGAAAAAGTATAATCAGGGAGGTATCGGAGGGCGAAGCCCTCTGATCTGGATCCGCCCCAGCGACATGCGCGGTGGGGCGGAAGGCCTTGCGCAGCAAGGGTTTCCTTGCCATNNAGCGAAGCGAAAAGGCGGATGGCCCGTCCCCTCCCCCGTCAAAGAACTTGGTTCTTTGACGGGCTAACGCCCCGGCCTCACGCAGCTGTGAGGCCGGGGCGATTCTGTTGTCGGCTGTTTACCGCAGCACCTTGCTTAAAAAGGACTGCGTCCTCGGGTTCTGGGGATGGCCGAAGATCTCGTCGGGGCTGCCCTCCTCCTGAATGAGGCCCTCGTCCATGAACAGCACCCGGCTGGACACCTCCCTGGCAAAGCCCATCTCGTGGGTGACGATGATGGAGGTCATGCCGTTTTTCACCAGCTCCTTGATGACCGACAGCACCTCGCCCACCATCTCCGGGTCCAGCGCCGAGGTGGGCTCGTCAAAGAGCATCACCTCCGGGTCCATGGCCAGCGCGCGCACGATGGCCAGGCGCTGTTTCTGCCCGCCGGACAGGCGGCGGGGGTACTCGTCGCGCTTGTCGTAGAGGCCCACGCGGCTGAGCAGCTCCAGCGCGCGCTCGTCCGCTTCCTTGCGGCCGCTCTTTTTAAGCAGCACGGGGGCCAGCGTGATGTTATCCTTCACCGTCAGGTGGGGGAAAATATTAAAGTGCTGGAACACCATGCCCATCCTCTGGCGATGGCGGTCCACATCCACGCCCTTGCTGGTCAGATCGACCCCGTGGAAGAGCACCTGCCCCGAGGTAGGCGTCTCCATCAGGTTCAGGCAGCGCAGAAAGGTGGATTTGCCGGAGCCCGAGGGGCCGATGATGGAAATGACCTCGCCCTGATCCACCCTGGTACTGATGCCGCGCAGCACTTCCAGGCTGCCGAACTGCTTTTTCAAATCAATGGTCTCAATCACCGGCTTGTAATCTCCTCTCCAGCTTTGCCACCGCCTTTGACAGCGAGAAGGTGATAATAAAGTATACCACACCGACCACGATCAGGGGCTCAAAGACCAAAAACATATTTCCGCGCACCACATTATACTGCGTCATCAGGTCGCCCACAAAGAAGGTGGAGGCAAGGCTCGTCTCCTTGATCACGGCGACAAACTCGTTGCACAGCGCGGGCAGTATGTTGCGCACCGCCTGGGGCAGCACCACGCGGCGCATGCACTGCGCGCCGCTCAGGCCCAGGCTGCGCGCCGCCTCCGTCTGCCCGATATCCACCGCCGCGATGCCCGCACGCACGATCTCGCACACATAGCCGGCGGAATTGAACAGCAGCGCGATGGCGATGCTGGCGAATTTGGACAGCGCCAGCATCGGCAGCATCTCCGGCAGCATGAAATAGAAGAAATAGAGCTGCAGCAGCAGCGGCGTGCCGCGCACCACCTCCACATAGGCGGTGGCGAGAAAGCGCGGCAGAAACAGGCGCGAGCGGCGCAGCAGCGCCAGAAGCGACCCAAACACCGTACCGCCCAGCACCGATAGCAGGCTGAGCAGCAGTGTGAAGCCCAGCCCCTGGGCAAACAGATAGCCGTATCGCGACAGCACCTTGCCGATATTGGGCAGCATGTTTTCAAACATCCGTCAAACCTCCCCGGCCGCACGCTCCACAGCCTGCGCGGCCGCCAGTATCATCTCCGGGCTTACGGGATAGGGCACGGTGGCCATATCGCTCTGGAAGGCCGCCGCGCGGATGGCCCGGCTGACGGCTTCCTCTCCCAGATCGGCCCCCATGGCGGCCAGGCTGGCCGGGATGCCGAGGGCGCGCAGCAAGCGCAGCACGCGCAGCGCTTCTTCCCCCTGTCCGTCCATCTGCAGCTGCACCGCCGCGCCCCAGGCCACCAGCTCGCCGTGCAGGCTGCCTTTCAGCTGCGGCAGGCCCTCCAGCGTGTAGCTGAGGGAATGGGCCAGTGCGCAGTTGTACTCCTCCCGGATCAGCAGCGACACGCAGCCCACGCTGACGATGTTCAGCAGCGCCATGTCCGTCAGCGCTTCCCCGGCCCGGCCTTCCTCCGCCTGGCGCAGCGCCTCCGGCCCCTGCCGTTCCACCTCGCCGATGAGCCCGCCGGCCATGGACAGGGCCAGCGCGTCGCTGTGGCGAAGGGCCCGTCCGCGCGATGAAAAGGCCGGTTCCACGCCCTTGCCAAGGCTGTCGCCAAGGCCCGCGCGCAGGTAGCGGGCCGGCGCCGCCGCCAGCACCGCGGTATCGATGAAGGCCGCCACAGGCGGCCGCTTCAGCGGATAGAGGGCCGAAAACGCGCCGTCCTCCCCGTGCATCACGCTGAGCGCGGTCACCGCCGCGCAGGTAGCCGCGATGGTGGGGAAGGTGAATACGGGCAGGCCCGCCAGATCGCCCGCCGCCTTCACGGTATCCAGCGCCCGGCCCCCGCCCATGCCGCACAGCAGCTCCGCCCCGCAGCCGCGGGCCGCGTCCGCCAGCGCCTCGGCCTCCGCCATGCTGCAGCAGCCTTCCAGCGTCCGCGTTTCCGCCAGCGCCATCCTCCCCTGAATGGCGGCCTCCAGCCTGCCCCGCCCGGCCTTCAGGGCCCGGCGGCCTCCGGCCAGCAGCAGGCGGCCGCCGAAGGGGCGGGCCTCCCGCGGGAAGGCCTCATAGGCCCTCCCGCCCGCGAACCAGACCGGCAGCCTGACCGCGTCAAACGGTTCCATCGTTCAGCCTCGCCAGCCGCTTCAGGGCTTCCTTCAGCGTGGCCTCTTCCCTGGCGAAGTGCAGGCGGATGTACTGTCCGCCGCCCTCCCTGAAGAAACTGGAGCCCGGCACCGCGGCCACGCCCGCCTCTCTGGCCAGCCACTCGCAGAAGCCAAGATCGTCCATGCCAGAAAAGGCGGGGCGAAGCAGGATATCCGAAATGTCCGCGAGCACAAAGTAAGAACCCTGCGGCTCGTTGTGCTTCAGCCCGATGGCGTCGAGCCCGTGCAGGAAGTACTCGCGCCTGTCGGTGTAGAGCGCGCGCAGGCCCTCGTAGTAGTCATCCCCCAGCGCCAGCCCCGCGAGCGCGGCCTCCTGCAGCGGGGCGGCCGCGCCGACGGTCAGAAAATCGTGCACCTTGCGGGCCGCCTCGATGGCCTCCGCCGGCCCCAGAAGATATCCCAGCCGCCAGCCGGTGACCGAATAGGTCTTGGACAGTGAGCCCGCCGTCAGCGTCCTCTGCCGCATGCCGGGCAGCGCGGCGAAATAGACGTGCCGATACGGCTCAAACACGATGTGCTCATACACCTCGTCGGTGATGGCGAAGCAGTCGTGCGCCTCGCACAGGCCGGCGATCATCATCAGCTCCTCCTGCGTGAACACCTTGCCGCAGGGGTTGGAGGGGTTGCAGATCACGATGGCCTTGGGCTTTTGCGCGAAGGCCGCCCTCAGGGCTTCGGTGTCGATATGGAAGTCCGGCGGCACCAGCGGCACATAGAGGGGCTCCGCGCCCGAAAGGATGGCGTCCGCCGCGTAGTTCTCATAAAAGGGGCTGAACACCACGGCCTTATCGCCGGGGTTGCAGACCGCCATCATGGCGCACATCATGGCCTCCGTGCCGCCGCAGGTGACAACGGTCTCGGTCTCGGCGTCATAGCGAAGGCCCGAGAAGCGCTCGTGCTTTTTGACCAGCGCCTCGCGGAACTCCGGCGCCCCGTAGGTGACGGCGTACTGGTGCGGGCCCTCAAAGGCCACCCGCCCCAGCGCCTCCAGCATCTCCCGGGGCGGATCAAAATCAGGGAATCCCTGGGACAGGTTGATGGCCCCGCAGCTGTCCGCGATGCGCGTCATGCGCCTGATCACGGAATCGGTAAAGCGGCCTACCCGCTGGCTGAGCTCCGGCATGTGAAACCTCCGTTGCATAATCATTCAATCAGGACGGGCACATGATAGCACGGATGCATATCAATATTCAACATTATCAATGTATTTCGTTGGTATTTCCGGATACTCGCGGCGATCTTTGTGCAAACTTTTTCATCAATCCCTCTTGACATTGCATATTTATCCATGCTATCGTGGCGCCATTCCAGACAGAACGGGAGGAACAATCATGGAAGCGATGAAGAGCATGAAAAGTATGAAAAGCATGATGAAGAAGGCCCTCTGCCTGCTGCTGGCCCTGGCCGCGGCGTCGGGCTGCGGCCTTTCCGCCGCGGCGGAGGCGGACGACAGCCTGAGCAGCGTGAAGGCCGCGGGCAAGCTGGTGGTCGTTACCTCGCCCGACTACGCGCCCTATGAGTTTCTGGGCCCGGACGGTGAGCCCGTGGGCGCGGACATCAGCATGATCCAGTATGTGGCCGAGCAGCTGGGGGTGGAGCTGCAGCTGGAGTCCATGGATTTTGACACCGCGCTGGCCGCCGTGGCCGCCGGCAAGGCGGATCTGTGCGTGGCGGGCATGGTGCCCAAGGCCGAGCGCGCCGAGGTGATGGATTTCAGCGACATCTACTACAACGACGGCCAGCAGGGCATCGTGATCCTGAAATCCAACGCCGACAAGTTCAAGACGCTCGCCGATTTCAGCGGCAAGACCGTCGCCGCCCAGAACGGCACCCTGCAGCAGACGCTGGTGAGCGAGCAGATCCCGGATGCCAGGATGGAGCCTATCGCCAAGATACCGGACGCCATCATGCTGGTGATGAGCGGCAAGGTGGACGGCGTGGCGCTGGCCACCGTGGTGGCCGACAACTACGTGGCCAACTACCCGGAGCTGGCGCTGTGCGAAAGCTACTTCGACTACACCTCGCTGGGCGTGGCGATGGCCGCCCCCAAGGGTTCCGGCGAGCTGATCGAGGCGGTCAACGGCATCATCGCGCAGATGGAAAAGGAGGGCCTCTACCTCAAGTGGATGGAGGAGGCCGTGGAGCTGTCCGCCTCGCTCAGCCAGTAGCCGCAGGGCCCGGAGATCCCCCGCAAAAATCCCTTTGCTTTTGTCCTTTTTCGGTTGACACCCCGCCTTCATTGCTCGTATACTCAGGCCGAGTTCCAATAGGAACGGGCCGGAGGCGAGCCGGTTGCACCCTGACGATATGTGCCGCTGCCAGGCGGCAGTTTCGGGGACGTGCTGCAAGCGCAGCGCGTCCCTTTTTCATACGGGAAAAGCCGTATGCTTCGATTATCTGCAAAGCAAGGTGATGAATGATGCTGGATCAGCAAAGGGCCCCGGTATGGGAGGCGCTGGAGGAGATGCGGCGCGAAAAGCTGGTGCCCTTTGACGTGCCCGGCCACAAGCGCGGGCGCGGCAACAAAGACCTGATGGACTTTCTGGGCGAGCGCTGCCTGTCGGTGGACGTGAACTCCACCAAATACCTTGACAGCCTCTGCCACCCCACCGGTATCATCGCGGAGGGCGAGGCTCTGGCCGCGGAGGCCTTCGGGGCGACCGCCGCCTACTTCATGGTGGGGGGCACCACGGCCTCCATCCAGGCCATGATCTTTTCCACCATCCGTGAGGGCGACAAGCTGATACTGCCCCGCAACGTGCACCAGAGCGTGATCAACGCGCTGGTCATCTCGGGCGGCATCCCTGTCTACGTGAACCCGCAGGTGAGCGAGCGGCTGGGCATCGCGCTGGGCATGTCCGTCGCGGAGGTCAGGGCCGCCATTGAGGAAAACCCCGACGCCAGGGCCGTGTTCGTCAACAACCCCACCTACTACGGCATCTGCTCCAACCTGCGCGAGATCGTGGCCTGCGCGCACGCCCACGGCATGAAGGTGCTGTGCGACGAGGCCCACGGCGCGCACTTTTACTTCGGCGAGGGTCTGCCCGTCAGCGGCATGAAGGCCGGGGCGGATATGGCCGCCGTCAGCATGCACAAATCAGGCGGCAGCCTGACGCAGTCCAGCTTCCTGCTGTGCGGCCCGGGGCTTGACCCCGATTATGTGCGCCAGATCATCGGCCTGACCATGACCACCTCCGGCAGCTACCTGCTGATCTCCTCGCTGGATATCTCGCGGCGCGGCCTGGCGCTGAACGGACGCGAGGTATTTGAAAAGGTGAAGCAGTACGCCTCCTACGCGCGCGACGAGATCCGCCAGATCGGCGACTATCTGGTGTATTCGGACGAGCTGATCAACGGCGACACCATCTTTGATTTTGACACCACAAAACTTTCGGTCAACACCCGCGATCTGGGCCTGGCCGGCATCGAGGTGCACGACATCCTGCACGACGAGTATGACATCCAGATCGAATTCGGCGATCTGAGCAATTTCCTGGCCTACATCTCCATCGGCGACAAGACCAAGAACATCGAGCGCCTGATCGGCGCGCTGTACGAGATCCGCCGCCGCTACAAGCGGGCCGCGGGCCAGGGCTTCAGCTATGAATACATGGCCCCCCGGCTGGTACTGACCCCCAAGGAGGCTTTCTGGGCCAAAAAGCACCCCGTGCCGCTGAAGGAGGCCGCGGGCCTTGTCAGCGCCGAGGCGCTGATGACCTATCCGCCGGGCATCCCGCTGCTGGCCCCGGGCGAGCGCATCACGCAGGAGATCGTGGACTTTATCCATTCCTCCAGGGAAAAGGGCTGCGTGCTGACCGGCACGCGCGACATCACCGCGCAGACCATCCAGGTGGTCGGCTGAAAGAGGCAGGCATGGGATTCTGGTTTTCGGAGAGCCACACCGACAACGTGAAGCTCAACATCTTGGTGGACGAACAGCTTTACTCCAGGCAAAGCAATTATCAGAAGATCGACATCTTTCAGAGCCGCGAGTTCGGCCGTGTGCTCACGCTGGACGACGTGATCGTGCTGACGGAGAAGGATGAGTTCATCTACCACGAGATGCTCATCCACCCCGCCATGGCCGTGCACCCCGCCATCCGGCGCGTGTTGGTGGTGGGCGCGGGAGACGGGGCCGCGCTGCGCGAGCTGTGCCGTTACCCGGATATCGAGGCCATCGACGTGGTGGAGATCGATGGCACGCTGGTGGAGGCCTGCCAGGAGTACCTGCCAAGCTGCGCCGTTGGCTACAGCGATCCCCGCGTCACCGTGCACATTCAGGACGGGCTCAAGTTCATCCGCCGGCTCTCCGATGTGTACGACCTCATCATCGTCGATTCCACCGACCCCTTCGGCCCGGGCGAGGTGCTGTTCACCAAGGAATTTTACGGCAACTGCTACAAGGCGCTGCGCGAAGACGGCATCATGATCAACCAGCATGAGAGCCCCTTTTACTCCTACGAGGCGGACGCCATGAAGCGCGCCCACCGCCGCATCAAGGAGAGCTTCCCCATCCACAGCGTCTATCAGGCCCACATCCCCAGCTACCCCTCGGGCCACTGGCTCTTCGGCTTTGCCAGCATCACCTTCGATCCGCTGAAGGATCTGGATGCCGAGCGCTGGAACGCCCTGAACATCCCCACCAGGTACTACAACACCGACCTGCACCGCGGCGCCTTTTATCTGCCCAACTACGTCAAAGACATGCTGGGCGAAGGAAGATAGGCCCCGCATGGCCGGCGTCTACGTCCTGCTGCTGCGCGGCGTCATGCCGACAGGCAAAAACAGGGTGCCCATGCAGAGGCTGCGCGAGGCCGTCTCCGCCGCAGGCTATCGGGGCGTGCGCACCTATATCCAGTCGGGCAACCTGCTGCTTGAAAGCGACAGGGACAGGCAGGAGATCGCGGACGACGTGCGCCGCCTGATCCGAGAGGAGATCGGGCCCGACCTTCCCGTCATCATCCGAAGCCCCCAGGAAATACAAAAGGCGCTCGATGAGAATCCCTTCACCGAAGGTTTTCTCGCGGAGCGCGTTTTTTATGTCTTCCCCGAACACGAACTCGCGGCGGAAACGGTCACGGAGCTTGCCGCCCGCGATTTCGGAGAGGATCTGCTTCGGGCGGGCAAAGGCCTTATCTACCTCTATATCCCCGGCAGCGCCGCGCGCACGAAGCTGAACAACAGCTTTCTGGAGAGGGCCTGCAAAACGGCCTGCACCACCAGAAACCGCAATACGCTGGAAAGGCTGGTGGAGCTGTCAAAGTAGACAGTCAGCCCATCCGCCTCATTCCACCGTGACGGATTTGGCCAGATTCCTCGGCTTATCCACATCATTGCCGCGCAGCGCCGCCACATAATAGGCAAGCAGCTGCAGGGGCAGTATGGAGAGGATGGGCTGCACGGCGTCGGGCAGCGCGGGCACGCGCAGGCAGTCGTCGCACAGGGCGGCCGAGACCTCATCCCCCTCCGTCACCAGGCCCAGCACGGCAGCGCCGCGCGCCTTCACCTCCTGGATATTGCCCGCCATCTTTTCCCGCAGGCGCTTTTGCGTGCTGATGGCGATCACCAGCGTGCCCTGCTCGATCAGCGAGATGGTGCCGTGCTTCAGCTCGCCCGCGGCCTGCGCCTCGGAATGGATGTAGGAGATCTCCTTCAGCTTCAGCGAGCCCTCCAGGGACAGGCTGTAGTCGATGCCGCGGCCGATGAAGTAGACATCGCCGCGGTTGAAGTAGCGGGAAGCCAGATACTGCGCCTGCTCCTTTTCGCCGAGCACGCGGCGCGCAAGCTCCGGCAGCTTTTCAAGGCCCTCTATCAGCTCCGCGCGCTCCGCCTCCGCCAGCTGCCCCCTCTCCTGCGCCAGATAGGCGGAAAGCAGGATCAGCGCGGCGATCTGCGCGGTGTAGGCCTTGGTGGTGGCGACGGCGATCTCCGGTCCCGCCCAGGTATAGAGCACATGGTCCGCCTCCCTGGCGATGGTGGAGCCGACCACGTTGACCACGGCCAGCGTCTTCACGCCGCGGCGCCTGCCCTCGCGCAGCGCGGCGATGGTATCGGCGGTCTCCCCGGACTGGCTGATGACGATCAGCAGGTGATCGCCGTTCAGGATGGGCGATCCGTAGCGGAACTCGGAGGCGATGTCCGCCTCCGCCGGGATGCCCAGATACTTCTCGATCAGGTCCTTCCCAAGCCGCCCCGCATGGTAGGCGGAGCCGCAGGCCACAAGGTGGACCATGCTCAGGCGCCTGATAAAATCCCCGTCCAGCTTCAGCTCGTCCAGATCGACGCGCCCCTCCTTCAGGCGGGGGCGGACGGTCTCGCGCAGGGTCTCGGGCTGCTCCATCATTTCCTTCATCATGAAGTGCTCGTAGCCGCCTTTTTCAGCGGAGGACACATCCCAGCTGACACGGAAAATGTCCTTCCGCACGGCTTCGCCGTAGCCGTTGAAAAAGCGTATCTCATCCCCGGTCAGCAGGGCGACCTCGCCGTCCTCCATCAGGTAGACATCGCGCGTGTGGTTCAGGATGGCCGGGATATCGGAGACGATGAAGCTTTCCCCCTCGCCCTTGCCGGCGATCAGCGGGCTGTCCTTGCGCAGGGCCGCGATACAGCCCGGCTGGTCGAGGCTCAGCACGCCCAGCGCGTAGGAGCCCTCCAGATGCGGCACGGCGGCCAGCAGGGTCTTCACCAGGTCGCCCTGATCGCAATATTGGATCAAGTTGGAGATCACCTCGCTGTCCGTCTCGGAATAGAAGACGTAGCCCTTGCCCTCCAGCATAGCCTTGATCTGCCGGAAGTTCTCGATGATGCCGTTGTGCACCACGGCAAAGCGCCCATTGTTGGACAGGTGCGGGTGCGAGTTCCTGTCGGAAGGCGCGCCGTGCGTGGCCCAGCGCGTGTGACCGATGCCGACGGTGCCGGGCACATCCTGCCCGTCACGGGTATGCTCGCACAACAGCTGCAGGCGGCCGCGCATCTTGCGCACGTCGATGCTCTCCCCGTCGATCACGGCGATGCCCGCCGAATCATAGCCCCTGTACTCCAGCTTTTTGAGCGCCTCCAGCAGGATTGGCGCGGCCTGCCTGCCCCCGATATAGCCTACTACTCCGCACATTGCAGCATCCTCCCCAGTTTTTCACAGCAAAATACAGCGTCCAAGGCCTCCAGGCCCGCCGCTGTGATATGGAATTGGGCGTTTCAACGCAAACGCCAAAACCGGAAACAGGCTTATTATCCACGGCAGGGGCCTGCCTGTCAACGCCGCGGGTTTGCGGCCCTTCGCCGCCAGATGGTATAATATTCAAAACCCGAGCGCAGGGAGAGATACGACATGGCTTCCATCTATGAAATCGCCAGGCAGGCGGGGGTCTCGCCCTCCACCGTGGCGCGCGCCCTCAGCGGCAGGGGCTACTGCAGCGAGGAAAAGCGGAAGAAGATACTGCATCTGGCGCAGAAAATGGGCTACAGCCCCTCCCACGCCGCCAGAACCCTGAAGAGCCACATCACCAGCAAGGTGCTCTTCTGCATCCCCGATATCTACAACCCTTTCTATTTCAGAATGATCCGCGGCGTGAGCGAGGTGCTGGAGGGGCATGACTACCTGCCCCTGCTCTGCCCCACCAAGGGCGAGATGGCGCTGGAGCTGCGCATGCTGCAGAACCTGCGCGAGGGCTGGGGCGACGGCATGGTGTTCGTCTCCTTCAACTTCACGCCCGACAACATCGCCGCGGTGAACGCGGCCCAGCGCCCCGTGGTGCTGACCAACAACTATCCCGAGGGCCCGGACGACCGATTTGACGCCGTATACATTGACACCGTGGAGGGCATCGCGATGAGCTGCCGGCATTTTATCGCCCAGGGCATCCGGGACATCGGCTACATCGGCGGCAGCTCCGCCGCGCAGACAGGGCAGGAGCGCCTGGCGGGCTATAGCCAGGCGCTCAGGGAAGCCTCCATCCCCATGACCGCTGATTGGATACTGGACGGCGATTTCTCCACCGCCTCCGGCGAAACGGCCATGCGCCGCCTTGCCGCTCTGCCGAAGCGGCCTGAGGCGCTGGTGGTGGCCAACGACCTGATGGCCATCGGGGCGCTCAAGGTCTGCCGTGAGCTTCATATCCGCGTGCCGGAAGACCTCAAAATCATCGGCATGGACGACAGCGACTCCGCCCAGCTGATCGGCCTTTCCTCCGTGCGCATGCGGGAGGATGAGATCGGCCGCCTGGCGGCGGAGCTGCTGATGGACCGCATTTTAGGCGGCCCTCGCCCGCGCAGGACGCTGCGCCTGCAGCCCGAGCTGAGCCTGCGCGCCTCCAGTGAAAAGATCTGAACTGCCCGCGGTCTCTGCCTTGACAATCCGGCCGCATAGTGCTACGCTTTTTGCATGAAATGGATGTCACATCCGCCTCCGGCGGCGCCGCGGCATCCCGCTGGCACCCCCGCCCCGCAAGGGCAGGGGCTTTGACCGACAAATCAGACACTTTTTTCAGGCCGCGGGGCGGCACGATTGGTTTTTATCGAATGTGGCATCGATGTCACAATGTGGAGCGGCAGGACATGATACTGGAAAACGGGCGGATCAGGGCAGAGTTCAGCCCCCGGAACGGGCAGCTGACCGAGCTGTATGACAAGGAACTGCACAAGAGCTGGCTGCGCGAGGGCGCGGCGGCCGCGCCCTTCCGCGTGATGACGGAGAGCGAAATACGAGAGCCCGAGGCCGCCTTTTCCTGCGAGCGTCAGGGGGAAGACAGTCTCCGCCTGCGCTGGGCCTTTGAGGGCAGTGAGCTGTCGGCCGAGGTCTCCCTGCTGCCGGAGGGGCTGAGCTTCCGGGCGCAGCTGCTGCCCGCCTCCGGCTCGGGCATCCGCATCTTTGAATACCCCCTGCTGGGCGACCTGAGCGACTTTGGCGAATCGGGATGGCTGGCCCATTCCTACGCGACCGGCATACTGGTCAGAGATCCACGCCGCCACCTGCCCCTGCTTGAGGGGCCCGAGCGCTATATCCCCTATCCCGAAGGCTTCTCGGGCGCGGCCATGCAGCTGCTGGCCTACTGGGAGCAGCGCAACGGCGGCCTGTGCTTCATGGCCAGGGACGGCGAGGCCCATCAGAAATGGCTCAATTTTTACCGCGAGGGCGACAGCCTGATCGCCAGCCACATGTACGGCTATGAAGACCTGAGGCCCGGAGCGCCGCTTGCGATGAGCTATCCCTTTGAGGTGCATTTCACGCGGGGCGAGGGCTGGGAGGAGGCGGCGGAGCTCTACCGCCCCTTCGCGCTGGCCCAGACCTGGGCAAGGCGCGGAAGGGCAGCGCGGCGCGGGGCCGACCAAAAGGCCGGCTGGCTGCTGGAGGAGGTGGGCGCGGCCACCTTCGGCATTAACGCGGGGCACGACCGCACCAGGTGGCTCGACCGCTACCGCGAGGACATCGGCACCAGGATCTTCCATGTGCTGGGGCCGGACTGGACGCGCAAGCCCCAAAACTTCTATGACAGCCTGCCGGGCGATCTGGAGGACTGGACGCCCGACCGCTTCAGCTTCGAAAACCTCGAGAATCTCAAGCGGCATGGCGACCCCTTTGCTGCCTTTGAGTTCGACTTCTTCGTGGGGCTGGACAAGTCAAACCCGGAAAAGCTCAGGCCCCACCTGCAGCGCTTTCCCTCCCCCTCCTTCAGCCACGACGCCTACCGCTTCAGTATGCTCTGCCCCGCGGACCCCTTCACCAGGGATTTTCACCGCGAAAAGAACCTGATGATGCTGCGCCGGGCGGACATGGACGCCATGTACTACGACATTTCGGCCAACAACCTCATCAAGGTCTGCCTGTCGGAGGATCACGGCCATCACCCGGGCGGCGGCCACGAGCTGACGGAGGGCTACCGCGAGGTCTACCGGGATACCAAGCAGGCACTGGATCGGGAGAAGGGCCGCTACGTGGCCCTTGGCACTGAGATGATCAACGAGACGCTGCTGGGCGAGCTGGATTTCTACCAGGCGCGGGCCTGGGCCCAGCCTTCCTCCACGCTGGAGACCTGGCCGCTGCGCGAAAGCATGAGGGACGGCAGCGCCAGGATGATCCCCCTCTTTCAGTATGTGTACGCGCCCCTGGGCATCGTGCGGCTGGACGGCTGGGGCAAGCTGGTGGAGGAAACCGGCAGCTACTTCTATTATGTCGTTTCCCGCGTCTATCTGTGGGGCGGTCTGTACGAGCTCAACCACGAATACAGCCCCATGGAGGCGCTTTGCGGAGAGGAAAACAGGGGGAGCGAGCACTACTTCCGCTTTGATCCGCAGGGCTATGCCTACAGCCCCGCCCGCGCGCGCTATCTGAGGCAGTTCGCCAAGGCGAGGACGGGCGCGGCCATCCCCTACTGGAGCTACGGCAGCATGGCCCGCCTGCCCGAACTGCGCCTGCCCGAGGCGGAGTACAGCTGGTACCACTACAACCACGGCCAGCAGGACCCTTCCTACAAAGCGGGCGGCACATACAGGGCCGAGGCCGTGCTGGCCAGCGCCTGGCTGAGCGGGGAGGGCCGCATGGCGCTGTTCTTATCAAACGCTACGGGCGAGGCGCAGCCCCTCAGCCTCACCCTCTCCAACCGGGCGCTGCGGCTTGACGAAAAGAACCGCGCCCTCAGCCTTCGCAGCGGCTTTGGCGCTGAGGAGGAAACCGTCTGTGATTCAGGCATGCTGCGAAAGGGCGAGGAGCGCGAGCTGGCCCTCACGCTCTCCCCCTACACGCTGTACATGCTGGAAATCTATGAAACATGCTAATGGGGATTAGCATCTCAAAAAAGGAGGATTCACCCATGAAAAAGACCCTGTCCTTCGTGCTGGTTCTCTGCCTGACGCTCTCGCTGGGAACCGTGCCCGCCCTGGCCTCCGAGAAGGTGGAGATCACCTTCTGGAAGCAGCTGTTTGAGGAGTTCGACCAGGATTGGACCACCAAAATGGTGGAGGAGTTCAACGCCCAGTCGGACAAGATCCATGTGAGCCTTGAGTTTGTCGACCAGGGAGCGCTTGAGGAGCGCATGACCGCGGCCCGCGCCGCCGGCACCGCGCCCGACGTCTACGTGGTCAACTACTCCAACCTGGCCACCGACGTGCGCAATGGCTACAACCTGGCCACGGAAGGCCTGATCCCCAAGGAAGCCTACGACGACCTGTATGAGAACGTGCTGGACATGATCACCGTGGACGGCCATGTGTACGGCTATCCTCACCTGCTCGAGCCCGCCGCCGTGATGTACTACCGCAAGGACCTGCTGAAGGCGGCCGGCTTTGAGAACCCGCCCAAGACCTGGCAGGAGCACATCGACATGGCCAAGGCCCTCACCACCGACGACGTTTTCGGCACCACCATGACCATGGACTGGTCCATGTGGGGATGGGAGCACACCGCCATGGGCCACTGGCCGCTGACAGAGGACTGGAGCAGTGCCGACATCAAGGACCTGGCCCCGCTCCTTACCTATATCAAGCAGCTCTATGACGACGAATCCGCCCCCGCGCAGGCACTGGAGCACTACAACAACTCCGCCACGCTCGTGGCCAATGACAGCGTGGCCATCACCTTCTCCGGCTCCTGGGGCATCGCCGCGCTTCGCAACGACTGGCCCGAGATGGTGGACAAGATCGGCGTGGCCGCCGTACCCACCGCGGACGGCAGCCCCTTCCAGAGCACCATGGGCGGCTGGACCTACCAGATCGACGCCAAGTCCCAGCACCCGGAGGCCGCGGCCGAGTTCATCACCTGGCTGCTGGCCGACGATCCCTCCCGCCCCGCCGCCTTCTTTGAGGCCGCCCACTTCTCCAAGTACACGGTGCGCAAGTCCGTGGACAAGTGGCTGGTGGAAAACACCGAGGCCGGCGAGGATGAGTGGCTGCAGACGGTCGCCCGCGACATCATCCCCTATGGCATCAAGGAGCCGTCCTATCCCTGGGACGTGTCCGCCTTCCTGCTGGCGGCGATGAACGAGGTGGTCATCAACGGCGTATCGCCTGAAGACGCCCTGGCCACCGCGGAACAGGAGATCAACACCTTCATCGAAAACAGCAAGCTGGTCAAGCCCGAGTAAAAGGTTTCACCGGGGAGGGCGCCTGCGCCCTCCCCTTCCCCCCACTTTCCGCGAAGGAGGCATGAAAATGGCCAAGAGCCGCGCGGCGGGCCTCAGCTCCCTGAGGCGCAAGGACCACGCCACCGCCTACCTGATGATACTGCCCTCGCTGGTGGCGCTGGGCATTTTTGTGTTCACACCGCTGGTGATGGCGCTGGAAAAAAGCCTGACCGACTGGCAGCTCTACCAGGGCACCACCTTCATCGGGCTGGAAAACTTCCGCATCGTGCTGGGCAACTCCCTGTTTCGCAAATCGCTGGAAAACATGGCGCGCTTCGTGCTGATGATCGTGCCCGCGCAGTTCGTGTTTTCCTTCCTGTTTGCGCATGTGCTGCGGGGCATGCACCAGCGGGCAGGCGCGCTGATCAAGACAGCCATCTACGTGCCCACCGTCATTTCGGGCGTGGTGGCCAGCGTGATCTTCCTGTTCATCTTTCACTATCAGGGCGGCATCCTTAACTGGCTGCTGCGCCAGCTGGGCCAGAAGCGGATCGCCTTTCTGGCCGAGCCCTCGCTGGCCCAGATGTCCATCGCCGTCACCTCCATCTGGATGGGCTTTGGCTACAACTCGCTGATCATGTACGCGGGGCTGCAGAACATCCCGCAAAGCTACTACGAGGCGGCCGAGGTGGACGGCGCCACGCCCTTCAAGCAGCTGATCTACATCACCCTGCCCTCCATGAAGAACACCTTCATCCTGATCCTCATCAACCTGATGACGGGCACGCTGCAGATGTTCGACCTGCCCTACATGATGTTCGGCGGGGCGGGCCCGGTCAACAGCACGCTGACCCCCATGGTATACGTGTACAACAATTTCAAGAGCGCCGAATACTCCCTGGGCTATACCATCGCTTCCGCGCTGCTGCTGATGATCGTCATCGGCGCGCTCAACAGCCTGGTATTCACCGTGATCGGCTCTCAGAAGTCTCAGGATGAGTGAGGAGGACGCCATGCAAAGCGAATTAAAACGCCGGGGCAGGCCGCACAGGGCCAGAACGGCCTTTACCGTGATCGCGGTCATCGTCACGCTGTTTTCCGTGTTCCCGCTGCTGTGGATGTTTGTCTCCTCCTTCAAGGAGGGCAAGGAGGTGCTGAGGGCCAATCCCCTGCGCTTCTTCCCCAGCCAGTGGATCACCGCCAATTTCCAGAAGCTGGCCGAGGACAGGACCTATCCCTTCTGGCAGGCGATGCGCTCCACGGCCTTCGTATCGGTCAGCGCCGCGCTGCTCTCGATCAGCATCAACTCCATGGCCGCCTACGCCTACGCGCGCATCGAATTTACCTTCAAGACCCTGCTGTGGCGGCTGACGGTGCTGTCGATGTACATACCGGGGCTCACCATCCTGGTCACCAGCTTTGTGGTGGTCAACAACCTGGGGCTGCTGGACAGTTACTGGGTATTGATCCTGCCGGGACTGGCCAGCGCCTATTCCATCTTCTTTTTCAGGCAGTTTTTCCTCAACATGCCCATGGCGGTGGAGGAGGCCGCGCTGATCGACGGGGCCAGCCGCTTCCGCATCTTTTACAGCATCTTCATCCCCAACGCCAAATCACCCTATGTGATCATGGGCACAGGGGCCTTCCTCGGCTACTGGAACAGCTTCCTCTGGCCGGCCATGACGGTGACCAACCAGAAGTACGTGCAGGTGATGCAGGTCATCCGTTCCTACAACAACGTCTATGCCAACAACTACGGCGTGGTGCTGGCGGGCAGCCTGCTGGCTGCGCTGCCGCCGGTGCTGCTCTTTCTGGTGTTCCAGCGCTACATCGTGAAGGGCCTCATGATCTCAGGCATCAAATAAAACTGAAAACTTGAGCAACAGGAGCAGTCTATGAGCAAGTACTTTTCCCCCGAGCTGTCCAACCTCTATCTGGCGCGGCCCGCGAAGCGGCTGCGCGTCTCCAGCTGGGACCAAACCGGCGGCAATGACGACCGCTGGCACGTGCAGCCCGGCGAAACCGCGGTGCTGGCCGACCTGCAGGGCTCCGGCTGCATCGTGCACATCTGGATGACGCTGATGAACGACCCCAAGGACGAGGAGGCCTTCCTGCGCAAATCCATCTTAAGGATGTACTGGGACGGCGAATCCAGCCCCAGCGTGGAGGCGCCCATCGGCGATTTCTTCGGCATGGGCCACGCGCAGAGCAGGAACTTTGTCGCCGAACCCCTGCAGATGAGCCCGGAAAACGGCCGGGGCTTCAACTGCTGGTTCCCCATGCCCTTCAGAAAGGGCGCGCGCGTGGAGGTGGAAAACCAGGGCACGCTGCCGCTGCTCACCTATTTCTATGTCGACTACGAGGCGGACATCGAGCTGCCGGAGGAGGCCCTCTACTTCCACGCCCAGTGGCACAGGGAATGCCCCACCAAGGGCATCAGCGACGCGGGCGACAACCGCTTCTACTGCTTCGGCGGGGAAAACACCACGGGCAGGGACAACTATGTGATCCTGGAGGCCGAGGGCCGCGGGCACTATGTGGGCTGCAACATCAACATCCACAACCTCCGGGAGAGCAATCTGTGGGACTGGCCGGGCGAGGGCGACGACATGATCTTCATCGACGGGGCCAAGTGGCCGCCCACGCTGCACGGCACCGGCACGGAGGACTATGTGAACATGTCCTGGTGCCCGCAGCAGGAGTACAGCGCCCCCTACCACGGCATCATCCTGGGCGGCAAGGAGAACTGGAAGGGCAAGATCACCTACTACCGCTACCATGTGCGCGATCCCATCAGCTTTGACAGGCAGATCCGCGTCACCATCGAGCACGGCCATGACAACCACCGCAGCGACGACTGGAGCACCACGGCCTACTGGTACCAGCAGGAGCCGCACAAGCCCTTCGCCCCCATGCCGCCGGCCGATCAGCGCCTGCCGCTGGATGAGGAGGCCCTGCGCTGGCAGCGGCCGGAGGAGCTATCGTGAAGCGCCTCGCGCTCTCGCTGGCGGCCGCTCTGATGCTGCTCACGGCCTGCGCGGCAGCCTCCCCTCTGCCCATGGGTGAGGATGAGGCCGTCGCCGCCCTGCCGGGCAAGCAGTGGGCTCTGCACGAGCTGGATGGCCTTGAGACCGAGCACATCGGTATGCTGACAGGCGAGGACAGCCCCAACAAGACCCTCTCCCGCTTCGGGGTGTGGGGCACCGATCTTGGCAGCATGGCGGAGCTGGACGGCAAGGTCTACCTCTTCGGCGGCGACACTTTTGAAAGCGAAGGTTACGCCAACTGGCGCAGCAACGTGCTGTTCGTCATCGAGGATGAAGACCCCTCGGACGGTCTTTCCATCACAGGCGCGGTCACCGACCGGCGCGGCAAGGCCAAGGAGCTGCTGCGCAGCCTGAAGACCGACTACAAGGAGATGACGGTCATCCCCACCAACCTGTTTGCCGCAAACGGCAGGCTGTACTGCATCTACATGAGCGTCAGCCACTGGGGCGCCGCCGGCAGATGGGACGCCCGCCACAGCGGTCTGGCCGTTTCCGGGGATCAGGGGCAGACCTGGCAGAAGCTGAGCGACCTGCAGTGGCCGGGCGACAGCGGCTTCATCCAGACGGCCAACGCGCAGGTGGGCGACACCATGTACATCTGGGGCATCCCGGCGGGCCGATTCGGCGGAGTCTCGCTGATGAAGGTCCCCGTGGACCAGCTCGAGGATTTTAGCGCCTACAGCTATTTCACGGGCCTTGACGAAGCCGGCGCGCCCATGTGGAGGCAGGGGCCCGAGGGCATCCCGGCCGCCGCCACGGTGATCGAGGCCCCGGCGGGCGAGATCAGCGTGATCTACAACGAGTACCTGGGCAACTTCATCATCACCTACCTGAATGAGAAGAAGGCCGCCATCGTGATGCGCGAGGGCCTCACGCCCTGGGGCCCCTTCGGGCAGGAATATGTGCTGGCCCGGGCCGCCCAGTACCCCGCGCTCTACGGCGCGTACATGCTGCCCAAATACGTGGAAAACAAGGGGCAGAGCTTCTACTTTGCCATGAGCCGCTACTTCCCCGTCTACAACATACTGTGGATGAAGACGACGCTGAAGTAGGCAAAATCACAGGCCCCGGGAAGGCTGCTGCGCCTTCCCGGGGCCTTTGCCTGATCCTCAGGCGGATGATGGTCACTTCACCTTCGGGTGCCTCGTGCTCCTTCTCCTGCGCAGGGGCTGGGGCTGCTCCTTCTCCAGCGGGGCCTTGCCCTGCAGCTGGAAGAGCTCGTCGCGGTAGCGGGCGGCCTTCTCAAAGTCAAGGTCGCCGGCGGCGGAAAGCATCTTATCCTCCAGCGCGCGGATCAGCGCCTCCTTCTCCTCCTGGGATACCGTGCCCGCGTAGCGCTCCTCGGTGTCCGCGGCGATCTCGATCAGCGCTCGCACGGCTGAGTTGACGCTCTGCGGCGTGATGCCGTGCTTTTCATTGTAGGCGCGCTGCAGGTCGCGGCGGCGCGTCGTCTCCGCGATGGCGCGCATCATGCTGTCGGTGGGCTGGTCGGCGTACATGATCACGCGGCCGTCGGTGTTGCGGGCGGCGCGGCCGATGGTCTGCACCAGGCTGGTCTCGCTGCGCAGAAAGCCCTCCTTNNAGGCCCAATCTCAGGTCACGTATCAACACCATGCGCTCCATGGTCTTGATCTCGGAATGCAGGTAGCGCACGCGCACGCCGTTTTCGCGCAGGTAGTCGGTCAGCCGCTCGGCCATCTGCTTGGTCAGCGTGGTCACCAGCGCCCTGCGCCCCCTTTCCGCCACCCTGCGCAATTCGCCCAGCAGGTCGTCCACCTGGCCCGTGGCGGGCCGCACCTCGATCTCGGGGTCGGTCAGGCCGGTGGGGCGGATGATCTGCTCCACCACCTGCTCTGATTTCTCCGCCTCATAGGGGCCGGGCGTGGCGGATACAAAGACCACCTGCCTGATGCGCTGTTCAAACTCATCGAACGTCAGGGGCCGGTTGTCAAAGGCAGAGGGCAGGCGGAAGCCGTAATCCACCAGCGCGGTCTTGCGCGCGCGGTCCCCCGCGTACATGGCGCGGATCTGCGGCACCGTCACATGGCTTTCATCGATGAAGCAGATGAAATCCTCCGGGAAGTAGTCCAGCAGCGAGTAGGGCGGGTCGCCGGGCCTGCGCCCGTCAAAATATCGGCTGTAGTTCTCGATCCCGGTACAAAAGCCGATCTCGCGCAGCATCTCGATGTCGTAGCGCGTGCGCTGGGCGATGCGCTGGGCCTCCAGCAGCTGGTCCTTCCCCTCAAAATAGGCGATGCGCTCCTTCAGGTCGCGCTCGATGGCGTCGATCTGCGCGTCGCGCCCCTCCACGCCCGTCACATAGTGGGTGGCGGGGAAGACGGCAAAGTGGTTCACCGCGCGGATCACATGGCCCGTGGTGATCTCAAACTCGCTCACCCGCTCGATCTCATCGCCGAAAAACTCCACGCGCACGCCGTTCTCACGGCTGCCCGCGGGGATGATCTCCACCACGTCGCCCCGCACGCGGAACATGCCCCTGGCAAAGCCGATGTCGTTGCGCTCGTACTGGATGCTGACCAGCTGCTCGGCAAGCACCTCGCGCGTCATGCGCATGCCGGGGCGCAGAGAGATCATCTGCCCCGTATACTCGCTGGGGTCGCCCATCGAGTAGATGCAGGAGACCGAGGCCACGATGATCACATCCCGCCGCTCGCGCAGCGCCGCGGTGGCGGAGTGGCGCAGGCGGTCTATCTCATCGTTGATGGAGGCGTCCTTCTCGATATAGGTATCGCTGGAGGCGATGTAGGCCTCCGGCTGATAGTAATCGTAATAGCTGACGAAGTATTCCACCGCGCTGTCCGGAAAAAAGGCGCGGAACTCGCTGCACAGCTGCGCCGCCAGCGTCTTGTTGTGCGCGATGACCAGCGCGGGGCGCTGCACCTTTTCGATGACGGAGGCCATAGTGAAGGTCTTGCCCGAGCCCGTCACGCCCAGCAGCGTCTGCGCCTTCATGCCGCTTTCAAATCCCCGCGCCAGCGCCTCGATGGCCTGCGGCTGATCGCCCTTGGCCTGATACTCCGATACCAGCCTGAACCTGTCCATAACTCACCTGTATCTCAACTAAAATTACTGAACGATATTCCGCCCACTCAGTAATTTAACACCAAGCCAGATTCATAAGCAAGGGCGCATAAAACTGCGTGCTTTTCAAGCATCTCCACACTTCGCAGCATCCTCGCTGCGAAGCGTCTCAAGCACCCACCGAATATGTTCGAGATCGATATCCGATGGCAGCGTACAATCCGCACCAAGTATGAATGGGATTCCATTCATCTCATTCAGAACACGATGTACGGCCGCCTGTATTTCATCTTTCTTCCCCGCATAAAGCGGATGATCCTTGCGGTTGTCCATTCCTCCAAGCACTACAGAATTCTTGAAGTATTTCTGACCCTCACTCATTGATAGCCCTTCAATTCCACAGCCCCAGTTTTTCACCCTTAGGGGATAATTCTTCCAAGCAGAAAGGTGATTGGGCCGTCCCGCCCAAGAACACATGTGCAGAATATTATGCCTGGACACTTCGTTGGCAGCTGAAATCACCTTCAAATCGCTTGGTGTAATCATTCTTGCGTATTCATCGCCGGTCCAACGGTCCTTTTCAGCTCCCTGCACGCTCTGATATATGCCTTCGCATCTGCCTTCAGTAATGACCAATCGCGACAGATAAGCAAGATCATCGGCGATAATATCCATCGCGTGCATGACAGCCTTCGGATTCTCATGCATGTGTGCCATGACCGTTGCATCCCAGCTGCGCCCATTCAGGCACTCCTCCGTGAAAACATCACGTTCTCTGATAATGTTAAATGGCGAAAACATGTTGTAGAATGTACAGCATTCTCCATTCAATTCTTCGTTAATCCGGCGGCATCGTTTAACGCTCTCCAAATAAAAAGGATCGTCATGCGGCAACGGTTTTGCTTTGTTCCAATCATTTGCACAAGTGATCTTCACTCTCAATGGATATCCCAGTCCATCGGACATTATTTTAATAAAATCGATATCAGTTTTATGGTAGTAGTCCAGGTGCGCCTTTACCGCACCTTCTCCCACAGTATCCTGATAACGATTGAAATGAAACCAAAACGAAGCGGGCGTATGATCCGCTTTTCGATGTTCCAAAACAGCCAAAACACGTTCTCTCTTATTCATGTTTCTCATCTCCTTCTTTGTCTCCCTTAACATTTAAGATAATTCCGCATGCAGCGCGGCCTTTGAACGCCATTCGCTCAGCTTTTGATCGCCCCGGCCGTCAGACCGTTGATAATGAATTTTTGGGAGAAGCAATAAACCACCAATACGGGCAGCAACGAAACAAGATAGGCCGTGAAAGCCATCGGATAATCAAACGAATACTCCGTTTTGAAATTGTACTGGAACAAGGGCAGCGTCCACATCTCCCTTGATCTGTTGAGCAAAAACAGCGGAAGCTGAAAATCGTTCCAATACCACAGTACATCCATGATGACCAGCGTAGAAACCATGGGCTGAATCAAATGAATAACAATGTGAAAATAGGTCTGAAGCACCGTGCAGCCATCAATATGGGCCGCCTCCTCTATTTCTATAGGAAGGGAATGGATATAGTTTACAAACAGGAATACACCTCTTGTCAGGCTGAACGTGATATACAGCAAAATCAGGCCCCAGGAATTGAGCATGTTCAGCCTCGACATCAGTTTCACGATGGGAAGCAAAATAATCTGGGAAGGAATAAAGAGTCCGAGCATGATATAAATATATAGAAACCGATAGTATCTGCGCTGCATGTTTCGGGCAATCGCATAGCTCACCAAGGGAATGAAAAGCACAACAGCAAGCATAGAGACAGCCGTAACCATCAAGCTGTTTCCCACATATCTGAAATAATTCTGGCTGTTCAGCAACTCTCTTAGGTTATCAAGGTTTACACTTTGGGGAAAAGCAAAAAAGCTCTTGCTGGCTTCCTCAAGCGTCTTAAAGCTGTTTGTAACTACCAGTATCATTGGAAACAGAACCAACACCATTCCCAACAGTAACAGGGTATTCCTCAGACTATGCCAAAACACTTTCTCTCTCCGGTCATTTATCATGGCCGATCCCTTTCTTATTTTCACGCCTTGTTCACCCCACTCCTTGATGAAATCGAGAGCTGAACCAGGGACAGAACGGCAATGATCAGAAACAGGATCACCGACTCGGTGTTAGCGATGTTAAATTTGGGCGTGTCACCGAAGGCATCCGTATAGATTTTGATTCCAATGAGCATGGTGGAGCGAGCAGGGCCTCCATTTGTTAAAGCCTTGGCATAATCAAAAGAAGTGATCCCCGCCTTTAGCGTCAGAATCGTGTTGATGCTGATGGTCGGCACCAGATAAGGCAGCGTCACATACCTAAACTGCTGAAACATGCTTGCCCCATCAATCACCGAGGATTCATACAGTTCATCGGGAATCGACTGAATGCCAGCGATAAATATGACCGTCGGCAAGGCCAGTGACTGCCACAGGTTAACAAACAGGACGGCATAAAGCGCATTTGTTTTATCCCCCAAAGGAGACGAGATCGTCTGCACACCCAGAGCAGAAGCGAGGCTTGGTAAGGCGCGAATAAATATCTGGTCCCAGATGAGGGCGACAGCGACCGAGCTAATCATCGCCGGAAAGAAAAAGACCGACTTTATAAATGTCTTGAACGTTCTAATCGAATTCAGACTGACCGCAAGCAGAACACTGATGATGATGGTGCACAGCACCATCAAAGCGGCATAGCGAAAGGTAATGGAGACAGAGCTAAAGAAAGCCTTGTTGGTCAGAAGCTTGCCATAATTGCTGAAGCCGACAAAGTCGAATGCCTTGGACAATCCGTCCCAGTTTGTCATACTGTAGTAAAAGCCAAGCGCCACACTGTAAATATAAAAAAAGCTATAAAGAACAAGAGCAGGAAGCGTTATCAAGAAAAAAGATACGCGATCTCTATTTAACTCTTTATTGCGCATTGAAATCTCCCCTTTGCCTTTTCTCTGACCGAGGCGGTATAGTTTCATACCGCCCCGGTCGCTGTTTTGTAGCAATACCAAGGAGATTTGTTCACGCACCGAAATTGAGGGGAGCAGCGAGGATACGTGAACAAGCCAACCTGGTATTAAATCGAAGCCGCCTCAATAGCCTCGTCCAGCCCGGTGATATAGGCGTCAATGTCACCGTCCAGAAGAAGCCCTTGCACAACCTGATATAGTTCGGATGTTACCTGAGTGGCTACTCTGGATGCGTACCAGTCGCAAACGACGCCTGTGGCCGCCTTCTCAATAATCGGGGCCACCCTTGGATCAGAGTAGGTGGTTTCCAGGATGCATGAAGGCGCTCCATCGATATCCGACCAAAGCTGCGCGTTCTCCGGGCGGGAAATGAACTCCAGGAACTTCAGACCGGCTTCCTTCTGCGCATCAGTAGCCGAGGCACTGATGCACAAGGCCGCATCAACACCTGTCAGCAGTGGGCTGCCTTCATAGGTATCGCCCGGAACAGGAAACGCGCCAAGGTTGAGCTTCGGATTCGAGATCATGATGGTGCCACGGGCATACGAACCAGTGATGCACATCGCCGCTTTACCCGTTGCAAAATTCTCCCACATAACGGTATCAGCAGTTCCCATGTAATCCGGCAACGCGTACTCATGCAGCTTCAACATGCGTTCGGCGATCTTGCGGAAGGGTTCAGCCTGATCCGCGATCTTCGCCTTCCCATCGACCGCTGATACAATCGCATCCACCACCCCGGGATAGGTAGCCTGCGACAGAGCCTGATAGCAGTGACCAACGCGGCCGGCATCCTTATCACCAAACGAGAAGGGAACGATGCCCTTTTCCGTCAGCGTATCGCAGACCTGAATCAGCTCGTCCCAAGTTTTGGGCGTGCTCACTATGCCCGCTTTTTCAAAAAGATCAATGTTGTAGAAGATGGCCATGTAGTTCTGACTCAGCGGCAGGGCGTAGGTCTTGCCGTCCAGATTCTTGGCCAAATCGATCATACCGTGGTTCACCCTTGATAGAAACGCTTGTCCCTCCAAGCACTCGATATAGCCATCTTTCACTTTTTTCTTGAATTGCATTTGCGTGGGATAATCTGAAAAAATAGGGGGGATGTCATTGGTTGCGATACGCTGCATCAATACCGTGCCGGCATCAGGAACCGTATTGATTTCGATATCAATTTCCGGGTTTTCATCCTTGAATCGTTTGATCACTTCAGCATATGCACGCTGGGGTCCTTCTTCCATTTTTTGCTGGAAGAACTCAACTTTCTCCGCCACAGCTGTTGAAGCCGCCAGCAGCAGACACAGCGCCACCACTAAAGAAAACACCTTTTTCATACTGAAACCTCCTTCTATTCATGCACATTCTCATATGCATAGTTCACCCGTCCCGCGGGCCGCCGGGCTCCGCATCCATCATGATTCTCAGTACTGTCTTATCTGTTTCCTTCATTCCTTCATGTCCAAGCAATCCAATTCCTTGAATCGTTTTCTCGACATCGTCTTTTACAATCCCCTCCCCTTCACAGAATCGATTTCCTGAACGCGCAAGATGAAATCCCATGATAGCTGCGTCTACGCTGGCGGCAATCTTTGCCGCGCATGAAGGTTTCGCGCCATCACAAATCATTCCCGGCAGAACCGCCAGCGTATTAATTATGGTTTGGTTGATCAAGTCCAAGTTACCACCGTGTAAATATGCAATGCCTGCTGCACTGGCGCCAGCGGCCGTCACCGCTCCGCAAAAGGCGGACAAACAACCAATTAACTCCTTTTGCTGTATGGCAACCAAATTTGATAAGATGAGAGAACGATAGAGTTTTTCATCCGAAACTCGGAGTTCTCTAGCATATTCAATGACCGGAATAGAAACTGTTATTCCTTGATTTCCACTGCCTGAATTGATCACCACAGGAAGTTCGGAACCGGACATGCGTGCATCCGATCCCGCAGCCGCGTAGGCCTTTGCACGGATCTTGACATCCTGTTCACCATAAGTATCCAAAAGGGTCTTCCCTACAGCACTTCCCCATTTTCTGCTCAACCCTTCCTGAACGATGGTAGTGTTGCAGCAAATTTGTCTGTCAAGCAAATCCTTGATCTCTCCATAGTCGCAGGTGGTAGAAAAATCGTAAATCTCTGCGATACTTAGATGCGCATTATGATGGTTACTTTCACTGCAAAGGCCGTCTGAGTCTGATCCGCTAACCACTTGATTGTCCTTTTTTAGCAGAACCACGTTGGTATGATAATCAGCAATCCGCACAGTCGCGGTATGGCCACAGCCTTTTGTGTCAACTTCGATATACAGAGGGTGCTCTGTTTCCCGGAGATGTACATCAATAACGTCTCTCTTGAGAAACTCTTCAATTTCAGTTTGCTGTTCAGTCGTGACTTCAGCGATAACCTGTAGTTCCGCCTCAGGCTTCCCAGCCACAATGCCCGCCGCACAAGCTGCCTTGATCCCCCTCCTGCCCCCCGTGTTTGGAACAACAACCGAATTCGCATTCTTAATAACATTTGCGCTTGCAGACACACTGACACGCTCTGGCAGGCAACCAAGCAGGTCGGTTGCTAAAGAGGCCGCGTAAGCAATAGCAACAGGCTCAGTACACCCCATAGCAGGAACGAGCTGTTCTCGTACAATTTGCATATACTCTTGATACTTCTGACTTTTGGAGTTCATCGCACGTATCTCCTCAATTCGGATTACTAAAGCAATTCGCGGATATCCTTGCGTATAGAATCTGTCGCTCCATCTAAGTCTCTTTCAACTAATTTTTGAACAATAAGGTCGTGATACTCTACTTCCCTATTCCGTCTGCTATACCCGTTCAGAAAGCACTGTGCAGCAGCCCCTGCACAGGTTTTCATAATTCTGTGCAGCGAATCCATCAAATACTCATTTCCGCAAAACCCGGCCAGCATCATGTGAAAATCAATATTATCCTGCCACTTTTCCAGTACTGGCTGATTTGGTTGCATCTTATCCCGTTGGCGTTCTAACAAATTATCAAGCTGCGTCAGTTCAACCTCTCCAAGGATGGCAAAGCTCTTATTCAACATGTATACTTCTAAGAGTATCCTTGTCTCCACAAGTTTGGCAATTTGGAGGGGAGAAATCTGTATCACTCTGTAGCCCATTCGAGGAATAACCTGAAGAATATTTTCTTCACACAGTCGAATCAAAGCTTCCCGAACAGGTGCTTTACTCACCTGCAGTTGTTCAGCAAGACTCGCCTCCGTCAATAAATCATTGGCATTGATTTCGGCATTAATAATGGAAGCATAAACGTGTGAGTATACCTTTGCCGTCAAGGGTTTTGTTTCGCGCATTGCTTTAGCATTCCTTCCCAGTCGTCAATAGATATGATTATGTAATCATATTAGCATTCGCTTGTTTTTTTGTCAATATCAATTGTTATTTGACCATATTTTCTATTTATTTCCAACTCATTACAGAAAGATTGCAAATTTGTCGAAGCATCGGTATAATATTTCAGCATGGCCGGATCGCGGCCGGCAGGAAGGAAGGCTATGATCACAGATCCGCGCAGCCTGATCTACGCGCTGCTTCAAAACGTCCGGCAGGTGATTGTCGGCAAGGATGAGGCCATCGAGCTGGCCCTGATCGCGCTCCTTTGCAGGGGGCACGTGCTGATCGAGGACGTGCCCGGCGTGGGCAAGACCACGCTGGCCAGCGCGCTGGCCCGATCGCTGAACTGCTCCTTCAGGCGCATCCAGTTCACGCCCGACGTGATGCCCTCCGACGTGACGGGCTTTACCATGGTCAACATGTCCACCGGCGAAATGGAATTCAAGCCCGGCGCGGTGGACACGCAGATCCTGCTGGCGGACGAGATCAACCGCACCTCGCCCAAGACCCAGTCGAGCCTGCTGGAGGTGATGGAGGAGGGGCAGTCCACCGTGGACGGCGTCACCCGCCAGCTGCCCCGGCCCTTCATGGTGCTGGCCACGCAGAACCCCATCGACTTTGTGGGCACCTACCCGCTGCCGGAGGCGCAGATGGACCGCTTTTTCCTGCGCATCACCATCGGCTACCCCACGGTGGAGGAGGAGCTGGACGTGCTGGACCGCTACTCCGGCCAGGAATCGCCCATGAAGACGCTGTCCCCCGTGTGCAGCGCGCAGGAGGTGCTGCACATGCAGGATATGGTGGGCACCGTCTACTGCAGCCGCGAGGTGCGCGTCTATGTGGCCACCATCGCAGCGGCCACGCGCGGGCACAATGCCCTGCAGCTGGGCGTATCGCCCCGCGGCTCCATCGCGCTGGTGCGCGCGGCGCAGGCCTGCGCGGTGCTCTCCGGGCGGGATTACATACTGCCCGACGACGTGCGCCGCATGGCCCTGCCCGTGCTGAGCCACAGGCTGATCCTGACGCCGGAGGCCCGCATGCGCGGCATGACGGCCGAGGGCATCCTCCGCCAGCTGCTCGACACGCTGGCCGTGCCCGGCAAGCAGGCATGACCTCCCGGTTTTTCATCGCCCTGTGCGCCCTTCTGGTGTCGGCGCTGTGCGCGCTGTCGCTGGGCGGGCGTGTGTTTTATCTGGCGATGTGGGCGCTGCTGCTGATGATGCTCTACAGCCTGCTGAGCCTGCTGCTCTCGATGCGCCTGCTCGGCGTGCGCCAGAGCGTAGAGCGGGACAAGCTGGAGCGGGGCGAGAGCACGCGGCTGTTGATCAGCCTGTCAAACCGCAGCCCCCTGCCCATCGCGGCCCCTGAGCTGCGCCTCACGCTGCCCGAGGGGGAGAGCACGCTCAGCTTTGAGCCGGGCTTTCTGCGCGAGAAAACGGCGGGGCTCTCCGTCTGCCTGCCCCACGTGGGCGTGGCGGATGCGGGCATCCGTGCCCTCTACCTGCGGGATCTGTTTCATCTGTTCCGCTTCAGAAAAAAGACAGGGCAGAAGCCGCCCCAGGTGGTGGTGCTGCCCCGCCCCTTTGACGTGGACAGGCTGCAGAGCGCGCAGCGGGACGACGGACGCGCGCTGCCGGGCCAGACCGCGGAGGATATCACCGCGCCGGACGACGTGCGGGCCTTCCGCCAGGGCGACCCCATGAAGCGGGTGCACTGGAAGCTCTCCTCCAGGAAGAGGGAGCTGCTGGTGCGCCGCTTTGAGCTGCCCGCTCCGCCCGACACGCTGGTGCTGATGGACTGCTACGACCCCGTGGGCCATGATGGCGTGCCGGACGGGCTGAGCCGCCTGAAGGATACGCTGACCGAGACGGCGCTGGCGGTCACCAGGATGCAGATGGAGGGCGGCAACCCGGTGCGGCTGCCGCTATACGGAGCGCGCGCGGGCGAGTTCAAGGCGGACAGGGAGGGCTCCCTGGCCCTGCTGCAGGAGCAGCTGGCCTACCAGATCTTCCGCGGCGGCGAGCCCTTCCCCAAGGTGCTGAACGTGGAGCTGCGGCGGATGCGCCGCACGGGGGCCACCATCGTGATCACCACCCGGCTGGACGCGGACGTCGTGGAGGGGGTCATCCACATCCGCCGCTCCGGGCCCAGTGTGCGCTTCTATCTGGTCACCTTCACGCCCGACGACCCCGGATACGACCAGTACGTGGCCCAGCTGCAGAAGCATCTGGTGGAGGTGTGCTATGTTACGCCTGCCTGAGCGTCTCAAGCGGGGCCTGATCGACTGGGGCCTGCTGAGCCTGTGCGTGTACTCGCTGACGCTGCCCGCCCTGCACCTGTTTTCTCTGGAGGAGGAGAGCCTGCGCTCCCTCCTGCTGACGGCGGTGCTCGCGGCGGCCGTCTGCTTTGTTTCCGCCCTGCCGCGCCGGTGGATGCGCGCGCTGGGCCGCCTGCTTCTGGCGGTGACCGCGCTGCGCTGGGCCCTTGCTTCGCCCCTGCTCTCCGCCGCGCGGGCGCTGCTGGCGGCCTCCGCCGCCTACCGCCCGGCCCAGCACATCGTGCTGCTGTACGCGGATCTGCTGGTGCCGCTGTTCATCGCGCTGATGATCCCTTATGTGCGCCTGCTGATGCAGGGAGAACCCGGCTTTTCTTCCCCCCTGCTGCTCACCAATGTGCTGATGATCTGGTTTGCCGGCGCGCGCGGCAACCTGACGCCCTATCTGCCCGCCATGGCGACCCTGCCGCTGCTGTACGCCTACGCGGCGCAGGCGCAGGGCTGGCAGGCCGGGAAGGGGCGGGGCCGCGCCTTTTTGAAGGCGCTGCCGGTGGCGGCGCTGATCGCCCTGCTGGCCTTCGCCCTCACGCCGCCCTACCGCAGCACGCTGCCCCCGCTTGAAGAAAAGGCGGACGAGCTGCGCCAGCTGATCAACGATTACTTTTTCTTTACGGACTCAAGGGAGAACTTCTCCCTGGCCTCCGAGGGCTACCAGCCCATGGGCGAGAAGGGGCTGGGCGGAAAGCCCGCCATCTCCAATACCCCGGTGATGGAAGTGCAGACGGACAGCCGGGTCTATCTGCGCGGCAGCATCCTGAATCAATACAACGGCAGGGCCTGGTACGATACCCTGTCAAACGAGCGCTACGGCTACGCATCGGTGCGCTTTGCAGGGCTTCGGGACGCGCTGCTGGACGCGGACCTGCCGCAGGAGGCGCTGCGCCTGGGCGCGCGCAGCCTGGAGATCGGCCTGCTCAGCCCCATGCCATCCACGCTCTTTGTGCCGCAGAGGCTGCGCACGCTCAGCACGCAGGAGGGCATGGTGCCCTACCTGAACGCGGCCAGCGAGCTGTTCATCACGCGCAACCTGGAGCCCGGCGACCGCTATTCCCTCAGCTATGAGCCCTATGTGGCCGGCACGGCGCAGACGGACAGCCTGGCCGACCGTCTCTCCGGCGCGGAGGACGCGCGCTACGAGGAGCTGAAGAAAGACTACCTGCAGCTGCCCGCACACCTGAAGCCGGAGGGGCAGGTGGCCACGCTGGCCCGCAGCATCGTGGGCGGCGAAACCCAGCCCTATCGGATGGCCACCCTCATCCGCGACTATCTCAAGGCAAACTTCACCTATACGCTGAACGTCAAGGACGCGCCGCAGGATCTCGACTTTGTGGCTCACTTCCTGCAGACGCAGGAGGGCTACTGCACCTATTTTGCCAGCGCCATGACGGTATTGGCCCGATCGGTCGGCCTGCCCGCCCGCTACATCGAGGGCTTTGTGGCCTCGCCCGCCGAGGGCGGCGGGCCCAGCCTGGTGACGGGCCAGCACGCCCACGCCTGGACGGAGGTCTACATCCCGGCGCTCGGCTGGGTCACCTTTGACGCCACGGCCACTACGGGCGATCTGCCCCCGCAGCCGGAGGGCGACATGGGCGGCGGCCCGGACGACAGCGCGCCGCCGGAGGAACCACAGCAGGAGCCCCAGCCCACGGCCGGCCCGGACGAATCCCCCTCCGGAGCGTCAGATCCCACCCCCAACCCCGAACCTACCCCTCCCCCGCCGGAGGAGCGGCAGGAGCCGGAAACACAGCGCGGCGGCGGCCACTTGCCCTGGCTGTGGCTGCTGCTGATCCTCGCCTGCGCGGCCCTGATCGCGCAGAGGATCCGGGCCACGGAGCCCGGCAGGCGCGCCGCGCGGGAGAGCGATCCCGCGGCAAAGCTGATGATCTACTGGCAGGCGCTGTGCGCCGCCCTGGCCCTGCAGGGGCTGCCCATGCAGCCGCAGGAAACGCTGCGCGCCTTTGCCCGCCGCATCGCCCCGGACGACATCGGCCTGCGCCGCCTGGCCGAGTCCGTATCAGCCCTGCTCTACGGCAGGAAGACGCCCGCCGAGCAGGATGTGACGGCAGCGCGGCTTTATTATCAAAGCGCCTACATGGCTCTGCCGCGCCGCAGGCGCGCCCGGCTGATCCTCTCCCGCCTGGGGCAGGACCTGCGCCTGCAGCTGCGCCGCGCCGGGCAGGCCGCGCTCGGCGCCCTGCGCGCGCTGTGGCGGCGCCTGACGGCCGCCATGGCCGGCAAGGGGCAAAGGCGTCCGCGCCGGGGCCGGAGAAGGCGCGGCAAAGGCTGAAGCATAAGGGCAAGGCCCCCGCTCCCGGAAAGGAGAGCAGGGGCCTTGTTTTGTCTCACGTCACATCAGGGTTTGATCATGCCGATGCCGCGCAGCAGGGTGGCGGCGTCGAGAGGGGCGTTCGCGCCGGCCACCAGATAGCCCTCCGCGTCAATGAAGTAGGTGGTGGGGATGGTGGCCACGCCGTAGGCATAGGCCGCGGACTGGTCCATGTCGAAGAACACGGGGAAGGTGAAGCCCATCTCCTCCACGTACTTCGCGCCCTTCTCGCGGGTCTCCCGCATACCATCCACCAGGTCCACCATCAGGAACTGCACCTCCTCGCCCTGCTCCTCAAACACCTGGTTGAACTCCGGCATTTCCGCCTTGCAGGGCGGGCACCAGCTGGCCCAGAAGTTGAGCACCACGGGCTTGCCCAGGAAGTCGGACAGGCTGTGCTCCCGGCCCTCCGCATCCTGCACCGTAAAGTCGGGTGCCATCGTGCGGGGCTTCTGCGCGGCGTCCTGTTCGGGCTCGGCGGTGGCCCCGGGGGGCTGCGTCTTCTCGCCCTCGGCGGAGGCCGCGGGGATGAGTCCGATCAGCTGCAGGGGGTCAGCGGGCTTCACCTGATCGCTCAGCCTGCCGTAGGCGAAGACGGCCAGCGCGATAAACAGCGCGAAGGCCGCCAGCGCGAGCGCGGTTTTTGCTTTCTTGCTCATGAGTCATCCTCCTAAAAGCTCAGCAGCGACAGCCAGTAGCCCATATAGCCCGTGGCCATCAGCAGGCCGACGGCAACAAGTATGCCGCCGGAAATCATGTTGATCACGCGGTAGTGCCGCTTGATAAAGTCAAAGGCCCCCTTCAGGCGGTCGATCAGAAGGGCGCTGGCCACGAAGGGGATGCCAAGGCCCAGCGAATAGGCCAGCAGCATGGTGAGCCCTTGCCAGAGGGAGCCGCCCTGCGAGGCCAGAAGCAGCGCGGAGCCCAGGAAGGTCCCCACGCAGGGCGTCCAGCCGATGGAAAACACCATGCCAAACAGCAGGGACGAGAAGAACTTCAGCTTGCCTGTATCGGCGGAGCGCTGGGAGCCGCGGTTGAGAAAGCCGACGCGGATCACGCCCATAAAGTTGAGCCCGAAGAGGATCACGATGAGCCCGGTCACGATATTGAGCGCGGTCTGGTGCTGGCGCACCAGCCTGCCCAGCACGCCCGCAAAGGCCCCCATCAGGGTAAAGACCAGCGTAAAGCCCAGCACAAAGCCAAGTGCGTTGCGCAGCGTTCTGCGTCTGTCTGTGTCACCTGCCGCGAAAAACGACAGATAGACGGGCAGCATCGGCAGAAGGCAGGGGGAAATGAAGGTGATCACTCCCTCCAGGAACAGCAGAAGGTATTGCACGTCTTCGCTCCTTTGCAAAATCCGGCCCCGCTCCCGGCGGAGCCTGTAATAGATGATACCCGCTCGGAGCGCTTTTCCGCTCCCGCCGGTCCGCCGCCCTGCCCGGCCGGAAAAAATCCGCCCAATTTCCGCCATTCACTTGCAAAGAAGGACAGAATCGTCTATCATAATCAGGCCGCATGAAGTGTCGGGTCCTGTGCGATTTCATGGTGTGAACCCTGTCAGGTCCGGAAGGAAGCAGCAGTAAGCGCTTAATGGGATGTGCTGCGGGGGTGCCTGACACGGCATGCGGTTTTTGCATACTAAACTGTTATGGAGGCGCCGATATGTGGACACTGCCCGATAGCCTGCACCGTGACCCCGAGGTGATGGAAGCCATCCGCCTGGAATGCGGACGGCAGGAGGATCATATAGAGCTGATCGCCTCTGAAAACTTTGTTTCCGAAGCGGTGATGGCCGCCATGGGCAGCCCGCTGACCAACAAATACGCCGAGGGCTACCCCGGCAAGCGCTACTACGGCGGCTGCGAATATGTGGACATCGCGGAGAATCTGGCCCGCGACAGGGTGAAAAAGCTCTTCGGCGCGGAGCACGCCAACGTGCAGCCTCACTCCGGCTCGCAGGCCAACATGGCCGCCTACTACGCCCTGCTCAGGCCCGGCGATACCGTGCTGGGCATGAGCCTCAGCCACGGCGGCCACCTGACCCACGGCAGCCCCTTCAACATCTCCGGAAAATATTTCCACTTTATCAGCTACGGGCTGGATGAAAAAAGCGAAACCATCGACTATGACGCGGTCGAAGCGCTGGCCAAAGAGCATCATCCCCGCCTGATCGTGGCCGGGGCCTCCGCCTACCCGCGCGTGATCGACTTTGAGCGCTTCCGCAGGATCGCGGATTCCGTCGGGGCCTATCTGATGGTGGACATGGCCCACATCGCGGGCCTGGTGGCAGCCGGCCTGCACCCCTCCCCCGTGCCCTATGCCGACATCGTGACCAGCACCACGCACAAGACGCTGCGCGGCCCGCGCGGCGGCCTGATCCTCTGCAGGGCGGAGCACGCCAAGGCGGTGGACAAGGCCATCTTCCCCGGCATCCAGGGCGGCCCGCTGATGCACGTGATCGCGGCCAAAGCCGTTTGCTTCGGCGAGGCGCTGCAGCCCGGTTTCAAAGAGTATCAAGAGCAGATCGTGCGCAACGCCAAGGCGCTCGAAAAGCGCTTCAGCGAGCTGGGCGTGCGCATGGTTTCCGGCGGGACGGACAACCACCTGCTGCTGCTCGACTTCGCCGACCTGGAGATGACCGGCGCCCTCATGGAAGACCTGCTGGGCCGGGCCAACATCACCGTCAACAAAAACATGGTGCCCAGGGATAAGCGCACGTCGGCGGTCACCAGCGGCATCCGCATCGGCACCCCCGCCGTGACCACCCGCGGCATGACGGAAGAGGATATGCTCTTGATCGCGGAAGGCATCGCGGACATCCTCAGCCGCGGCGAAGCGGCAGTCGAGGATGTGCGCGCCATGGCAAGGGGCCTGACCGACAAATATCCGCTGTACAGCTGATACCGAATTCAAACCTTGGCGCCTTGGCAGGCCCGTTCTTTTCCGCTCTCGCGTCGTCCCGCTCAGCCAGCGCAGCGCCGCTGCGCCTCCTTCGCCCGACCTGACGAAAGCGAAAAAGTCCTTCGTCTGACTGTGCACCAAGGTTTTCGTTCAGCATGAGCATAACAAACACAGACATCAAAAAGGGAACGCGTGCGGCGTTCCCTTTTGATATCCCGGTTCTTTCAAGGGCATCACTTGAGGAAGTAGCTCATCATATAGCCGTTGACGCTGCCGTAGCGCACCCGCGACCAGCCGCCGCTGGGCGGCGTCAGCACGGTGACCACGCTGTTGTGCGGCACCTTGGTGATCACGTTGCTGCTCTGCTTGTTCTGGCTGCGCAGGTTGACGTAGCTGCCGTTGTTCTTGACGATTTTGGTGGGGATCTCGGGCAGGCCGGAGAGCTTCAGGTACCTGGTCATGAAGTAGCCCTTGGCCCCCGTGGAGGGGATGGTGACGGCGCACCAGTCAAGGCCCTGCGCGGTCACCTTTACCGCGGTGCCGGGGCGGTACTGGCCCAGCACGCGGGCGCTCGTATCGGGCAGGGCGCGCAGGTTGAGGCTGCCGCTGCCCTTGACGGTGGCGTTGCCGCTGCCGGTGCTGCCGCCGCTGCCGGAGGCCCTGAGGAAATTGCGGTCGATATAGCCGATCAGCCCATCCACCGAGACCTGCCAGAATGTGCCGGACCTGGAGTAGACCGAGACCTGCTTGCCCGGATAGTAGGAGGCGATCACGGCATAGTTGTAGCCCGGGCCCTGCCGCACGTTGACCCGTCCGCCGGAGGAGGTGATGACGGCGGTATCGATCACCGAGGGGATGCCGGGCGCGCTGCTGTCGATGTCAAAGCTGACGTACTCCCGCCGGAAGTAGCCGCGCAGACCCGAATCCATCTGCACGTAGTACCAGCCGTCCGTCTCGTTGATCACGGTCATCGGCGTGCCGTTGTAATAGATGCCCAGCACCGGGGCCGAATAGGAGGCGTACTGGCGCAGGTTGAGAAACTGCGTGGCCACGGGGTTTTTCACCACCGCCCGCATGTTGATGGGCGACGAGATCATGGGCACGATCGGTGCGGACGTTACGGAAGGCGTGGAAGGCACCGTGCCGCCGGGAGTGGAGGACAGGTAGGTGGAATCCATGAAGCCCACGATGCCGCTGGATACGACGCGCGCGCTCACCCAGGTGGAGCCGCCCTCGTAGGAGAGGATCTGCACCGGCTCGTCGCGCAGCGCCTGCCCCAGCACCTCATACCCAAGGCCGGGGCCGGAGCGGATATTGAGCCAGGAGGTGTTGACCACATAGGCATAAACATCCGAAACCGGCTCGGCGGCCGCAGGCGGCAGACCGGCCGCCAAAAGCGCCGTCAGCATCATCAAGAGGGCCAGCGCCCTCCTTATCTTTTTCATCCGGAAACCTCCTCTGCCTTGATAAACATACAACGAAGCAGATTGTTCAATTCCTGCATTCATGATAATGAATCTTCCGGCATAAAGTCAAGCAGCACGCTGTTCATCACGTCCATGCCCGCGCGCGTCAGGCGGAAGAAGCCGTCCCGGGTGTATTCGCTCAGCCCGTTCTGGACGGATCGGCGCGCCGCCCCGCCAAAGACGCTTTCAAAGCTCTGAGCATATGTGCGCTCAAAGCGCGCCAGGCTGAGCCCCTGCCGCAGCCTCAGCCCCAGCATGACGCTCTCAAACATCCGCTCCCGCTGCCCGATCGTCTGCCGCGCGGGCGCTTCACCGCGAAGGTAGGCCCCGATGTCCGACGGGTTGCTCAGGCGGGTGTCGCCGCCCTGCAGCGTGTGGGCGGCGGAGCCGAAGCCGAGGTAATCCTCCCGCAGCCAGCAGTTCAGGTTGTGCCGGCAGGCGCGGCCGGGCCTGGCGAAGTTGCTGATCTCATACTGCTCAAGCCCCGCCCGCGACAGCCGTCCGATAGCCTCGTCATACATCAGCCGCTCCTCGTCCTCGTCCGGCAGGCGCAGCTCCCCCGCGTCCAGCCTTTGCCGCAGCGGGGTGCCCTCCTCCACGATCAGGCCGTAGCAGGAGAGATGCTCCGGCGAGAGGGCCAGCGCCGCCTGCAGCGTCTCCCGCCACAGCGCGGGCGTCTGCCCCGGCAGGCCGAGCATCAGGTCGATATTCAGGTTGTCAAAGCCGCAGGAGCGCGCCAGCCGCACCGCCTGCTCCACCTGAGGCCAGCCGTGCTGGCGGCCCAGCAGGCGCAGCAGGCCTCCGTCCGCGCTCTGCGCGCCCAGGGAAAGGCGGTTGACCCCGCCCTCCCTGAGGGTATCGAGAAACCTTCTCGTCAGCGCGCCGGGGTTGGCCTCGCAGCTGATCTCCGCGTCCCTTTTCAGCGCGAAGGCGCCCCTGAGGGCCCCGAGCACGCGGGCCATCTGCTCGGGCTGAAGCAGGCTGGGCGTGCCGCCGCCGATGAACACGGTATGGATCTGCGGATGGCCCCATTCCCTGCCGCGCCGCTCCAGCTCCGAGATCAGCGCCCGCACATAGGGCTCCCGCAGCCCCATGCGCCCTTCGAAGCAGGGAAAATCGCAGTAAGCGCACTTGCGCGCGCAGAAGGGGATGTGGATGTAGAGCCCCGGCTCGGCACTCAGAGCTGGCGCAGCCAATCGATGAACAGCTCCACCCAGCGCGCGGTATCGGCACGGGCGTTGAGCATACCCGCCGGCCCGTAGACCTGGTCGTTGGACAGCGACAGGCCGTGAGTGCCCTTGGTAAAGATGTGCAGCGCCGCGGGCACGCCCGCCCTGCGCAGGGCGGAGGCGAACAGCAGCGAGTTTTCCACCGGCACGGCCTGATCGAACCAGGTATGCCACAGGAAGGTGGGCGGCACGTCTTTGTTGACCTGCAGCTCCAGCGAAACGGTCTGGCCGAAGATGTCGATCTCCTCGCCCAGCAGGTTCTTAAAGGAATCCTTATGCGCAAACTCGCCCGAGGTGATCACGGGGTAGCCCAGCATCAGGGCGTTTGGCCGCACATCCTCGGGCGTGAGGCCGATGCGCTGCGAATAGAAGGGTTTCCCCCAGAACACGCCCACGCTGGCCGCCAGATGGCCGCCGGCCGAAAAGCCCATCAGGATGATCCTGTCGGGGTCGATGCGCCACTCCTCGCTGTGCTGCCTCGCGTAGGCGATGACGCGCATCACCTGCAGCATGGCGGCGGGGAAGATGACCGGGGCCACGGCGTACTCCACCACGCAGACGCTCAGCCCCTCGCAAAGCAGGCGCACGGCCACGGGTTCATCCTCGCGGAAGGAGCGGAATCTGTAGCCCCCGCCCGGCAGCAGCACCACCAGGGGATGCTTTCTCCCCTCCTCCACCTCGGGCGAGTTGTCCAGCAGGTAGGGGCGGATCACCACGTCCGGCGCGGCGCCGCCCATGTCAAGCGTTAAAGGCTTTGTATTCATGGCGCTTACTCCTCAAAGCTCTCGGGGTTGAGGCCCTGCAGCTCGGGCAGCACGAAGCGCCCGTCGCGCCTGACCAGCACACCGTCGAAGTACATATCGCCGCCGCCGTATTCCGGCCGCTGGATGCACACCATATCCCAGTGCACGGCGGACTTGTTGCCGTTGGGCGCGTCGTCGTAGCTGTTGCCGGGGGTAAAGTGGAAGGAGCCCTGTATCTTCTCGTCAAAGAGCGTATCCTTCATCGGCTCGGTGATGAAGGGGTTGACGCCGATGGCAAACTCGCCGATATAGCGCGCGCCCGCGTCGGTATCGAGGATCTCGTTGAGTTCCTTGGTATAGCTGCTCGTTGCCTCCACGATCCTGCCCTGTTTGAACACCAGACGCACCTTCTCGTGCGTCAGGCCCTGGTAGAGGGTGGGGGTGTTGTACTGCAGCACGCCCTCGACGCTGTCTTTGACGGGGGAGGTGTAGACCTCGCCGTCGGGGATATTGAGGAAGCCGTCGCACTTGATGGCCGTCTGCCCCTTGATGGAGAAAGTGAGATCGGTGCCCTTTGAGGTCAGGCGTACCCGGTCGGTGCGCTGCATCAGCTCGACCAGCGGGTCCATCGCGCGGCTCATGGCGCGGTAATCCAGCGTGCAGACCTTGAAGAAGAAATCTTCAAAGGCCTCTGTGCTCATGCCGGCCTGCTGGGCCATGGCGGAGCTGGGGTAGCGCAGCACCACCCAGCGGGTCTTGGGCACGCGGATCTCCATGTGCACGGGCTGACCGTAATACAGGCTGTAGAGGCGCTTTTTCTCCTGCGGCACGTCCGACGACTCGAACACGTTGCTGCCGCCGCGCACGGCGATGTAGGCCGCGCACTCGCTCATACGCCTGGCGTCCATGCCCGCGTACCATTCCAGCTGCTCCCTGGTGTAGCCGCGCATCAGCGCACGCTCCACCTCCCCGTCCATCAGGCTGACGGCGGGGATGCCGCCCGCCGCGTACACGGCGTTGATCAGGGCGACCACCAGCTCGCGGTTCACCCCGCGGTCCTCGATCAGTATCCTTTCGCCCGGCTGCACGCGGGTGGAGTAGTTGACCAGTATGTCCGCCAGTTTTGTGATTCTCGGATCCTTCATATGCGTTTACGCTCCTTTGATCGGTTCGGGCGGCCCAGCCTGGCAAGCGGGCGCTCGATAAAATAGGTGCACAGTACCGCCAGCGCCAGCGCCAGCAGCCAGCAGAGCCAGGTATACTGCCTCTGCCAGTCGACGATGTAGAGACGGTTGGGCTCGGGATAGGGGGAATAGGGCAGGTTCCACCGGCGCAGCTGCACGGCCAGCACCTGGTGCCACAGATAGAACTGGTAGCTGATGCCGGAGAGGAAGCGGGTCAGGGGGTTGCCAAACAGCAGGCGCAGCCCGCCCAGCCCCAGCGACACGCCCAGCATGAACAGCGCCGTCATGGCCGACTGCAGGTACCGCCGCGCCATCTGCCCCCGGCGGATGCCCTCCCCCAGGGGCTCGGCCGCCTGCCCCGCGGCCAGACCGCACAGCACCAAAAAGGAGGCCGCCGCGCAGGCCGTCATCAGCACGCGCGTCCAGCCGTCCTCCTTCATGCGGCGGCGCAGGCTTACATAGATGCCCGCCGCCGCGAAGCCGTTGGCGTAGACATCCAGAAAGGCGGGCAGCTGGTTGAAGCCCATGGAGCTGTCCGGCCAGGCGGCCACAAAGGCGCGGAAGAGGAAGGCGATCCCCGCCATCAGGCAGTAGCTGAGCGCGGGCATCCTCACAAAGGCACGGGCCAGCAGGGGCAGCAGCAGGTAGAACTGCACTTCCACCGCCAGCGTCCACAGCGCGCCGTTGAGCGGCGTGGCGTAGTAGCTGAAGTAGAACCAGTTGTGGGTAAAGCTGAGGTGGGCCAGCGCATCCAGCGCCAGCCGACCGGGGTTTTCATACAGCTTTTGCGGCAGCGCCACAACCAGCAGCACGACCAGCAGATTGAACAGATACCCCGGCACGATGCGCCAGAAGCGCCTGCGGTAAAAGGGCAGCGCGCGGGGCAGCGCCCTGCCCGCCGCCGCGGCCTCCGCGTAGGGCAGATAGCACAGAAAGCCCGAGAGCAGCAGCAGCCCGTCCACCCACAGATAGCCGCTGCGCAGCACCGTGTCGGCGCTGTACACATGGCCAAAAAGCGTCAGGCTGGGCGTCAGCCAGCTCTGCTGCCAGATATGGAAGGCCGCGATCAGGCAGATCATCAGCGCGCGCACGCCGTGCAGCGCGGGGATCTCGCCATTTTCGGGCAGGCGGGTCAGATCCCGCCAGCGGGCGATCAGCGTCTGCATCAGGGCTCGCTCACCCGGCTCATGCGGTAGGTGACGCGGGGCGACTGCCGCCGCAGGTTCAGGCTCTTGTCCGTCAGGTTCAGGATATTGTAGGCGATGTCCAGCTCCTCCTGCCGGTCGCCGACCGTCAGGGAGTAGTTCTGCGCATAGAAGTAGTATTCGCGCCCGTCGATGGTGCAGGTCCCGTCATCGCGGAACTCCATCACCGTGGCGCCGTCCGCCGTCTGCCAGGCGCCCAGGATGCGGTAGGGCACGCGGGTCAGCCGGTGGGTGGACACGTCCTTATAGCCGGGGATCTTACGGTAGTAGACCAGCGCCTCGTAAGGCTTCTTTTCCTTATAAAGCTGGCCCGCGTAGGCATAGACGGCCTCCTCGTACATGGCGGGGATGCGCGCGTACTTCTGCCCCGCGTTTTCCCGGTCCAGAGGCTCCAGCGCGTCGATGGCGGCCTTGTAATCCCCCGCCTTCAGCGCGGCGCGCGCCGTCTCATAGGCATCCTGATAATACAGGTCGTAGGCGGCGTCGGCCTGCTCCGCCGCATCGGAATAGCCGGCGATCAGCGAGAACTGCTCCGCCGCCTGCCGCAGCTGCCCGGCCTCCTTCAGCTCCGTCGCCAGGCGGTAGGCCGTGCTGTTCAGAAGCTCTTGCGCGTCCTCAAAGCTGCCCACTTCCTTGAGCAGCCGCGTGGCCTCCTCGCCCTCGCCCGCATCCAGCTTCTGCCTGGCCAGCAGATAGAGGCATTCCAGCCGGCGGTCGACGCTGTCCTGATAATCCCCGGCCAGGCCGAAGTGTTCCGCCGCCGCGGCCAGATCGCCCTCGCCGTACAGACGGGAGGCAAGCAGGTAATGCGCCTGCGCCAGATAGTCAGCGCTCTTCTGGTATTCGCCAAGCGCGGTCAGGTCGCTGATGGCGCCCTCGTATTCCCCGCTCTCCAGCCGCGTCACGGCGCGGTTGTAGCGGGCGCGCACAGCCTCCTCCGCGCTGTCGCGCCAGTCGCCCAGCGCGGTGAAGATCTCAAGCGCCCTGTCATAATCGCGCGCGTTGGCCGCCGCGATGCCCATATCGTAACGCAGGCCGATCGCCCTGTCCGCCGCGTCCTCATAATCGCCCGCCGCCTCAAACAGCTGCACGGCCCGCTCGCTGTCGCCCTGCGCGCTCAGCCGCTCGGCCAGGCGGTAGGAGGCCTCCATCGCCGCCTGATGGGATTCGGGCACCGAAGCGGCCTCCTCAAACAGGCTGAGCGCGGCCTCATAGTCTTCCCTCGCCGCGGCCTCAAGCCCCAGCTGATAGGCGCACTGCTCGGCCAGCTTCTGCGCGTCCTCAAAGTAGGGGATCTTCAGCAGCTTTTCCCTGGCCTCGGCATAGCTGCCCTCGGCCATCAGCAGGCGCGCGGGCTCGTACAGGCAGAGCGCGGCTTTGCGGGAGGAATCCAGATAGTCTCCCGCCAGCAGATACTTTTCGGCCGCCTCGTCAAAGCGCTTCCCCTCAAACAGGCTGTCGCCCCAGCGATAGAACAGCTCCTGCAGCCGGGGCTGGGCCTTGCTCTGGTCGAGCATCTGCTCGAACAGGGCCTGCGCCTTTTCATACTCGCCCAGCTCCAGATAGCGGCTCGCCGGCAGGTAGAGACAGTCCTCCGCGCGCTGGGCGGCGTCGCTGTAGCTGCCCAGCTCCAGAAAGCGGACGCGCGCCGCGCCGTAATCCAGCTCATCCATCAGCCTGGCCGCCCACTCATAGCGGGCCAGCAGGGCCCTCTCGGCGGAGCCGCTGAAATCGCCCAGACCCTCGTAGAGCGCGATGGCCTGCTCAAACTCTCCGTTCTGCCGCAGCAGCTCCGCCCGCTCGTAGCGCATGGTCTGCGCCTTCACCGCGGCGTCCCTGTAGCCGGAGATGCTTTCGTAGATATCCTGCGCGGCCTTCAGCGCGGTCAGCGTGCCCGTGCCCGCGGTCTCTCCGGCGCGCAGGTAATCGCTCTCAAGCGCCATATCCGCCGCGTCGCGGTACTCCCCAAGGCTCAGGTAGATCTCCTTGGCCTGGGCGTACTCCCCGGCCTTCAGCTGCTCGCCCGCGCGGTAGTAGTTGTAGTAGGGGATGCCGTGGAAATACACGCCCCAGCCCGCCCCGGCCAGCAGCAGCGCGCCGATGATGGCGGTCAGCGCGCGCCTGCGCCGCCGCTTTCCCGCCAGCTCGCGCTGCTCGCGCTCCTGCTGCATACGCCCCGCCTCCTCGCGGGCGGCGCGCGCCTTTTCCTCCAGCGCGGTCTCGTGCCGGAAGATGATGGCCTCGATGGCGGCCTTGTTGTTGCGGGTGAACACCTCGCGCTTGTCCCTCTGGCATCGCGCGCACTCCGTGGCCGCGGCCGGGTTGGGCCTGCCGCAGACGCAGACCCACACGGCCCCCTGATCGCTGGGGTAGCCGCGCGCGTCCGAGCCCGCGATGTGCCGCAGCGTGTCCAGCTGCCGGCCGGGGGGCAGGCGGTTGTCCTGATATTCAGACAGCTCTGCCCGGCTGCGCCGCCAGACCGTGCCGTCGATAAACCAGACCTTTTCGATGACAAAATCGATGCTGGCGGCCTCAGTCCCACCCTCGATGGCCGCCTCCGCCTCAAAGGCGGAGCGCTTGGCCCCATCCAGCCCGCTGATCCTCTCCACCTGGCGGCCCAGCCTTTGCCCGTCCGACGCATAGCAAATAAAGGCCGCCTGCATACTGACGACGGTCTTGTCGGTCAGGTTGAACATGTGCAGGTGGACCGTGGGCTCCTCCTGCGTAGGCAGGCGGAAGTGCCAGAGTTCAACGGGGCAGCTGAGGTCGATGCGCACGGTTCTCCTCCCGGGAGCGTTTGATGGGCCGCCGCATGAAAGCGCCTCCCTTCAGGTTCGGGAGGTCCGAAGGCGGCGAATGCCCCCGCGGCCGCCTTGGCGCCGCGGGAGCCGAAAAGGTGCTTCAGTCAGTAAGAGATGGACATGTTCGTCATCACGTCGTCTTTGAACATCATGATCAGCATGACGGTCTGCCCATCCAGGTCCAGCGCGTAGTAGAGCTGGGCCTCGGTGCCCTGCGTCTCCATGCGCCCGTAGGGCGGCGTCTCGCCGTCGCCGTAGAGCACCTGCGTGGGGATGGCGAACTCCACGCCGTGCTCAAAGCGGCCGATGGCCTGGTTGATCTCATCGCCGATGCGAAGGCCGCGCGGGCCCTCGATCCCGGGCAGGGAGACGTCCACGCGCTCGGCGCGCTTGAAGCTGCCGTCCTGCGCGTAGGAGAACACGGCCTCCACGCCCTCCCACTGCATCAGGCGCAGCTCGTCGCCGTTGGAATCGCTCACGCGCTCCTCGGAGACGGGCGCGCCCAGCATCTCGGCGGCGCGTTCGGGCGTCAGGTCGAGAAAGTCAAGGTCGCCAAAGCTCAGGTCCTCGCTCTCCAGCTGCATGGGGCTCACGGTGTCGTAGGCAAAGTAGGCCGTCTCCTCCGTCAGCGCCTTGGCGCTTTCATAGGCCGCCCGGGCCTCCTCCGCCGTCCTCAGCGCGCTGCCGCCGAAGTAGTGGATGCCCACCACCAGCCCGCGGTCTATGATGTACTGGATGCCGGCGTTCATGTAGCCGTCCTCCACGGGCTGCCACAGGCTGTGCTCGACCATCGTCACGTTCTGCCCGTCCCGCGTGACCAGGCCCATGGTGACAACGCCCGGCAGCTCGCCCATCAGATAGAGCGCGGCCCCCTGGCTGTCGCCGTACACGGAGGGGTTCTCGTTGGGATAGGCGGCATAAAGCACATCCAGCGGCGTCAGCACGGTGATGCCGCGCTGATCCTCAAAATCCTCCTTCTCGGAGGCCTCCAGCGTGATGGCGGCCTCGGCCAGCACGGTGTCGAGGCTCAGGTCGGAGCTCTCGGGGTAAAGCGTGTAGCCCATGCCCACGGCGATCAGGCCCAGGCCGTCCTCCCCCTGGCTGACCTGCAGCCCGTCGGCCACGCCGCGCACCAGCAGCCGCTCGGCAAAGGCGTTCAGCTCTTCCACCGTCAGCGGGCCGGGCGCGGGCTCGGCCAGCGCGGGCAGGGCCAGGCACAGGGCCAGCAGAAAGACCAGCATACGTTTCATCATCATTTTATCCTTTCCCCCGGGCATCCCCGGCAGCGGCCCCGCGGGCCTTGTCTATCTCAGTTCCGTGCCCTCTTCGCCGATCAGGGCATAGAGCAGTCTGGGCGCGGGCACGCTTTCGGAACCAAGGCGCACCGCGCTTTCCAGCGCGCGGACGGCTTCCTCGCCCCGGCGCCCGTCGTTTGCGTAAACCGTGGCCAGCGTATCGCCGCGCTTCACCCTGTCGCCCACGCGGCGGTGCAGCACCAGGCCCACGGCGGGGTCGATCGCGTCCTCCTTGCGCAGGCGGCCCGCGCCCAGGCCCCGGGCGATCAGGCCCACCTCCAGCGCGTCGATGCCCTGCACAAAGCCGTCTTCCGCCGCGGTGACGGGGATGCTGAGCGCCGCCTGCGGCAGCAGGCCCGTATCCTCGGTCACGCGGCCGTCGCCGCCCTGGGCCTCCGCCATCTCGCGCAGCTTGCTCAGGCCCGCGCCGCTGCGAAGCGCCTTCATCAGCATGGCCCGCCCCTCCTCGGGGGAGGCGCAGAGCCCCGCCAGCAGCAGCATCCTTTCGCCCAGCAGCAGGGACACCTCCAGCAGCGGGCCCTGCACGCGGCCCGCCAGCACGTCGATGGCCTCCTTCACTTCCAGCGCGTTGCCGATATGGGAGCCGAGGGGCTCCTCCATGCCGGTGATCAGCGCGCACATGCGGCGGCCGGAGCGGACGCCGATCTCCACCATGGCCCGGCCCAGCTCCAGCGCCTCGGGCAGCGTGCGCATCAGCGCGCCGCCGCCCACCTTGATATCCAGCACGATGCCGTCCGCCCCCATCGCCAGCTTTTTGGACATGATGGAGGAGGCGATCAGGGGGATGGAATCCACGGTGGAGGTCACGTCGCGCAGCGCGTACAGGCGCTTGTCGGCGGGCGCCAGCTCGCCCGACTGGGCGGCCACGCAGCAGCCCACGCGGCGCACGATCTCCACCGCCTCCTGTTCGGAAAGCTCGGTGCGCAGGCCGCGGATGCTCTCCATCTTGTCGATGGTGCCGCCCGTATGCCCCAGGCCCCGGCCGCTCATCTTGATCACCCTGCCGCCGCAGGCCGCTACCAGCGGCACCAGCACCAGCGTGGTGGTATCGCCCACGCCGCCGGTGGAATGCTTGTCGATGGCGACGCCGCCTACATCGGGCCTGAGCATGTCGCCGGTCTTTGCCATGGCCATGGTGAGCTCCGCCGTCTCCCGCGCGTCCATGCCCTGCAGGCGGATGGCCATCAGCAGGGCGGAGAGCTGGTAATCCGGCGTTTTCGGGTCCGCCGCCGCGTGCGCGAAGCATTCAATCTCTTCCCGTGTCAGGCTCTTCCCCAGCTTTTTGCTTTCAATGACCTCAATGAGCTCCATGGCACCCTCCGCCTATAGCTTTCGTGCCTGCATTATATCATAAAGCCTGAAATAAGGTAAACATTGAGCGCAGTTTTGTAACAATCGGTTCATGAATTTGGCGCGCGACTGCAGAAAAATAACCTTCGAATGCAGTAAAACTCCCCCGAAGGCCGTCATATAGATAAGTGAATCACAGGGAGGTATCCGCATGAAGCGATTCTTTCTCATGCTCATCGGGGCGGCGCTTGCGCTTGCCCTGCCCGGCATCGCGCTGGCCGGCAGCAATCCCCTGACCGTGGCGACGGAGGGCAAAGGCATCGCGGTCTATACCGCGAGCGGCGGCGGCAGGCGGGCGGGCACGCTCTACAACGGCTTTGACACGGAACTGTCGCTTGAGGCTGAGCAGGGCCTTTATTCCTGCTGGCTGACTGCTGACTGCACGGTCTGGGTAAACCAGGAAAGGGCCCAGAAGGCCCTGCCGCTGGATTGGCACGGCGAGGCCAGCGACGATCTGCCCTGCGACATTTTTCTTGCGGAAGTCTCCGCACAGGACGCGCCCATGTACTCCTCCCCCTCCCACCGGCACCTGATCGCCCGCCACGCGCCGGGCACGTTTGCCCTGGTCTGCGGAGAATTCGGAGACGACTACCTCATCGACCTGGGCGCCAGCATGCTCGGTTTCATGCCCAAGGACAGTCTCAGGCAGGTCAAAGCGCTCAGCTATGCCGAGGCGCAAAGCACCGGCTGGGGCGTAGAAGGCGCATCCGTTCAAACCGTGTATACGGGGGGCGGCATTCTGATGCGTTCAGCCTCCGCCACCGGCTACAGCGACAGCTACACCTATTGGCAGGTGCAGGACGGAGAACAGGTCACCGTGCTGGCCACGGTCGGCGGCAGCGCGCAGCTGGCGGGCGGCGGGTTTATCGAAAGCCGTTTTCTTGACCCGAACGGCGACCACAGCAGAACCCTGGCCACCGTCATCAGCGACAAGCCGCTCAACCGGCTGAATGTGCGCGTCTCCGCCGATCAGGACGCCCCCGCGAGTTTCAAACTTTTCGCGGGCGCTCAGGTGCAGGTGGTGGATCACACCGACGACTGGGCCTCCATTATGGTGACCGGCGAGAGAGGCGGCAACGTCCATTACGGTCTGGTCCGGATGCAGTACCTTGACTTTGATGCGAAAGGCGCGCAGCAAAGCCTGCTGATGGTACGAACGCTCTATGAACTGGGAGCGGGGAACGGCGGAGACTGGTACCGCCTCAGATGGGACATCTCGCAGGGCACGCTGCCCGCGGGAACTCAGCTGCGGCTCATCGGCGTGTCTTTCCCCTACGTCGGCAGCCTTGAGTATCCCGATGCACTGATGTGCCTGACGGAGGACGGGCGCCTCATCACCATTTTAGACGACGGCGTGCTGGAGGCCATCGATCCCCCGGAGATTCAGGCCAAGGTTACCTCGGCTCTGCGCCTGCGCCGCGCGCCCGATAAGACGGCCGAAGTGGCGGCGAACCTTCCCAAAGGGGCGAAGGTGGATGTACTGATTCGCGGCGAAGGCTGGACGATGGTGCGCTGCATGAATGAAACAGGCTATGTGATGAGCCGGTATCTGCAGTTCCCCTGAGGTCAGCCAAACGAGAAAACCCAGGCAAAGTCAGAGCCTCCTGCCCGTTGCTGTTGGGCAGGAGGCTCTGTGCCTGACAATTGGCCTTATTCCTTTTCGGCAGCTTCGCCCTGCTCTTCTTTATTCGCTTCGCCGTCGGCCTCCAGGATGGCGCGGCACTCGTCCAGCTGGGCGCGCTCCTTCTCCGACAGCTCCGGGAACTGCGGGTCGATCTCCTCCAGCGCCTTCAGCACGATCTCGCTGACCAGGTAGCGGGCAAACCACTTTTTGTCCGCCGGCACCACATACCAGGGAGCCTCGGGCGTAGAGGTGCTGCCCAGCAGGTGTTCATAGGCCTTCTGATACTGATCCCAATACCGGCGTTCATCGATGTCGCCGGCGTTGAACTTCCAGTTTTTCTCCGGCTGGTTGATGCGGTCCAGCAGGCGCCTGCGCTGCTCATCCCTGGAAATGTGCAGAAAGATCTTGACCACCTTCACGCCGTTTTCGCTCAGATACCGTTCAAAATCGCGTATCTGGCGGTAACGCTTCTTCCAGATGTCAGGCGTGACCAGCTCCTCGGGCAGCTGCGAGCCCTTCACCAGATCGTGCACCCGGGCCACCAGCACATCCTCGTAGTGCGAGCGGTTGAAGATGCCGATCTCGCCCCGGCGGGGCAGCGCCTTGTTGATGCGCCAGAGGTAGTCGTGGTCCAGTTCCTCGCTGGAAGGGGCCTTGAAGCTGACCACCTGCGTGCCCTGCGGGTTGAGCCCCGTCATCACGTGCTTGATGGTGCCGTCCTTGCCCGCGGCGTCCATAGCCTGCAGCACCACCAGCAGGGCGTGCCTGTTTTCGCTGTACAGCCTCTCCTGCAGGTCGGCCATCTTTTTGATGTTGGCCGGCATGTGTTCGTTCACGGTCTTCTTTTTGCTCAGGCCGCTGCCGCCTTCGGTTTCAAAATCCTTCAGGCTCACCCTGCCTTCATCGCTGATCTCGTACTTTTTCAGATCGATCGACACAGTATCCCTCCTTCACTCAGCGCAGCGGGAAACGGACGGGCCGCCCCTCGCGCTGCGAGCGGTAGATGCCCTGGAACAGCTCCACGGCCCGGCGGCCGTCCTCCAGGGTGACCAGGGGGCTGCGGCCCTCGCGGATGGCTGCCGCGAAGTCCTCCAGCTGCAGGCGGAAATAGTGCACGTCGTCCGCCGCGAGGAAGGCCTTCCTGTCCGCCTCCTGATAGGCGGACAGCAGCTCACTCTCGCCCTCCACCGTCCACAGGTCGTTGACGGGCGGCTCCGCCACGCCGCTCACACCGGCGATGAACATGGCCCCGCCGTCCGTCTGCACGCCCACCGACGCGCCGTTATAGCCGTGCACGCGCACGTTGCCAAAAAGCGCCGGGTTCTGGCTGTTGGAAACGCAGATGTTGCCGATGGCCCCCGAGCGGAAACGGATGACCGCGGCAGCGGTATCCTCCACTTCCAGCTCCGGGTGGTTGAGCGTATCCCAGAAGCCGAACACGCTGTCCACCTCGCCCATGAACCAAAGCAGCAGGTCCAGCTGATGCACCGCCTGGTTCACCAGCACGCCGCCGCCCTCCAGCGCCCAGCTGCCGCGCCAGGGGTCGGAACGGTAGTACTCCATGCTGCGCCAGCCCAGCATGTTGACCGTGCCGAGGATCGGCCGGCCCAGTTTGCCGTCCGAAATAGCGCGCTTCACCCGCTGCGCGGGCTCGTAAAAGCGCCGCTGGCTGATGGTGGCGGCGGTGGCCCCGCCCTCGCGCGCGGCGGCGATCATCAGGTCGCAGTCTGCAAGAGAGACGGCCAGCGGCTTTTCCACGATGATGTGCACGCCCATCCTCGCCAGGCACGCGGCCACCTCCGCGTGGTTCATGTGGGGGGTGCAGACGGAGGCGGCCTGGATGCCGTTCTCCTTCACCATCTTTTCCAGATCGTCATAGGGGCGTATGCCGTACTGCGCGGCAAACTCCTCCGCCCTGGGCAGCGTGCGGTTCCAGCAGGCCGCCAGCTCGCAGCCCGCGATCTGCCGCCAGGCCCGCGCGTGAAAGTGCCCCACCTTGCCGCAGCCGACGACAGCCGTCCTCAGCGCGCCGCTCATCGGGAGACCTCCAGCGCGATCTTGTAAAGGCCCTTCTCGCGGTCATACACGCGGTTGATCCACTCCCCGCCCTCGGAGAGAGGCACCACCTTGCTGACCAGCGCCTCGGCGTCGATATCGCCGGAGGCGATCAGTTCAAGGCACCTGGGGTACTCGCCCGCCGAAGCGCAGCTGCCGCTAAAGGTCTGCTGCCTGGTCACGGCGATCTGCAGCGGGAAATCCACCGAGGGGGCCACGTTGCCGATCAGCACGATGTGGGCGTTGAGCGCGCCCGCGCGGGCGCAGAGGTTCACGGTGGCGGAGATGCCCGTCGCGTCAAAGGCAAGGTCCACGCCCTTGCCGCCCGTCAGGAGCAGTATTTTTTCCAGCGCGTCCGGGGCCGCGCTGTTCACGGCCTCGTCCGCCCCGCAGCGCAGCGCCATCTCCAGCCGGCTCTCGTCGATATCGGCGGCGATCACACGGGAAGCGCCCATGCTCTTCACCGTCTGCACCGTCAGCATGCCGATGGTGCCCACGCCCGCCACCAGCACCTCGCGGCCTCTTACCTGCGGGGCGCGCAGCGCGGCGTGCATGGCGATGGACAGCGGCTCCACCATCGCGGCGGAAAGGAAGCTCACCTCATCCGGCAGGCGGTAGAGGATGCGCTGCGGCACGCAGACATACTCGGCGAAGGCGCCGTCCTGCCTGTATTCGGCGCAGGAAACGCCAAGCACCCGCCGGTTGGCGCACAGGTTGACCTGCCCGGCCCGGCACATCTCGCACTCGCCGCAATAGATGGTGGAATCAAAGGTGACGCGGTCTCCCGTCTGCCAGCCGCTCACGCCCTCGCCCAGCAGGTCGATCACGCCCGAGGCCTCGTGCCCCATGATGACGGGCGGCCTGCGCCGGCCCGTAGAACCGTCGATGCCGTGCACGTCGCTGCCGCAGACGGCGCAGACGCGGATGTGGACCCTCACCTCGCCGGGGCCCGGCAACGGGGTGTCGACCTCCTGATACGAAAACTGACGGGGGCCCGTCAAAACCAGTGCTTTCATAGTATTTTCCTCACTTTCTCAGGGCATCTTAGCCTTTGACGGCTCCGGCCGTCAAGCCCCCCACGATATACTTCTGCAGGAACACGGACATCACCAGGATGGGCACCGTGATCACCACGGAGGCGGCCATCAGCCCGCCCCAGTCCACCGAGGCGTAGGAGATGAAGCTGAAGATGGCGATGGGCAGCGTAATGGTGCGCGCCCCCGACAGCACCAGTGAAAACATGAAGTTGTTCCACGAATAGATGAAGGCCAGCAGCGAGGCCGTGAGGATGCCGGGCAGGGCCAGCTTGAGCATGATGCGCACAAAGCCCCCCACGCGCGAGCTGCCGTCCACCCAGGCCGCCTCCTCAAGTTCCTTCGGAATCCCCTCAAAAAAAGGCACCATGATCCAGATGATGAAGGGCAGGGCCACCAGCATGTGGGCCAGCACCATCGCCAGGTAGGTGTCGATGAGCCCGATGTTTGAAAAGATGGAGAACCACGGCATCAGGAAGGTGATGCCCGGGATCATGCGCACCAGCAGGATCAGCATCGAGAGCTTGCGCTGCTTGAAGCGGCCGATGGAATAGGCCGCGGGCAGCCCCAGCAGCAGCGCCATCAGCGTGGAGACGAGGCCGATGAAAAAGCTGTTGAGGATGGGCCTGCCGAAGGAATGCTGCCAGAAGGCCTTGTGGTAGTTGGCCAGCGTGGGCGTGAAGCGCAGCAGCCCCTTGCCCGCGTTCATGATGTCCTTCTGCGTCTGGAAGGAGGCCAGGATCATCCACAGAAAGGGAAAGGCCACGATGAAAAGGCACAGGTAGATCAGCGCGTGCGCGCCGACGGCCCCGAGCAGCTTTTTTGTCTTCCTGCTCATCAGAAATCCACCTCCGCGTGCTTCCTGATCGCCAGAAAAATGCCTGAGATAGCGATCACCACGATAAAGAACAGCACGGTGATAGCCGCGGCCTTGCCGAACTCAAAATAGGAGAAGGTGGTGCTGTAAGCCAGTATGTTGATGTTTTCGGTGGCGAAGTTCGGCCCGCCCTGCGTGGTGGCGTAGATGATGTCGAAGGTCTTGATCACGTCGATCAGGCGCAGCATCATGGCCACCAGCAGCGTGGGGCTGAGCAGCGGCAGCGTGATCCTGGTAAAGAGCTGGCGGCTGTTGGCCCCGTCGATGCGGGCGGATTCATAGGGCGTGTCGGGCAGGGCCACCAGACCGGCGTAGACCATCAGCATCACCATGGGCGTCCACTCCCAGATATCCACGGCCACCAGCGAGAGCAGCGATTCCAGCCCCGTCGTCGCCAGGAACTTCATCGGCTTCAGCCCCACGGCCTTCACCAGCACGTTGGCAAAGCCGATGGTGGGCTCGTACATCAGCTTCCATACCATGCCGACGGCCACGGGCGTGGCCACCACCGGCAGCAGGAAGAGCGTCTGCGCCAGCCGCTTGCCCCGGAAGGGGCGGTTGATCAGCATCGCCAGCGCCAGGCCCAGCACCGTCTGCGCCGTCAGCGCGATCAGCACAAAGATCACCGTGCGCACAACGGCGTCCCAGAAGCGCTTTTCGCCAAAGAGGGTCAGATAGTTGCCAAAGCCTATGAACCGGGGCGGCACCACGGCCGACATGCTCCAGCTGTGGAAGCTCAGGTACAGGTTATAGCCAAGCGGCACGATGATCATCACCAGGATGAACAGGACGCAGGGCAATATGAACAGAACGCGGATGTGTTTATCGATCCATGCGGTCACAGGTTTGCCTCCTGCCTGATAAGCGCGGGCCGCTCGCCCCTCGTGCGAGCGGCCCGCGCGTGAATGGTCGGTTATTTCTTGGGGAAGTCCTCGTCGATGATGGCCTGATAGGCCACGTTGGCTTCCTTGGCCGCGGCCGCCACATCGCCGCCCTCAATGGCCGTGACGATGACAGCGCCGATGATATCGCGCGCCTTGCCCACCTGCACCACCAGGGGCCGGTCGGACGAAACGCCGATGGGGTTGGAGGCCGCGATGGCCGCCGCCAGCTCGGCGGGATAGTTCTTCACGCTCTCGGGGTCGTTCCACACGCTCTGGCGGGAAGAGGAAATGCCCGCGGCCTGCGCGTAGGCGATCATTTCCTTGCTGGTCGCCCACTTGATGAACTCCATGGCGGGGCCGGCCTTCTGGGAACCGGCGGGGATGGAGAAGCCCCAGGAGCAGATATTGTAGGGCTTGCCGCCCGGGATGGGGGCATAGCCGGTGGTCTCATACACGGTGGTCTCGGGCCCGGAGAAGGATTTCCAGATGGAGTCGGCATCCGTGCAGAAGGCCGCCTGGCCCTGCGAGTACACGCCCGCCGCCTGCTGCCAGTGCATGTTGAGCGCGCCGGGAGGGCCGTACTTGCGCAGCAGGCCGCCGTAGTACTCAAAGGCCGCGATGGCCTCCGGCGTATCGATGGTGGCCTTGCCGTCCACGTCGAAATCGCCGCCGAAGCCGCGCAGGAAGCTGGAGAACTGCGTCACGGCCGCTGCCGACAGGCCGCGTGCCACGAAGCCGTACACGCCCTCCTCGGGCTTGTTGAGCGCAGCCGCCGCCGCTTCCAGCTCTTCAAAGGTGGTGGGCACCTTGATGCCGGCCGCGTCCAGCAGATCCTTGCGATAGAAAAGCACCTCGCGCTCGGTCACCAGCGGCACGCCGTAGGTCACGCCGTCCTTGATGAAGATGTCCAGCGCCGAAGGGATGAAATCATTCATGTCATATTCGGCGTCCTCATACAGGGGGGCCAGATCCATCAGCCAGCCGTTGTTGATGAACAGCTTGGTCTCCTGCAGCGGACGGGTCATGAACACGTCGAGGTTCTTGCCGCCGGAGGCCAGCTCCACGGTGATCTTCTGGTTGAGCTGATCCTCGGGATAGGACTCGGACACCACCTTGATGCCCGTCTTCTCGGTAAACTGCGCCACCAGGTCCTTGGTGGCGTCCGTCCAGTCGTGGTTGCCGAAGATGATACGGATGGTCTCACCATCGTAGGGCTTCGCTTCGCCCGCCAGAGCGGCGGGGAAGGAGCACAGGATCGCGCAGGCCAGCAGCAGGGACAGCCATTTTCTCATAGTTGAACCTCCCCATGTATTATGATGTATCCGCGTGCCCGCACCGGCACGCAGCAGATACCAAAACCCGGATACCGCGAAAACGCGCAAGACACGCCCCCGATATTCTGGTCGTTTAATCGCCACATTGTGCTTGCTGTATTATAGATACCCGATCAAGGGCCTGTCAAGGAAAGCAGGCCTCCGGGCGCAAGTTAATCATGGGCCAAGGCTGCCTCCGGGCGCGCCGCTCAGTGCTCCCAGCCCTGCTCCCGGGCATAGGCGTCCAGCAGGCGCACGGACTCCCTTACCGTCTCTTCCAGCACCTCAAGGTCGATGTCGGACAGGCGGTTCACGTACACGCAGCCCACGGCCGCCCTGTGCCTGCCCAGGCGGGCCAGGAAGCTGTCCAGCGCGCCGCCCTGCAGGAACAGGTACAGCGAGGTCCTGCCCTTGCGCGCGGCGAAGCCCGTCTTGGCGGCAAAGCCGGAGTGACCGCTCGCATAGCGGTAGCTGTAACGGCCAAAGCCCAGCCCGCTGCCGCCCCAGACCACGGCCCTTTTCCCGGTCGCCCGCTCAAACACGGGCAGCAGCGCCCGGGCCGTCTCCCGCTGCGCCTCGGTCTCAAGCGAAGCGATGTAGTCTTCCGCGCTCATCTCCAGCGGCTGCGTCTTCTGCTGTTTCGCCATTTCTTCATCCCCCCGCGCGAGTCTCGGCGCGCCTTCCCGGCGTCCCTGCTTTGCTTTTGATCGTCTCAATAGAGTATACCCCGCGGCGTTGCCATCCCCTGCCCGCTATGATATGATGATGTGTGTTTTTTGAGGGGGTATCGCGCGGATGGATATGCGGGAAGTCATCACCGGGGCACTGTATCGGGCGGCGCGGGAAGCTTATCCCGAGGCCGGCTTTGACAGCGAGGCGCTGAGCCGCGCGCTGGAGATCCCGCCCGACCCTGCGCTGGGCGATATGGCCTTTCCCTGCTTTTCGCTGTCGCGCACGCTGCGCAAGGCACCGCCGCAGATCGCCGTCAGCCTTGCGGAGCGGATTGACGATCCCATGATCGGGCGCACCGAGGTGAAGGGCGGCTACCTCAACTTCTTTTTCAGCCGAGTAGCCATGGCGCGCGCGACGGTTGAAGCCGTGCTGGACAGCAAAGGCCGCTGGGGCGCGGGCAGAGAAGGCGAGGGCAAGACGGTCTGCCTCGACTATTCCTCCATCAACATCGCCAAGCGTTTTCATCTGGGCCACCTGTCCACCACGGTGATCGGGCACAGCCTGAAGCGCATCTACGATTATCTGGGCTACACCACGGTAGGCATCAACCACCTGGGCGACTGGGGCACGCAGTTTGGCAAGATGATCGCCGCCTACAGGCACTGGGGCAGCCGCGAAGAGGTGGAGAAGGGCGGCGTTCAGGCGCTCAGCGACCTGTACGTGCGCTTCCATCAGGAGGCGGAGAAGGACCCCTCCCTGGATGACGAGGGCCGCGCCTGGTTCAAAAAGATTGAGGACGGCGATGCGGAAGCGCTCGCCATTTTCGACTGGTTCAAGCAGCTCACGCTCAAGGACGCCGACCGTGTGTACAAGACGCTGGGCGTCAGCTTTGACAGCTACGCGGGTGAGAGCTTTTACAACGACAAGATGGACCGCGTGGTGCGCGAACTGAAGGAAAAGAACCTGCTGGTGGAGAGCGACGGCGCCTATGTGGTAGACCTGGAAGCCTACGGTATGCCCCCCTGCCTGATCCTCAAGCGCGACGGGGCTACGCTGTACGCCACGCGCGATATCGCGGCGGCCCTCTACCGCATGGATACCTATCACTTTGAAAAGTGCCTCTATGTGGTGGCTTATCAGCAGGATCTGCACTTCCGCCAGGTGTTCAAGGTGCTGGAGCTGATGGGCTACGAGTGGGCCAGGGACAGGATGCAGCACGTGGCCTTCGGCATGATCAGCTACGAGGGCGGCGCGCTCTCCACGCGCCACGGCCGCACGGTATACCTGGACGACGTGCTGCAGGCCGCCTGCGACAAGGCCCTGGCCATCATCGAGGAAAAGAGCCCCGGCCTTGACAACAAGGAGGAAGTCGCCCGCCAGGTGGGCGTGGGCAGCGTGATCTTCTTCGACCTGTTCAACAGCCGCATCAAGGATATCGACTTCCATTGGGACCGCGCGCTCAATTTTGACGGCGAGACCGGCCCCTACGTGCAGTACACCTACGCGCGCTGCTGCTCCGTGCTGAGAAAGGCGCAGGGCCTTTCCGCCGAGCGGGATTACGCCGCGCTGACCGATGACGAATCGCTGGCGCTGATCAAGCTGCTGGCCCTCTTCCCCGAGGCGGTGCGCGATGCCGCCGCCCGCAACGAGCCCAGCGTGCTGACCCGCGCCACCACCGAGATCGCCAAGGCCTATAACAAATTCTATTACGAGCACCGCATCCTCACCGACAACGTGGGCGAAAGCGCGGCGCGCCTGGCTCTGACCCGGGCCGCGATGGAAGTGATCGGGCGCGGGCTGTATCTGATCGGCCTGGAAGCGCCGCAGCAGATGTGAGGCGGTATCGATGAAGTTTACCAAGATGCAGGGCATCGGCAACGACTATGTGTACATCGACTGCTTTGAGGAAAAAGTAGAAAACCCCTCGGACCTGGCCATCCGGCTCAGCCGGCCCCACTTCGGCATCGGCTCGGACGGGCTGGTGCTGATCGAAGCAAGCGACTCGGCGGACTTTGCCATGCGCGTGTTCAACGCGGACGGCAGCGAGGCCGAGATGTGCGGCAACGCGGCCCGCTGCGTGGGCCGCTATGTGCGCGAGCGCGGGCTGACCGACAAGGACGAGATCACGCTCTCCACCCGCGCGGGCATCCGCCGTCTCTGGCCCGAGATCCGGGGCGGCAGGGTGACCCGCGTGAAGGTGGACATGGGCTCGCCCGAGCTCAACCCCCGCCGCATCGGGGTGGATTACCCCGGGGACATGCTGCTGCGCCACCGCGTGCAGATACTGGGGCAGACGCTGTTCGTCACCGCGGTCAGCATGGGCAACCCGCACTGCGTGGTCTTTGTGCGCGACCCGGATCTGCTGGATCTGCCCACCATTGGTCCGAGGCTTGAAAACCACTCTCTCTTCCCCGCCCGTACAAACGTGGAGTTTGTGCGCGTGGTCAGGAGGGATTGCCTGCAGCTGCGCGTATGGGAGCGCGGCAGCGGCGAAACGCTGGGCTGCGGCACGGGCGCCTGCGCGGCGCTGGTGGCCAGCGTGCTGTGCGGCCTGTCGGACCGCACGGTGCAGGCCAGGCTGCCCGGCGGTCAGCTGGAGCTGATGTGGAGCCCGGAGGACAACTGCGTGTATCAGTCCGGCCCCGCGGAGTTTGTCTTTGACGGCGAGTGGTACCCGCCGGAGCAGGGCTGAGCGGCGGGAGCCGCTTTTGGGCGCAATCACTTGATTATGGAGGGAACATCATGGTACGGGCTATCGTGGGGGCAAACTGGGGCGACGAGGGCAAGGGCAAGCTGACGGACGTGCTGGCCGAGCAGTCGGACATCGTGATCCGCTACCAGGGCGGCGCCAACGCCGGCCACACCATCATCAATGAATACGGCAAATTCGCCCTGCATCTGCTGCCCAGCGGCATTTTTCATGAGAACACCGTCAACGTGATCGGCCCCGGCGTGGCGCTGGACATCGAGGCCCTCTTCCGCGAGCTGGACGCCGTGCTGGAGCGGGGCGTGCCGGAGCCCAAGCTGCTGGTATCCGACCGCGCACAGGTGCTGATGGACTTTCATGTGTTGCTGGATACCTACGAGGAGGAGCGCCTGGCCGACCGCAAGTTCGGCTCCACCAAGTCGGGCATCGCGCCCTTTTACAGCGACAAGGCGGCCAAGATGGGCATCCAGGTGTGCCAGCTGTTTGACAAGGAGCTGCTGCGCGAGCGGCTGAAGCTGAGCCTGGTCAGGAAAAACATACTGATGGAGCATCTGTACCACAAGCCCCTGCTGGACGCGGACGCGCTGACGGAAAAATACTACGCGCTGGGTCAGCGCCTGGCGCCCTATGTTGTGGATACCACGCAGTACCTGCACCAGGCGCTGCGCGAAAACAAGCGCATCCTGCTGGAAGGGCAGCTGGGCGCGCTGCGCGACCTGGAGCACGGCATCTACCCCTACACCACCTCCTCCTCTCCCCTGGCGGGCTACGGCGCGGTGGGCGGCGGGCTGCCCCCGGCGGCCATCAAGGAAGTGATCGCCGTGACCAAGGCCTATTCCAGCAGCGTGGGCACGGGCTACTTTGTGAGCGCGCTCAGCGGCGAAGCCGCGGAAGAGCTGCGCCGGCGCGGCGGCGACGCGGGCGAATACGGCGCCAAGACGGGCCGCCCCCGCGATGTGGGCTGGTTTGACGCCGTGGCCACCCGCTACGGCTGCCGCGTACAGGGCGCGACCGCCTGCGCCATGACCAATGTGGACGTGCTGGGCTATCTGGATGAGATCAAGATCTGCGTCGCCTATGAGATCGACGGCAGGCAGACCCGAGATTTCCCCGTCACGCCTCTGCTCTCCCGCGCCAGGCCCGTCTATGTGACGCTGCCCGGCTGGAAGAGCGACGTGCGCGGCGTGACCAGCTACGACGCGCTGCCCGAAAACTGCAGGAACTATCTCAGCTACATCGAGCGCGCCATCGAGACGCCGCTTACCATCATCTCCACCGGACCGCGCCGCGAGGAGATTATCTTCAGGTAAGGCCGCCTGCACAGCTTCTCTTCTTAAGCAGGCCGGATCCTTCGCAGTCCTCCGACCCGCCTGAGCCGGGCAGGGCAGGGCGGGGCGGAAAAGACGCCCACAGAAGGCGATGGCTCAGGAGAGAAGCCGCATGAACGGTTTGAACGGTATACAAAAACGAAACCTCCTGATTTTTCAGGAGGTTTTTGGTGGGATTAACTGGGCTCGAACCAGTGACCCCCACGATGTCAACGTGGTACTCTAGCCAACTGAGCTATAATCCCGAGGCCGTGGCATATCATAGCACGATACGGAACAGATTGCAAGGAAAACCTTCCGGCCCTCGCCCCTCTGCCCAGGACCTTTGTCTGCGAATCTGCTCCTTGGCTGCAGGTCAAGCCTTTTTCGGCCTTTCGATCACGGCTTCGCCGCCGCGTCCGCTTCTGCCTGGCGGGGCCAGAGCTCGCTGCTGACGAACCTGTCCTTCTCGCTGCCGTCCGAAAGGCGCACCCAGCTTTCAAAGCGGTCCGTACAGCCGCGCCTCAGGCTGATGACGCGCCCGCCTTTCAAGTAGCTGCGGCGGCCGTAGGTGCTGTATCCGCCCGCGCGGCCGAAGCAGAGCGTCAGGGCGTGCAGGTCGGCGCAGTAATCGTTCAGGTGGTCATGCCCGGCGAATACGCCGCGCGTGTGCCCCTCGGCCAGCATGGCGGAATAAAAACCGCTGTTTTGCGAAGCGGGGCATTCCGATTCCAGCCGTTTTCCGATGTGTCTGCCCTTCTTGTAGGCCTCGCGGTACTCAGGCAGGGGGATATGCAAAAAACACAGCGCGCCGAAGGGGCCGCCCAGCGCGGTGCGGCGCTCCAGGCAGTCCACATACCAGGCGATCTGCGAAGGCCGCACATAGTCATAGCCCCCAACCAGGGGGTTATCGTTGTACATGCCGCTGTCGATGCCCATCAGCAGCCAGTCCGGCCGCCCGGCGCTGCCGCCAAGGGTCAGTTCAAAGTTGCTGTACCCGCTGACGCCCTGCGCGCTCTCTGGGTTGACGCAGCCGGGCAGCGCCTCCAGCGCCTTCACCAGCTCCGGCCGCGGGGCACCGTATTCCGCGTCGTGGTTCCCAAACACATAGCAAAAGGGGATGCCGCTGTCCGTGACCGGGCGCAGCGCGTCCGCCATCCGGGAAAGGCTGTTGGCGTTGGTATTGAAATCCCCCGTCAGCACGATAAGCTGCGGGCGCTCACAGGATATCAGCTCTCCCGCCAGCTTCAGCGTCTTCTGATCGTTGGGGCCTCCGTCCTCGTAGTGAAGGTCGGTCAGCTGCAGGATGCGAAACATCCCCTTTTCATCGTAGTCAAAGTGGCAGCACACAGGCGCGCCCCCCTTTCTCTGCCGGCATTATGCCGCCCTCTCGGGGGCATGTCAACCGATGCACATACTCATATTTAAGAAATAGTGTTTTCCCGCTTGACAAGTCAAATATAAAACGATATTTTATTGATTAGAAAAAATCATATCAATCCGCGTGCGGCGTGACTGAATTCTGAAAGGCAGGAGGTGCGGCAGGTGCCTCATCGCGTGAAAAAAAACAGGCTTGGACGGAGGATCTGGCAGCACAGAGTCCTGTATCTGATGTTTCTGCCCTGTGCGGTGTACTTTATTTTGTTCAGCTATATCCCCATGGGCGGTCTGCTGCTCGCCTTCAAGAATTTTTCCTTCCGCAAGGGCATCCTCGGCAGCGACTGGGTGGGGCTGTTGTATTTCCGCACGTTTTTCACCAGCTATGACGCGCCGCGCCTGCTGCGCAACACCCTGACCATCGGTTTCATGAAAACGGTGATCGAGTTTCCCTTTCCCATCGTCCTGGCCCTGATGCTCAATGAGCTCAACAGCCGGCGCTACAAACAGATCTCGCAGACCATCAGCTACCTGCCCCATTTCATGAGCTCCGTCATCGTCATCACCATCGTGCAGCGCATCCTCGCGCCGAACGTGGGCGTGATCAACCAGTTCAAGGCCCTGCTTGGCGGCGACGGCGGCACCTATTACCTGATGGAATCGCGCTATTTTCTGCCCATCCTCTTTCTGCTGGACATCTGGAAGAACATCGGCTGGGATTCCATCATCTACCTGGCTGCGATCTCCGGCGTGGACGCCCAGCTGTACGAAGCGGCCCAGATCGACGGCTGCACCAGGGCGCGCACCATGTGGCACATTACGCTGCCCGGCATCCGCAGCACGGTGGGCGTGCTGTTCATCATCGGCGTGGGCGGCCTGCTGTCCTCCGGCTTTGAGCAGATCTATCTATTGCGCACGCCCGGCAACATGGAGGTGGCCGACACGCTGGATACCTTCGTGGTACGGGCCGGCATGCTCAACGGCCAGTTCGGCTACGCCACGTCCATCGGCCTGATCCAGGGGCTGGTGGGCATGCTGCTGGTGCTGGGGGCCAACCGCCTGTCCAGGCGGCTGACCGAAGTCAGCATTTGGTAATATCCGCCCGAGACCGGCGGAAAATATAAGGAGGTTGTTGTATGCGTTTCACACGTCCCCTTTCCCTGCTCACGGCGCTGGTGCTGGCGCTCCTGCTGCTTCAGGGGCTGGCCCTGGCCGAGCAGAAGCCGGACACCTGGATCGCGGACCGCGTTGTCTATGTGCAGGCCTATGTGGATGACATCGGCAATTCGCTGCCCGACGACCAGCTGAACACGCCGGTGATGCAGGAGCTCAAGCGCCGCACCGGCATGCAGATCGAGTTCCTCTATACCCCCGGCGAAAGCGACACCAGCGTCATGATGGCCCAGATGGCCACCGGCAACCTGCCGGACATGGTGCTCAGCTACCTGAACAACTCCACCCGACCCGAGTTTTTCATCGCGGTCACCGGGGCGCGTGAAGGTCTGTTCGCGGATCTGGCCCCCATGATCAAGGATACCAAGGTGTACAGCAAATACTTCGACCGCGCCTACCTGCCGGCGGACACCTATGACAACATCACCTGGCGTAAGGAATTTGGCGGCGCGGCCTACTTCATGCACCTGTCGATAGAGGCCGAGGATACCTCCACCCAGTGGATCCCCTCGCAGGAGTACATCGGCGGCATGTACATCCAGTCCGCCATCGCCAAGGATCTGGGGCTGGATGTGAAGAGCATTAACAGCAGCGAAAAGCTCTACGAGCTTCTGAAGACCATCAAGGAAAAGGATTATAAGGACGTCAACGGCAACAGCGTGATCCCGCTGGGCCCCAAGTACTGGGGCGGCTCGGCCGACGCGCTGGACTATGTGATCACCGACCTGAACTGGGGCATCTCCGGCGGCTACAACCTGACCGAGGATGGCAAGGTGCTGCACGAGGCGGAGACCGACTGGGCCATGAAGAAGGTGGAATACCTGCAAAAGCTCCTGCGCGAGGGGCTGATGCACAAGGAGTTCTTCACCATCGACGAGACCCGCGCGGGCGAACTGGCGGCCAACAAGTCCGTCGCCATCATTGCGGACGTGCATAACTACAAGGAGATCATCTACCAGAGCGAGGATTGGATCCCGCTGGGCCCGATCTCGGACTACAAGGGCGTGCCCGGCAAGATCACCACGGGCAAGGGCGGCTACGGCGCGTGGGCCATCCCGGCCGAAACCGAAAACCCCGAGGAGATCGTCAAACTGATGGACTATCTCTCCAGCAAGGAAGGCCAGATGCTGATGCTCTACGGCGTGGAGGGCGTGAGCTATGAGATGAAGGACGGCCAGCCCCGTCTGAAGGAAGAAGTGGTGGCCGCCATTGAAAACGGCGACAGCAAGACCCTTCAGAACACCTACGGCGCGGCCTTTGACGGCAGCGGCGTTTACGGCCTCAGCTTCATTCTGACCGACACCCAGAACACCGCCTATTTTGGCGAGGCGCGCCCCGGCGCGAGCAGCGGCACCACCTTTCAGCGCGCCGTGCAGATCGCCACGGACTATCCGCAGACCTACCGCCTGGTGCCCGGCCTGCGCGCCAGCTCCTTCCTGACCGAGCTGCCCGAGGTAAACGCCAAGATGAGCCTGCTCAACTACAACGAGGTGCTGGTGCAGGCCGTCTTCGCCGACAGCACGGAGAAGGCGCAGGAGATCATCCTCAGCTTCCGCAGGCAGCTGGAGGACGCGGGCGTGCGCGAGTTTGAGGCATTGATCGAGCGGATGCACTCCGAAAACCCTGACCTGATCATGTTCTACTGATCGAAAAATCGGGGCTTCCCGCCGCTTCGCGGGCGGGAAGCCCCGATCCCCCCGATAAGGAGCCGGCCATGACGAAAGGCATCACACCGTCCAACAGAAACAGACATATCAGGCAAAGCGCCGCCAGCCGGCTGCTTCAGGCGGTCATCATCGTGCTGGTAGCGCTGCTGAGTCTCAGCATCCTGCTGCCCTTTGCCAACATCTTCGCGCTGGCCTTCAACGACGGCAAGGACGCCATGCGGGGCGGCGTCTACTTCTGGCCCAGGGCCGTCACGCTGGATAACTTCAAAGAAGTCTTTAAGGACGGGGCCATCATTTCCGCCTACAGGATCACGCTGGCGCGCACGGCGCTGGGCACGCTGCTGAGCGTGGCGCTGATGTCCATGTCAGCCTATGTGCTGCATGTGAAAACCCTGCCCGGGCGCAACTTTTTCACCATGGCCATCGCCTTCACCATGCTCTTTTCCGGCGGCACCATTCCCTACTACATCCAGCTCAACCGCCTCGGGCTGGTCAACACCTTCTGGGTCTACATCTTCCCCGGCGCGGTCAGCGCCTATTACATGATCATGATCCGCACCTTCTACGAGACCATTCCGGACTCGCTGCACGAATCGGCCAAGCTGGACGGCTGCGGCTACTTCAGGATCTACTGGAACATACAGCTTCCCCTGTCCAAGCCCATCATCGCGGTCATCGCGCTCTACTGCGCGGTCGGCCACTGGAACGACTGGTTTTCCGGCGCCTTCTACCAGCGCTCCAGCAGGATGTGGCCGGTGCAGACGGTGCTGCAGCAGATGCTCAACAAGGCCATGTCCTCCTCCAGGGAGGTCAGCAACGTCGGCCAGCTGATCGCCGCCAACGCCAACACCGTCACCTCGGATTCCCTGAAGATGGCGGCCGTCATCGTGACCATCACGCCCATTTTGTGCGTCTACCCCTTCATCCAGAAATACTTCGCCCAGGGCGTTATGATCGGCGCGGTGAAGGGATGATCAATCCCATGACAACCCCATTCAACGCGCTGAGGCGGCCCGAAGGCCGCCTCAGGCATGATGTCAAAAAAGTATAATCAGGAAGGTATCGGAGAGCGAAGCGAAAAGACGGATGGCCGGTTCCTTTTTCCGTCAAAGAACTAAGTCCTTTAACGGACTGACCGGGGCGGCAGATATCTGCCGCCCCGGTCATATCAAAGTCGTTTATTCTTATGCCAATGAAAGTTGTTCACGCATCCGAAGGGGCAAGGATTTTGGGTCTGAGGCAAGGAGCGAAAGCGCAGGCGCAGCGGCGCTGCGTCCAGCTTTCAGCGGCACAGCATCAGATCAAAAAGGCTGCCCGGACGACACTTTAACAAGTTGAATTGGTATTATCGCTTGTCCGCCCCGACCACGGCCTTGATGCGCCGCACGCCGGCAGAAGAGCTTTCTTCCTTCAGAATTTTGAAGCCGCCCAGCTCGCCGGTGTTTTTCACGTGGGGGCCGCCGCAGATCTCCTTGGAAAAGTCGCCCATGGTGTACACGTTCACGCGCTCGCCGTACTTGGATTCAAACAGGCCGATGGCCCCGGCCGCCTTGGCCTCGGCCACGGTGCTTTCTTCCATGGTGACGGGCAGCTTTCTGTCGATGGCCTCGTTGACCAGGCGCTCCACTTCCCTGATCTCCTCCGGCGTCATCCTGCGGCCGAAGGTAAAGTCAAAGCGCAGGCGCTCGGCGGTGATGTTGCTTCCCTTTTGATGCACTTCCTCGCCCAGCACGCGGCGCAGGGCGGCGTGCAGCAGGTGGGTGGCGGTGTGCAGCTTGGTGGTCTCCACGTCGTGGTCGGCCAGGCCGCCCTTGAAGCGCTGCTCCGCGCCCGCCTGGCTCTTGAGCTGATGCTCGCGGAAGCGCTCGGCAAAGTCCTTTTCGTCTACTTCAAGGCCATGCTCCCTGGCCAGCTCCTCCGTGATCTCCAGCGGGAAGCCGTAGGTATCGTAGAGCTTAAAGGCGTCGCGCCCATCGATGGTCTTGAAGGAATCGGCAAACTCGCTCGCCTTTTTGGCAAAGCCGGCGACCACGCCTACGGCGGAGGTAAAGTTTTTCACCTCCTCGATCATGCCCAGCAGCTCGGGGCGGGGTTTCAGGCGGGAGCCCACGTTGGCCGCGATCTGCTGCGCCTCTTTGAGCTTCTCGTCAAGATCCGCGGGCAGCACGGCCTTCAGCCGCTGCTCCAGATCGCTGAACAGGCTGCTCATCTGATCGAGCCTGCCGATGGCCTTTTCAAACTCCTTGAGGCCCTGGCTGAGGGTCTTCTGGAAGCGCTGCTCCTCCAGCAGCAGCTGCTCCAGCACGAAGGCGCTGCCCTGCTCCAGCTCGGGGTACACCTCGCGGTACTGGGCGATGATGGTCTTTGCCACCTCGGCGGTAAAGCCGTCGCCCAGCTCCAGATGACGGCCGAAGCGCACAGCGCGCCTGATCAGGCGGCGCAGCACATAACCCTGATCCACGTTGCTGGGGCTGACGCCGCGCGGGTCGCCCAGGATGAAGGTGGCGGTGCGCAGGTGGTCGGCCACGATGCGGAAGGCACGGGAGGTCTCCCCGTCCGCTCCCTCATACTTTTTGCCGGAGAGCTCCTCGATGCGCCCGATGATGCCGGAGAACAGGTCGGTCTCGTACACGGATCTCTTGCCCGTCAGCACGCCGATGGTGCGCTCAAGGCCCATGCCGGTATCCACGTTCTTCTGCGCCAGCGGCACGTAGCTGCCGTCCTGCTGCTTGTTGTACTGCATGAACACGTCGTTCCAGATCTCAAGGTATCTGCCGCAGCCGCAGGCGGGCGAGCAGTCCGGGCCGCAGGGCTCCTTGTCGGTGATGATGAACATCTCGGTATCGGGGCCGCAGGGGCCGGTCAGGCCGGCGGGGCCCCACCAGTTGTTTTCACGCGGCAGGAAGAAGATGCGCTCGGCCGGCACGCCGCAGGAGCGCCACAGCTCGTAGCTCTCCTCATCGCGCGGGGCGGTCTCGTCGCCCGCGAACACCGTAAAGGCCAGACGCTCCGGGTCGATGCCCAGCCACTCGGGCGAGGTCAGAAACTCCCAGCTCCAGGGGATCATCTCCTTTTTGAAATAATCGCCCAGGCTCCAGTTGCCCAGCATCTCAAAAAAGGTGAGGTGGCTTGAGTCGCCCACATCGTCGATATCGCCGGTGCGGATGCACTTTTGCACGTCCGTCAGGCGGGTGCCGGCGGGGTGGGGCTGGCCCATCAGGTAGGGCACCAGCGGGTGCATGCCCGCGGTGGTAAACAGCACTGTGGGGTCGTTTTCCGGGATGATGGAGGCCGAGGGGATGACCGCGTGCCCCTTGGAGACAAAGAAATCCCGGAACAGCTGCCTCAGCTCATTGGCTGTAAGTGCTTTCATAGTGTAAACGCTTCCTTCTTTCTTTAAATCTGGTTGACAAACTGCAGCAGCACCTGCAGCGCCCCGTCCATATCCCGCATGTCGATCATCTCGCAGGCGGAGTGCACATAGCGGCAGGGGATCGAGAGCGTGCCCGCCGGGATGCCGGCGCGCGTATGCTGGATGGCCGCGCCGTCCGTGCCGCCAAAGGGCAGCACCTCCCGCTGCACGGGGATATCGGCGGCCGCGGCGGCTTCAAGCAGCGCGTCGCGCACCATGGGCGTGGCGATCATGGAGCGGTCCATGATCTTCACGGCCGGGCCCTTGCCCAGCTTCACATCCGGCAGCTTGGTGCCGGGGGTATCGCCCCAGGCGGTCACATCCAGCGCCAGGCCCAGGTCCGGGTTGATGCCAAAGGCCGCCACGGTGGCGCCGCGCAGGCCCACCTCCTCCTGCGTGGAGAAGACGCCCACGATGGTGTTTTTCTGGTTCTCGCTGTAGAGCAGCAGCTCCACCAGCAGCGCGCAGGCGCAGCGGTCGTCCATGGCGGGCGAGGCGATGCGGTGCTTGCCCACCTGGAACATATCGGGCGCGTAGACGGCCATGTCGCCCAGCTGCACCATGCCGCGGGCCTCCTCGGCGTCGGCCGCGCCGATATCGATGAACAGGTCCTTTATCGCGGGGGATGCGCCGCTTTCAGGCTCTTCCACGCGCAGCACGCCCTCTACGCCGTTTTCAAACACCACGTGGCGGGTCTGGCTCTCCTTGATGCCCACGCCCCCCACGTTCATCACGCGCAGGTAGCCCTCCTTCTCAATGGCGGTGACCACCAGGCCGATATGGTCCATGTGGGCGGAGATCATGATGCGCCTGGCGTTGTCATCGCTGCCGTATTTTTCCACGATCAGGTTGCCCAGGGCGTCGGTGCGCATGCTGTCCACATGCCCGTTGAGCATCTCGCGGATGGTGGCGGCCACCTGGTGTTCGCTGCCGGAGGGGCCCCAGGCGCTCAAAAGAGTTTTCAAAGTATTGCGTAACATCGGGGTTCCTCCCTTATCCATGTAGTAAGTATTCCCTGCACAGCAGGTACTGGGCTTCGATATCGCCGAGCGCCGCCACGCTGGCGCCGGAGTGGATGTAGCGGCAGGGCACGCTGAGCACCACGGTGCGCATGCCCTCGCGGCTGCGCTGGAAGCTGCCCGCGTCGTTGCCGCCGGTCACGCCCTGCTTGATCTGGCAGGGGATATCCGCCCCCTCGGCCAGCGAGAGCATCTGGCTGAACAGCTCCTTATCCGCGATGCTGGCCCCGTCCATAAAGCTGACGGCCACGCCCTGCCCCACGCGGGTCACCCTTGCCCGCTCGGGCACGTCCCCTACATCGTTTGCGGCCGTGCCCTCCAGCACCACGGCGATCTCCGCCGCCGCGCCGAAGGCCGCTGTTTTGGAGCCGCGCAGGCCCACCTCCTCCTGCGTGACAAAGCAGGCGATCAGGTCGCCGGGATAGCGATCCTCCAGCAGGCGCAGCAGGCTGAGGCAGCCCACCCTGTCGTCCAGCGCCTTGGCGCAGACCAGGCCCTCGCCAAACTCCTCATAAGGGGTGTCGAAGGCGGCGTAGCTGCCCGGCGGGCAGAGGCCTTCGGCCTCCTTGGCGTCCCTGGCGCCGATGTCGATATAGAGGTTATCAAAGTCGAGCACCTTCTGGCGGTCGGCCGCCGTCTGCAGGTGGATGGCCATGGCCCCGATCACGCCGGGCACCTTCTCATCGCCTACCTGCACCCATTTGCTCACCGCCACGCGCGGGTCGATGCCGCCGATGGGGCGGATGCGCAGCAGACCGTCCTCCGTACAGCCCATCACGATGAAGCCCACCTCGTCCATGTGGGCGGCCACCGCCTTGGCCGGGGCGTCCGGGTCCGTGCCCTTTTTATAGCAGATCAGGTTGCCGCCGCGGTCGATCTTCATCTCGTCGCACAGCGGGCGGGCGGCCTCCATCAGGGCCTTGCGCACGGCTCCCTCGTTGCCCGAGAGGCCGTGCAGCTCGCAAAGTGTTTTCAGCTCCATAGTTCATCCTCCCACTCGGGGGAAACGGCGGCGGCAAAGTGCGCCAGCAGCCGGGCTCCCTCCTCCAGCGTGTGCAGATCGATCAGCTCCACCGTGGTGTGCATGTATTTGAGCGGCAGCTCCAGCAGCACGGTGGGCACGCCGCCGCGCTGGATGTTGATGCTGTCGGCGTCCGTGCTGGTGGCGCGGGGCACCACGGAGGTCTGCACCTCGATGTTGTTTTCCTTTGCCACTTCCATCAGCTTGCGCCGCAGCATGGGGTGGATAAAGGGCCCCATGCTGGCGGAGAGGGAGTCGAGCTTCTTGGTCCTCAGCTCGGGCGCGCCGGGGGTCCTGGCGTGGCAGACATCCAGCGCCACGGCGTAGTCCGGCTCCACGCCGAAGGCTGCCATGGCCGCGCCGTAGCTGCCGATCTCCTCCTGGCAGGTGGCCGCGAAGTAGAGATCGGCCCTGGCCTTCAGGCCTTGCAGCCGCTGCATGGCTCCCAGCAGCATGGCCACGCAGGCGCGGTCGTCCGCCGTTTTGGTGGCCACGCGGCCGTTCTGCAGCCTGACGAAGCGGGCCTCCAGCGCCACTAAGTCGCCCACCTGCACCAGGGATCGCACCTTATCTGCGCTCATGCCCAGATCGATGTATAGATCTTCTCTTTTATAGTTCCTGGCCCTGTCCTCTTCCGACAGCAGGTGCGGCGCCTTGGCCCCGATCACGCCCAGCAGCTTCTCCCTGCCCCAGACGGTGACGCGCATACCGGGCAGGATGCGCGGGTCCACCCCGCCGACATTCCCCATGCGCAGGGTGCCGTCTTCCTCTATCTTCACCACCATCAGGCCGATCTCGTCCAGATGGGCGCAGAACAGCACCTTGGGCCCCTCGCCCCTGATATGGGCAAACACGTTGTTGAGCCTGTCGATTTTCACCTCATCGGCATAGGGGCGGAAGGCGGCGGCCACATGCTCCGCCACCGCCAGCTCGTTGCCCGTCAGTCCGGGTAAGGCGCACGCCGTGCGCAGAAATTCTTCCAGCTGCATGGGACCCTCCTTCTCCATGGCCGCGCCCGCGAAAAAAAGCGCGAAACTACGGTAAAGTATAGCATTCGAGCCACTGTTTGACAACACGAGCAGATCGGCCCGGGGCGCGCCAGACTCCGCGCCCGGCCCCGCACCCGCCCCCTGTTCACAGCCCGAGGGATCGGGTATAATAAATGCGGAACAGGGGGTGTTTGCATGAAACGCAGAAAGGTCTTACTGACGGTAACGGGGGTCACCAGCGATTTTGGCGAGACCGATGAAGCCATGCGTTTGATCACGACCGGCACCCTGACAGGCGAAAACGATTCGTGGAAGCTGCGCTACGAGGAAAACCAGGGCGACAGCAAGGAAAAGCGCCGCATCACCATGACGATGAACGGCGGCGTGGTCACCATGGCGCGCGACGGCTCCTGGGGCACCAACATGGTCTTCCGACAGGGCCGGCGCTTTGAGACGAACTATGCCACGCCCTTCGGCAGCTTCGGCATGGGCATCTTTCCCACCCAGGTCAACTACCGGGTGGAGGATACGGGCAGAGGCGAGATCGCCCTGCGATACCAGCTGGACATCCAGGGCCAATACACCTCGGTGAACGACCTGAAAATCAGCTTCTCGCCCAGCAAGCAGGCATGAGGCCGCCGCGGCGCGAAGAGATCCTGACGCTTATCGCCTCGCCCTGTCTTCTTCGGAGCGACAGGGCGGGGCGCGCTCTTTTTATCAGCGATTTTGAGGCCCGCGCGCCGGGCGGCGGGGCGGCCGGCAGGCTGAGGGCCGCGGGCTATGCGCTGCGGCGCGAGGACGCGCTCACACTGATCGACTGGCCGGACGAGGCCTACGCCGCCTATTACGAGGGCCTGCCGCCTGCCGCACTGCCACCCCTCAGCGGGGAAAACGCAGCGCTTTGGGGCCTGTGCAGCATCCTGATGCGGCACGAAGCGCCCCTTTCCAGGCAGGATATGGGCACGCTGGCGCTGGCCCTCCGCCTGGCGCGGCTGAACGATACGGGTAAGCTGCTCCGCCTGCTGCGCGGGGCGCTGGCGGAAGCGCTGCGCGAGGGCAAGGCCCCGCCGGCGCACGCGGCCAGGCTGCTCTCGGCGATGCTGAACGATCAGACGGAATACTATATGGGGAGGTAAACGCCATGCTGATCCGCTACCACGGCCACTCCGAATTTCTGCTGGAAACGGAGGGGGGCCTGCGCCTGCTGACCGATCCCTTCAATGAGACCGTGCCCTATCCCTACCGCGAGACCCGGGCGGACATCGTGACCGTGAGCCACGATCACTTCGATCACAGCTGTCTTGCCAAGGTGAAGGGCAGCCCCCGCGTGCTGCGCGGCACGGGCAGCCACAGCCCCGCCCCGGGCCTGAGCGTGACCGGCTACCCCTCCTTCCACGATGACAGGCATGGCGCGCAGCGCGGCGCCAACACCATCTTCATGATCGAGGCGGAAGGCCTGCGCATCGTGCACCTGGGCGATCTGGGCGCGCTGCCCGACGAGAGCGTCACCCAGGCCCTGCGCGGCGCGGACCTGCTGCTGCTGCCCGTTGGCGGCACCTACACCCTGAACGCGGAGCAGGCCGCCCGCTACGCCCGCCTGATCGCCCCCGCCGTTATCATCCCCATGCACTACAGGGACGGCAGCCGCGGCTTCCAGAACATCGAATCCATCGATACCTTCCTGAGCGCCTCAGCGCCCCTCACGCCCTCGCGCCAGCCCCTGCTGCGCATCACCGGGGAGGACATCGGCCAGGCCCCGCGGCTCGTGGTGCTGGACGTGGATCAGGACGCCTCGACATAGTATCAGACGAAATCAGTCCGTCAGCACAGAAAGCCCCCCGGCAGCGCGCTGCCGGGGGGTCAGTAACGGCCCGGATCGGTATTACTCTTCGCCTTCGCCTTCCTCTTCCTCGTCCAGATATTCGAGGAACAGGTCGAACACCTTCTGCGCCACCTCATCGTCTTCCACGGTGACGTAGACGTCTTCGCCGTTTTCTTCTTCGATCTTCATGATGACGACGCTGCCTTCATCCTCGTCCTCATCCTCTTCTTCGGGGGCCATCAGCACGACGTACTCTTCGCCGTCCAGCTCAATGGTGGCCTGATATTCAAACTCGGTGGTGACGCCGTCCTCGTCGGTCAGCTCGATGATGTTATCGAATTCTTCGTCTTCCTGCTCGATCTCCTGGGCCAGGTCCTTGTGTTCATCCATGGGGATATCCTCCTGCTTTTGTTCGGGCTTGGTCTGCCGCTTCTGATCCAGATAGCTTTGCAGGATCAGCGCCGCGGCGATCTTATCCACCGTTTCCTTCCGGTCCGGGCGGCGCATACCGCCCTCGATCAGGGCCATTTCAGCGGACTTGGTGGTGAGCCGCTCGTCCATGAAGACGACCTTCAGGCCCTTCTGTTCAAGCTGGGCGCAGAAATCCTGCGTCTTTTTTGCCTGCGGGCCCAAAGAGCCGTCCATATTGAGCGGCAGGCCCGCCACAATATACGCCACATTCAGCTGCTGCGCAAGTGACAAAAAATAGGAGCTGTCCGGCCCCCAGCCCACCCGGTGGTATACGCTGTGCGGGCTGGCGATCAGCTCGCCCTCATCCGAAAGGGCCAGGCCGATGCGCCTGTCCCCGATATCCAGTCCAAGCAGGCGCGCCATCAGCCCTCCAGACGGTTGCGCACGTAAAAGCGCACCAGCTCTTCCAGTATCTCATCGCGCTCCAGCCGGCAGATCAGGCTGCGGGCCGATTCATGGCTGGTGATGTAGGTGGGATCGCCCGTCAGGATATAGCCTGTCAGCTGCGCGATCGGATCATAGCCCTTCGTTTGAAGCGCCTTGTATACATGTGCCAGGATCTCGTCCGGGGATTCCGCCTTGGGCATGACCGGCGTCAGCTTGGTGGTGCCGAACTGTTCACTCATCGCCAGACCCTCCTTTTGTTTGATTATACCCCGAGAGATTGTGAAAGACAAGCACAAGACGACAGAATGCGGAGCCCGCGCGGCGCGCCCGGCATCAAGCGCCTGTTTGCCCGTCAGCCCAAAGCCCTTGCTCAGGAAGCGTCGCTCTCCGTCTCCTGCTCCTCCTGCTGGGAGGAAACGCTGAACAGCTTCAGGATATCCTGCTGTGAGAGCTTCTGGGGCATCTGCTCGCCGGGGGTGATCAGCTGCTCAAACAGCCTGCGCTTGCCGCGGCCGAGGGCCAGCACCTGCTCCTCGATGGAATCGTGCATCACCAGGCGCAGCACCTGCACGTTCCTCTCCTGCCCCAGCCTGTGGGCGCGGTCCGCGGCCTGGTCCTCCGCCGAGGGATTCCACCAGGGGTCGTAGTGGATGACCATGTCGGCCCCCGTCAGGTTCAGGCCGGTGCCGCCTGCCTTGAGCGAGATGAGGAAGACGGGCTTTTCGCCCGCGTTGAAACGGTCCACCAGCTGCTGGCGCTCCTCCGGCCTGGTGTCTCCGTCCAGATACAGGGTCTCCACCCCCTCCTGATAGAGCTTTCGCCGCAGCAGCTTGAGCATCTGCGTGAACTGGCTGAAGATCAGCACGCGGTGGCCTTCGCCGATGGCCTGGGGCAGCAGGTCTTCCAGCAGCTTCACCTTGCCCGCCTCGCCCCCGAAGCCCGGCATCACCAGGGCGGGGTGGCAGCAGATCTGGCGCAGCTCCGTCATGGCGGAGAGCACCTCGGCCCGCCCGGTGGACAGCGCCCCGTGCGACAGCAGCCCCTCCATGCGCAGGCGCTTCTGGTTGAGCACGGCCAGATAGACCTTGCGCTGCTCGCCCGTCATCGGGACGGTCATGACGGATTCCACCTTGTCGGGCAGCTCCGCCATCACCTCCTTCTTCAGGCGGCGCATCAGGAAGGGGCGGATGCGCCGCAGCAGGTCCTGCGCGTTCCTGCCCTGATCGTAGCGCCGGACGAAATCGCGCAGGCCGGGCAGATAGCCCGGCATCACGAAATCAAACAGGCTCCACAGCTCAGCCACATTGTTTTCCATGGGCGTGCCCGACAGGGCCAGGCGCGTGCGCGCCGGGAGGCGCTTGACCGCGCGGGCCGACTGGCTGAGCGCGTTTTTGATGTACTGCGCCTCGTCGAGCACTGCGAAGCGGAAGTCGAGCTTTTCCAGCAGGTCGATGTCCTGCCGCACAAGCGGGTAGCTGGTCAGCAGGATGTCCGGCGCCTCCTCCCCTTCAAACAGGGCGATCTGTCGGGCGCGCCTGGCCCGCCCGCCCGAGATCAGCTCCACCCGCAGCGCCGGGGCAAAGCGCTTCAGCTCGCTCAGCCAGTTGTAGGTGAGCGTGGTGGGCACCACGATGATGCCGGGGCGGCGCTCCGCTTCGGTTTCCACCCACAGGCGGATGGCGGCGATAGTCTGCACCGTTTTTCCAAGGCCCATCTCATCGGCCAGAATGCCGCCCATGCCCAGGCGGCGCAGCGAGCACAGCCAGGCAAAGCCCCTTTCCTGATAGGCGTGCAGCCCGGCCACGGGGCTTTCGGGGCTTTGCTCGTCGCCGCGCGCCAGGCGCTCGGCCTCGGGCGACAGGTCGACCGGCAGGCCGCCTTCGTCGATCAGGGCCTTCAGGTAGGCGGCGCGATAGCCCCTGATGCTGCGCAGCTCACCCTGATCCTTCACGGCCTCCAGCGCCGCCTCGGCAAAGCCCTGCCAGGGCTCCGCGCCCTGCAGGGTGATGAAGGCACCGTTTTTATAGCGGAAGTAGCGCTTGTGGCTGCGGATGGCCTCCAGCAGCGGCACCAGCTCCTCGACGGGCGTGCCGTCGTCAAGCACCGTCAGCTTCAGGCTGCCGCCCCCGCCGCTCAGGCGGCCCGACAGGCTGGGCGTGCGCGGCGCAAGGCGCCTGAACTCCCGGCTTAAGAACAGCTCGGCTTTCTGGCCCAGGTCCTGCACGCCGCCGGTGAGGAAGCCATAGATCTCCTCCTCGCCCGACAGATAGACAAAGCCCTTCTGCACGCGAAAGCCCGCGTCCGCCAGCGCCTCCAGCAGGCGGCGCTCGCCCACGGCGTCGTGCAGAAGCAGGCGCGTTTCCTCCTTATCGATGGAGAAGGGGTCGATCTCGATGTCGCCGTAGGCGAAGCGCACCTGCGCGCGGATGGCGCTGCCCTGCTGATCCAGATAGACCTTGGCGGACAGCGGACGGCGGATCATACGCCGCTCCAGGTTCTCATCCAGTATCACGGCGTGGCTGCGCATCAGCGTGGGCAGCAGCTCGCCCGTCACGCGGCCCACCTCGCCGCGGGGGAAGGTGAAGAGCTTGTCCTCGCGGCCCAGCACCACGCGGGCCAGCGCCTCATCCTCCTGCGCCAGCCTGACGAGGCGTCCCCTGCAGATCATGTAGCGCCCGTCGCTGCCCACGGGCTCGCAGGGAAAATCCAGCTGCGCGCGGATGCTCAGGCCGCTGCGGTTGCCCCCCACATAGAAGACCACGGGCAGCGGGCAGCGCTCCACGCCCTTCTGCAGAAGGGTGACGCCGCCGTGGGTCAGGCGGAAGCGCAGCTTTTCAAGCCCCTCCAGCACGCGCGAGGCGATCTCGCCCGAGAGCGGCAGCTTGCGCGCCTGCTGCGGGCTCAGCCTGGCCTCGCCCGCGCTCAGCGCCTGCGCGTGGCCCAGCAGGGTGTGCAGCAGGGCCGCCTCATCCTTTGAGAAATCGTCGAAATGCACCTGCAGGCTGTGGCCGCTGGAAAGCTCCACCTCCTCGCCGGTTTCCAGCGCGGCGAGGAAACGGGGCAGGCTGCGCACCACGTACAGCCTGCCCTCGCCCGCGCGCAGGGAGAGGCTCAGCTCGCCCCGCTCCGACACAAAGAGCGAGGGCTCCAGCGTCAGCGCGGCCGAGCGGGGGATGATGCTCTCCACCGCCTCGTAGAAGGCCTCGCTGGCCAGCCGGTCGCTGTAGCTCTCCAGCTCGCTCAGACTGCCGCTGCCCCTGGCCGTCAGGAAGGCGGCCACGATGTGGCGGCAGCTGGGCTGCCCGCAGTCGCAGCGCGCGCCCTCCGAGGCGCTCAGGCGCACAAGCGCGTAGGGCTCCTCCGTGGTCATGTATTCTATCAGACCCGGGCCGGTCCGCAGCTCGCGCAGCCTGCCGTGCGCGGCCATGGCGGCCCCCGCGGCCCATTCCGCGGGCTCTGTCTGTTTTCTGAGCCTGTCCTCTGTCAGCATGCTTGATCCCTCCGGGCAACACTCTTTCGCCGCCCGCGGCGCGGGGGCGAAGACGGCCGCGAACAACAAAATCGGCCGAATATTCTTATTTCGACGCGCACCCGCCCGATTCCTGCCTGACGCCGATACCGATTTCTCCTCAAGGAGAGACCGGGCCCGCCGGAAAACGAAAAAGCCGCTTTCCGAAACGGAAAACGGCGTGACGGAGGCGGAGCCTTTTAATCGGCCAGCCGCAGGGCCAGCCAGGGCAGCGCGCGCTCAAAAGGCGCGCCGAAACGGGCAGTCTGCGCAGAGGCGTCCGCCCCCTGCAGGCAGCGGGCCACGAATTGCACCGCGGTCTCACAGGCGGCTTCGAGGCTCCTTCCCTTCAGCAGGGCGGCCTCCAGGGCGGCGGCAAACAGATCGCCAGTGCCGGGCCAATCCCCCGGCAGCTGCGCCGTCAGCGCGGCGCGGGGAGAGAGCATCCCCTCGCTGAGGCAGACCGCGCCGGTATAGCCGCTCTGGCCGTTGCTGCCGGTGATCACAGCGCCGCGCGCGCCCAGCGCGAGCAGGGCCTTCAGCTGGCGCAGCAGGCCCTCGGGCCTGTCCGGAGCCTTGGAATAAGGCTCGCCGAGCAGCAGGGCGGCCTCGGTGCGGTTGGGCAGGATCAGGTCGGCCCGCGCGCACAGCGAGCGGAAGCCTTCGAGCAGCGCCCCGTCGCAGTAGCTGTAAGCGCGGCCCCAGTCGCCCATCACAGGGTCAACGAACAGCCGGGTGTTCTCCCCGAGGAAAAGGCCGAGCGCGCGCTCTATGACCGGCAGTTGCCCGGCGCCCGCCAGATAACCGATATGGATAGCGTCAAACTCAAGGCCCAGCGTCTCCCACTGGCCGAGGGCCGCGGCCATATCCTCCGACAGGTCGCGCCGCGCCGCGCCGGGGAAGCCCGTGTGGCTGCTCAAAAGGGCCGTGGGCAGGGGCGTGGCGCGGATGCCCGCGGCATTGAAGACAGGCAGCGCCGCCAGCAGCGAGCACCGCCCAAGGCAGGAAAGATCCTGAATGACCAGGATATGCCGCTGCATACCGTCAGAGGGGCCTTTCCTTGCCCATGAAGCAGACGCCCAGCGTGCCGGGGCCGGCGTGAGCGCCGATGACGGGCCCGATCATGCAGGTATCCGGGTCCTGTATGGCGGGCAGGCGCCTGAGCAGCATCTCGCGCAGCTCCCGGGCCTCCTCGGGCGCGTCGGCGTGGATCACCAGCACCTTCTGGCCGGCGGGGTTTTCAATGTTGAGCTCCACCTGGTCCACGATGGCCTTCATGGCCTTCTTCTGGCCCTGCACCTTGCCGAAGGCTTCCAGCTTGCCCGCGCGGGTCAGCGTGAGGATGGGCTTGATGTTGAGCATGGAACCCACCACCGCGCTGGTGGAGGAGATGCGGCCCCCGCGGCGTAAATAGACCAGATCGTCCACCGTGACGAAGGCGTGGGAACGGGTGCGGTTTTCAAGCAGCCACTTTTCCAGCTCCTCCATCGAGGCACCCTGATCGTACAGCTCCCAGGCCCGCATCACCAGCAGCGCCATGGGGAAGGAGATGCTCAGCGTGTCCACCACCGTAAAGCGGCGGCCCGGATACTTTTGCAGCAGCTCCTCCCGCGCCTCCAGCACGTTGTTGAAGGTGGCGGACATCTTGCTGGAAAAGGCGATGAAAAACAGGTCGTTCTTTGCGAGAATGGGGTCGAAATAATCAAGATAGGCCGCTGTGGGCAGCAGCGAGGTGGAAGCCGCCTCGCCCTTGCGCATCCTGTCGAAGAAGGACTTCTCGCAGCCGGATTCCCCGTTGTCGTCGAAATATTCCTGATCGCCCACCGAGTAGGGCATGCGCACCACGGGGATACCCCTGTCTCTGGCAAATTTCCACGGCAGGTCGCTGTCGGAATCCGTCATCAATATGTAATCGCGCGGCATGTGAACCTCCGGTTTGCTGATTTTCAGCGTACATTGTAACGGATTTATTTGACAATTGCAAGCATAGTGTCTAATATGATCGGCAATACGGTGCCCGGAGGCGCGGCGCGTGCCGGGCGCTGATACAGGAGGCGCAAAGCGGGCATGGAAAAAATAGTCATACTGGACGGTTACGCGGCCAACCCGGGCGATCTGAGCTGGGACGGGCTTGGGCGGTTTGGAGAGCTGACGGTGTACGAACGCACCGCGCAGCAGGACATCATCCCCCGCATCGGCGACGCGGGCATCGTCTTCACCAACAAGACCCCCATCACGCGGGAGACCCTCGCGGCCTGCCCGAAGCTGCGCTTCATCGGCGTGCTGGCGACAGGCTACAACATCATCGACACGCAGGCGGCCAGGGAGCGGGGCGTGGTCGTGTGCAACGTGCCCGACTACAGCACCGGGGCGGTGGCCCAGCTGGTGTTCGCCCTGCTGCTGGAGATCTGCCACCATGTGGGGGACCACAGCCGCGCGGTACACAAAGGAAGATGGAGCGAAAGCCCGGACTTCTGCTTCTGGGATTACCCCCTGATGGAGCTGGCGGGCAAGACCATGGGCATCGTGGGCTACGGCCGCATCGGCAAGGCCGTGGCGCGGCTCGCACAGGCCTTCGGCATGAAGGTGATGGCGGCAAGCCGCTCGGCCGCGCCGGGCAGGGAGGAGGACGGCGTGCGCTTCGTCACGCGGGAGGAGCTGCTGCGCGATGCCGACGTGGTGACGCTGCACTGCCCGCTGACCCCGGAAACCCAGGGGCTGATCAACCGGGAGAGCATCGGCACCATGAAGAAGGGAGCCATCCTGATCAATACGGGCCGCGGCCCGCTGGTGGTGGAGAAGGACCTGGCCGAGGCGCTGAACGAAGGCCGCCTCTATGCAGCGGGGCTGGACGTGGCCACTCGCGAGCCCCTGCCCAAGGACAGCCCGCTGATCGGCGCGAAAAACTGCTTCATCACGCCGCACATCGCCTGGGCGCCGCTGGAGACCCGGCAGAGGCTGCTGCGGATCACGGAGGACAACCTGCGTCTCTTTTTGGAGGGCAGGCCGGTCAACGTGGTCAATCCCTGACAGGCGGCGCGGCAAAGGCCGGCCCTGACCGGCGGATGCCCCCGATCGGGCCCGCGCCGGCCCGAAGCGTTCCTGCGCTCTTGCGGCGGGCGAAACGAGCCCGCCGCTTTTTTCTGGCCTTTTTCCCCCGCCCCGGACAAATTGTTCGGAAAAACGCTTCGATTATCGAATGGATTGATTGATAAGCGCAGCGGTTTAGGGTATAATCAATTGGATTGTGCCCGCCCTGCGCATGAAAGCCTTCGGGGCAGTCAACTTTTAAGGAGGAAATGAAGAAACATGACCAAGTACGTCTATCTGTTCCGTGAAGGCAATGCCTCCATGCGAAATACCTTAGGCGGCAAGGGTGCCAACCTCGCCGAGATGACCAACATCGGCCTGCCGGTGCCCCAGGGCTTCACCGTCAGCACCGAAGCCTGCACCCGCTACTACGCGGACAACAAGACCATCGCGCCCGAAATCGAGCAGCAGATCTTTGAAGCGCTGGCCATCACCGAAAAGGAATACGGCAAGAAGTTCGGCGATCTGGAGAACCCGCTGCTGGTCTCCGTCCGCTCCGGCGCCCGCGCCTCCATGCCCGGCATGATGGACACCATCCTGAACCTGGGCCTCAACGATGTGTCCGTGAAGGGCCTGGCCAGGCTGACTGACAACGAGCGCTTCGCCTATGACAGCTATCGCCGCTTCATCCAGATGTTCTCCGACGTGGTGATGGAGATCGACAAGCTGAAGTTCCATCACGCGCTGGAGGCCGTGAAGGCCGAGAACGGCGCCAAGCAGGATACCGATCTGACCGCTGAGAACCTCAAAGAGGTTGTGCGCCGCTATAAGGAAATCTACGTGCAGGCCATGGGCAGCGAGTTCCCGCAGGATCCCAAGGTGCAGCTGATGGAGGCCGTGAAGGCCGTGTTCCGCTCCTGGGACAACGACCGCGCCATCTACTACCGCCGCATGAACGACATCCCCGGCGACTGGGGCACCGCCGTCAACGTGCAGGGCATGGTGTTCGGCAACATGGGCTTTGACTGCGGCACCGGCGTGGCCTTCACCCGCAACCCCTCCACCGGCGAAAAGAAGCTGTACGGCGAATATCTGATGAACGCCCAGGGCGAGGACGTGGTGGCGGGCATCCGCACCCCCCAGCCCATCGACACCCTGAAGGACACCCTGCCCGAGGTGTATGAGCAGTTCGTCCAGATCGCGACCACGCTGGAGAACCACTATCACGACATGCAGGATATGGAGTTCACCATCGAGCGCGGCCGCCTGTACATGCTGCAGACCCGCAACGGCAAGCGCACCGCCGCCGCCGCCGTGAAGATCGCCGTCGATCTGGTGGCCGAGGGCCAGCTGAGCGAGGACGAGGCCGTGCTGAAGGTGGAGCCCAAGCAGCTGGACACCCTGCTGCACCCCAACTTTGACGCCGCCGCCGTGAAGGCCGCCACCGTCATCACCACCGGTCTGCCCGCCTCCCCCGGCGCAGCCGCCGGCGCGCTGTACTTCACCGCCGCCGAAGCCGCCAAGGCCGGCAAGGCCGGCAAGGCCGTCATCCTCGTGCGCGAGGAGACCACGCCCGAAGACATCGAGGGCATGGATCTGGCGAAGGGCATCCTGACCGCCCGCGGCGGCATGACCAGCCACGCGGCCGTTGTGGCCCGCGGCATGGGCCGCCCCGCCGTCGTCGGCGCAGGCGCTCTGCACATCGATGAAAACGCCAAGACCATGAGCATCGGCGGCAAGGTGTACCACGAGGGCGACAGCGTGTCGCTGGACGGCAGCACCGGCAAGGTGTTCGAGGGCCTGGTGGCCACCGTTGAGACCGCCGTGACCGGCGACTTCGCTACCCTGATGGGCTGGGCGGATAAGGCCCGCACCCTGAAGGTGCGCACCAACGCCGACACCCCGCGCGATACCAAGCAGGCCGTCGAGTTCGGCGCCGAGGGCATAGGCCTGTGCCGTACCGAGCACATGTTCTTTGAGGCCACGCGCGTGAAGGCGATGCGCGAGATGATCCTCGCCAGCACCGCCGAGCAGCGCAAGGCCGCCCTGGACAAGATCCTCCCCTTCCAGCAGAAGGACTTCGAGGAAATGTACAAGGCGCTGGAAGGCCGCCCGATGACCGTGCGCTACCTCGATCCGCCGCTCCACGAGTTCCTGCCCCAGCTGGGCATGAAGGAAGAGATCGCCGCCATCGCCAAGGAGCTGGGCACCACCAGCGAGGCGATCGTGGCCAAGATCAACGAGCTGCATGAGTTCAACCCCATGATGGGCCACCGCGGCTGCCGCCTGGCCGTCACCTATCCCGAGATCGCCGAGATGCAGACCCGCGCCGTCATTCAGGCCGCGCTGAAGGTCCGCCGCGAGACCGGCCTGGATGTGAAGCCCGAGATCATGATCCCGCTGGTCGGCACCGTGAAGGAGCTGAAGTTCGTCAAGTCCGTCGTGCTGGAGACCGCTGAAAAGGTCTTTGCCGAGCAGAACGACCGCCTGGAGTTCCAGGTCGGCACCATGATCGAGATCCCGCGCGCCTGCGTGGTGGCCGATCAGATCGCCGAGGAGGCCGAGTTCTTCTCCTTCGGCACCAACGACCTGACCCAGATGACCTTCGGCTTCAGCCGTGACGACGCCGGCAAGTTCCTGGATGCCTACTACAGCAACAAGATCCTTGAAAGCGATCCCTTCGCCCGCCTGGATCAGGAAGGCGTCGGCAGCCTCGTGAAGATGGCCGCCGAAAAGGGCCGCAGCGTGCGCGAGCACCTGAAGCTGGGCATCTGCGGTGAGCACGGCGGCGACCCGTCCACCATCGAGTTCTGCCACAATGTGGGCCTGAACTACGTGAGCTGCTCGCCCTTCCGCGTGCCGATCGCCCGCCTGGCCGCAGCCCAGGCCGCGATCAAGCAGAAAATGGCCAAGTAAGACCTGACCGCTGTAAAGCAAGGGGCCGCCGCAAAACTGAAATTTGCGGCGGCCCCGTTTCGTCGGTTTTGTTTTTGTTCAATACAATACCAATGAAAATTGTTCATGCATCCGGAGGGCGATGCGTCAACAAGTTGGATTGGTATAAAAATCGGAGCCCGGAAACTGCCTTGCCGCAGTTCCCCGGCTCCGTTCTCTTTGATCGGCCTTGTCGCTTCCGTTTCGATCTTTCCGCCGTATGCGGCGGCACGTCCTTCAGCCGGCGCCGGCCCTCAGAGTTCTCCGCTTCGCAGCGCCTCCAGCATCGCGGAATAGCTTTCAAAGCGCCGCGCGCCGGGATAGGCAGGGTAGGCCCCGTCCCCGTCGAACAGCAGGCTGCTCATGCCCGCGTTCCGCCCGGCCTCCAGATCGATGGGGCGGTCGCCCACCATCACGCAGTCTTTCGGATCGAGGCCGTGCCTGCGCACCAGGTGCAGCAGCGCGTCCGGCGCGGGCTTGCTGGGGAAGCCGTCGTCATGCGTGACGCTGTCATCGAAATACCCAAGCAGGCCCTCGCGCTCCAGCGCCTCGGGGCCGCTTTTGTCCCGGTGGGTGTACAGATAGCTGTGCCCGCCGCTGCGCCTGATGAAATCGAGCACCGGCTCCAGCCCCTCGTAGGGCTTCAGCGTGTCCGGGCCCTCCTCTTCGGCGTGAACGTAGTACAGATCCATCAGCCGCTCGGCAGCCTGCTCGCCGCCGATCACCGCCGCGGCCTCAGCCAGCGTCCGCTTGGCCAGGGAAAAGACCTCGCTGTCTGTCTTTTCGATGCCAAGCTGCTTCAGCCCCTTCTGAAAGGCGCGCACGATGCGGGGGTAGGTATCAAACAGTGTGCCGTCAAAATCCCAGAACCAGTGCGTAAAGCGCATGGTCAGGCCTTGGGCTTCAGCTCGCTGGTGCAGTGCGGGCAGCGGGTGGCTTCGTCGGCCACGGGCTCCAGGCAGTAGTCGCACTTGCGCACGACGGGCGCGGGCGCCTCCTCCTTCTTTTTCTGCAGCTTGGAGATGCCCTTGACGAACAGGAAGATGCTCAGCGCGATGATCAGGAAATCGATCACGGTCTGGATGAACATGCCGTAGTTCAGCGTGGCGACGCCCGCCTCCTTGGCGGCCTCAATGCTGGTGTACACGGTATCGGTAGCTTTCAGCTGGATAAACAGGTTGCTCACGTTCTGGCCGCCGGTCAGCAGGCTGAGCACTGGCATGAAGATATCGTTGACCAGGCTGCTGACGATCTTGCCGAACGCGCCGCCCACGATCACGCCGACCGCCAGGTCGATCATATTGCCCTTCACCGCGAAGGCCTTGAACTCCTCCAGAAACTTTTTCATTGCTTCTCTCTCCCCATTCTTATTAGGCGGGGCCTCCCCCGCCTGCCAACAACATCCTACCCAATCCGTCTGCGCTTATGCTATAATGAGCCGGAAAAACTTATCGGAGGCTCAAGCAATGGACGGTACGGCCCTTCGGCAACTGATGGAAGAGCTCGGCGCGCTCAGGGAGGGGCATTTCCTGCGCGCCTCCGGCCGGCACAGCGACCACTACCTGCAGCCCGCGCGCCTGTTTGAATCGCCCGCGCGCGCGCAGCAGATCATGGCGGAGCTGGCACAGCGCCTGTCCGGCCTTGGGGCCGATATCGTGCTGGGCGCGGCCCTGGGCGGCCTGCTGGCCGGCTATGAGGTGAGCCGAGCGCTGGGCCTGCCCTATATCTACAGCGAGCGCAAGGACGGCGCGATGACCCTTCGGCGCGGCTTCAACATCCGCCCCGGCATGAAGGTGCTGCTGATCGAGGACGAGGTGCAGACCGGCACCAGCATCCGCGAAATGACCGAGATCGTGCGCGCCCTGGGCGGCGAGGTATGCGGTATCGGCTGTGTGGTGGACAAGTCCGGCGGCAGGCTGCGCTTTGACGCTCCCTTTGAGTGCCTGCTTTCCCTGACCGTCACCCACTATCATCCCAGGGAATGCCCCATGTGCGCCCAGGGCCTGACGCTGGAGCACAGCCCATGAGCGGGCTCCGGCCTGCTTTCATCCCCTTGCCCGGCTGCGCCCAGTGGACGCATCAATCAAATCGCCGCCTGCTCAGGCGGCGATCGCTGTCATTGAAAGTGTCTGGTGCCCTCCGGCGGAGCCTGCCTTCGTATGGCGCGGCGGCGCTTTTTTAAATAGTAGTGGAAAAAGAGGTTGCTCAGGCTGCCCAGCATCACCAGCATCAGCGGCAGAAATTTGAGCATCTGCCACAGGCTTTGGGAAAACAGCGCCTTCGCCCCCACCTGCTGCCACATCAGCAGCGCACACAGCGGCAGGATCAGCCAGGCGCTCAGCGGCCTTCTCCGCAGCAGCAGCGCCAGCAGGCCCACCAGCGCGCAGCACAGCAAAAACAGCGGCGTCTTGAGCGTGTCGATGTATTGATATTTGAACAATACGTCAAACAGCGAAGCCCGCAGGTCATTGGCCATCAGGCTCACGGTGCGGGTGGCCTTGCTCAGCGTGTCCCAGCGGACGGAGAGCTCGTACCCTGCCCAGATCACCAGCGCCAGAGCGCCCCAGACCAGCATCCTCTTGCCGATTTCCCGCAGCCTGTCCACTTGCCCGCCTCCTTTGCGCCGCAGCCTTTACTTGAGATTTATCAGTCTAAGGAGCGGAGCGGCGTTTGTCAACTCGCCCCGCGGCGCGTCCCCAAACAAAAATACGCCCTGAAGCCGAAAGACGATTTACACAAGGGCCTGATTTCAGTATAGTGGGCAGGATCCTGATATTGTCGGAGGGCGTATGGATATTCTCGCGGTGACGAACCAGATCTTGATGATGCTGATCATCATGGGCATCGGCCTGCTGCTGCGCAGGTCGGGCGTGCTGAGCACGCCCGTCATACAGGGCCTGAGCGGCATCGTGCTCAAGGCGGCCATGCCGGCCATGCTGCTGATGATGGTGCAGCAGGAGGTAGAGGCCGACATCCGCGGCGAGTTTCTGCGCATCATGCTGACGGCCTTTGTATGGTACTGCCTGGCGCTGGGCCTGATTTTTTGGCTGGCCCGCAAAAAGATGCCCGAAGATCGCGCGCCCGTGTTCGCCGGGCTGAGCGCGATGCCCAACGTGGGCTTCATGGGCCTGCCCATCATCCAGACAGTCTACGGCGAGAGGGGCGCGCTGTACCTGGCCGCCGTGATCGTGGCCTTCAACCTGTGCATGTACCTGCTGGTCGAGCTGATGATGACGGGCAAGCCGCCCAGGCCCTCCGTGCTGGCCAGAAACATCGGCCTGCTGATCTCGCTGTTCGCAGTGTTCTCGGTGCTTTTCGATCTGCGCCTGCCCGAGCCGCTGCCCGCGGTGTGCAAACAGCTGGGCAGCGTCACCATCCCGCTGAGCCTGCTGTCCGCCGGCGCGCGCCTGACGGATTTCAGGCCCGCCGCGCTGAAGCAAGGGTCGCTGTGGCTGGCCACCTTCCTGCGTCTGCTGGCGCTGCCGCTGCTGGGCAACGCGCTGTTCCGCCTGCTGGGCTTTGGGGGAATGCCCCTGGGCGTGATGACCATCGCCTGCGCCATGCCCGGCGCGGCGTCCACCCAGATGTATGCCGAGCGCGAAGGCAAGGACGCGCTCTTCGCCGCCACCGGCATCTCGCTGGGTATGCTGCTGTGCCTTGGCAGTATCCCACTGGTGCTGATGCTGACGGGGATAGGCTGAGGTCGGTCCGCCTGCAGACAGGCCGATCATAGAGCGCCCGCCGGCGCTCTTCAGCCCGTTGACAAACGCAGTTT
>DBQV01000007.1:9019-36218 GCA_002305755.1 Christensenella sp. UBA1385 | reverse complement strand
AAACACCGCTTGCGGTGTGAAGCGCTTGACCGTTGCTAATTGAGACCGCTGCGGCGGACTAAGGAAGGAGGGCCGAGGCCCTCCTTCACCTCCCAAGGGGTTTGTCAATCATCTATAGAGCGCCCGCCGGCGCTCTTTTTTTGCTTCAGCGTTCAGGGCCAGGCCTTTGAAAGCGCCTCCCCGATGGGCTCGCGGATGCACAGCGCGGCCCGTTCGTCCTGCGCTGTGGCGGTCTTGTTGATGAGCACCAGCTTGCGGCCGCGGTATTCGTCCACCAGAGCGGCGGCGGGGTAGACGCTCAGCGAGGTGCCGCCCACGATCAGCAGATCGGCGCGGCGGATACAGTCCATGGCCGCAAGGAACACGTCCTCAGGCAAGGGCTCCTCATAGAGCACCACGTCGGGCTTAACGAGCCCGCCGCAGGCGCAGCGGGGCACGGTGTCCAGCGCCAGCATCTCCTCAAGGCTGTAAAACCTGCCGCAGGAGAGGCAGTGGTTGCGGTGCACGCTGCCGTGCAGCTCAAACACCCTTTGGCTGCCCGCCGCCTGGTGCAGGCCATCGATGTTCTGGGTGACCACGGCCTTCAGCCTGCCCTCCCTTTCCAGCGCAGCCAGCGTCAGGTGCGCCTTGTTGGGCCGGGCCTGCGGGGCCAGCAGCTTCTCGCGGTAGAAGCGGAAGAAGTCTTCGGGCCGCCGCTCAAAGAAGCTGCGGCTCAGGATGGTTTCGGGCGGGTAATCATAGCGCTGGCGGTAAAGCCCGTCCACGCTTCTGAAATCGGGGATGCCGCTCTCCGTGGAAACGCCCGCCCCGCCGAAAAACACAATGTTGTCGCTCTGCGCGATCATCTGCCTCAAACGCTCGGACATGCCGCTCCCTCCTGTCTTTTAATATGTCGGGCGGGGAGAGACCCCGCGCTTCTGAAACGATTATACACCTATAGCCATTTTACATGAAATGAATCGGCAAGGGGTTTTCTCCCTGTTGTATGGGAAGACTTGCGCCCAAAGCTTGACAAGCCCGGATCGTGTGGTATATTTATATCATAAAGATAGAAATTCACCACACCAGGAGGAGCCATGAAAAAGAAGACCAATCCGCTTGGACTGCTGTCCCTCATATCCCTGGTTTGCCTGCTTGGGCCCGCGACGGGCAACGCGGGATGGTACGGCTTTTTAGGGTTTTTGTATTATCTGCGTTATTTCTGGGTCGTGCCCGATGAAGGCTTCCGGATGAACGTGCGCGCAGCGGGAAGCATCGCCTTTTTTATGGAACTGTTTGCCGTGCTGCCGGCCTTGCTGATTTTCAGATTTGTTCTAAAAAGTGAAAATTATATTGCGGCAGCCTTCGGCGCGGCCTTTGCCGTGGCGGTTTTCGCGTTTACGGTGTCGCTTGCGGTGATCGAGCTGAAAGAAATGAGCGGGCTGAGCAATGATTAAGAACAGGATCAAAGAATACCGGGCGAAATATGGCATGAAACAGGAGGAGCTGGCCCAAAGGGTCGGCGTGCGCCGGGAAACGATCGGCAATCTGGAAAAAGGCCGCTACAACCCTTCGCTTGTCCTTGCCTGGCATATCGCCCGCCAGTTTCAGGCCACGATCGAAGAGGTATTTACCGTGGATGATGAGTAAAAAAGCTGCGCACCGCCGGGCAGACGGTGCGCTTGCAGATAAAAGATCGGAAAATCAATTTTCAGGCTGGGTCACGGTTTCATAGGGCCAGCTGATAATGCCGCCGAAGTCGAACACATTGGTGTAGCCCAGCTCGATCAGCGTCATGGCCGCCTGCCGGCTGCGGTTGCCGCTGCGGCAGTAGACGAGGATCTCCGCGCCCTTGTCGGGCAGGGCTTCGGCGGCCGAGGCCTCGATCTGCCCCAGGGGCAGCAGCTGCGCGCCCGGGATATGGCCCGCGGCGTACTCGTTTGCCTCGCGCACGTCCAGCACGGTCACGGGATCGCCGCTGTCCATGCGGGCCCTGGCTTCCTCTGCGCTCAGCTTTCTGTATTCGGCCTTGGGGGTGCCTGAGACCGCCGCCCCGCTTTGAGCTTCAGGGGTATCCGTGGGCTGCGGGGCCGCCGCGGGCTGCTGCGCCGCGCAGGCGCCCAGCAGCAGGGCAGCGGAGAGCAGGCCAAGGGCCAGCAGCAAGCGTTTTCTGCTCATCTTTCCCTCCGCCGATCAGCGCGCCAGCGGGCCGGAGTAGCCCATGATGCCGCCGATGTTGGTCACATGGCCATAGCCCATGCGCCGCAGGCTGCTTGCAGCCAGGGCGCTGCGCCCGCCGCTGGCGCAGTAGACATAGATCTTCTCATCCTTGCCCGGCACCACGGCCTGCACCTGATCCAGCCTGTCCAGCGGCAGGTTGATGCTGCCGGGCAGGTGCCCCTCCAGATACTCCTCGCGGGTGCGCACATCCACCAGACGGATGGACTTGTCCGCGGCCGCCTCCTGCGCCGCCCGGTTGATATCGGGGCCGGCCTTCGCGCCAAACAGACTGAACATGCCTTTACTCTCTCCTTGTCCTGATGCTTCCGGAATGCAGTATACCCGCCGGCTGTATACCTAAACGGGGTATATGTATGAAACCTTTCGGGCCGGGTATCATCCCTGCAAACAGGGAAGGAGGGGCGAGCATGAATCCGGACAAGGTGATCTGTCCCTGCAAAAAGGTGACCAAGGGACAGGTGCTGGAGGCCATGAAGGCCGGGGCGACGAGCTTCAGGCAGGTGAGCGAGGCCACGGGCGCGGGCAGCAAATGCGGCCACTGCAAGGACGATATCAAGAAGTTTATGAAGAAACACCGGGATAAGGTAAAGGCCGCGGCGGAAACGCAGGCGAAGGGATAAGATCAGGAAGGCCGAGGAAGTGTTTGTGCTTCCCCGGCCTGATCTGTTACTCCGCCTTCAGGATGTAGCCCACGCCCACTACGCCCGGCCCGACGTGCGTGCCGATGACGGCGCCCAGCTGGCCGGTGTAGACCCGGACGCCCTCAAGCAGCGGTCGGAAGGCGTCCACGGTGTGCCGCATCAGCTCCGGCGCGTCGCCGTGGGCGAAGGCCACGCCGAGGCTGAGGTCCACCCGCTCCGCTTCAAAGCGCTTCAGCAGGGCGCGCACCACGTTTTTTTCACCGCGCACATGGCCCGCGGCGCTCACGCGCCCCTCCCTGACCTCCACCAGCGGCCTGATGCCCAGCAGCGTGCCGATAAAGGCCTGCGAGCCGGACAGCCTGCCGCCCATCCTGAGGTACTTGAGCGTGTCCACCGCCGCGATGATGCGCACGCGCGGGGCGAGGGCGCGCAGCTGCTGCGCGATGGCGAGGGCGGAGGGCGCGCCCCCATCGCGCAGGGCAACGGCCTGTCTCACCAGCAGTGCCGCGCCGAAGGAGCCGGAGGCGGAATCCACCACATGGATGCGCTGCGGGTCTGTCGCCTCCGCCGCGCCGAGGGCGGAGGCGTGGGTGGCGCTCAGGTGCGAGGAGAGCGTGATCACCACGGCCTCGTCCCCCGCCTCGCACAGGGGGCGGAATACCTCCTCAAAGTCTCCCGGCGGCACCTGCGAGGTGGTCGGCAGGGCCTTGGCCGTGCGAAGCCTGGCATAGAAGCCGGCGGTGTCCAGGTCGATGGCGTCGCGGTAGCTGTCGCTGCCGAAGTGGATGGTGAGCGGCAGCATGACAATGCCGGACGCTTCAAGCTCCTCCCTGCTCAGATCGCAGGTGCTGTCAACGATGATACGAATCATGGGCTCTGTGTCCTTTCTGAGGTGAAAAATGCGGAGATGCTCTTGAGCGCGCTCAGCAGGGCCTGCATCTCCTGTTCATCCAGCAGGGCGGCGATGCTCTCCACCATGCGGTCGTGGATGAGGCGGTGGTCCCGCTCCGCCCTGAGGCCCCGCTCGGTGGGGGAGACGCGCACGCGCCTGCGGTCGGTCGGGTCCGGGCTGCGGCGCAGGTAACCCTTTTTCTCCAGCGCGTTGATGGAAACGGTCAGCGTGCCCGGGGTAACGTCCAGCGCCTGCGCGATGCCGCGCGCGCTGTTGCGCCCCTCCTGCGACAGCAGGCAGGCCGACTCGATCACATGCGTTTCATTGACGGACAGGTCCCGGTATCCCATCTTCTTCAGCTCCCTGGCCTGCGCGCGCAGGATGTGATGGAATACATCCACCAAAAAGGCGTTCAGCTCTTCATGCGGATCGATGAGGCAGCCCTCCCTTTCATGCTCGGACATAATGGTTTGAACTTCAAATAGTTTGAAGTTCAAACAGATTATAGGATGCGCGCGCCATCTGTCAAGGCCCGAGAACGCTTTTTCTTGGCGCGGGGCTATGCTATACTGAGTTCAGCGAATACGGAGGAGGACATGCCGTGGCGAGACAGCTCTGGGTCAGGCTGATGAAGAAGACAAGGATGACGGGCGACGGGGTAGCGCCCTGCCCGGACGGCGATTGGAAGAAGGCGCTGGCGGATGCCTGCCGCGCGCTGGACCTGCCGCTGCCCATCCTGCTGCCCAAGCATGAGCGCGAGTGGGCGGATCATCACGCTACCCGCTTTCTGCCGGAGCATTTCATGGAGAGCGTGCCCTTTGACCGCATGGAGATCGAATACTTTGACCCGGATGACCGCGACAGCAGGCGCCGGTCGGACGACCCGCGCAACGGCTGAGCAAGGCTATGAGCGATTATATCCTTGATCTGCGCAAGCTGGTCGGCAGCCGCCCCCTGCTCCAGGTGGGCGGCAGCGTGATCTGCACGGACGGGCAGGGCCGTATCCTGTTGCAGCGCAGGCGCGACAACCATGCCTGGTGCTACCCGGGCGGCTCGGTGGAGCTGGACGAGGTGGTAGAGGAGGCGGCCCGCCGCGAGCTGTATGAGGAGATGGGCATCCGCGCGGAAAAGCTGCGGCTGTGGGGCGTATTCTCCGGCCCCAAGACCCACTACGTCTACCCCAACGGCGACGAGGTGAGCGGCGTGGATATCGTGTACGAGTGCAGGAAGTGGTCAGGCGAGGTAAAGCCCGACCCCGCGGAAGTGGAGGAGTGGGGCTGGTTTGCCCCGGACAGCCTGCCGGAGCCGCTCTCGCCGCCGACCGCGCAGGTTCTGATACAATACGCCCATCAATTATCGCAAGGAGGACGGCATGGCAACGCAGAAAGAACTGAACACCCAGATCAAGGCCATTGAAACCAGGCTGAAGGCGGCGGACGCCAAAATAGACAGGTACCGGGAGCTTATCGCCAAACTCGGCGAGGAAAAGAAGGAGCTGAACGCCCGCAGGCGCAGGCTGGAAGCCGAGAAAAAGAAAGCGGCGGACAAAAAGACGGGCACTCAGGCAGGCGCGGCGAAAAAGACGCCTTCAAAGACGACAGCGGCGAAGAAGACGTCTTCAAGGACAGCCGCGGCAAAAAAGACGGCAGCGGCGAAAAAGACGACAACAGGCAAAAAGGACGACGCCGACGCCTCCCTGCTGGAGGGCGTGATGGATGAGGTGAAAAAGCTGGGCATCGACCCCAGGGATCTGCTGGGATCGCTGCTGGGCGGCAAATAGGCTGATTGGGAGGCATAAACTGTATGCTGTGGTGGATCCTGCTGATTCTGGCCCTTGTCTACATCGGGCTGCTGGCGTACAGGGCCCTGCGCTTCAGACCCGCCCCGGAGGAGGCCCGCCGGCCTCCGCGCGCGCCGGCGGTGACGGAGATGGCCGTTGCGGTCAAGCTCAGCGAGCTGGTGAAGCTGCCCACGGTCTCCTTCATGGACGGCAAGGGGGAAGACCCCGCCGTCTTTTCCGCCTTTCAGGAGAAGCTGCACGCCCTGTATCCGGCGGTCGCCGAGCGCTGCGAGCGCATGCTGATCGGCGAAAAGGGCATCATCTACCGCTGGCCCGGCCGAAGCGGCGAAAAGCCCTCCGTGATGATGAGCCACTACGACGTGGTGCCGGCACCGGATGAAAACTGGGTGCACCCGCCCTTTTCCGGCGCGATCCTGGACGGCTATGTCTGGGGGCGGGGCAGCATCGATACCAAGTGCACGCTGGCGGCCGCCATGGAGGCGGCCGAGCAGCTGATCGGCGAAGGCTTTGTGCCGGAAAACGATATCTATTTCTGCTTCTCCGGCGATGAGGAGGTGGCGGGGCCGACCGCGCCGGCCATCCTGTCTGCCCTGCAGAAGGCAGGGGTCAGGCCCTGGTTCGTGCTGGACGAGGGCGGCGGCATCGTGTCCGACCCCCTGCCGGGCGTCAGCCGCGCCTGCGCCCAGATCGGCGCCTGCGAAAAGGGGCAGGCGGAGCTGATCTTTACGGCGGAAGCCCTGCCGGGCCACGCCTCCCGCCCGCCGCGCCACACGGCGCTGGGGCAGGTGGCCCGCGCCATCCGCAGGATGGAGTCAAGGCCCTGGCCGCTGCGCTACTCCCCCGTGTTCCTGCAGATGGCGCAGACGCTGGGTCCTTACGCAAAATGGCCCTGGCGGCTCGTCTACGCCAACCTGGGCCCGCTCAGGCCCTTCATCAGCCTGGCCACGGGCCTGCGGGGCGGTGAGTTTTCCTCGCAGCTGCGCACCACGGCGGCCTTCACCATGGCGGAGGGCAGCGCGGCCACCAATGTGCTGCCGCAGCGCGCCATGGCCAGCGCCAACGCGCGCATCATGCCGGGAGAAAACAGCAAATCGGCCCGGCGCCGCGCCCAGCGCATCGCGCGGGGCCTGGGCGTGAAGGTGGAGGCCCAGGTGTTCAGCGAGCCCAGCCCCATCAGCCGCACGGACGACGAGGTGTGGCGGACGCTCTGCGACGCGGTGCAGGACGTGTGGCCCGAGGCCCTGCCCCTGCCCTTCCTGTACATGGCCTGCACCGATTCGCGCCATTACAGCCGCGTGTGCGAGCATGTGTACCGCTTCAGCGCCCTTGCCTGGACGAAGGAGGAGCGCGCGCTGATGCACAGCTACAACGAGCGCATCAGCGTGAAAGCCCTCGGCAGGATGCAGGCCTTTTATCAGTGCCTGATGATGAAGCTCTAATACCATCAAGGAGGGTCAGACCATGAAAAACATCGCCTTTATCGGCATCGGGGTCATGGGCCGCGGCATGGCGGCCAATCTGCTGAAGGCCGGCTACAGCCTGAAGGTATACAGCCGCAGGCGCGAGTCCGCCGCCGAGGTGGTGGCGCATGGCGCGCTCTGGTGCGGGGACATCTCCTCCTGCGTGCGCGGGGCCGACATGGTCATTACCATGGTGGGTTACCCCAAGGACGTCGAGGAGGTCTATTTTTCCGCGGGCGCCATCCTGGACAGCGCGCAGCCGGGCACGCTGCTGGCGGATATGACCACCACCTCGCCCAAGCTGGCCGTGCGCATCTTTGACGCCGCGCTTGAGCGGGGCCTGGACGCCCTGGACGCGCCGGTTTCCGGCGGCGACAGCGGCGCGAAAAGCGGCACGCTGGCCATCATGGTGGGCGGTGAACGCCAAGCCTTCGACAGGGCCCTGCCCGTGTTTGAGCGCATGGGCAAGTCCGTCCGCTATCAGGGAAAGGCGGGCAACGGCCAGCATACCAAGATGGCCAACCAGATCGCCATCGCGGGCGCCATCGCGGGCGTGGCCGAGGCCATCGCCTATGCCAGGGCCGCGGGGCTGGACCCTGTGGCCATGGCGGACGCCATCTCGGGCGGCGCGGCGGGCAGCTGGCAGCTGAACAACAACGGCCGCAAGATGCTGGCGGGCGACTTCGCGCCGGGCTTTTTTATCAAGCACTTTATCAAGGACATGGGCCTTGCCAAGGAAGAGGCGGAATGGCGTCAGCTGGAGCTGCCCATCCTCAGCCGCGTGCTGGAGAGCTATCAGGCCCTGGCCGACGCGGGCCTTCAGGACGAGGGCACGCAGGCTATCATCAAGGCCTACGAATAGTCAGATACAAAAGGAGAGGCTGCGGCAGGAGTCCGATACCTGCATACAATAAAGAAGAACCACTCACGCTGCCTGTATATCGTGGCAATCGTGAGTGGTTCATAAACATGCGCGGCGGGATGGCTCCTGTCACAGCCCCTGCGTTTGTCGCAAGACGGCTATTTGATCTTTTCCACCGCCATCACGATCGGCGGGATGATGAGGATGTGCAGGATGATGCCGGGCCAGGCCTTGATAAAGGCCCCGGACAGGAAGGCCGCGAAGGTATAGCTGCCGCCCGTCAGGCCCATCAGCGCCAGCATGGCCAGGCCGAAGACCGCGCGGCCGACCAGCATGGCCGCGATCAGGGCGATGTAGATGTTGCGCTTTTTGCGCCCCAGGGCAGCGTAGATCAGCCCGGAGACCAGGCCGTAGGCCGCCATCTCAAAGGCCATGGCCGTCGCCATGGGCATCAGCGGCGGCATGCCGAGGATCAGCGAGCGCAGCAGGGGGCTGACGAAGCCCACCGCCAGGCCCCAGGGCCAGCCGCACAGCAGGCCGCACAGCAGCACCGGGATGTGCATCGGGCTCAGCATGCTGCCGATCTGCGGGATCTGCCCGGTCAGAAAAGGCAGAAGAAAGGCCAGCGCCACGCACAGGGCGGAGATCACGAGTTTTCTTGTCTGTCCGTCTTTCATGAAAAATCACCTCAATATTGAAAATCCTTTACAGTATAGCCCGAAGGGGCAGGCGGCACAAGCCTCAGCCCTTTGCCCTGCGAAAAGCCAGCGCCAGCTGCTCCGCGCCCGACAGCAGCAGCGCCAGCGTGATCAGCAGCGGCAGCGTGAGCGTTTCCGGCAGCGGGCGGACGATCATCAGCGCGGCGAGCGCGATCTGCAGCAGGTTGGCGGCGATGAGGAAGCGCGCCAGCGCCTTGCCCGCGCCCTGCGCGCGCCTTCTCAGCAGGCCGCGCAGCCCCATCACGGCGAAGGCCGCGGCGGCGGCTGTTCGAAGCGCCGGGGCCACAAAGCCCGGGGCCAGCAGCATCAGCGCGCCCAGCAGGATCACCAGCACGCTGAGGGCGAGCCCCGCGCGCTCCTTGAGCGTGGGTTTCTCGCTGAGCCTGAAGTAAGCGATCAGGCCCGCCAGGCCGTAGAGCAGCGAGAGCGCGCCCAGGATCAGCAGAAAACCGCGCAGCGAGCTCTCCGGCTGCGCGGCGGCCCAGACAGCGCCCGCCAGCATGGCAAGGCCCGTCAGCGCGTGGGTCAGGCGCGTGAGCCATGGTCTCTCTTTTTTGGGTCGCCCTGACCTCTCTTTGTTTTTCATCATGATCTGCCTTTCAGCATCGTTTGCGCGGCCGCCTCGGCCGCGCCCTGACTGGGCGCGAGGCCCTGCGCGAAATCCGGCCGGCCCCCGCCCCTGGCGCCCGACTCGCGCAAAAGACGGGCCATATCCCCAGGGGCATCCGGCGATCGGGCGAAGAGCAGCCGCTCCCCGCCGCCCTCCCCCGGGGCCGAGAGCAGCGCGATGAAGCCCGGCCGGGCCGTGAGAAACGAGGCGACGCCCTGCAGGAGCTCCGCCTCGCCCAGGCGGGCGCAGACAAGCCCTTCCCCGCCGGGGAGCGTCGCCGCGCTCCCTGCCAGCGCTTCCGCCACCAGGCGAGCGTTTTCCCTCTGCAGGGCGGCCAGCCTGGCGCGCAGCGCGGCCTGCTCCTCCTTGTGCTGTTCCGCCGCCTCGCCCAGCGCCTCGGGCGGCGCGCTGAGCGCGGCCCCTGCCCGCCCCGCAGACACAAGCAGGGCCTGCGCGTAGCGGACGGCGCGCTGCCCGCAGACAAAGCTCAGGCGCAGCTTGCCCCGAGCCGGGGCCGTGTAAAGGGGCAGGATCAGGCCGATCTCTCCCGTATTGCGCGGGTGCGTGCCGCCGCAGGCCACGCACTCAAAATCGCCCGCCATCACCACGCGGATATGCTCGGTGACCGTCGGCTCCTTGCGCAGCGGGAGCCTTTCAAGTTCCTCGGCCGAGGGAAACCAGCAGCGGATGGGGGCTGCCTGCTGCACGCGGCTGTTGGCCAGCTCGCCCAGGGCCCGAAGCTCTTCGCCCTTCAGGTGGGTGCGGCCGTCCGGCATGGTGACATCGATGGTGCAGACCTCGGCCCCGATGTGCAGCCCATGGGTGAAGCCGCCCAGCAGCGCGTGCAGGCTGCCCGCGAGGATGTGCTCGCCCCCGTGCTGCTGCATGTGGTCGAAGCGGCGCGGCCAGTCGATCAGGCACCGCGCGCCGCTCCCCTCTTCCAGCGGCGCGTCGGTAAGGTGGTACACCTCGCCCGAATCGTCTGCCCATACGTCCAGGACCCTTGCCTGCCCGATCAGGCCCGTGTCAAAGGGCTGCCCGCCGCCGGTGGGGTAGAAGGCGCTGCGGTCGAGCGTGACCAGCCAGCCCGCCCCTTCCTGCGTCCGGCAGCCGGTGACGCGGGCTTCAAAAGCCCGCAGGTAAGCGTCCTCATAATAAAGTCTTTCTGTCATGCCCTCGCTCCTTTCCCTGAGATTAGCATGCGCGGGGCTTGTTTGCAAGCAAGCGAAGATGGTAGACTCTGACCGGATTCATCGGACTTTGGGAGGGCTATATGCGGGTTGATATCATCTGGGGGCTTCTGATCCCCTTTATCGGCACCACGGCGGGCGCCGCCATGGTGTACCTGATGCGGGGGGCGATGCGCCCCGCCATCCAGAAAATACTGACGGGCTTTGCCGCCGGCGTGATGATGGCCGCCTCGGTCTGGTCGCTGCTGCTGCCCGCCATCGACAAATCCACCGAGCTGGGGCTCATCGGCTGGCTGCCGCCCGCCGTGGGCTTTCTGCTGGGCATCGCTTTTCTGCTGCTGCTGGATACCTACACGCCCCACCAGCATGTGAGCGCGCAGGAGCCTGAGGGCATCAGGACCTCGGCCAAGCGCAACACCATGCTGATGCTGGCCGTCACGCTGCACAACATCCCGGAGGGCATCGCCGTGGGCGTGGTCTACGCTGCGCTGGCCGCGGGCGATACCAGCGTGGCCTTTTCATCCGCGCTGGCGCTGTCGCTGGGCATCGCCATCCAGAACTTCCCCGAAGGGGCCATCATCTCCATGCCCCTGCGCTCCGAGGGCGTGAGCAAGAACAGGGCCTTCGTGCTGGGCACGCTCAGCGGCATCGTGGAGCCCATCGCCGCGCTGATCACCGTGCTGCTGGCCCATCTGCTGGTGCCGGTGCTGCCCTATCTGCTGGCCTTCGCCGCGGGCGCGATGATCTATGTGGTGGTGGAGGAGCTGATCCCCGAGCTGCAGGTGGGCAGCCACTCCAACATCGGCACCATCGGCGTGGCGCTGGGCTTCACGGTGATGATGATACTGGACGTGGCGCTGGGATAGTCTTCGCCCCTTGTCCCCTGATTTGCTGTTTTCCTTTACATCAGGCGACGGGAGTGCTACAATAATTTTGGTACAATTTTATCGAATTCGGAAAGGGGTCATTATCGTGAAAAGATCGTTGGCTTTCATACTGGCGCTCTGCCTCGGGCTCTCCCTGACGGGCGGCGTGCTGGCCGAGGGCAAGGATTATTCCGGCGTCACCATCCGCATCTACTCCAATTCCAACTCCACTGAGCGCGCTACCTGGCTGAAAAACGAGGCCAAGGCCGCGGGCTTCACCATCTCCATGGATGACAACTCCGTGATCTCCGGCGACACCGCCGCCATCCAGGCCGCCAATGAGAAGAAGGACGGCGATATCCTCTTCGGCCTCAATGAGACCCGCTGGGGCCAGGTGGTAAACGGCACCTACGAGAACCTCAGGCTGGTGGACTGGACCCCCAGCTGGGCGGACAAGGTGGGAGACTATAAGTATGACGGCAAGGCCTACGGCCTGGTCATCCAGAACATCCTGATGCTCTACCGCAACGACGATCTGGGCACCAAGGGCGAGGAGCTGCACTTCGAGCACTGGTCCGACCTGGTGAACACGAACTACAAGTGGTACCGCCAGGGCAAGGTGGGCGGCACCACCAACGCCAACATCAACAGCTCGCTGCTCTATCCCTATACCGATCCTTCCAGCCCCGCGGGCGGCATCAGCATCGACGGCTGGAAGATGCTGTGGAAGTACTGCGCGGGCGGCCTGTTCACCGGCGACAGCTACGGCTTTGACGCCCTGAACCGCGGCGACGTGCAGGTATCCACCTTCTACTCCTCCTCGCTGTACGGCAAGGTGGACGCCGCGGCCGAGGGCAGCGCGAACCCGCTGCGCGGCACGCTGCAGCCCGAAAACTGGAACCTGGTGGACATCAAGGACGGTACCTACTACATCGCCGAGTACATCGGCATTCTGGACCGCGAGGGCCGCAGCGAAGAAGAGACCGAGGCCGTGAAGGCCTTTGCCGAGTGGTTCGGCAGCGGCGAAGTGCAGTCCATGTGGGGCGAGGAGTTTGACAGCTATCCCTGCAACCAGGAGGCTGTGGCCGCGCTCTATCCGGACGGCGTGCCCGCCATCTACCAGATCCCGAACTTCGCCCTGAGCAAGGTAGAAGGCACGGATATGAACTACGCCGAGTACGTCGGCGCGCATGCCAGCCAGTGGACCAACATCATGACCAACCTTGGCTTCTACTGGGCGGATATGAACGCCGCCCCCGCGGAGCCGAACTGGGACGCCCTTGACTGGGCGACCCTCGTCCAGGCCGCGAAATAAAGTCGCTCATGGGGAGGGGGCGGGCGAAGGCTTGCCCCCTCCCTTCTTATTTTGTAAACTGTGAGCAGCCGAGGTCTGATTCCATTTCGCTGTACGGGAGTGCTATCCATGATCGAACTGAAGGATATCGTCGTCACCTTTGGTGATTTTACCGCCCTGCACGGCATCAACGTGCACGTGAAGGAGGGCGAGTTTTTCACCTTCCTGGGCCCGTCCGGCTGCGGAAAAACCACCACGCTGCGGGCCATCACGGGCTTTGCGGAGCCCTCGGGCGGCTTCGTGTTCATGGCGGGCCGGGATATCACCCGCGTGCCCATCGAGGACAGGCGTATCGCCATCGTTTTCCAGAGCTACGCGCTCTTCCCCACCATGACGGTGTACGACAACATCGCCTTCGGCCTGAAGATCAAAAAGCTCGGCAGGCCCGAGATCGATCAGAAGGTGCATGCCATCGCTGCCAAGCTGGACCTGTCGGAAGAACAGCTGAAGAAGGCCGTTTCGCAGCTTTCGGGCGGCCAGCAGCAGCGCGTGGCCATCGCCAGGGCACTGGTGAACGACCCCGCCATCATCTGCATGGACGAGCCGCTCTCCAACCTGGACGCCAAGCTGCGCGTGCAGCTTCGCAACGAGCTCAAGCAGATGCAGCGCAGCTTCGGCATCACCTCCATCTACGTCACCCACGATCAGGAGGAGGCGCTGACGCTGTCCGACCGCATCGCCGTGTTCAACAAGGGCTATATCGAGCAGATCGGCACCCCGCATGAGGTCTACAACCGCTCGGCCACCGAGTTTGTCTGCAACTTCATCGGCGACATCAACCGCCTGTCCGAGGAGACGGTGGCCGGCCTGCGCGCCGGCGGCGCCGTGCTGGACCCCGCCCATCATCACTACATCCGCCTGGAGCGCGTGCGCCTGGACGAGGAAAGCCGCGGAGCGGATCTGGTGAGCCGGGGCAGGGTGATCAGCCGCGAATACTACGGCCTGTTCATCAAGTACACGCTGCAGACCGAGTGGCAGACCATCCGCGCCATCGAGAAGAACGACGGCATCCACATCCATGAGGAGGGGGACGAGCTGCCCGTGGGCATCAGCCTGAAGGATATGATGAGCTATGACGCCGATGGAAAGGCGGTGATCAGGGCATGACCCAGCGCCTTGACGACAGCCGCCGCCTGAAGCCGGAGCTGCTGCTGCGCATTTTCGGCGTGAGCTTTTTCGTCTTTCTTTTCTTCGGCTTCATGCTGCTGCCCACCCTGAATACCTTCACCCAGATCTTCACCGCCAAAAACCCGGCGACGGGCGAAACGGACCCGCTGGCCGTCATCCGCTTCTTTCTGGCGGGCAGCATGTCCAAGTTCCTGTGGAACTCGGTCAAGCTGGCGGTGCTGCTGGTCATCACCGTCCATGTGGTGGGCATCAGCGTGGTGCTGCTGACAGAGTATTTCGACATCAGGGGGGCGAAGATACTGCGCCTGGGCTACATGACCACGCTGATCTACGGCGGCATCGCGCTGGGCACGGGCTACCTGTTTTTGTACGACAGCAACGGCATCATCACGGCGCAGCTGCTGCGCCTGTTCCCGGGCATGAACCCCAACTGGTTCTCGGGCTTCGGGGCCGTGCTCTTCACGATGACCTTCGCCTGCACCAGCAACCATATGCTCTTTCTGCGCAACGCCATCCGCGGCATCGACTACAACACCGTGGAGGCCGCGCGCAACCTGGGCGCCAAGCCCTTCAAAGTGCTGATGAAGGTGGTCTTCCCCACGCTGCTGCCCACGCTGTTCTCGCTGACCATCATGACCTTCATCACGGGCCTGTGCGCCATGTCCGCCCCCGTGCTGCTGGGCTATGACAGCATCAACCCGGAGATCGTGCGCCTGGCCGGTTCCTCCGCGGCCGACGAGGCCTTCCCGCAGGCGCGGGCCGCGCTGCTGTCCATCATACTGGCCGCGTTCACCATCGTGCTGCTGACCATCCTCAGCAGCTACGAAAAGAAGGGGCACTACCTCTCCGTGTCCAAGACCAAGGCCAAGCTGGTCAAGCAGAAGATCACAAACCCAGTGGCCAATGTGCTGGCCCATGTGTACGCCTATGTGCTCTTCGTCGTCTACATGACGCCGGTGCTGATGATCATCGTCTTCTCCTTCCAGCCCCACGGGGCCATCCAGATGAAAACGCTGGACCCCTCGGGCTGGACGCTGATCAACTACTTCGGCCAGCAGGATTACAGCTACCTCACCTCCAGGGGCACCGCCCGCATCCGCGAGGGGGCCATCAGCGGTCTGTTCTCCAACGAGGCCACGCTGGGCGGCATCCGCACCAGCTTCATCCTCTCCGCCGTCGCGGCGGCGCTGGCCTGCGTGATCGTGGTGGCGGCCTGCAACTACATTTTCAAGCGCAGCAGGACGGGCAAGCTGCGCAAGTCCGGCGCGGTGCTGGAATACAGCCTGCTGTTCCCCTGGCTGCTGCCCACCATCCTCATCTGCTACTCCTACCGCATCTACTTCAACAGCGATCAGATCTGGTACACGGGCTTCACCAACCTGTATTACATGGAGAATGTGCGCCTGCTGATCGTCATTGCCTACGCGGTGGTGCGCCTGCCCTTCTCGCTGCGCATGATCAAGGCCAGCTTCTACGCCATCGACAGCGAGCTGGAGGAGGCGGCCAAGAGCCTGGGGGCCTCCGGCCTGCGCACCTTCCTGAGGGTCAAACTGCCCATTGTGCTGCCCAGCGTGCTGGCCGTGTTCGCGCTCAATTTCAACACGCTGTTCACCGAGTACGATATGTCCGCCACCTTCGCCAGCAGCTACGGCACCTCCTATGCCATGGTGATCCAGAGCATGACGCGGGAAGAGGGCCTCTATGGCTACAACGTGAACGCCACCGGCCGCAGGAACGCCTCCACCGTATTCATCATGATCGTGTCCGGCCTGATCCTGTACCTGGTCTACGGCGTGGGCGCGCGCGATCTGGGCGAGCGGCTGGACGCCCGCGCCCGCAGGCGCAGGTGGCTTGCGAAGCTCGGCCTTGTCCCGGCGGAAGCGAAGGCAGAAGGCGCCGACCCCGCCGCGGATTTCAGGGGGAGCATCAAGTAGCTGATCCGGGGCGGAAAATCGCCCAGGCGTGGAAATGATTCGGAGAAAAGCGGGGTCATGAAACACCCCGCATGGCCGTCCGCCAGCGCGCGGGCGGTTTTTGCTCGGGCTGTCGCTCGCCTTCGCTTTCTGATACAATGAACCCATCTACAGGAGAGGAAACGGACAGAATGCCTTCGATCGTCAGCACCATACTGCGGGGGCAGATCCGGCTGCTGAGCCCCTTCATCGGCGGTGCCACGCTGGAGCAGGCCCGCCGCGGGCAGGACGCGCTGGGAAAGCTCGGTACGCGCGCCATGGAGGGCAGCGTGTGCTTTCACGAGCTGCGTTTCCCAGATTTTGACGCCGCCTGGGCCATCCCGCTGAAGGGGCAGGTGCGCCGCGCCATCCTCTACCTGCACGGCGGGGCCTATACCGCGGGCGGCCTGCCCTATGCCAAGGGTTTCGGCGGCCAGCTGGCGGAGCTGAGCGGCCGCGCGACGCTGTGCGTGGGCTACCGTCTGGCGCCCGAGCACCCCTTCCCGGCCGCGCTGGAGGACGCGCTGGCCGCCTACAAGGAAATGCTGACCCGCTTCGCGCCCTCCGAGATCGCCTTTGTGGGCGAATCGGCCGGGGGCGGGCTGTGCTATTCGCTTTGCCTATATCTGAAGCAGCTCCGGCTGCCCCAGCCCGAGCAGGTGATCGCCATCTCCCCCTGGACGGACCTTCAGATGCAGCGGGACGTAAGCGCGCTGGCCGCGCTCGACCCGCTGCTGGATCACGCGGGGCTGATGGAAAACGCGCTGCGCTATGGCGGCCAGGCCCGGGAAAACCCGCTGATCTCGCCGCTGCTGGGCGATCCGACAGGGCTGCCGCCCTCCCTGATCATCGTGGGCGGGCATGAGATACTGCTGGATGACAGCCGCCTGATGCAGCGGAAGCTGCGGGAAGCGGGCTGCCGCTGCGACCTCCATGTGGAGGAGGGGCTGTGGCATGTGTATGTGCTCTACGGCGTGCCGGAGGCCAAAACGGCGCTGCGCCACATCGAGGAGCGCCTGCGGAGAGCAGCCCCGTGAGCGCCAGACCCCTGCGGCGAAGGGGCGTGCCCGAGTGGCTGAAGGTGGACAACGCGGGCAAGATCTACCCCGCCGCCCGCTCGCAGGAGTGGATGGCCGTCTACCGCCTTTCGGTCACGCTGGACGAGCCGGTGGATGAGGCGCTGCTCAGCCAGGCGCTGAAAAACACGGTGAAGCGCCTGCCCTACTTTACCTATCGCCTGCGCCGCGGGCTGTTCTGGCATTATCTGGAGGCGCAGGACGAGATCCCCCGCGTGCAGCAGGACGCCGTCAACCCCTGCCTGCCCTTTTCGCCCGGACGGGACGGGCACTTCATGTTCCGCGTGCGCGTGCACGACAGGCGCATCGCGGTGGAGATCTACCATGTGCTGGCGGACGGCACGGGCACCATGACGCTGCTGCTGACGCTGGTGGCGGAGTACCTGCGGCTGAAATACGCCCTGCGCATCCCCGCCGCCGCGCCCTATATACTGGACCTGCGCGAGAAGCCCCGCCCCGGCGAGTGGGAGGACAGCTTCCCCGTCTACGCCAGGCGCGCCGCCCGCCCCAGGGGCGAGGAGGCGGCCTACCCGCTGCGGGGCACTCCGGCCGAGCGCGGCTATCTGCAGGTGACCACCGCCATCATCGACACGGGCAGGCTTTCGGGAGCGGCCAAAAAATACGGGGCCACGATCAACACCTATCTGGCCGCGCTCATCCTGCGCGCGCTGGCGGACATGGCGGCGCAGGACCCGCGCCGCCGCCTGCGCACGCGGCCCGTCAAGCTGTCGATGCCGGTCAGCCTGCGCAAATACTATCCCAGCGTGACGCTGCGCAATTTTTCAAGCTACGTCAACGTGCCCGTCTATCCCACCTACGGCAGCTATTCGCTGGAGGACATCATCCGCATCGTCACCCACTGCATGGGCTACGAGATGACCGAGCAGCTGATGAACGCCCGCTTTTCATCCAACGTGCTGGCCGAGCAGTCCAAGGCCATACGGCCCGTGCCGCTGGCGCTCAAGCGGCTGATCCTGCGGCTGATGTACGTTCTGACGGGAGAGAGATACTTCACCACCGTGCTCTCCAACATGGGCCGGGTGGACCTGCCCGAGGGTATGCGCGAGCATGTGAAGCGTATGGATTTCATCATCGGGCCCGGCCGCAGCAATCCCTTGTCGATCGGCTGCGTCAGCGTGAGCGGGCAGACCTTTTTGACCTTTTCCAAGACCATCCGGGAGTCCGAGCTGGAGCGTCGGGTGCTGACCGCCCTGATCCGCGAGGGCGTGCCCGTGACGGTGGAGAGCAACAGGAGGGCGAAAACATGAGCTATTGCGTGCACTGCGGCGTGGAGCTTGCCCCCAGCGAGCGGGACTGCCCGCTGTGCGGCACCGCCGTGCAGGACCCGCGCTGCGACTGGCAGCCCCCGGAAACGCCGCCCTACCCCGATATCATGGACGTGCGGGAGGCCCGGATCGACCGGCGCTACGCCAGACAGCTGGTCGCCATCCTGCTGACGGCCAACGCCGTGATCTCGCTGCTGCTGGATGTATTCAGCGACGGCCGCCTCAGCTGGTCGCCCTATGTGATCGGCGGGGCTCTCCTCGTCTGCTGCTGGTTCGTGCTGCCCTTGCTGTTCACCTTCCGGCGGCCCTACATGTTTGTCTGGATCGATTTCGCGGCGCTCGGCCTCTTCCTGCTGCTGGTCGCCCTCATGACGGGCGGGCTCGGCTGGTACCTGAGCCTCTTCATCCCCCTGCTGCTGCTGACGGTGCTCATCCTCAGCCTGGTCATGCTGGCGCTGCGCCGGCTGGAGTGGCCCTGGCTCTCCCGCGTCGCCCTCGCCTGCCTGCTGGTGGGCCTCTATCTGCCCGGCGTCGAAAGCATCATCCGCTCCTTCGGCGGGCTGGACCTGCGCTTCGAGTGGTCCTTCTACGCGGCGGTGCCCATCGCCGTGGTGGCCCTGGCCCTGCTGCTGGTGGAGCGCAACAAGCCCCTCAAAAACGAGATCAGGAAGAAGCTGTTTATCTGAGTGTGGGCCGGGGCCGCGTCGGATGCGCGGGCTTTTTCGCCGGCAGGGGCGTCCTTTCGCGCAGCAGCCTTTCCCCGCAGAAATCAGGGCTTATGTATTTCAGAAGCTTTTGGTAATGAATTGACGAAGTTTCATCGGAAAGATATAATGGCGTAAAATCAACCGCTGGAAACGGAGGAGCTGTATGCCGCTGTCTGAAGGGATCATGGTCGCCCTTTTCTGTATTGGCATGGTGTTCGCGCTGCTGACCTCGGTGTTTCTTCTGATCAGGCTGACCACAGCCGTTGTGAGCAGGCTGGAGCGGAAGGGCTGAGCCGCGGAAGGACCTGGAAGGGGGAAAGGCTATATGTTTGTAAACGCGCTGGAAAAGATCTGGGCCGGTTCCGGCTTCGCCGCGCTGACCTGGCAGCACCTGGTGATGATCGCCATCGCCGGCGTGCTGATCTACCTGGCCATCGGCAGGAAGTTTGAGCCGCTGCTGCTGCTGCCCATCTCCTTTGGCATGCTGCTGGCCAACCTGCCTCTGGCGGGCCTGATGGACGGCCCCACTGACGGCGGCGTGGGCGGCCTTCTGTATTACCTCTATCAGGGGGTCAAGCTGGGCATCTATCCCTCGCTGATCTTCCTGGGCATCGGCGCGATGACGGACTTCGGCCCGCTGATCGCCCGGCCCTCGGCCCTGTTCATGGGCGCGGGCGCGCAGCTGGGCATCTCCATCGCCTTTCTGATCGCGCTGGCGCTGGGCTTTTCGCCCGAAGAGGCCAGCTCCATCGGCATCATCGGCGGCGCGGACGGCCCCACCGCCATCTACCTGACCACCAGGCTGGCCCCGCACCTGCTGCCCGCCATCGCCGTGGCCGCCTACAGCTACATGGCGCTGATCCCCATGATCCAGCCGCCCATCATGCGCCTGCTGACCACCAAAAAAGAGCGCGAGGTGATGATGGAGCAGACCCGCGTGGTGACCAAGCTGGAGAAGATCTGCTTTCCCATCATCGTAACGGTGTTCTGCGTGCTGCTGCTGCCCTCCGTGGCCCCGCTGATCGGTATGCTGATGCTGGGCAACCTGTTCAAGGAGTCCGGCGTGGTGGAGCGCCTGTCCTCCACCGTGCAAAACGAGCTGATCAACATCGTCACCATCTTCCTGGGCGTCACCGTGGGCGCGACCGCCAAGGCCGAGACCTTCCTCAGCGTGCAGACCATCAGCATCATTGCTTTGGGGCTGACGGCCTTCATGTTCAGCACCGTCGGCGGCCTCCTGATCGGCAAGCTGATGTACGTCCTCTCGGGCGGCAAGATCAACCCGCTGATCGGCTCCGCCGGCGTGTCTGCCGTGCCCATGGCCGCGCGCGTATCGCAGATCGAGGGTCAGAAGGCCCGCCCGGGCAATTACCTGCTGATGCACGCCATGGGCCCCAACGTGGCCGGCGTGATCGGCTCCGCCATCGCGGCGGGCGTGCTGCTGTCGCTGTTCGGCGGGATGTAGCATTTATCCTCAATAAAGCAAAAGGCGGAGAGGCGCTCCTCGCTTCTCCGCCTTTTGCTGCCTTCAGGGATGCTCCCCGGGCCCGGTCTGCGCCTGCAGGCCCTTGATCAGCTCGCGCCCTTCGTCGCCCGTCAGAAACTCGTAGGTGCTGTCCGGCACCAGCGGCCGCACCTCCGGAACCCGGCCCTGCCGAAGCAGGGCGCGCACGCGCGAGGCGCTGATGGGGTTGATCCCGTCGTCGCTGCGCCGGCTGAGCACGTGCAGGCGCAGACCCTCGCGCGGCAGCAGCTCGCCCATGGCGCGGTTGTAGAGCGCCGTGGCCGGGGAAAGAGGCTCCTCCCCCACATAGCGGTCGGTGATGGAGAGGGCCGAGGCGATCGCGGAGAACACCTTAGCGTCCAGCTTGGCGTGGGCGAGGGTCAGCTCCTCGTCCTCGCGGATGAAATAGCTGGGGAAGGTGGCGCTGCTCACCAGATAGGGCCCGGTGGGGTGGGGATAGACGTTTTTCAGGTCGGCTACGCCCGCGCGGATCAGCCTCTCGCGCACGGCGCGCGGAAAATCCGAAACATCCTCGGACACCATGAACAGATGCAACGCCTCGCACTCCGCGGCCGCCCTCTCCGCCAGGTAGCGGTGCCCCAGCGTGAAGGGGTTGGCGTTCATCACGATGGCCCCGATCTTCGCGCCCGGGCGCAGGGAGGGCCTGTCCAGAGAGGCGAGATAGCTGCTGAAGCCGTCCCGCCTGTTTTCGAGAAAGACCACCTCATCCAGCCGCGCGATCTCATAAAAGCCCAGCGAGGCGAAGTTTTGCGCCGCCTTTCTCTTGGTGTAGACAAACAGCTCCCGCTCGCCGCGGGCGAAGAGCTCGTTCACCAGATGCGTCACCATGGCGGCCATCAGACCCTCGCCCTGGCGGCTGCCGTCCACCGCCAGGCAGCGCAGCGTGTTGCGGTAGAAGGAGCCGGTGGCCACCAGCTCCTCGCCCTCATAGATGCCGGCGGTGTAGTCAAGGTGCGAGTCCAGCCCCAGCCCCTCCCGGCCAAGCAGCTCCCGCACCTGCGCCATGGCGGCGCGGTTCCACGCGGGGATTCGGATCGGCTCAGTCATTCGCGCTTTCCTCCAGTTTTTGTTTCACAATATCGATCAGATCAGTCATGAAGCGAGGCAGTACCATATCCTGACGGTAACTGGCGTAGAAGTTGCGCGTGTACTCCATGCCCTTGATCTGGTAGCAGACCACGCGGTCGCGTACTTCCCTGTCCTGTCTGATATACACGCTGGGGCAGAGCATCAGGGCCGCACCGGTCGCGGCCAGTCGCTTGGAGGCCTCCAAGCTGTCGCTCTCCAGCAGGATCGGCGGGTCGATCAGGTATTGATGAAAGAGCCTGTCCTGCACGTGGCGCACGCTGTGACCTGGCAGCAGCGACACGAAAGGTTCATGCGCGGCCTCGGTGATCAGTATTTTCTCCCTCTGCCCGAGACGGCAGGCCAACCGAGAATCCTTGGCCGCCACCAGCACCACTTCCTCACTCTCCAACAGGTCATATATAAGGTTTCCGTAATGGTGGCCGGTGGTGATCAGTCCCAGATCGAATGCTCCCTCGTGCAGCAGCCGCTCCAGCACCGAACTGCCCTTCTCCGTCAGCTCGATGCGCACCTTGGGATAGCGCCGGCTGAACTCGGGGATGACCAGGGGCAGCAGCTGCATGCCCCTTTGGATGGAGATGCCAAGGCGCAGGCGGCCGCGCGTTTCGCCGTTGATCTCGCTTACCTCGTTGAGCAGGTTGGTGCTGATGGCCGTGATCTGGCGCATGGCGTCCAGATAGCGCTCTCCGGCGAAAGTCAGGCTGATGGGCTCGGTGGCGCGGTTGAATATCTCCGCCCCCAGTTCCCTCTCGGCCCGCTTGATCAGCTGGCTGAGCGCTGATTGAGAGATATACAGGCTTTTCGAGGCCGCCGTGATACTGCCGCTGCGCAGCACGGCCTGTATGTATTCCGCGTACCGTACGTTCATGATCCCTCCATAAGTTAAAACTTATCGCTTACATAATAATAATACTGATTGTCTTATTGCCGTGGTGAGTATATCATGAGGCCAACGTATGGACAAGCGGGCTTTTATTTGGACGGATTCATCATCCCACATGTTGAGCGGATCCACGGCCGAGGGTTTCGGCCGATCCATATAATACTAAGGGGGAACAAGCAAATGAAAAAAACGGTAGCCCTGTTGATGGCCGTGCTGATGCTCGCAGGTGTGGCATCGGTCGCATCGGCCGAGTGGAAATTCGAGCGGAAGATCGACATCATCTGTCCCTGGGGTGTGGGCGGCGGCGCTGACAGCACCCTCCGTCCCATGACAAATCTTCTCAAGGATATTCTGGGCCAGCAGGTTGACGTGGTCAACGTGGAAGGCGGCGGCGGTGTCAACGGCGTCGAGTACACCTACAAGCAGCCCGCTGACGGCTACACCTTCATGCTGGGTACCCAGAGCCTGATCCTGCTGGACCTGCAGAAGAACTTCTCCATGAACTACCGCGAGGAGTTTGTGCCCGTGGCCAAGCTGGTGCACTCCATCAGCATCATGGCCGGCTCCAAGAAGGCCATGGAACAAAAGGGTTACACCAACTTCTCCGAAATGATTGAGTACGCCAAGGCCAACCCCTACGGGATCTCCGTGGGCATGCTGACCGCCACAGGCGGTGACGGCGTTACCATGAAGCAGACACTGGAAGGCCTGGAAGTGCTGGAAATCACCTACAACTCCGGCGCCGAGATGAACGCGGCCCTCATGGGCGGCCACATCGACATGATGGTGACCGGCCTGTCCGAAATCACCGGTCTCATTGAATCCGGCGATGTGGTGCCGCTGGTGGCCTGCTTTGAAAAGCGCGTCAGCCGCTACCCCGACATGCAGTCCACGGGCGAATTGGGCATCAACTCCTTCGTTGGGACCTGGCGCGGCATCTACGCCAAGAAGGGCACCCCCCAGGAAGCCATCGACGCNNGCCTATGATGAGCGCGAAGGTTTCGCCGCCGGCGATAAGTTCCAGGCCCTGATGGATTCTGAGTACGAAGTGTTCACCCAGTACCTGATTGATGAAGGCGTTCTTGCCGCTAACTAATGGATTGACCTAAAGCGAATGTGATCGGAAGGGGGACGGGTTCCCCTTTCCGATCTTTAAAGGAGTTGAAAGCCTTGTTTGAACTGATTTTGAACATTCTGCTCTTCCTCGGCTTGGGCTATACGCTGGCCTTCAACGTGGTGGAAGCGCCCGTGCCGCTCAAGGTGCAAAAAAACCCCTACGCCCTGCAGCCCCACGTTTGGCCGACCGTGCTGATCGTGCTGCTGATGGTGCTGATCCTTGTGAACATCTATGGCATCATCAAGAAGAACAAGGGCAAGGAGAGCTTTACATTGAAAGCTTTTGCCTCCAGCATTCCCGTCTTCTTCAAGGGCAAGCTCTTCCTGGGCATCGCCATCGTGGTCATCGCCTCTTTCATCCTGGAGCCCCTGGGCTTCATGGTGACCTGCTTCCTCTTCCTCGTTAGCTACGGCTATCTGCTGGGCGACCGCAAGTATGTGAGGCTCGTTGTGGTGGCGCTGGTGGTTACCCTGTTCCTGTATGTCGTTTTCGGCGTGCTTCTCTCAGTCAATCTGCCGCGCGGCACTGTTCCCTTCCTGCGGAACTTCGCGCTGGCGATTGAGTCGATCTTACGTTAAGGAGGCGCTGGCAATATGTTTGATACCCTTATCCAAGGCTTTGCGGTGGTATTTGACCCGTCCATCCTGCTGATGGTGCTGTTTGCTGTTGTGCTGGGCACCATCTTCGGCGCCCTGCCGGGCGTCAGCGCTACGATGGCGGTTGCCCTGGGCCTGCCCTTTACCTATACCATGAACCCCATCCAGTCCATCGTGTTCCTGGTGGCCATCTATTGCTCCTCCATCACCGGCGGCGGCATTACGGCCATTCTGTTCAAGATACCGGGTGTGCCTTCCAGCGCGCCGACCACCTTTGACGGCTATCCGATGGCCCAAAGAGGTGAGGCCGGCAAGGCGCTGGGCGTCGCGCTGGTGACCTCCGCCATCGGCGGCCTGTTCTCTGCCCTGGCGATGTTCCTCCTCAGCCCGCAGCTGACGCAGGCGGCGCTGAGCTTCGGCCCCAGCGAAATGTTCGCCGTGACCTTCCTGGGCTTGTCCATCCTGACCAGCCTTGACAGCAAAAACGTCCTGCGCACCATTATTTCCGGCGTGCTGGGCCTTCTTCTGGCTGCCATCGGGCAGGATCCTGCCTACGGCGTGCAGCGCATGACCTTCGGCTCCAACCAGCTGCTGTCGGGCATCGAGATGATCCCCGTGCTGATCGGTGTNNGGCGGCGGCAGGGTGAACACCAAGATCCCCAAGCTGAAGGAGTGGCTGTCCATCAAGTGGACCATCCTTCGCTGCGCCATCGTCGGCACCATCGTAGGCATCCTGCCGGGCGCCGGCGCCACTATCGCCAGCTTCCTGTGCTACTCCATGGAAAACCGCATGTCCAAGTACCCTGAGAAGTTCGGCACCGGCATCATCGACGGCGTCGCGGCCTCTGAAACGGCCAACAACGCGGCCACCGGCGGCGCGATGGTCCCCCTGCTCAGCCTGGGTATCCCCGGCGGCAACGCGGCGGCAGTCATGATGAGCGCCCTGGTGCTCAAGGGCGTGCAGCTGGGCCCGCTTCTGCTGATCAACCAGCCCACCTACCTGAGCGCTACATTCGTCTCCATGATCATTTCCAATATCGTCATGGTGTTCGTGGCCATCGCCATCGCCAAGGTGTTCGCCCAGATCCTGTCAGTGCCCTACTCCATCCTGGGTCCCATCATTGTGATGCTGGCCATCATCGGTTCCTATGCCACCTCCATGAGCATCATGGACGTGAAGATCATGGCCATCGCGGGCATCGCCGGCCTGCTGTTCAGCGTACTCAAGTTCAACAGCGCTGCCCTGATCCTCGGCCTGGTGCTGGGCCGCATCTGCGAAGGCAACTTCGGGCGTGCCTACACCATGAGCCGCGGCAGCATCGTCAGGATGTTCTCAAGCCCCATTTCCGCCATTCTGATGATCGTGTGCATCGGCGCGCTGCTCTACCCCATCGTGGCCCCGCTGTTCAAGAAGAAAAAGAGCGGCGGAGCGGAGCAGAAAGCTTAATCCTTCCTCCCACCTGATCTGCCGGGACAGGCGCGGCCTCTGCGCCACGCCTGTCCCCTTCTTTCTGATAATCACTGTGATTGAGGTGAAGCCATGAGACTGCATGCGCACGGCGCCTTTGTGCGGGACGGCCGCGTGACCTCCGGGGAGGGGCTGGACGCCTTCTTACTTAAAAAGGGAAGCATCGCCTACGGCATTCTGCAGGCCCACAATCAAAGCGGGGATGAAAACAAGCTGCGCATCAGGTTCGATTCGCTGACCTCGCATGACATCACCTACGTGGGCATCATCCAGACGGCGCGGGCCAGCGGACTTGAGCGCTTCTCGCTGCCGTATGTGCTGACCAACTGCCACAACAGCCTGTGCGCCGTGGGCGGCACCATCAACGAGGACGACCACGCCTTCGCCCTGTCTTGCGCGAAAAAATACGGCGGCATCTATGTGCCCCCGAATCTGGCCGTGATCCACAGCTATAACCGCGAAGAGATGACCGGCTGCGGACGCATGATCCTCGGTTCCGACAGCCACACGCGATACGGCGCGCTGGGCACCCTGGCAGTGGGCGAGGGCGGCGGCGAGCTGGCCAAACAGCTGCTCGGCCGTACCTGGGATATCGACCTGCCCGAGGTGGTGGGCGTGCTGCTGACGGGCAGCCCGCGCCACGGCGTCGGCCCGCAGGACGTGGCGCTGACCTTCATTAAGGCGGTCTTCGAAAGCGGCTTTGTCAAGAACCGCGTGCTGGAATTCATCGGCCCCGGCATCTCAAGCCTGCCTGTGGAATATCGCAACGGCATCGACGTGATGACCACCGAAACCGCTTGCCTCAGCTCCGTCTGGGCGACGGACGAACAGGTGCGCGCCTACTATGCGCTGCATGGACGGGAGGGGGACTACAGGCGGCTTTCGCCCGCCGAAACCTGCTATTACGACCGGCTGGTGGAGATTGACCTTTCCGAAGTAGAGCCCATGATCGCCCTGCCTTTCCATCCCAGCAACGCTTACACGCTGCGCGATTTTCTCCGCAACGCGGGCGACCTGCTCAGCGCCGCGGACAAGGAGGCCAGGCGGCAGTACCCGCAACTGAACCTGCCGGCGCTTGCCGGCAAGGCCACCAACCGCGGCGTGCAGGCAGACCAGGCCATCGTGGCGGGCTGCTCGGGCGGCACCTATGACAATGTCTGCACCGTGCGCAATATCATGAAGGGCCATACGCCCGGAAACGGCGCCTTTACCTTCAGCGTTTATCCCGGCAGCCAGCCGGTCACGCTGGCCATCAGCCGCAACGGCGTGGCGGCGGACCTGGTGGAGAGCGGCGTGATGCTGCGCGAGGCCTTCTGCGGCCCCTGCTTCGGCGCGGGTGATACGCCCGCCAGCGGGGCCTTCTCCATCCGCCATACCACGCGTAATTTCATCAATCGCGAGGGTTCCAAGCCCGGCGAGGGGCAGATGAGCTTCGTGGCGCTGATGGACGCGCGCAGCATCGCCGCCACGGCGAGAAACGGCGGCCTGCTCACCCCCGCGGACGAGCTGGACTACGACGAGAGCATCCCACCCTATCGATATGACGAGGGGCTTTACAGGCGCCGCGTCTTCAGGGCCGCCGGGCCGAGCCCGGACACCCCGCTGGCGATGGGCCCCAATATCAAGGATTGGCCGACCATGCCCGCGCTGCGCGAGCACCTGCTGGTGCAGGTCGCGTCCAGCCTCAAAGACCCCGTGACCACGACCGATGAACTGATCCCCTCGGGAGAAACCTCCTCCTATCGCTCTAACCCCCTGCG
>DBQV01000007.1:7542-8909 GCA_002305755.1 Christensenella sp. UBA1385 | reverse complement strand
GCCAGCTGCCAGCGTGTGCTGGGCGGCGGCGCGAACTTCGCCGCGGAATACGCCACCAAACGCTACCGCAGCAATCTGATCAACTGGGGCATCTTCCCCTTCCTGATCGGGGAGGAGCTGGAGGAGGGCGACCATGTGCTGGTGCCCCGCCTGCGCCGGAACCTGCTTGAAGGCAGCCTCAGCTTTGACGCCTGCGTGATCCGCGGGGGCAAGGCCCGCGCCCTGCGCCTCAGCCTCGGGCCCCTCACCGCTGATGAGAAACAGACCCTGCTGGACGGCTGCCTCATCAATTTTTATCGTGAAGGCCGCGCGCAGGGAGGGCGCTGACAGCATGCAGGCAGGGGAGATCCTTATCACACTGGCCCTGGCCGCGCTGATCGGCTTTGCGCTGGACAGGCTGAAGGTGCCGGGCGGCATGATGATAGGCGCCGTGATCGGGGCCTGCGCGGTTAATCTGAGCCTGAGCGGCGTGCAGCTGCCCCCTGCATTCAAGACCGTCGCCCAGATCATCGCTGGCGCCTTCATCGGCTGCGGCGTGCGGCGGGAAGACCTCAGGCAGATGCGCGCCATCCTTCTGGCTGCGGGCGTGGTGATCGGCTGCCTGCTCCTGGTGAATCTGGGCGCGGCCTATCTGATCTGCCGCACCGGCCCGGTGAGTTATCTGACGGCCCTGTTTGCCAGCGCCCCCGGCGGGCTGAGCGATATTCCCATCATCGCGGCGGATATGGGGGCGGATGCCAGCCAGGTGCTGGCGCTGCAGCTGGTGCGCTTTGTGATGGGCATCGCCATCTTCCCCAGCCTGATCGCGCATCTGACCCCAAGGCCCTCTGGGGCGGAGGACGGGGAAATGCAGCAGAAACAGCCGCGGACCGGCGGCAGAAAGCGCGACATGCTCATTACCCTGGCGGTGGCTGCGGCCTTTGGTCTCCTGGGCAAGGCATCCCCCGTGCCAGGCGGCACCATGGCCTTCGCCACGCTGGGGGCCATCGCTTTCAAGCTGGCCTATCCCGCCGCCTGGCTGGGGCGGCCCGTGCGCAAGGGCGCGCAGCTGCTCTCCGGGGCCTATGTGGGCGCGGGCATCGGCATGGCGCAGCTGGTGCAGCTGCGCTTCCTCGCGCTGCCTGCGGTGATGCTGCTGCTGGCTTACTCGCTGGGGGCCGTGCTCATCGCTTCGCTGCTGCAAAGGCTGCGCATCTTTGACAGGCGCGAGGCTTACCTCGCGGCCACGCCCGCCGGGGCCAGCGACATGGCCCTGATCTCCGCCGACCTGGGCGTATACAACGTCAAGCTGGTCCTGCTGCAGGTGATGCGACTGATCACCGTGATCCTGCTGTTTCCGAGCATATTTTGGGCACTGGCCCGCTGAA
>DBQV01000007.1:6280-7452 GCA_002305755.1 Christensenella sp. UBA1385 | reverse complement strand
GCGGAGGAAACGCTGAAGCGGCTTGAGATCGCCGATGCGCGTGTGCGCATCGTGGACAAGGGCTCGCTGGAGTGCACGCTGAAGGCGCGCATCGAGTGCGCGGCCTTCCGGGCCGCCGGTGAGGATGCGGACGCCCGCTATCCCTGGGGAGGTGCCATCAGATGACTGAGGAAATCAAAAGAAGGCTCAAGCGGCCCCGCCGCTCAATGATGTTTTTGAGCGCGCAGCGCCCTGGTCTGATCAAGGACGCCTACATCTACCGCCCCGATTCCCTGCTGCTTGATCTGGAAGACGCTGTGGCCGAAAATCAGAAGGACGCGGCCCGCTTCTCCCTCTACCACGCGCTGACCACCGTGGACTACCGGGGCGTGGAACGGCTGGTGCGCATCAACGGTCTGGATACCCCCCACTGGCAGGAGGATATCCGCGTCAGCGTGGCGGGCGGCGCGGACGGCATCCGCATCGCCAAGTGCGAAAGCGCGCAGGATGTGCGCATCGTGGTCGAAAAGATCGAGGAAGCGGAGGAGGAATTCGGGCGCGAAAAGGGCGGCACGCTGGTGATGGCGGCGCTTGAATCGCCTCTTGGCATCATGAACGCCTATGAGATCTGCAAGGCCTGCCCGGACAGGATGATCGGCGTGGCTATTTCGGGCGGCGATTACCGCAAGGCCATGCAGACACGCTTCTATCCAGACGGCCTGGAGATGCTGGGCGGGCGCTCCAACATGCTGATCGCCGCGCGCGCGGCGGGCGTGCAGTGTTTTGACACCGTGTTCACCAATGTGGACGATCTGGAGGGCTTCCGCCGCGAGGCGCAGATGGTGAAGCAGATGGGCTTTGACGGGAAATCCCTCATCAGCCCCAAGCAGATCGCCATCACCCATGAGGTCTTTTCACCCACCGACAAGGAGATCCGCGAGGCCGAAGAGATCCTGCTGGCCTGGCGGGAGAACGAAAAGAAAGGTGTGGGCGTGTTCACCGTGAGGGGCAAGATGATCGACATCGCCTTCATCCCCGGCGCCGAACGCGTCATTGAGCTGGCCAAGGCTTCCGGCCTGTATGAGGGGGAACTCTGAGATGAAAAACGCAGTCAACCGCAACATACCAGACGACTTGCTGGGCCGCTACGAGCTGTTTGAGGGCAGCGGCCACCGCGACCTTGCCAGCTATCG
>DBQV01000007.1:0-6237 GCA_002305755.1 Christensenella sp. UBA1385 | reverse complement strand
TCTCCTTCCATCACCACTTCCGCGAGGGCGACTATGTGGTCAACCAGGTGATGAAAGAGATCGTGGACATGGGCTTTAAGGACATCACCATCGCCGCTTCCTCCCTCGGCCAGGCGCATGACCCGGTGGCGGAGTATATTGAGCAGGGCATCGTGACCGGCATCCAGACCTCCGGCATCCGCGGCCGGATCGGCGAGGTAGTGTCGCACGGCAAGCTGAAGACCCCCGCCATCCTGCGCAGCCACGGCGGCAGGGTTCGCGCCATCGAAGAGGGCGAGGTGCACATCGACGTCGCCTTCATCGGCGCGCCCACCTCCGACTGTATGGGCAACGCGCGCGGCAAGGGCGGCAAGAGCAACTGTGGCGTGCTCAGCTATTCCGAGGTGGATTCCCGCTACGCCGACAAGGTGGTGGTGATCACCGACTGCCTGGTGGATTTCCCCAACTTTCCACCGTCCATTGAGGCGAGCTATGTGGATTATGTGGTGGTGGTCGATGAGATCGGCGATCCCAAAAAGATCGCCAGCTCCGCCGCCCGCTTCAGCACCGACCCGCGCGACCTGATGATGGCCGAGTACTGCGCCAGGGTGATCGAGGCGACCCCCTGGTTTAAGGACGGCTTCTCCTTCCAGACCGGGGCGGGCGGGCCGAGCCTGGCGGCCAACCGATTTCTGGAGCCGCTGCTCGTCCAGCACGGCATCAAGCTCAGCTGGATCATCGGCGGCATCTGCGCCCCGGCTGTGGACCTGCTCAACAAAGGCCTTGTCGGCAAGATCATCGACACGCAGGATTTTGACATCGCGGGCGTGGAATCGGTGCATACCAACCCCAACCACTATGAGATGAGCGCCTCCCAGTACGCCAGCCCCAGCAACAAGAGCGCCTTTGTCAATCAGCTCGACTATGTGATCCTGGCCGCGCTGGAGGTGGATACCGACTTCAACGTCAACGTGATCACGGGCTCCGACGGCGTGCTGCGCGGCGCGCCGGGCGGCCACCCCGATACGGCGGCCGGCTCCAAGTGCTGCATCATCGTTACCCCGCTGGTGCGCGGCCGCATGGCCACCATCTGCGAAAGCGTGGTCACCGTGACCACGCCGGGCGAGGATGTGGACGTGGTGGTCACCGATTACGGCATCGCTGTCAACCCCCGTCGCCCCGATATCCTCGAGGCGCTGCAGAAGACGAAGCTGCCCCTGAAGACCATCGAGGAGCTGCAGGAAGAAGCCTACGCCATCGTTGGCAAGCCCGACCCGCTGCCCTTCAAGGACCGCGTGGTGGCCATCCTGGAGGCCCGCGACGGCACCGTGCTGGACGTGGTGCGCGAGATCGAGGACATCCATCAATAAGCAGCCAAACGAAACAGCGGCCCGCCGCCGGCATATCGGCAGCGGGCCGCTTTGCGCTGTTTCGGGCTGATCTACGTCCTGCCCGCGATCTCCAGCGCCACCAGAAAGTTGGTGAGCTGGTGATCCTTTTCCAGCTCATTGCCGAGGATGCGCTGCTCCCACTTGGGGGCGTCCAGCAGGTCGCCTGTATAGAAAAAAGTATAGTATTCGATGCCCTTGAAGTCGCACAGCGCCTGCAGGCCGCTGCACTCCATGTCCACGGCGATGCAGCCTTCTTTGCGGCGCTTGTCCGCGTTTGCGCGCGTTTCACGGAAGATCGCGTCGGTCGTCCAGCAGCGGCCGGATACGTGGGGCAGGCCCAGCTCCTCCAGAATAGCGGCCACCTTGGGCGCGTTGCGCACGGTGATATAATCCTGCGGCGGGGCATAGTGGTAGCTGAGGCCCTCGTCGCGGTAGGCCTCGGTTGGCACGATGAGCCGCCCTTCGGTCAGCGAGCTGTCCAGCGCACCGCAGCTGCCAAACAGCACAATGTTCTTTGCGCCCGTCAGCAGCAATACCTCCTCTGCGGCTGTCCCGCAGCCGGCCGCCGTGATGGGGCTCATACCAAAGGCGATGGTCTTCCCCTGATAGACCAGGGTATAGATGGGCCAGTCGCCGTTCAGCGCCCGGACGGTCGCCGCCTCACGGCAGTCAAAGCGGCTCAGCGCGTGGTCGATGACCGCCTGTGAAAAGGTGATCACGCAGACATCCGCAATCGGCGCCTGCGGGGCTTCATATACATCCTGCGGGCCGAACACGGGGTCAGAATGGGGGTCAAAGGCTGATGTGATCATGCTTGTCTCCGATCTTTCTCACGGTATCTGGTAAAGGGGTGCGCGCGACAGCCGGCGGAACACCGCCGCGCCCAGCGACAGGAGGGCCGCGCACAGCGCGTATCCTAAGGGCAGTATAAAGCCTTCGGGCACAAAACGGAAGCAGAGAAAAAGCAAGGCCAGCAGCGCCAGCGCGGTCAGAAGACCCAGGCCCGTCTGGGCCGAGCTTTTGATGATCTGCCGCTCGCTTTCCCAGTCAAAGCGGGCGAAGCGGCGGTCAAGCGCAAGGCCGATGGCCGTACAGGCGGCGCAGAGGCTGAGCGGAAGCAGCAGACACAGCAGAAACAGCGCGGCGGAAAGACGCAGGCGCGCGGCGAGCAGCACCGCCGTCAGCAGGATGGGCGGCAGGCAGTACAGCAGGCTGAACAGCGCCTTGGCGCCCAGCAGCGTGCCGGTTGAAACCGGGGCGGTACACATCAGCCAGGCGCTCTTCCCCTCCATGGAGATGCTGACCGTGGCGGGCAGCGCGATGGCGCTCAGGGCGCAGGCCGCCAGCGGCAGGTAGCGGGGCAGGGCCTCCCGCACAGCGGGCAGGGCCAGCGCCGTTTCCAGAAGCCCGGGGCTGACCGCGGGGAGCAGCAGCAGCGCCGCCGGCGCCATCCAAAGCCCCACGCCGGTGTTGATCAGGTACAGGGGCGAGGAGGCCATGCGGCGCGCCTCCTTAAGCGTAAGGGCAGTCAGCGGGCTGAGAGCGCGGCAGGCCTGCCTGCCGGCCCGGCGCAGGCGTACGCGGCCCAGCAGCGCCTCAAGCGGCGCGTAAACGATGAGCAGCAGGGCATAGACTGCCAGCAGGGGGAAAAGGCAGCAGGCGATAAAAGAAAGGATGCTGCGCACGTCACCCTGGATCACCCCGGCGGCCAGCCGCGCGGGCAGGTAAAATCCGGAAAGACCCCGCCCGATCCCGCCGCCGATCAGCCCGAGGAGGGCGGAAGCATCCGTCCGCTCCATCGGCAGGCTGTACAGCCGGATCATCAGGTAGCTGATCAGCGGGACGACCGCGAAGGCGGCCAGCAGGCTGCGGTTTTTCAGCCTGCTGAGCAGCAGGGCGGGCAGGGCAGCCAGCGGCAGCCCTGCCGCGATGGCCGGCATGGGCGAAAACAGCAGCGTCAGCAGCCACAACAGCAGCTTTTTCATCGAAAAACCAAAGGACAGGCTGTGAAAGACGGCGGCGGGCAGCAGGGCCGGCGCGCTCAGCGCGAGGGCGGAAAGATAAAGCCCCGTCAGCCTGGCCAGGATGACGGTGGAACTTTTCAGCGGCAGCGCCGCCAGGCGCTCATAGCCCTGGGGAGAAAAGAAAAGCCCCTGCGAACGGATCAGGCTGAGAGTCAGGCTGAGCGCGAAAGCCAGCAGCACGGACAGCGCGGGCAGCAGGCCGGCAAAGCCGCCGGCGTACAGGCCCCACATCAGCAGGGAAGCGTAGGCAAGGCCCGTCATCCCGAGCAGTATGTACAGCGCGAGCATCAGCACAAGGCGGCGCTTCTGCTTTTTATCCTGCGTATGGCGTATCTCGTTCAGCCGGAAGGCGTTCGTCCCCTCCAGGCGCAGCAGCAAGCGCAGCTCAGCCATCCTGCATCGCCTCCAGAAAGCGCCCCTCCAGGCTCTGCCCGCCCCGCACCTCATCCGTAGGCCCAAAGGCGATCAGACGGCCCTGGCGGATGATGGCTACCTTGCTGCACAGCTTTTCCGCCACCTCCAGCACATGAGTGGAAAACAGCACGGCGCTGCCCTCCCGGCAGAATTCCCGGATGATGCGGCGCACGCGCACGACCGCCTCAGGGTCCAGCCCCACAAAGGGCTCGTCCATCAAAAACAGCAGGGGCTTGTGGATGAAGCCGCCGATCATGGCCAGCTTCTGCTTCATGCCGTGCGAATAGCTGGAGATCAGATCCTGCGCGCGGCCGGAAAGATCGAGCGCTTCCAGATAATAGGAGATCCTTGAGCGGCGTTCCTCCGCGCTCAGCCGGAACAGATCGGCGAGGAAGTTCAGGTATTGAAGGCCGGTGAGGAACTCATAGAGATCGGGGTTATCCGGGATGTAGGCGATGCTTTTCCTGCAGGCGACCGGATCATCTTTTACAGAGACGCCGCCGATGCGGATATCTCCCTCGCTGAAGCGGAGGATGCCCGCGATCGCCCGCAGGGTGGTGGTCTTGCCGGCCCCGTTCTTGCCGATAAAGCCGCAGATATCCCCGGCCTCCAGGCGCAGGCTCAGGCCGTCCACGGCCCTCGTTTTGCCGGAGTAGCTCTTGCTGAAGCCGTCGATTTCCAGAATGCTCATGCCCTTCTCCCCCTTTTTGGGAGAATGATATCAGTTTGATATCAGCTTGTCAATGAGCGGCAAAGTGCGGCAGGCAGGGGAGGTCAGTCCGCTCCCGCGCTATCCTCCGTGCCGGGCAGGGCGATGATCTCCTTGCCCGCGATGCCCTGCAGATCGCCGCTCATGCCGTAAAGGCTGGCGGTGACCTTCTGCAGTATCTTCTCCTGCGCGGCCCAGCGCTTCTGGGCCTGTTTTTTCTCCGCGTCCAGCTGGGCGGCCATCTCGCCGTAGGCGTCGATGATATAGCGCACGCGGCTGGCAAACTCGCCCCCCGTAAGGTAGTTGTACACCATCTCGGTCTTCACGTCGCGGCCCTCGTTGTTGCGGTTGGCGATGAACACCCTGACCAGCACCTCGCGCAGCAGCGCGCCCAGCATGGCGGCATAGCGCGGCTTCACCAGCCAGACGCTGTCGCCCAGGCGCTCGTAGTCGCTGCCGCCGCCGTCCGGCGGGCTGAACACGATCACGCCGATCTGAGCCTTCTCCTCGGCAAGCTCGTCCTTAAGCTTGCCAAGCCAGGCTTGCTGGTAGCTTTTGGCGTTTTTGCATTCCCAGAGGATCAGGCCGCAGTTTTGGTAGAGCCGCTCGTTGACCACCTGTCGGATGTCGCTCCCCCGTTCGCCCTTTTTGACCTCGCTGATGCTGTCCAGCGGAAAGGCGGCGCGCAGCGCGGCCTCGACATCCAGCTCCAGGATCTCGCCCTGCAGCTGCTGGGAACCCTGCTCCGCCACCTGCTTGGCGCTGGTCAGCTGCTCGCGCAGGCGGCTGATGGTCTCCTCCTGCTCGCGGATCTTAGTGTTGAAATCGTCCGAGGCCTTCTGGGCAGCCTCCCGGCGGATCAGTGCCTCGCGCTCCATCAATTCGCGGCGGGCGGCGATCTGCGCCTCCTCCTGGGCCTTTCTGGCCTGGCTCAGCTCTTCCAGCAGGCTCCTGATCTGGGCGCGGTTCTCCTTCAGGCTTTCGTCGGCGCTCTTTGCCTGCTGCTTCAGGCGCTCCGTTTCCAGCTCCGTCTGCCGCAGGGCGCTCTCGGCCGCCAGCCGGGCCTCCTGCCTCTGCCTCTCCAGGGCCAGCTTCATCTGCTGCCGCTCGCGGGCGAGCAGCAGCTCCTGCTCCTGCTCCTTTTGCGCCAGCGCGCCTTCCACCGCTTCGCGCAGCCGCTTCTCGGCGACCTTCTCCATCTCCTTTTTCAGGCTCTCCCTCTGCTCCCGCCGGGCGCGCAGCAGCTCCTCCTCGATCTGGTGGCCGATGGCCTGGCTGATCTCAAAGGGCTGCCCGCAGTGCGGGCAGATCACGCTTGTGTTCATACGTTTTCTCCTTTCGGGCCGGCCCTGTGCTTCCAATGCTCCGTCGTTCGCTCTTCCCGGCCCCGGGCGCCCGATTCGCTGCCGGCCCACGGCCGCGTATCATTTTACCTTACTTGGCCGCCCCGCGACAGTCCCCCGCCGCTTCGGAGCCGGCGGGCCGAAAGAAAGCGGATGCGCAAACAAGTTCCGCATGGGCGTTTACGTGTGAACGCCATGCCGGAGATCGGCCGGGATGGCATGATGCCAAAATCCGGAAAATTCCTGTTGACAGGCAGGAGAGTCTGTGCTAATATCCCATCTTGTCAGCAGGAATGGATTCCTTCGGATTCCCTTCGCTCGCTGTACCGACGGTGATGCGCCTGTAGCTCAGTCGGACAGAGCAACGGCCTTCTAAG
>DBQV01000001.1 GCA_002305755.1 Christensenella sp. UBA1385 | reverse complement strand
CCGCACAGCAGCAGCGGCACGGAGATGTTGCGCGCCTTGCTGCCCAGCATCAGCACGCTTTCCTCCTCGCGTCCGCGAGAGCCCGCCGCTCCCGGGATGAAGTCCAGTGTGTCACGCAGCACCTTGCGGCTGGTGCCGTGCAGGATTCCGCGGGCTCGTATCTCCGCTTCGGTGCGCGGCGCCCTGTGCTCGGCCCGGTAGGTCATATCCAGCTGCCTGTCGCCGTCGCCGATGTAAAGCGCATCCAGCGCAAGCCTCGCCCGCTCCCCGGCCAGCAGCACATTGCAGCTGGCGTTGGCGCGGGCGCCGCCCAATTCCGCCAGCGTCAGGCCCAGCGTGGCGTCTTCCTGCAGCACGGCCTCCACGGCGTCGGTGCTCACGGCCTTTTCACCCAGAGCCTGCAGCTTCACCAGCCTCAGCTCACTGCCCCGGTGCAGCGACAGGCGGATGATGCCCGTATGCTCGCAGGCCAGGCCGTCCTCGCTGTAGTATTTGATGAAGACCTTGGCCTTCGCCCCTTCCTCGGCCTCGATGAACAGCTCTTGAGAGAACGCGGGCGCGCGGCTGTCCAGCCGCAGCGTGATCACGAGTGGCTCCGCGGCTGAAAAACCGCGCGGTATGCGGATCATCCGCCGATGGGCGGCGTTTGACGCCACATACTCGCTGAGCGCCCGCGGCACAAAGAAATCCGCCCCGAGCGCCCTGAAATCGGCCGTTTCGCCTGCGCTCAGCGTCTGCAGCCCCTGCGCGCCTTCCACAAGCAGGCTGTCCTCGGGCGCGCGTCCCACAGGGGCGGTAAGCTCCAGCTCGATATCGTTGACCCGCGGCCTGCGCCAGACGCGCACAGGCATACGGTTTACCGTCATGGTTTGATTCATCTGCGCTCCTTATCCGATCGTGCCTTCCAGCTCGAGGCTGATCAACCGGTTCATTTCAACGGCGTATTCCAGCGGCAGTTCCTTGGCGATGGGCTCCACAAAGCCGCGCACGATCATGTCCTTGGCTTCGTTCTCGCTCAGTCCCCTGGTCATCAGGTAGAAGATGGCGGCGTCGCTGATGCGGCCGATCCTCGCCTCATGTCCGATGTCCACCTGATCGTTGCGGATATCCATCACCGGCACGGTGTCGGCCCGGGAGCTTCTGTCCATCATCAGCGATTCGCAGACCACCGAGGATTTGGAGCCCACGGCCTCCGGCAGGATGTGGATGTCGCTGCGGTAGATCGCGATCCCTCCGTCCTTGGAGATGGACTTGGAGCTGACGGTGGAGCTGGTATTGGGCGCCATGTGATAGACCTTGGTGCCGGTGTCCAGGTGCTGCTCGCTGCCGGCAAAGGTGATGCCCGTGAAGCTGGAGCGCGCGCCCTCCCCCTTCAGGAAGCTGGAAGGGTACAGCATGGTCTTGTGGGAGCCGAAGGTGCCGGAGACCCACTCGATCGCGCCGTTCTTCTCCACGCTGCAGCGCTTGGTGTTCAGGTTCATCATGTTTTTGGACCAGTTTTCGATGGTGGAATAGCGCAGCGTGGCCCCCTCGCGCACATACAGCTCCACGCAGCCCGCGTGGAGGTTGACCACGTTGTAGCGCGGGGCCGAGCAGCCCTCGATGAAATGGGCCCGCGCGCCCTTTTCCACCACGATCAGCGTGTGCTCAAACTGGCCCGCGCCCGGCGCGTTGAGCCGGAAGTAGGACTGCAGCGGCACATCCAGTTGCACACCTGCGGGCACATAGACAAAGGACCCGCCGGACCACACCGCGCCGTGCAGCGCCGCGAACCTGTGATCGCTGGGCGGTACCAGCTTCATGAACAGGGGGCGCACCAGATCCTCATATTCCCGCACCGCGGTATCCATATCGGTGTAGATCACGCCCTGCCTGAGCAGCTCCTCGCGCACGCGGTGATAAACCACCTCGCTGTCGTACTGCGCGCCCACACCGGCCAGAGACTCCCGCTCCGCCTTGGGGATGCCCAGGCGCTCGAAGGTGTTCTTGATATAGTCCGGCACCTCGCGCCAGTCGTCCTTCATGGCGGTATTGGGCTTCACATAGGTGACGATGTTGTTGATATCCAGCTCATCCAGCGGCGGACCCCAGGCGGGCATGGGGATGCTGTTGAACAGCTCCAGCGAGCGCAGACGGTGCTTCAGCATCCACTCCGGCTCGCCCTTCACGCGGGAGATCTCCTCCACGATGGCGGCGGTGAGCCCCTGATCCGTGCTGAAATCGCTCTGCACAGCGTCTCTGAAATCAAAGGGGCTCCTGTCCAGCTCCTGTATGGCGGTCTTTTCCTTTGCCATAAAGCCTCCTCAGCCCAGCACGGAGGCGAAGCCGCCGCTTGCGACCTCGTCGATGATCTGCGCGCCGTCGGTGCGCACGATACGCCCCTGCGCGAGAATGTGCACCCGATCCACCGGCAGGTCCTGCAGGATGCGCGTGATGTGCGTGATGATCAGGATGGCGTTCTTCGGGCTCTTGAAGCGTCCGATGCTCTTTGCGATGGTGCGCACGGCGTCGATATCCAGTCCCGAGTCCGTCTCATCCAGGATGGCCAGCTTGGGGGCCAGCATCTCCAGCTGCAGGATCTCGTTCTTTTTCTTTTCACCGCCGGAAAAGCCCACGTTGAGCGAGCGGGAGGCGTAGCTTTCCGGGATGCCCAGCTGCTCCATCTTGGCTTTCAGCGCCTTGCGGAAGGGCAGCAGCTTTTGCATTTCTCCCGTCTGGGCGTTCTTGGCCGCCCGCAGGAAGCTTTCCACCGACACGCCGGGGATCTCCTCAGGGGTCTGGAAGGAGAGGAAGATGCCGCGACGGGCGCGCGCGTCCGTCTTTTCCGCAGTGATGTCCTCGCCCTCAAAAAGTATGCGCCCCTCAGTCACCTCATAGCGGGGATCGCCCAATATCACGTTAGCCAGCGTGGATTTGCCCGCGCCGTTGGGGCCCATGATCACATGCACCTCACCGGGCCTGATCTCAAGGTCCAGCCCACGAAGGATCTCCCGCCCCTGCGCGGAGGCGTGCAGATTTTGGATGCTCAGTAAATTTTCTGACATTTCTCGCACTTCTTTTCTCCCGCTGCCAGCGGGTATTCGCTCGTTTGCTCTCCGTGCTTGACGGAGCAGTGGCTGCCCACTTCAAGGGCCGAGACCACGGTATCCAGCAGGCCCTCTATCTGTTCGACCGCGGCCTCGTCAAGGCCCGCCACATAGCCTTCCACCTTGCGCCTGATCCTGTCATAGTGCGCGTCAAAGCCCCTGCAGGCGGTCTCCCCCTCGGCGGTCAGGCGGTAATAGACCTCTTTCCTGTTGCCCTCCATCCGGTAGGGCTCGACATAGCCCTTCTGCTCCAGCTTGCGGGCCAGCTGCGTGGTGGCGCCGCCGGTGACCCCCAGAAACTGGGAAATATCCCCCGCCTTGGCCTGCGCCTTGCGCTCCACGCACTTGAGGAAATCCATATCCGAAGAGGTCAGCTCATGCGCCGTGCCGTAGCTGCGCGTCATGCGCGCCTCGCAGCCCATCAGGCTCACCGTCCCGTGCAGCTTCTTTACAAGCTCTTCTCTGCTATCCATGCTCTCCCTCCCGCCGATATTATATAGCAACTAAACAATATTGGCAACCGCAGAGTGGCCCCCCTGGGCAGAACACAGCCGGGCAGGTCTCCCCGCCCGGCCAAGGATGCGAGAGAGGCTCAGCCTCCGATCGCGCTCTCGTAGTTGGCGCTCACGGCCTGCCAGTCGATCACCTCGAAGAATGCCTTGATGTAGTCGGCCCGCAGGTTCCTGTACTTCAGGTAATAGGCGTGCTCCCACACGTCGATGCCGAGGATGGGCACAAATCCCTTGCCCTCCATCAGGGGATTGTCCTGATTGGGCGTGGCGCTGAGAACAAGCTTGCCTTCACGGTCCGACGAGAGCCAGGCCCAACCGGAGCCGAACTGACCGGCGCCAAGGCGCGAAAGCTCCGCCTTCATGGCTTCAAAGCCGCCCAGCTGACTGTCGATCTCCCGGGCCAGGCGTCCCTCGGGCTTTCCGCCCCCCTTGGGGCCGATGACGCCGAAGTAGAGGTTGTGATTGTAAAAGCCGCCTCCGTTGTTGCGGATGGCCTTGCGCAGCGCCTCGTCCTTCACCTGATCCAGCGAGGAAAGCAGCGCCTCGATGGGCTGATCCTGCACACCGGCCTTCTCGGCCGCCTCGTTCAGGTTCCTGGTATAGGCGGCGTGGTGCTTGGTGTAGTGGGTCTCCATGGTCAGGGCGTCAATGTGGGGTTCCAGTTCGTTATATGCGTAAGGCAGTTGAATCTGTTGAAACATGCTGTCTCCTTTCTCGTCTCCCTTGCGGGCACTGGGCCTTTCGGCCCGTTTTGTTAGCTTCCGCTAACTTTAGTCACTAAAGTATACACGCGTTTGGACGCGCTGAAACGGAAAGAGTACGAAAAAGGGAGCCGTCCGGCCCCCTTTCGATTTTTGCACGATGGGTCACAGATAGTTTTCAAGCGCCGCCAGCAGGGCGGGTCTGCCCTCCCCCGTCTCGGACGACCAGGGAATGATATCGAAGGGCTGCACCTGCAGCGCCATCGCGATGGTGAGCAGCTGTTTTTGACGCGCGGCCCTGGATATCTTATCCGCCTTGGTGGCGACGGTGATGAAGGGAATGCCGACCGATCTTAAAAACGCCGCCATCTGCAGGTCGTCCTGCGAGGGGGCGTGGCGGATATCCACCAGGAGCGCCACAGCCTTCAGCAGCTCGTTGCCGCTGAAGTAGTCGCCCATGCGCTTCCCCCAGCGCTCCTTTTCCTCACGCGAGACCTTGGCATAGCCATAGCCGGGCAGATCGATCAGGTGGAAGGCCTCGTTGATCAAGAACACGTTGATCAGCCTGGTCTTCCCGGGCGTGGAGGATGTCCTGGCCAGCCGCCCGCTTCGGCAGAGCGTATTGATCAGCGTGGACTTGCCCACGTTGCTGCGTCCGGCCATGGCCACCTGCGCCAGTCCTCTGCCGGAAAAGGGACCGTAGGCCGCCATGCTGGTCACAAAGCTCGCTTTCCTGATCTCCATCAGTCCTCCGTCCCCAGCAGGGCCAGGGCCGCCACCTGCTCGATGGTATCGGCGTAGGTCACGGTAAAGCGCTCCCGGATATAGGCGGGCAGCTCGTTGAAATCCTTGCCGTTTTCCCGGGGCAGAATCAGCTGCTTGACGCCCGCCCGGTAGGCGGCGAGCGTCTTTTCCTTCACGCCGCCGATGGGCAGCACGCGGCCATTCAGCGTGATTTCGCCGGTCATGGCGATATCGGCGCGCACCTTGCGCCCTGTCACGGCGGACAGAAGCGCCGTCGCCATGGTTACGCCCGCGGAGGGGCCGTCCTTGGGCACGGCGCCCTCCGGCACATGGATGTGGATATCCACCTTGGTATGGAAATCGTCCTCCAGGCCATAGGCCCGGCAGTGCGCGCGCACCCAGGAGAGCGCCGCCTGCGCGGATTCCTTCATCACGTCGCCCAAGCTCCCGGTCAGCGTCAGCTTGCCGCTGCCGGGCATGGTGACGCACTCCACCTGGAGCATCTCACCACCCACCTCGGTGTAGGCAAGTCCGTTCACCGTGCCGACCAGCGGCTGCTTCTGCGGCTCATCGCGCAGGAAGCGCTCCGCGCCCAGAAAATCCCCCGCCGTCTTCCGGTCGATGGTCAGGCTGTCCGCCCCGGTATCCAGCAGTCGCACGGCGGCCTTGCGCGCCAGCGTGGCCAGCATGCGGGTCAGCGTGCGCACGCCCGCCTCCCGGGTATAGCCCTCGATCACAAAGCGCAGCGCGTCCTGCGTCACCTTCACCTTCCGCGGGTCGAGGCCGTTCTCCTCCAGCTGCTTTTTCATCAGGTGACGCTTGGCGATCTGCAGCTTCTCCTCCTCGGTATAGCTGGGCACCTCGATGATCTCCATGCGGTCCAGCAGCGGCGCGGGGATGCTCTCCCGCGTGTTGGCCGTGGTGACGAACATCACGCGCGACAGATCCATCGGCACATCCAGATAGTGATCGCGGAAGTGCATGTTCTGCTCAGAATCCAGCACCTCCAGCATGGCGCTGGCCGGATCGCCCCGGTAGTCGTTGCCCATCTTGTCGATCTCGTCAAAGAGAAAGACGGGGTTCATGCTGCCGGCGCGCTTGAGGCCGCTGATCACATGGCCCGGCATCGCGCCGATATAGGTGCGCCTGTGGCCGAAGATCTCGGATTCATCGCGCACGCCGCCCAGTGACATCTGCACGAACTCGCGCCCCATCGCCCTGGCCACGGCCTTGACGATGGAGGTCTTGCCCACGCCGGGCGGGCCCACAAAGCAGAGCACGGGGCCGCGCATGGCGGCCGTCCTGTCCGTGCGCTGGCGCAGACCCAGCACGGCCAGAAAGTCGATGATGCGCTCCTTGACCTTCTCCATGCCGTAGTGATCGTGGTCCAGCACACGCCTGGCGCGGTCCAGCTTCAGGTTGTCGGCGGTGTATTTCTCCCAGGGCAGATCCAGCAGCCAGTCCAGATAGTTTTCCGATACGGTGCTCTCCGGCGTGCCGGCCTGCATGCGGCTGAGGCGGTCGATCTCCTTTTCGGCCTTCTCACGCGCCTCACGGTTCATCGGCGTCTTTTCCAGGCGCTGGCGGTAGCTCTCGATGTCCTCGTCCTCATCCTCGCCCAGCTCTTCCTGGAGCACGCGCATCTGCTCCCGCAGGTAGTAATCCTTCTGATTTTTATCCATCTGCATACGGATGCGCAGCTGCACCATGCGCTCCAGCCCGGCGAAGCGCGCCTCATTGAGCAGGGCGACGCTCAGCGCGTCCAGCCTCTCCTGCGTGGGAAGGATGTTGAGCAGAGTCTCCTTATCTTCCGCGCGGCTGATGGCATTGCCCGCGATGACGTCCACCAGCTCATCGGGGTTTGAGATGGCGCGGATGGTGCGCTCAGCTTCCGGCGACACGCGCTGGCTGGCCTCGGCAAACTCTTTGAAATAATCCTGCGCCACGCGCATGGAAGCCGCAAGCTCCGGCGTGATCTCCTCGGGGGCGATGGCAGGCACAGGCTTCACCCAGCCCACCCAGGCCTCCTGCGAAACGGCCAGCTTTTCCAGCGTGGCGCGCTGCTCTCCCTCCACCAGCACGCGCAGCATGCTGCCCGTAATGTGAAGCGCCTGCCTGATGCGGGCGATGGTGCCCACAGGGTTCAGATCGTCAAAGGAAGGGTCTTCCGCCTCCGTGTTTTTCTGCGACACGATGAAGATGCGCTGGTCCTGCGCCATCGCTTTCTCCACTGCGTGGATGCTCTGCTCGCGGCCCACGTCCAGGTCCATGGTTGCATGCGGAAAGAGGATCATCCCCCGCAGCGGCATCAGCGGCAGCATCTCAAATCCCTGCCCGCTTTTCGTCTTCGCCATACGGCCTCCTGTCAAAAGGCCTCTTCCCGCCAAACCGTCGAGAAGAGGCATGCATGGTCAAATGTCGGTCGATTGGTCTGCCCGCCCTTATGAGGCGTCCGTCACCGGGCCGGTGAGAGCCGCACGCTTTTTGGATCGGCTCACCTCGCGCAGAAGCTCGGGCTTCGCGCCTTCGGTGATCACCTCGCGCGTCACCAGGCAGCTTTTGATCTCGCTGTCACCCGGGATCTCGAACATGGTGTCAAGCAGCGCCTTTTCGATAATGGACCGCAGCCCGCGGGCCCCGGTCTTGCGGGTGATGGCCTCCTTGGCCACCGCCTCCAGCGCCTCCTGTGTGAAGCGCAGGTCCACCTTGTCCATCTCAAATAGCTTCTGATACTGCTTCACCAGCGCGTTCTTTGGCTCGGTCAGGATGCGGATCATGGCCTTTTCATCCAGGCTGTCCAGCGTCAGCATGACGGGCAGGCGGCCCACCAGCTCAGGGATGAGCCCGAACTTGACCAGGTCCTCCGGCCGCATGTTCGACAGCACGCGGCCAAGGCGCAGATCATCCTTGCTCTCCAGCTCGGCGCCAAAGCCGAGCGTCCTGCTGCCCATGCGGCTGGAGATGATGTTCTCCAGCCCGTCAAAGGCGCCGCCCACGATGAAGAGGATGTTGGTGGTGTCGATCTGAAGCATCTCAGCCTGCGGGTGCTTGCGCCCTCCCTGCGGGGGAACATTGGCCACCGTGCCTTCCACGATCTTCAGCAGCGCCTGCTGCACGCCTTCGCCCGACACGTCGCGCGTGATGGACACGTTCTCGCTCTTGCGGGCGATCTTGTCCACCTCATCGATGTAGATGATGCCCTGCTCGGCGGCGCGGATGTTTCCGTCCGCCGCCTGGATCAGCCGCAGCAGTATATTTTCAACGTCTTCTCCCACATAGCCGGCCTCGGTCAGTGAGGTGGCGTCCGCGATGGCGAAGGGCACCTGCAGGATACGCGCCAGCGACTGGGCCAGATAGGTCTTGCCCGAGCCCGTGGGGCCCACCAGCAGCACGTTGGACTTTTGCAGCTCCACGTCGTTCTTTTCGCCGTTGCTGCGGATGCGCTTGTAGTGGTTGTACACAGCTACGCACAGGGCGCGCTTGGCGTACTCCTGCCCGATCACGTACTGATCGAGCGTCTCCTTGATCTGGGCGGGCCTGAGCAGCTTGTCGGGCGTGCCGCGCTTCTTGCCGTCGCGGGGCAGGTCACTGAGAATATCGGAACAGAGCGCCACGCACTCGTCGCAGATGTAGACGCCAGGGCCTTCGATCAGGCGATCCACCTGGTTTTGCGTCTTGCCGCAGAAGCTGCAGCTGTGCTGCCGCTGCAGATCACCCGGTCCCTTAGGCATCCTTCACCTCTTCCTTTTTCCGGGGGTCGTAGATCTGGTCCACAATGCCGTACTTCAGCGCTTCCTGCGCGGACATAAAGTAATCCCTCTCCGCGTCCGCCGCCACCTTCTCGATGCTCTGGCCCGTCATCTCAGCCATCATCTCGGTCATCTTCTTCTTGGTGCGCAGCAGCCACTCGGCGCGGATGCTCACATCCGTGGCCTGGCCCTGCGCGCCGCCCGAAGGCTGGTGGATCATCACCTCGGCGTTGGGCAGTGCCATACGCTTGCCCTTTTCGCCCGCCATCAGCAGGAAGGCGCCCATGGAAGCCGCCATGCCCACGCAAACGGTGCGCACCGGGGCTTTGATGTACTGCATGGTATCGTAGATCGCCATGCCGGCCGTCACGGAGCCGCCGGGGCTGTTGATATACAGGGAGATATCGGCATCCGGGTTGTCCATCTCCAGGAAAAGCAGCTGCGCCACAACGGCGTTGGCCATCTCATCCTCGATCTCGCCGGACAGGAAGATGATCCTGTCCTTCAGCAGGCGGGAATAAATATCATAGGAGCGCTCGCCGCTGCCGCTGCGCTCGATCACATAGGGTATCAGGTAGTTCTTGTTGCTCATGTACTCGGTCTCCTTACTGACCGGCGGGCCTTTTATTCCTGGACCTCCGGCTCTTCCTTGGCCTTGTCAGCCTTTTTGGCGCGGAGCCTGGCCGCCTTTCGGGCGGGGGCCTCCTCGGCCTGTTCCTCGGCGGAGTCCGCCTCCTGCTCGGGCAGGGCTTCCTCCACCTTCTCTACAATATCAGCCACGTCAAGAGGCTCGTCATCGTCATGCGCCGGGCCCTCGTGCAGCGTGATCTCCGCGTTTTCCTTCAGCAGGTCGATCACCATGCGGCTGACGGCCAAATCCTTATAATAGGCCAGCTGCCGCTCGTTCAGGCTCTCTTTATACTGCTCCGCTTCACGGTTCATCTGCTGGGCATGCTCGGCGATCTCACGATCGATGGCTTCCTGCGTGGGCTCCAGCTTCTCCTGCTTGGCGATGGCGTCGATCACCAGCTGAGTCTTCACGTTCATGCTGGCTTCGGGCCGCATCATGTCGCGGATCTGCTCCTCGCTCTGGCCGGTATAGCGCATGAAATCTTCCGCGCTGATGCCCTGATAGGCCAGGCGCATGCGCCAGTTGCGGTAGGTATCCTCCAGCTGATCGTCGATCATCGCGGCGGGAATGTCGCAGTCCGACTGATCCACAGCCTGCTGCACCAGATCGTTTTCAAGCGCCGTCTCGGCGTTGCGGTCACGCTGCTCGGTCAGCTCCTTCACGATGCTGTCGCGGTATTCCTGGAACGTGGCATAGGGGGACACGTCTGCGGCAAATTCATCGTCCAGCTCGGGCTTCACTCGCTCAAGGATACCAAGCAGCTTCACATGGAACACGGCGGGCTTGCCATTGAGCTCCTCAGCGTGGTAATCCTCGGGGAAGGTGACGTTCAGGTCCTTCTCCTCGCCGATGCTCATGCCGGCCACCTGCTCCTCAAAGCCCGGGATGAAGCTGCCGCTGCCGAGCTCCAGCCTCTGATCCTCCGCCTTGCCGCCCTCAAAGGGCACGCCGTCCACGGTGCCCAGGTAGTCGATCCGAACGATGTCGCCTTCCTTGGCGGGGCGGTCGGTCACTTCCTGCTCGGTGGTAGCCTTTTCCACATCGTGGCTGATGCGGTGTTCGATCTGCTCATCCGAAATGTCGTGCACGTGCTTGGTGGCTTTCAGCTTCCTGTAGTCGCCGAGGGTCACGTCCGGCAGCACGAACACTTCCACGGCAAACTTCAGCTCTTTGCCGCTGCCCACCTGATCAATGCCGGTCAGCTCGGGCCTGTCCACGGGATGGAGGTCGCCCTTGGTGACGGCTTCCTGATAGGCGTCGGGAAAAATAAGATCGAGCGCGTCGTCGTAGAAGACGGATTCGCCGTACATGCTTTCGATGAGCTTGCGCGGGGCCTTGCCCTTGCGGAAGCCGGGCACATTGATACGGCCCCTTGCCTTCAGGTATGCCTTCTGCATCGCGGTATCAAAGTCGGCCGCGGGCACGTTAAACGAGATTTTGACCTTATTCCCGGACAGTTTTTCAGCGCTGAACTCCATGGAAACCTCCTCAGTAGTTGGGCAATCCGTTCCATGCAGGGCATAGAACGTTACATTACATGATACCACCGCAGTCAAGTCTTAAGCAAGCATTTCACAGAGCCCCTTCCACGCTTCCGAGTATTCACATATTGTTCACGCGCGTGTCAAAAACCATGGGTACACTATGTTCAGGCACGGAAAGTGCCGTATCAAACAATAACAGGGAGTGAAACCGATATGTTGAATCGCAACAAAAAGACAGTTCTCTTGTCCGCGCTTCTGATCATGGCGCTGACGGTCTCGCTGGCCTTCACTTCGTCGGCCGCGAGCGGTACCCTGAGCCGTGAGCAGATCGACAAGGTAGTGGAAACCAGCACCGACACCGACCAGGTCACCAGCCCCTTCCTTTCGGTAGCCAACGATGTGCGCGAGAGCGTGGTGGGCGTCAACAACTATCAGATGGTCACCTCACGCAGCAACAGCTTCGGCGGCTATGGCTTCTACTACAATGATCCCACCTACCAGCGTGAGCAGCTGGCCGGCACAGGCTCCGGCGTGGTCGTCAGCGAGTACGGCCACATCCTGACCAACAACCATGTGATCGAGGGCGCCAGCCGCATCACCGTGACCTACGGCACCAAGGAAGCGGAAGCCACGCTGGTGGTCAGCGATGAATCATTGGACGTGGCCGTGCTGCTGGTCTCCGGCATCGACCTGAAGCCGGTGCAGCTGGGCGACAGCGACAAGATCCAGGTGGGCGAGTGGGCCATCGTGATCGGCAATCCGCTGGGACAGGAGTTTGACCGTTCCGTCACCGTCGGCGTCGTGTCCGCTTACAACCGTTCCATCCAGGGCACTGGCACCGACCGCTACGGCCGGACGACCACCGTGACCAACAGCATGATCCAGGTGGACGCGGCTATCTCCAGCGGCAACTCCGGCGGCGGCATGTTCAATATGCTGGGCCAACTGCAGGGCATCCCCACGCTGAAGTATGACAGCAGCCCGAGCATGTTCTCCTCCACCAGCATCGACAACATCGGCATGTGCGTGCCCATCAACACCGCCAAGCCCCTGATCCGTCAGGCGCTGGAGCAGTACAACGCCGACACCGTGGAGGCTGCCAAGGTGCAGGACAGCGCCACGCCTTCCGACCCGAACCGTCCGCGCCTGGGCATCTATGTGGACACGCTGAGCGACAGCTTTAACGCGGCCGTACCCGGTGGCCTGCCCAAGGGCGCCTATGTGGCCAAGGTGGAAGCAAACTCCCCCGCCGAAAAAGCGGGCCTGAAGGCAGGCGACATCATCGTCGAAGTAGGCGACACCATCATCGCCAGCCACAGCGATCTGATCAGCGCTCTGAGCGAGATGAAGGCGGGCGACACCGTGCAGCTCAAGTACTTCCGCGCTCCCGGTCTGGAAGACGCCGTCAGCGGCAATGCAAACGTGCAGAGCGTGCAGGAAGGCGACTACTACACCGTGGACGCCGAGCTGAAAAACCTCAGCGACAACCTGTAATCCGCTTCCGCCCAAAGGTCTGGGGGAGAGGCTCAGCCTCTCCCCCGTTTTTGCGCCCCGGCGGCGCGCTATGATGCTTCTTCCCTGATCTTTGCGACGATGTCCTCATCGGCGGGACAAAAGGAATAGTGCCCGATCTCCCGGAGATGGATCCACTTCATGTCGGCGTGCTCCTTGCGGCGCAGCTCTCCCCCTTCGATCTCCGCCTCATACAGCGACAGGCGGATGGAGATGTCGGGGTATACATGCGTGACCTGCGCGTAGAGCCTGCCGACCCGAAGCAGCACGTCCAGCTCCTCCAGGCATTCGCGGCGCAGCGCCTCTTCGGGGCTCTCCCCTCGTTCTGTCTTGCCGCCGGGAAACTCCCACATCAGCGCGCGCGCCTTGTCAGGCGGACGCCTGCAGATCAGTATCCTGTCCCCCTGGCGGATCAGCGCCGCCACCACATCGACCATGCTTTTTCCCTCGCTTTCCGGCACATCATACCCTGGGCGGAACCGTCCCGCAAGCCCGCCCCGTTTCAAAGCCGAACGTTCGTTTATATTACAAATGGCAACATTCGATATTCTGTGATATAATGCCCTGCCGCAGTTTGATTGGAGGATGAGCACATGGACAAGATCAAGCGCACGGAGCGCATCGCCGCGCTGACGAGGATACTGGTCAGCAGGCCCAACGAGGTGATTTCCTTTTCCGCCTTCACGGAGCGCTTCGGCTCGGCCAAGTCCACGCTCAGCGAAGACATGGCCATCATCGACACCTCACTGCGCCACCACGGGCTCGGTCAGCTGCAGACGGTGGCCGGCGCGGCGGGCGGCGTCCGTTTCCGTCCCTGCGCGCAGCCCGAAGGGGCGGGCAGGTTCCTTGCCGGGCTGATCGATACGCTGCTTTCGCCAGACAGGCTTTTGCCCGGCGGCTACCTCTACCTGTCCGATCTGCTGGCCGATCCCGAGACCGTGCGCGGGCTCAGCCGCATCATCGCCTGCGCCTGGTATGACGAGAGGCCGGACTTCATCCTGACGATGGAGACCAAGGGCATTCCCGTAGCCATGATGACGGCGGACTATATGAACCTGCCTCTCGTCATCGCCCGCCGGCAGAGCAAGGTGTACGAAGGCAGCGCCGTCAACATCAACTATCCCAGCGGCAGCGGCCGCATTGAAACGATGTCGCTTTCCCGCCGGGCGGTGAAAACCGGGCAGCGCGCGCTGATCGTGGACGATCTCATCCGCGGCGGCGGCACGGCCCGGGGCCTGATCTCGCTGATGGATGAATTCAGCGTGGAGGTGATCGGCCTGAGCTTTGTACTCTCCCAGGATACCCCGCCGCGCAAGCCCATCGAACGGGAAAAGTCACTGCTGCTGTTTTCGGGCGGCAGCGAGGACAGGCCGCTTTCCATCACCATGGCGGACTGGATCCGCTGACAGGAGACTTCATGATCGCAATCATCGGCCTCGGCAACCCCGGGGCGGCCTACGAAAACTCCCGCCACAACGCGGGGTGGAAGGCGCTTGATCTTTTGGCCAAAAAATACGGCGTCAGCATCAGCCGGCCCCGCCTGAAGGCGCTGGTCGGCGAGGGCCTCGCGGATGGAAAACGCGTGGTTCTGGTCAAGCCCCAGACTTATATGAACCTCAGCGGCGAGAGCGTGGCCGAGGTGCTGCGCTGGTACAAAATAGAGCCCGAGCAGACGCTGATCATCTCAGACGATATTGACCTGCAGCCCGGCACGGTGCGCATCCGGCCGCATGGCGGCGCGGGTACGCACAACGGATGGCGCAACATCCTGGCGGTGACGGGCAGCGACCGTTTTCCCCGCATCCGCATCGGTGTGGGCGCGCCGCCCCCCCAGTGGGATCTGAAGGACTGGGTGCTGGCTGGTTTTGGCGAGCAGCAGGCGGCGATGGACGAGGCCTTTGCGCTGGCCGCAGACGCGGCCGATTGCTTTGTACGCAGCGGCATCGACCTGGCCATGAACCGCTACAACAAGAGGGAACATGCACAAGACGCCCTTTGACAGCCTTCTGCGAAGCGATGCCTGGCAGCAGCTGCTCTTCGCCTGCAAACGGGGTTCCGGCGCCGCGCTGTACGAAGCAACCGAGTCGCAGCGCGCTTTTTTGGCCGCGGCGCTGGCGGAGCAGACGGGCCGGCCCGTGCTCTATGTCGCCTCCTCCGAGGCTCTGGCCGCCCGGGCGGCGCAGGACGCCTCCCAGCTGCTCTCCGGGGCCGCGGCGTCTCTGCAGGCCCAGGATACGCAGTTCGTGCGCGGCGTATCGGGCCGCGAGGCTGACTGGCAGCGCCTCACCGTGATGGGGCGGCTGAGGAGCGGTACGCTGAAGCTGCTGGCCGTGCCTGCCGAAGCGCTGCTCACGCGCTACATGCCCGAGAGCTGGACGCTGGGCGATGAGCTGCTCGTCCGCGAGGGCGACGAGGCGGAGCCCCTGGGGCTGGTGGCCCGGCTGACCGATATGGGCTATGAGCGGGTGCCCATGGTGGAGGGCAAGGGACAGTGCGCGCTTATCGGCGATATCCTCAACGTGTTTGCCCCGCAGAGCGACAGCCCGGTGCGCATCGAGTTTTTCGATACGGCGGTGGATTCCATCCGCCCCTTCGACATTCTCACCCAGCGCAGTGCTGGGCGGGTGGAGAGCGCCGCCTTCGGCCCCGCGCTCGAATACTTCGTGCCGCAGCGGCACCGCGCCGAGGCAGCCGAGCGCCTGCGCGCCGCCCTGCAGGCGGAGGAAGGTTCCCTGCGCTCAAGGCAGCTTTACGCCCCGCAGGAGGATGAGCCGTCGTCACTTTCCGCCCCCGGCTTTGAGCGGGACATCGAGCGGCTGCTGGACAGCGGTTCCTTCCCCGGTATGCACCTGTTCGCCGGTCTGCTCTATCCGCAGACCCGCCAGCTGTGCGACCTGATGAACGACCCCGTGATCGTGGTGGATACGCCGGACCGAAGCCTGGGCCGGCTGGATGAACGTTTCGCAGGCTTTGCGCAGGATCTGAACCTGGCCATTGAGCGGGGCGAAGCGCTGAGCGCGCAGCAGAGCCTTTTGTACCAGCCGGAGGAGGTGCTCGCGCGCCTGAAGCGGCAGCCCGTCGTCACCATGCAGGAATTGCTGCGCGGCATGGCGGGCCTCTCCCCCGATCTGACCCTCTCCATGAAGGGCCAGGGGCTCAGCCGTTTTCAGGGGAGGTTTTCAGAGCTTGCGCTGAACATCAGGCAGTGGATGGCGGACGGCTATGCCGTGGCCATCCTCTGCAGCGGCGAAGCAAGGGCTGAGCGCATGCAGCGCGCGCTGCGCGAGTTCGACTGCCCCCTTGAGATCGAGCGGGGCGATGTCCCGCTGCCCGTGCCCGGCGGCGCGGCGCTGTGGGCCGCGCCCTTCTCCCGTGGCTTCCTGATGGAGGAAGGCCGCCTGGTGCTGCTCACCGACACGGACGTGCTGGGCAGCGGGCAAAAAAAGAGCAGGTCGCGCACGAGCGCCGGCCAGAAAATCGAAGCCTTCACCGACCTGAGCGCAGGCGACTATGTGGTGCACGAGCATCACGGCATCGGTGTCTATCAGGGAACGGTGCGCCTGCAGAGCGAGGGCGCCTGGCGCGACTACCTGCTGATACAGTACCGGGGCAACGACAGGCTGTACGTGCCGCTGGATCAGTTTGAGCGGGTGCAGAAATACATCGGCGCGGAGGAGGCTGCCCCCCGGCTGAACGATCTGGGCAGCGGCGAGTGGGAAAAGCAGCGAAAAAAGGTGAAGAGCGGGCTGCAAAAGCTGGCTTTCGATCTGGTGAAGCTCTATGCCGAGCGCCAGTCCGTGCCCGGCTTTGCCTTTGAAGCGCACGCCGCCTTTGAAAGCGAGTTCGGCGACCGCTTTGAGTATGAGCTGACGCAGGATCAGGAAAAGGCCGTGCAGGACATTCTGGACGACATGGCCCGCCCCGTTAACATGGACAGACTGCTGTGCGGGGACGTTGGCTACGGCAAAACGGAGGTGGCCATGCGCGCCGCCTTCCGCGCCGTCATCAACTCCAGGCAGGTGGCCCTGCTGGCCCCCACCACCATCCTGGTGCAGCAGCACTACCAGACGGTCAAAAAGCGCTTTGAAGGCTTCCCCGTGACGGTGGACTACATCAGCCGCTTCCGCAGTCCCCATGCCAACAAGGAGGTGCTCGCGCGCGCGGCGCGCGGCGAGCTGGACATACTGATCGGCACGCACAGGCTGCTGAGCAGAGATGTGAACATCAAAAACCTCGGCCTGCTCATCGTGGACGAAGAGCAGCGCTTCGGCGTGGCCCACAAGGAAGGCATCAAGAACTATAAGCGAAGGGTGGACGTGCTGACGCTGTCGGCCACGCCCATCCCCCGCACGCTGCACATGAGCATGGTGGGCGTGCGGGATCTGAGCCTTCTGGAAAGCCCGCCCGAGGAGCGCTACCCCGTGCAGACCTATGTGGTGGATTATTCCGAGGCGCTGGTGCGCGATGCCATCATGCGCGAAAAGAACCGCGAGGGGCAGGTCTATTACCTGTACAACCGGGTGGCCGATATCGAGCGTTTCGCCGCCTCGCTGCGCCGTCTGGTGCCGGAGGCCAGGATCGCGGTCGCCCACGGCCAGATGAAGGAGCACGCGCTGGAGGACGTGATGATGGACTTTGTCAATGGCAGTTATGACGTGCTGCTGTGCACCACCATCATCGAAAACGGCATCGACATCCCTCGCGCCAACACCATCATCATCCACGATGCCGACCATTTCGGCCTGTCGCAGCTCTATCAGCTGCGCGGGCGGGTGGGTCGCAGCACGCGCTCTGCCTACGCCTATTTTACCGTGCGGCCGGACAGAGCGCTCAGCGAGACCGCCGAAAAGCGGCTGGCCGCCATCAAGGAGTTCACGGAGTTCGGCAGCGGCTTCCGCATCGCGCTGCGCGATCTGAGCATCCGCGGCGCGGGCAACATGCTGGGGCCCGAGCAGTCCGGCCAGGTGAGCAGCGTAGGCTACGACCTGTACTGCAAGATGATCGAAGAGGCCGTGCGCGAGGCCAAGGGCGATTTCAGCGGCAGACGGGAGAGCGAGCTGGACACGCGGGTGGAGCTGCACATCAACGCCTATCTGCCTGAGGAATATGTGCCGGGCGAGGCCCAGCGCATGGAGATCTACAAGCGCATCTCTCTCATCCAGACGGAGCAGGACAGGAGCGACCTGCTGGACGAGCTGATCGACCGCTTCGGCGAACCGGACGTGCCGGTGCTCAACCTGATGGATGTGGCCCGCCTGCGCGCGCTGGCGGCGGGGCTGGGCGCGGACCTGGTCACCTTCGCCCAGGGCGCGCTCAAGCTGCGCCTGAACCCCGAGTACTCCGAGGACCCGGCCCTCCTCTATAAGGGCATGCTGATGACAGACAGCCGGCTCAGCCTCCAGGGCGGCAAGCGGCCCGCGCTGCTGATCCTGCTCAAAAACGCGGACGACGAAAGCGCCCTGCGCGAAGGCCTGCAGCTGATCGGAAAGCTGAGCGAAAGCATCGGCAGGCTAAAGGCGCTTGAAGCCGGTCAACAGGACAGGGAAGGCGCGGCGGTCTAAGGCCGTTGTACCGTTATATTTCCAAGGCTCTTCTGCAACCGATCACATCCTGAAGGAAGCCTGGCGCCTTCGCCCGGCTGTAGCTTTCCGGCGTGGGTCGGAAAAACGCAAATTACCGTCAGACCGAGGTGAATAGCTTTATAAAGGAGGAGCAGTTGCAGCGGATCAACGGCCTGTAGGGTTCCGGCCTGCCACCATAACAAGATTGAGAAGACGCCGGTCAAGCGTCTGATTGAGAAGATCATGGTTTTCGAGGGCAGCTGCACGGTGAACGCGGCTCCCTTCCGATCGATATGGAAAAATAAAGCAAGGTTCGCTTCCGCCGTTGGTGGCGGTTCGCGGTCTTGGCGTGATTATTCAAACTCCGTTCTTAATGTAAAGCTCTCCGGCAGATTGACAATCTCTGTTTTCAGGAAGATGGGATAAAAGTATTCATCCTTCAGCCGTTCAAACGACAGCCACTCAAATCCATGGGTATGATGGCGCTCATGGAGTGTAAACTTGTCGCCTTTTTCCAGCAAGCCAGTACCGGATATATCCAGCAGGAAATAGACGCAAATCTCATGATAATTCAGTTGATCCACGTCCTCCGTGAAGAAGCCCTGATTGAGCCAGAGAGGACGGATGATACGGGGCGTGATACCCAGTTCCTCTTCGATCTCCCTGACAATCGCGTGTTCCGCTGTCTCTCCCATTTGAACTCTGCCTCCGGGCAGATAATAGTATGGTGAGCGATCGTCATGCATGGCAAGAACTTTACCGTCATGGATCATGATTCCGCATACTCGATAATTGAACTTGCTGCCGCCCACGACATATGAAATATCCGACGCCTTCAGTTCCTCAACAAACTTTTGCATGCGTTCCGTCACCAATTCGCCTTTTTTCATCGAAATCAACTCATCCTTGGTGACCCATTTGTATGCTGATGTTTCTCCCTCCTGCAGAACGACACTGCTTTTATCGCAGTCTGTCACACAAAGGAATTCAACGTAGACCGTATGGTCTGGCGAATTGACAACACGGCCGACTTCCGTCAAAGCATCCGAATGAATGCCGGTTTCTTCCTGCAGTTCTCTGACGGCGCAGGCAAGAGCGTCTTCACCCTGCAAAGCAGGGCCTCCCGCAGTTGCTTCCCACATGCCGCCGAAGCTCTTTCTGCGGTCGCGCTGCATCAGGAGATAGGTGCCGTCTATATGTCTGACGATCACATCACTTACCAGATGGTGGATGTCGTCCGGAATAT